>CAZXID010000077.1:0-1522 GCA_964640325.1 uncultured Muribaculaceae bacterium | reverse complement strand
AAGCTTATGCGCTTCACTCGCTGTCGCTCGTTCGGGCTACGCCAAATCGCGGCGATAAAGCTGCCGCGACTTCGCATAAGCAAAGCGTTATGCGAAAGAATTGGCCAAACTTTTTTGTCACTCTGTTGCACGAAATTCATTTTAAAAAAAGTAAATATAAAAGTTGACAATACATCACATATGATGTACATTGAATTATGATGAAAAACTGGAAAATCATTTACTATGAAACAACAGAAGGAGAATGCCCCATTGAAGATTTCATTTCTTCAAAAAGCATAAACAATCGAGCCAAAATTCTTGGATTACTTTCATTCCTTGAAGAAAAAGGTCCAAACCTTCCAAGACCATACGCTGATCTTCTAGTCGATGGCATACATGAACTACGAATAAAACTGTCTGGAGATCAATTAAGAATTCTATACTTCTTTTGCTATAAAGATTACATAATTCTGACTCATCCATTCATCAAAAGAACTGATAAAGTTCCTATACCGCAAATAGAAAAAGCAAAAAAATGCAGAGAAGATTTTTTAAAAAGATTTGATGAAAAAACTATACTGGAGGTTTACAATGAAAACATTTAAAAAACAAATAAAAGAAGAATTAAAAGACGAAAAATTTTCACAATTATTTAATGAAGAAAGAGAATTACTTTCTCTATCAATAAAAATTTTAGAAGAAAGAAATAAACTTGGAATATCTCAAAAAGATTTAGCAAAGAAAGCTCATGTAACTCAACAACAGCTTTCAAAAGTAGAAAATGGAATCAATTGTAATATCACTACATTTCTGAAAGTATGTGGAGCTCTTGGTTTAAAAATTAATTTTGAAAATAAAAGGATAAGAATATAAAAAGAAATAGACTTTTAGTTTTTTTGAAAACATTATCTGTAATGGCCAATTCCATCGCATAACAAAGCTTACCTGCGGCGCTCGGAGTACCTCGCTTGGGCTTCGCCACATTGCGGCAAAAGACCGCCGCAACGTCAGGTAAGCAAGACGTTATATGCAATGCTTCGGCAGCCGTTCAACGCTCATTAAATACGCGCAGGGTGATTGAGTTAATGAATTTATACTGGCGAAAATTTAATTGTGTTCATGGAAAAGTAAAGTATCATAATAAAAAGAGTCGGGTTTTACGGTTTTTCGTTGTTAAGGTTGATCGTTCGCTTGATGATTACGGTTACTCGAAGTCTTTGCTCGTTGAGTTCGCGCGTATTTTTATGATCGTTTCACTGTGAAGATCTGCCTCAGCACTACATATAACATAGGTTAACAGCGTCGCGCGGCTTAACGGTCTTGGGTTTTTTCTGGGTGCCGCGCTTGGCTTCCATGTTTGCAACATGAAAGATTTTGATTTTGTGTTTCTGAATATTTTGCGACATGATACTTTTGCATTTTCATGTCAGCACATTGGCCTTGCGGCCAACGTCAGTTAACCATGACGTTATGCGAAATAACCGTAAAAACTTTAGGCGGGCGTCCTGCCCGCATTTAAAAAAATAATTGACATTATTAA
>CAZXID010000076.1:0-1621 GCA_964640325.1 uncultured Muribaculaceae bacterium | reverse complement strand
GCAATTCGCCATGTTGGGTTCTTGCCATTTCAGTAATGTTGCTCCACAAATGCTGGGGTTTGATAACATAATGGACTTTGCGGCGCATTTGCTTTTCAAATTCCTGTACATCCATTTTATTCTCTGCATACCAAACTGATAACGGTATCCGCTTATCTTTTTCAGGTAACTTAGGATAGTCTGCCCCCAACTCTTTTTTTGCAGCTTCTTCGTAATTGAATGATAAATAGCGTAAAAACAAGAATGAAAGCATATAATCACGAAAATCATCTGCATTCATTGCGCCACGCAATTGGTCGGCTATATCCCACAGGGTTTTACCCAGTTGTTGTTGATCTTTATTTGTCATAATCTAATCCTCTATTGTAATTGCAGGAAACAAAGTGTTATTAAACTTGTAATTCCTTTTGAAGTTTTCAAAAATTTCAGCGAAACGCACTTTATTATCTTCTGTCATTTCTGTTGGTTCAAAAAGGGAATATCCGCCGTGGTTAAATATTTGTACATAACGATGATATAGAGTTTTTTCTTCATCGTCATCATTAATAACAATCAAATTTTCAAACCCATCGAAGCCGTGAAAATTGGCTGTTTTCTCTAATAAATTACGAAGTATTGTAAAATGATAGTTCACTAATCTATCTTCATTTATTGCTTTTTGAATTTCCTGAATTACAAAAACGTGATAAAGAAAAGGAGTATCTGTAGTATCGCTTAATTGGTAGATATTCTCTTTTTTTCTTAAAAAATACTTTGTACTATTTTTAAATTCATTACAAAGTACATTATAGAAAAGTGAGTGGTGGGTAGAGATAATGGTCTGAACCCTTGAATTTTCAACTTTTAGCATTTTAGCTAAATAGTGTGCCACTGCAATTGCGTTATTGTCATCAAGTGAAGAAATAGGGTCATCAATATAAATGTATTTTACCCAATTATATCTAACCTCACCATCCATTATTAACTGGGCTACTGCCGAAAAAAAGCACCAAATAAAAATATTTTCTTCGCCTCTTGATACTTTGATATTTTTTTCAATTCGACTGACTTCGTTTTCAACAACCTCTCTCTCAAAATCAACCCTTCCAGTATCGAAATTTATATCGAAATTAAAGTCAGCATATTTTCTTAAAATCGGTCGAATTTTATTACTTATATCTAAACCTGGCAAACCAACAAAAAATTGGGATTGAAGATTTATTTTTAAATATCTTTCAGTATCGTTAGGTAAATCATTTTCCCAAGAAAACAAATCTTCAGTAAAAGCATTGTAGTAAATTGTATCAGCACTACCACTTTCTTTTCCTTTGTTTTTAAATGCAACAGATAATCGGGTTTTACCAACTCCATTAAAAGCATACAATAGCGTGTATTTTTTATTGAATTCTCTTAAAAAAATTGCAACGTCATCGAGCGTTTGCAATGGCAAGTAGCCAATAGTTTTCAATATTTGTATTATGCTTTTTAATACTGGTTCTGTAATTCCATCATTTAGCGTGTATTTGCTTTCAACTCTATTGAAGGTATAGTTATTTTGAATAATGGTTTTATAACCTTTGGCTTGTAATTCTTCCTTATTCAGTTTTTTAAGAATCTCATTCCTAAAAACATTTTGTTCTAT
>CAZXID010000075.1:0-1753 GCA_964640325.1 uncultured Muribaculaceae bacterium | reverse complement strand
TGAAAAACCCTGAGACATTGTTGACACATTTGGTACAATTATTACCAAAGGAGTCAGCAAATGAAGTATCAAAAAAGATTGAATGCATTTACCAGAAAAAGATTACTTGAACTAGTTCAAGTCGAAAATTATTCTGTTAAAAACGCCTGTAAAATCTTCAATGTTTCAAGACAAACCTATTACAAATGGATTAGACGACAAAATCTTAACGATTTACCATCCACTCCCCACAACTTCTATAGAAAAACCCCTAAAATCCTCGAGCGAATTGTAATTAAAATGCGAGATAATCTCGGGCTGAGTTCAATCAAAATTCATTTTGAACTAAAAAACAGAGGAATTATCAACACCTCAACTAACTGTTATCTCTCGGAATCAGCCATCTGCGCCGTATTTAAGCGATACAAAAGAGGTTACAAATTTGATAAATTAAAACGCAAAAAACCAGTAATAATTCGTTATGAAAAACAAAACCCCGGCGATATGGCTCACACTGATGTTAAAAAAATACGTAAAATCAAAGGCGATTACAATCAAAAACGCTATGAAGCCTTACTTCTTGATGATTGTACTCGTATAGTCTACGCTGAAATAATTGAGGATAAAACAGCGAAAACTCTTTCTAACTTCCTTAAATCAGGAGTTAAATTCTTTAAAGATGAATACAATATTGAATTCAAAAGCCTTCTTTCTGATAATGGACCCGAGTTTACCACACGCAGCAAGAAAAATGTTGACCTACACCTTTTTGAAGCAACTCTAAAATCCCTTGGAATTGTTCACAAATATACAAAACCCTATCATCCACAAACCAACGGGAAAGCCGAAAGAATGTGGAGAACCCTTGATATTGAATTCTACCGTAAAAAATGGCTATTTTCACCCGAACACAGAGAACAAGAACTTACCAAGTGGATTGAAAAATACAACAAATACAGACCTCATCTAGGAATAAAAGGGCTTACACCCTATCAAAAATTCCTAGCCTCAACCTCCGCAATTGCCCTCGAATCGAATCAGAGCTGCGAGCAGGCAAAAGCTGTTGTAAATCTTTAACAGATTTGTATCTATTCTGTTTTAGTAGATCCTTCTCTTCATCTGTCCACATAAAACAGGATTTTGCTTGCTTTAAATGCGTTTTATCACGTTTTAATCCAAGTACTTGGATTCTTGAACGTATTCCGTCATATGTTCTTTGAGGAAAAAGATGCGTCATTTCATCAATCGTTTTTGTTTGATAATGCTTTAAAAGTAATGCATCTTCAAATTCAGACCAAGAAGGATTTGTTGAAAATACTTTTTTTCTCTTTTTCTTGGGTCTGTGTTTTAAAGCAATTCTTTTAATTCCCGCAATGCTTCTGTTTGGAAAAAAATCAAGTATCCATTGATCATCAACTTGACCGTAAAAGGCTCTGACCATATTTATCTCATCAAGAGTCCAACGTCTGCCCTCTCTGTCCTCTGAAAAATATTTCCCTCTCTTAATACCAAGCTTACTTGCCTTGTGAGCCAATGAAGACAAAGAACGTTTATTATTAAACTTCAACAATAATTTTTCATTCGTAATCGTGGAAGGATAAAACTTCTTCAATAATCTAACTTCTTCATCCGTCCAAGTTTTTGACATGCCCCCTCCGTATAAATGAATTCTATCACGAAACATCTGAATTGTTAACAATCAAAAAATGCCTCAAACGCAATAATAATAATAATAATAATAATAATAATAATAATAATAATAATAATAATAATA
>CAZXID010000074.1:0-1755 GCA_964640325.1 uncultured Muribaculaceae bacterium | reverse complement strand
CAAACTGAAAGTGAAGTGCTTTTTAATCCGCTACTTCTTATACACGCAAAACGTTGGCAACAAGACAAAAAAACAGTGAAAGAAACTTGACAGAAAATTCGTAATTTTGAAAAAAAAATAAATCATGAGTAAATGGACTAATTTAAGTATTGAATACGCAAATCAAAGGTCATATCTTGATGACTTGTTTCAAGTATATCCGACAATTCCAGAAGGAATAAGAGAAATAAATGAAAAAGTTTGGGCTGATGTTGAAAAAGCATTTAAACGCAAAAACAACGGTTTGCTTATTAGAGAACTTTTAAAACTTGACTTGTTTCCTATAAAAGACAGCTATATTGCATATTTAAAAAGAGACAGCACTTCTATTGACCGCAATCCTCGAACAATAAACAGAATTTGTGGTAGAATATACGAAATTGGACTTGACAAATTATACGAAAAATGTAGCGAACCAAAAGAAACTAATCGTCAAATTGGACCTATGTTTCGGGAATGGTTGCGAAAAAAATCATTAGGAATAACTCCTGTTGAATTAAATAAATTTCTTGCAAATAAAAAGGATGCTATTTTAGATGGAAGCGATAAATCCATGATGGATTTTGCAAAGAATGAATTGGGTTACAACCACAATAAAGGTCTTGATTTTGTTGGTCGTTTCAACGGAAAGTATGTTATTGGTGAAGCAAAATTCTTAACTGATTTTGGTGGACATCAGAATGCTCAGTTTAATGATGCAATAAGCACTGTTGAAGCGAAAAAAGTAAATGCTGTTAAAATTGCCATTTTAGATGGTGTTTTATACATCAAAGGAAACAATAAGATGTATAAGTCCATAACAGAAACTTATAAGAGTTACAATATCATGAGTGCATTGGTCTTACGTGAATTTTTATACCAAGTATAACCTATGAAAAGCATATTAATTCACGGAGATAATATTATTGGACTTAATTACCTTTTAAGCGAAAAAAAATTAAAAGGGAAAATTGATTTGGTATATATTGACCCACCGTTTGCGACAGGTGGTAATTTTACAATAACTGACGGGCGAGCCACAACAATAAGTAATTCCAAAAACGGAAGTATTGCTTATACAGACACACTAAAAGGAAAAGACTTTATTGAGTTTTTAAAAGAGCGATTAATTTTAATAAAGGATTTGTTATCAGAACAAGGTTCAATATACTTACATATTGACTATAAGATTGGTCATTACGTAAAAGTTATGATGGACGAAGTTTTTGGGATAGAAAATTTTAAAAACGATATTACAAGAATTAAATGTAACCCTAAAAACTTTGATAGAATTGGTTTTGGGAACATGAAGGATTTAATTTTATTTTATACAAAAACTGCAAACCCAATTTGGAATGAACCAAGAGAAAAATATACGGAAAAAGATTTTGAAAAATTATTCCCAAAAATAGATAAACAAGGCAGAAGATATACAACTGTTCCAATTCATGCACCAGGTGAAACGGAAAACGGAAAATCAAGTCAACCTTTTAAAGGAATATCCCCCCCCCAAGGAAGGCATTGGAGAGTTGATGTTGAAACATTGGAACAATGGGACAAAGACGGATTAATAGAATGGTCATCAACTGGAAATCCTAGGAAAATAATATTTGCAGACGAGAGAGAAGGCAAAAGAGTACAAGATATATGGGAGTATAAAGACCCTCAATACCCTACTTATCCGACTGAAAAAAATCCAGACTTATTAGATTTAATAATTAAAACTTCTTCAAATAA
>CAZXID010000073.1:0-1759 GCA_964640325.1 uncultured Muribaculaceae bacterium | reverse complement strand
AAGATATCCAGGTTATAATGCCTTTGTACTCTTTGTATTTCCCGTTTAATGAATCTGTAAGCACAGTAACTGTTTGTCCTATCTTAATACTCGAAAGAAGTCCGTTTCCTACATATGCTCTTAAAATCATATCGTTCAAATTTGCAATCTTGAAAAGTGGTTTCGCTTGAAAGGCCAACTCTCCTGTTTGGCAATACTTTGATAAAACAGTACCATTAATGGGTGATTTTATATAGCTTTTCTCAATTTGATCTTCAATTTGAGCAATTTGAACAGTAACAGCATCACTCTCTTTCCCAATACTCTTGTTTGTACTTTCTAAAGTTGATTTTTGAGCAGATAGTTGTTTGTTTAAAAATGCAATTTGGGCATTAATATCGTCAAGCTGTTTCACATTCCCCGCTTTAAGCTCTACTAACTTTTCAAATCTCTTTTTTTCAATCTGAAGGTTTTCAATTTGCTGGCTGGTAACGGCAATCTGTTTAGGGATATCTTGCTTTCTGCTGACTAAAGATGTATTTGATGCTTTAAGACGTAATTTTTGGAGTTCTAATTGGGTTGTATCAATATAACCCAGTACTTCACCTGCTTTTACAGTATCCCCTTCTTCAATATCAAATTTTAAAATTTTACCGTTTGCTTCGGAAGAAACAATAATTTCGGTCGACTCAAAGGTTCCTGTGGCATCAATATTTTTATTTCCTGAGCAAGAGATAGCCAACGCTACTGAAATAAATGAAATTAATTTTTTCATTATATTAAATTTTAGTTGTTTAACGTATTTTTATAATCACATAATGCACTGAGATACTCTATCTCTCTTGCGCTCTTAACCCTGCGGGCAATGTCTAATTTGCTTAGTTCACTTAAATAATCGCTTACAGAAATGGTTCCATTATCCAGTTTTGCTTCAGAAGCAGCCGAAATTCTTTTTCTTAACTCAATTATATTGTTATCGGTTATGATCATAGTCTTAATTTTTTTTATGTTTTCGATTTGTTGAGAATTTTTCAAATTCAAATTATACAAAAAAACATTTTTTTGAATCTCTACTTGTTGACTGTTAACCTTTATTTGAGCAATTTCGTTTTTTCGAGTATAGTATCCTCCAAAATTCCAAGACAATCTTATTCCTCCGATAAAATAACTGTCAAAATTGTTTTTTAACATATTTAAACCCGGTTTACCATATCCGCCTTGTATAAATGCTCCCAACTTAAGCATGTTTTTTGCGTCTACCAGATTCTTTTGACTTAATATTAAAGCTTTTTGGGCGTCGAAAGCTTCTAGTTCAGGCCTTAGATTTCTATCGTTTAAATCATTTTCAGATATTTCGGGTACTTTAAAAACTTCATCTGCGGAAATCTTACTCCCTGTCATTGCATTTAACATATTTAAGAATGCTCTTCTGTTTGATTTCAATTCAGTCTCTTTTTGCATAACGTTTAAAAGTTCTACATTCACTGCATCTACATCCGATTGGTTAGCAAGTCCGGTTTGCTCTCCCGATTTTACCTTTTCCAGACCTCTGTTTAATTCGTCAATATATAATTGTGAAATTTTAAGATTTTCATCAATTAAAATAATTCCGAAAAAGAGTTGATTTACTCTTTCATACACCTGATAAATTTCAGTGTCGAGTCGTTTCTTATCACTTATTGTTGTTTTAATAAAGCGATCTTTTTTTTCCGTACCGGCTCCGCCGTCCCAAATTACATGATAGGCGTGGATAAACGCTCCATATTTATCTTTATATAAA
>CAZXID010000072.1:0-1818 GCA_964640325.1 uncultured Muribaculaceae bacterium | reverse complement strand
GTTTTATCTTCGTTGGTGTTGTTGATAATATTTTTTGCTGTAATTATCACATCGTTGAGTTCGGGAGTTTCTTTGGATTTTACCCGGATCCAATGGTTGGCAGGCAAAGGAGATTTGTCAAAAACAAAGTCTATAAAACTTTCGTCTGTCAATAAATCCTTTAATGTAGAAGCAATTTCTTTCACTGGCTGCGTTTTTTTTATAAGACGTGCAGCAAAATTTATTGTACTCGAAATTTTGACTTAAAAAACGATAATTTTAAATATTTTCTGTGTAAAAAAAAGGTTGTTGAGAATGCTGCTTAAGAACTGACTGTAAGGCAAGTAGCAAACCGCCCTACATAGCCACTATGCGAAGTTTTGTCAAGCTTCTGCAGATAAGATTTCTCAGCGACTGGTAGTTGATATTCATAATCTGGCAGATGTCTTCGTATTTTTTTTCTTCGATGTAGTAGAGCGTAACGGCCTCACGCTGGCGCTGTGACAAGCTGCCGAGCAGGGAAGTGACTTTATAATTGATTAAAATTTCTTTTTCTTTGGTTAAATAATCTTTCTCTACATGTTCGGTAGCTGCGGGTTCGTAATCATCCAGGCTGTTTTTATTGATTTTTGATTTTTTCCGCATTTCATCAAAGATCTTATTTTTCAGCGACACAAAAAGGTAAGATTTGAAATCAAGCACGTTTTTCAGGTCATCCCTTTTGTTGTAAATTTTGATAAAAACGTCATGAATGCAGTCCTTCAGGAGTTCGCGATCGTTGATAATTTTACAACCGTAATTAAAGAGGATGTTCACGTACATATCGTACAGCTGTGAGAAAGCATCAATACTCCCTTTTTGAAACTCGTGAAAAAGTACTGCATCTTTCTTCGCTTCAATCGTACCTGAATTTTCGTATTTGCTTAGCTTTATCATGGTGTTTGCATTTAGATTCTCCCGGTTTGGATGATGCAAACTTACAAGCTAAGCAAATTTTTATGTGGTACTTTTTGGTACATGAGTAGGAAAAATTGGTAAATATGTTATCAAACATATTTATGAAAAAAATCAACAGCTGAATCTTTACGTTTTTAACTTAAAAAAGAGAATTTAGAAACAAATCCAAATCTCCTTCTTACAATTTAATAAAAATCAACGTAATTAAGTACTAAAAAATAATTATGAACTTATGCTGATATTTAAATTTTGAGAAGCACACAGGGCATTGACCGATTTTTATTCAGCAAAGCAACATGTTACGTCAAAAATGACGAATCAGTTTACTTATGATTTTCTGAATGTTCGGCAAGGACGTGTCAGGCTTTTGACTGATGCCTGACCTCCCAAATAAAGAACCATATCCTTACGCTTAACATCTATTCAAGAAGATTTGTTTGGCCATTGGGACACTTGGTTTCCGTCAGAGAACGGACACAGTACAGCCGAGAATGAAGAAATGTTCGGCAGGATGCCGAACCTCCCAATGGTAGTCGACTGTCTGAGTTATTCATTTGTTTCAGCTTGTTCATCCGACATTATCAAAGAAACGTTCAAAAGTCTATCGACGTTTTGAAGTTTTTTAGTCAGCAAAGCAACATGCCGTTATTATCGTACAACCTCTCCCCTAATACCTCTCCCGGGAGAGGGGAACAGTCCGGTGCAGGCAGAAAGTTTTAAGCGTTATTGAAAATGCTATATTTTTCAACTACTTATACTTATGAAAGTTGAGTAAACTATTTTGCTTTATCCAGGCGTTTGAGCCAAAATATCTTTCCTTTTTGTCCGGCGGTATTTAATACGTAAGAATCTATAATTTTTACTCTTTTATTCAGCGTTACC
>CAZXID010000071.1:0-1823 GCA_964640325.1 uncultured Muribaculaceae bacterium | reverse complement strand
AGCAAAGAATTAATTAAAAAACATTAATCTTATTATGTTAAACATTGAAAAAATATCTGGAAATTACCTTTTTTAAATTAATTCAATTATTACTTTTCTTTTACTATAAATTTTCAAATTTATATTATTTAATAATTAGAAAATAGCTAACATTTCATACAAAATTGAAAATTTCATTTTAATATACTACCTAAAAGTCTAAAATAGAACATGGATTAAGTTGTCTAAGTAATTGATTTTAGCAGAATTAATTAACAAAAACATACACCAAAAAAGGTACTTAATCCATGCAAAACAAAAATACGAAAAAACCTGCAAATATCAAAACAAGTTTTGATTCAAAATCTTTGACAAACTTTAGTGGTATTAAAGTTATTTCTAACTTTATGCGTAAGATTGGATTAGAATCAATGTTCGATATGATTGATTTGAATTTGTATCACAATATTAAATTCACAAATTTCCAAATTTTATCAACAATAATTTTAGGACTATTTAGTGGTTTTAACCGTGTAAGCAAAATTGAATCATTTAGTCGCGACCCATTGATACAAAAATTGTTGAGCTTAACAACTAATATTGATGCCGACACTATATTCAATAGAATCAAGCGTTTCGGGATGAATGAAAACAATCAAATCATGAATATAAATGGTAAATTATCGTCAAAAGTTCATGATAAATTGAAGACGAACAGTGATATATTAGATTTGGATTCAACCGTTCATACACTTTATGGTCATCAAGAAGGTGTTGCCAAAGGATTTAATTCTAGCAAAAAAGGAGCAAAAAGTTATCATCCAATTATGTGTTTCTTAAACAGCACGAAGGAATGTTTGTTGAGTTGGCTTCGTCCCGGTGATACATATACAGCAAATAATTCACACGGATTTATTGAGCAGGCATTTGGATTGCTTCCTTCCGGCATAAAAAAATTATTAGTACGAGCCGACAGTGGATTTTTCAACGATAAACTATTGCAAGTAATAGAATCACGCTCAAACACAGAATATTTAATCAAAGTAAAGTTGAAAAATTTAAAAAATCTTTTATCAAGTCAGGATTGGGAAAGCATTCCCTTTATGTCAAATTGGCAAATGACAGAATTTATGCACAAGTGTGCCGACTGGAAAAAAGCAAGAAAGTTTGTTGCATTACGCAAGAAAGTGCTGGTTCATACTGAAGATGAATTATTTAAAACCCATTACAATTATGAATATTTTTGTTATGTAACTAATATATATGACAGTCCCTTAGAGATTCATCGTTTGTATGGTGACAGAGGTGAGAGTGAAAATTGGATTGAACAAGTTAAAAGACAAATGTTTGCCGGCAGTATGATAACGCAAGATTTTTGGGCGAATGAAACTTTATGGCAAATGAGCGTCTTGGCATACAATTTAAGTTTATGGATGCGAAAATTGAGCGATGAAAAATCTTGGCGTGAAGAGCCAAACACTTTTCGTGCATGGTTTGTGCAGGTGGCGGGCAAGATTGTAATAAATGGACGAACTCTTTGGTTAAAAATGTACGAAGCATATCACTATAAAGACAGGTGGTTGAAAATTGAAAAAGCGGTTGATAATTTGGTTTTTGTATAAAAAACCAGTTGCAATGAAAAATCAGATACAAATTATGTTGTAGGAAAAATCCGAAAGGGAAAACTATGAACTAAACGTGCTTAAAAACTAAAAATCATGAAATTTCAACAATAAAATCATCAATCAAACTTGAAATTTCGCCCCGATGCTAAAAAATTCCAAATTTGATTAGCAGGAAATACTGTATTCAAAATATTATTATCGTACTTTAGATTTTTAGGT
>CAZXID010000070.1:0-1835 GCA_964640325.1 uncultured Muribaculaceae bacterium | reverse complement strand
GCCGTTAGTGGCAATGTCAGGACAACCGCAATCGACAGGCATAACCCGACACAGAAAAAATAAAAAAATCCCAACGCACAAGGAAATTTTTGCCAACACACAAATGGCACATTTGGTTTTTCCCGACACACAAGCCCACGCTTCAAAAAACCAAAAGAGCCATTTCTTGCCAAGTCAGACTATATAACAAGAAAACGACACTTTCGGAAAGAAAGTGCCGTTCCTAAATTAACTTTGACAATTATCAATTAACTACTTCCGAAACAGTTGATTTTTCTATTAGAAAAATACCGTCAAAAGCCTTTTGAATTTCTGTATTTAAATACATTGAATCAAATCGAATCGTTTTGTGATTTTTCAATTCCAAGCTTTCGTTCATTATTAACAAACCCTCTTCCAAGCCCGATTTTCTCATAAAAAATTCAATAGAATCCGACTCGGGAAAACCAAGCGGAAATTTATCAACTTTAAACCCAAATTTATACTCATTGTCAGGATACAATGCAGATGTTTCCCCTGCAAAATTAGTTATAGCAAACGCCTTATATCCACTTCCATAAGACATAGCAAGTCGCTGTCCCATAGGATAACAACTGATGAATCCGTCAAAATCAACAGGAGTTTTTTGGATATGGGCATTGTGGGCAACCAATATGATTTTTTTGCCAAGTGAGTTTTTCAAAAACCAATCAATACTCTCTGCCATAAATTGGTCTTTTGCTCCCATATCTCCTTCAAGTCCTTTTTCGTTAATAAAATCAGCCATTGCATTAGCATTGTAGTTCGTGTACATCAGCCCTTTTACCTGATGAAGAACGGTCTGAAACGTTAAACTTTCCAACTTCGGCTGAAGGCTAATCAATCTAATGTAAACGCTTAATAATAATGCCTTTAATTCATTGTGTTCTAGATTATCAATATTCGATAAATTCAACGCTAATTGAGATGTTGAAAGAAAATCAAGTTTTTCAACAAGGTCTGAAATCTTCTTTAAAATATCAGACGAAGCAATTGAATTCTTCTGCAAATAATCAGCTACAATATGAAATGTTGGAAAATAAGAGCCTCCGTTTTTAGGCACGTCAAGACCTAAAAACGTAATTTGATTTTTGTTTTTCTGATTGTAATTACGAAGCCAAAGTAACGTAGCTTTGAACTCTGTCGGATAATAAAAATGAGACAACAAACTGTCCAAATCCTCCAATGGAAGTTTTGATTTTATCCACTTATCAATTTTTAATCCCTCGGAAAAGCCGAATTCAAAAGCTATGGTATCGAAATTACATTCGGTTATCAGAAACTCAATAATCTGATGCCTTAAAGTGAAAAATTCTTTTATGAAATGTGAGTTTTCTCCTATCGCAAGAATTGTCGATGAATCAAAATGTTCTCTGAATTGAGATAGCGTTTGTCTTACTGATACATTGCTCTCCGAAATAAAATCGGAAGCAACAGATTTTATATTTTTCATTATTACCTTATTTTAAATTAAAAAATGTTATACACAAAAACACTCGTCTTCTTTGAGCTAAATCAAAAAAGACGGTATAATTTTTACTCTAATTTTTAATTACCAAGGTTTGCTGAAATACATAAAATTCTGAATTATTTTGAATGCAAAGATATTAAAATAAACTATGAGTTTTGGGGTTAATCAGATATTTTCCTGTTTACGTGAGCGGACAATGTTATAAGAAAAGTACCTTTTGACAAATTGGGAACATTCTTTAAAGAGCATTTGAAGTAAGCCCAACATACAGGCAAGCACATTACGAATTTTGGCAATCGCACAAAGCCGACAAAAAATGCGTAAAGAGCTTGCCTTTCCAACCTGA
>CAZXID010000069.1:0-1915 GCA_964640325.1 uncultured Muribaculaceae bacterium | reverse complement strand
AAGCTCCTGAAATTCCAGTTTCAACAAATCCTGATCCCAATCCCCGTTCTCTGTTAATTTATTGTCCGCTATCCTGTAAGCCTTCTTTTGGGCTTCGGATAAATGCAAAAGCCTAATGATCGGGACTTTTTCAATCCCGAGCTTTTTTGCTGCGAGCAACCTCCCGTGCCCAGCGATGATTATATTGTCTTCATCAATTAAAATCGGATTGGTAAATGCAAACTCCGTGATTGAATCGACAATCTGTTGTACCTGTTTGTTGCCATGGCATTTTGGGTTGTTGCCGTAAGGCTTGATTGTTTCTGTTGAGATATACTCAACTGCCAGTTTTTTGTTCATAATAATGTCTCCTTATTGAGTGCTACAATAAGGAGAATAATATATTCAAAAAATTAGTCTAGATTTAAAGGATAATATGGGATTCCATGGGATTAGATGGGTCTGTGGACCCATTTTATAATTTAAGCTCATCTTTGCTATCTAAAATGACAGGATTTCTAAATAGAACTGTTGTTTTATTTACATTAAAAAATATCTGTTTAAGCTTACCCTTAAAGCCTAATTGTTCAATAATTTTATGCGGACTTTTGTTAATACTTAGCTTCATATCAGCAATTTTGATAGTTTTATTAGGGTTTTTGTATACATACCTAAAAAATTCTCCATTTATTGAATCAAACCGAGGTCTCGCTATTATTTTACCTTCGCAGGATATTTCAGAAGTATACTCGTTGTATTTTATACTGCATACAACATTATTAGATGGTTTGTTTTCTTCTATGTACTCCCCTTTTATTTTAGAGTGATATTCTTGAAAAGTTTCGAGAAGTTTGACTTTGTAATAAAAAGGTTTTCCTAAAATACTTTCAACCATATGAGCCTTGGGTCCATAATATGAGCCCAACTCAATTGATGACATTATTATACCTTCTGCTTCTAATTTTCTTATAATCCCAGAGACTTGCCCCTCTTGAATGTTTGGGAAAAATTTAGACCAAACCTCAAAATATCCATCTGCATCAGCAGCTGTTACGCTTAATTCTTCCAATTTTTCTAAAACTGAATTTAAAACTGAAATCCCACTCATTTCAACCTCCAAATTAAATAATAAGATACCTATTATATCATATTTGAAAAATCTTTGCATTTTTTCGATTATTGCTTAATTATAAGTGAATGTGTAAAATTATTAACATTGCAATTTTGTGTATTTTTCTTTAAATAATTCACTGTTATGTTTTTAGGGAATTTAAAAAAAATTGTATTTATTTTGTTGCTTTTGAAGTCTCATGTTTATTGAGTAAAATATCAAAAAATTGAAATTTCACTGTAAATTCACTGTATATTTCTCACGGAAACTTCCGACTTTGGCTTCCGGCTTTCGCCTATGTAAATTTTATTCAGTTTGAGAATTCTCAGCTTCCGAACTCTGCAAGCCCTTGTTCCGCCTACTGCGTTGCGAGTTGTTGCCTGTTTTGTAACTTCCCGCAGGGGGAAGTTCTTTCATAAAAAAAATTACGCTGATTCCGCCACACTTCTGTTGAGCCTGAAAGTCGGCTGTTCGTGGGGCTTTCACCAGTTGTAGATTTGAGAAAGTTTGGACACATCAGTACACAGTTTTCGTTTCGCTGTTTAAAAATATTACGTTCTTATTTAGGGGGAAACCCCACACAACCAGCCTGTGTGGCTGGTTGTGTGAGGTTTGTGGTGCGGTTGTGGCGTTCTCATACTGACTGTCAATCTACAGTGACAATTTGGTGACAATGGCACTTTTTGAGCATAAAAAAAGAGCCTCAAGATTTGCCTCGAAACTCTTTTATAGCTTTACGCTTTGGTAATGGTTGCGGGAGCTGGATTTGAACCAACGACCTTCGGGTTATGAGCCCGACGAGCTACCAAGCTGCTCCATCCCGCG
>CAZXID010000068.1:0-1979 GCA_964640325.1 uncultured Muribaculaceae bacterium | reverse complement strand
CAATGGGACTTGCACTTGCATACCCAGGTTTAAAAAAACTTTACCTGCAACGCTATGACTGGCAAGAAAAACAACTTGAAAATGTGGACTACCTTTTTGAAAGATATTTAAGAATTCAACAGTGTGTCGTAGCGATGCAATCTGAATTGCAGGATTTGCGCACAGTATTTAAACTCTATTTTGATATGGGCGGAAAGCCGATTACCTCACAAAGCGGCGAAACAATGATCTATCAATCTCGACAGTCGTTCGGTTATGATTTCATGGCAATTAAGGATATTTTAGAAGAAATAGGCGCAATGGAAAAAGCAGTAAAACTCAATACCGGTTTCATTGACAGACTTGTCGGCGGACTGAGTCTTGAAGAAGAAAAACGCAATACAATTAAAGATGCCCGCCAGGAAGTTTCCGAAACGCGCAATATCCAAATAATAAAACAAGATAAGAGATAAGAAATTAAGTATAAATTCAGTATAACGGGAGATGAAAATGTCTAATTTTTTGGCTAATTTTTTTAAAGAACCACCTATAAAAGAACAAATGACCGATGAAAGTCAGATTAAAAAAACTTATGCCCATTGGCGTTTAAGAATGTTTTATTCATGTTTTATCGGATATGCGATATTTTATCTTTGCAAAAAAAATATTGCAGTAGCTCTGCCGGGCTTAAGTGCAGAATTCGGATTCTCAAACACAGAATTAGGGCTTTTGGGAAGCTCGCTTTATCTGACTTATGGCATAGGGAAATTTGTAAATGGAGTGATTGCAGACAGTGCAGATGTTAGAAAATTTTTCCCTACCGCACTGATTTTAAGTGCTATTGCAAATCTTTGTTTTGTACTTAGCGCATTTTTCATAACCCCCGGGCAAGCTTCATTTTTCGGATTACCGGCAAATATGGCTTTGCTTTGGCTGTTTGCTTTCTTTTGGGGCGCAAACGGATGGTTTCAATCCGCAGGATTTCCTGCTGTGGCTAAAAGTTTAACTTACTGGTATTCAAATTCCGAAAGAGGAACAAAATGGTCGCTATGGTCTTGCTCCCATCAGGTTGGGACTTTCCTGAGCGTAATTGTATCAGGAACAATCGCAGCACACTTTGGCTGGAGAATGGCATTTTTTGTTCCGGCGACACTTGCAATAGTTGCAGCCATCTGGCTTTACGGAAGACTTTGGGATAGGCCTCAATCAATGGGACTTCCTTGTATCGAAAAATACAGAGAAGAAAAAATCACCGAAGATGTTGACTGTGAAGAAGTCGGCGAAGTTGACAACAGAACTTACGGACAGATTTTTAAAGACCACATTCTTTTCAATAAAACACTTTGGCTGCTTGCAGTAGCTTATATTTTTGTTTATATAATAAGATTTGGCGTTGAAGATTGGGTAATTAAATATCTTCACGAAGCAAAAAATAACTCAATTGAACTTGCAACAATGAAATTAAGTGCGCTCCCGCTTTTTGGGATTCTGGGCACAATCGGAGCAGGCGTAATATCAGATAAAATATTTAAAGGTGAAAGAGCAATCGTCAACATACTTTATCTCATCGGTGTAATTATTTGCATAACACTGCTTAAATTTAACACTATAAGTAACCTTGACTTTGTCTTAATAGCACTAATCGGTGTGTTCACCTACGGACCCCAAATGATGATAGGAGGACTCTGCGCAGTTGAAAGCAGCTCTAAAAAAGTTGCCTCTGCCGCAACAGGTTTTACAGGAACTTTCGGATATGTAGGTGCGTTTCTTTCTTCCTTTGGCACAGGTTTTATGGTTGACAAATTCAGCTGGAGCGGAGCATTATGGTTTTGGGATGCCTCGGCTATAATCTGCTTAATGCTGTGTATTGTACTTTTTATTATGGAAAGAAAAAACGGCGGAAAATGCTGATTTAAATAAACAAAAAGGCGGGTCAAATGCTTTGCATTTTAACCGCCTTTTTTTTTATTAAATTAATATTAAAATTTTTTACCGTAAAA
>CAZXID010000067.1:0-2077 GCA_964640325.1 uncultured Muribaculaceae bacterium | reverse complement strand
AAATGTTATTTATGAAAAAATCAAATGTGTCAACAATGTCTCGGGGTTATACAGTTTTACATTATCTGAATTGCTTATTACGATTGGAATTATAGGTGTGATTGCGGCATTAACTATTCCTAATGTCATAAAAAATATTCAAAGAAAAGATTTGGAAACACAGTTTAAAAAAAGCTATTCAATGCTTACCCAAGTGATTTTGCAAATGAGAGCTGATGACGGTTCTGTTTATCAAAAATTTACCACTTCCCCCTATAATGGTTCAACTCCATTCAAAACAGCCATGATGCATTATTTTAAAGTTATAAATACTTGCACTCCCGAAACAAATTGTCCTCCTGTGAATATGGCGGTCGAAAACGGCTACAGAAATTATACAAATACTGTCGCATTTATGAATTCAGGGCATTTCACTATTAAGTTTTATATAGAAGACGGGGCACTTATAAGTCCATTGGTAAGCGGCACAGTGTTAATAATTTGGGTTGACACAAATGGTTATAAAAAAGGACCCAACAGAGCCGGCTATGATTTATTTGCTTTTCAGGTAATATCAAATGAGTCTTTAGTTCCGTTAGGCTCTGCAAAAAGCGGTTATCCGGGATATTGTACAACATCAAGCAACACAAATAGCAGCGGATTTGGTTGTGCAAATAATGCTCTTTACGTAAAAGACTATTTTAAAAATTTGCCTTAAAGGTGAAGAATTAAGGGAATAAGAGTGCAGAAGGCGAAGACACGTAGATGCGTAGAAGGTAGGGGGCAATTTTTGCGCCTTTGTTGTCGTTGAGAGAGAACAAAGTGAGCGAAATGATCCAAAAAACATAAAGATTATTTTTTTCATTGCTCAAACAGGTAATAATTACCTTACCTAAATATTGTACTAACAGACATCGTTTTTTTTATTTATGAGGATACAATTAGAATGTATTTTTTAGAAAAAGTCCCTCTTTATCAGGGACAAAAAACAAAAAAGGAGATTTAATCATGAAAAAAATGCTTGTATCCCTGTTTGCTATCGTTGCACTTGCAATAGGTTCGCAAACAACCTTTGCGGCTTGTCCGTGCTCAAATCCTTGCCCTGCATGCCCTGTCATAGCACCATGCTGCTCAACAGCAATGCCTTGCCCGGCATGCCCTATTTTAGACCCTTGCAGCTGCGGACACCAAAGTTGCTGTGATTCATGTTGTGACAATTGTTGTGACAACCACTGTTGCAAAAAGAAATGCCGTTGGTGGAAATTCTGGGAAAACAAAAACTGCTGCTACAAATGCAACAGCTGTTGTGACTGCTGCGATTAAAATCAGAAATTTATAGTTGAAGTTTTTTAATCTCATGGAAGCAGGCCGAAACCTAAAAGGTTTCGGCCTGCTTTTTATTCATTGCCTGTGTGTTTAATTCACAATTACTCTTAAATATTGCCTATTCAGATATAGTCTTTTAGTTTTGCGGTTATACAATTAAATCAACAAAGAGTTACGTGTAAATTTAAGTGAGGAACTTAAAAAAAGTAGTTAAAAGGAGATTTTTATGAAAAAAACATTACTGGCTTTGGGAATTTTAATGACCCTGATTATTTGTTCCCAAACAACATTCGCCGCATGCCCATGCTCTGACCCATGTCCTTGCAGTGATCCATGTGCTTCTGCTTGCCCTGCTTGTCCTTGCGACTGTGCTTGTCCTGCCTGCCCTTGTGATTCTTGCTGCGACAAATGTTGCAAGAAAAAATGTACCTGGTGGAAAATTTTTGAAGACAAATGCTGTTGCAAAAGATGCAATGACTGTGGTTGCACTTGTAAAAGATGTCACTGGTGGAAATTTTGGGAAGATAGACGTTGTGTAAACAATGGCAACAATTGCAATAAATGTAATAAATGTTGTGATTAAAAACTAAAAAGTGACCTTATATTTTTCGGGCGCAAACCTCCGGTTTGCGCCCTATCTTTAATAATTATTCTTCTTCCGAAGATTTAACCTGTACAGCTTCAACCTTAAGCGACCTTTTCCATAATTCTTCCAAAGAAGCTTTGTTTATAGGATTTTCAAACCACTTTCTAACCAGTCTTTCATCAGAGC
>CAZXID010000066.1:0-2145 GCA_964640325.1 uncultured Muribaculaceae bacterium | reverse complement strand
GAAATAATTTGGAAGTGTTTAAATATTTATTAACTTTGGGGGTGGCTTGACGGGAAAGAAGGGATTAATTCCACCACCGAAAAGCAAGCTGCGGGCGTTAGGCACAATCCTCCCTATACCAAAAACCATTAACAAATCTAGCTAACGAGGGAAAAGTTCCCTATCTTTGTATTTCTCAATGCAAGGCCGATTTTAGAACTGTTGCATAAAAAGCACGAGCGCAATCCTGGTTGAGATGTATGCGATGACAAAAGTGGTGGTCTTTATTTTTATAGAGAACCCCGTTCAGAATATTTCAACATGCCAAAAGCACATCTCCATTGAGTTTTAATAAGAAAAGCAGGAGTTTTATATGAGACAAAAAAATGAAATTTCAATGGAAGTTGTTAATCCACATGCAGCAGGGATTGACATAGGGAGTCGCTCTCATTGGGTTGCTGTAGGACAATCTGACGATGAAGTTCGTGAGTTTGGCGTTTTTAATGAGGATCTCTATTCTGTAGCAGATTGGCTTAAAGAACACAAAATTAAAACTGTAGCAATGGAAAGCACAGGTACATACTGGCAATCTCTTTATGCTGTTTTGCTTTCCGAAGGTTTTGAAGTAATTTTGTGTAATGGTAAGTTTACCAAGAATATCAAAGGTAAAAAAACAGATATCAAAGATTGTCAATGGATTCAAAAATTACATACACTTGGATTATTGTCAGGAAGTTTTTTACCAGATAAACAAACCGAACAGTTAAGAACTTACTGTCGTCAAAGAGCTTTACTTCTTGATTCTGCCGCATCAGCATCCAAGAAAATGCAGAAATACCTAAGATTGTTAAATTTACGTTTGGATGTAGTTGTAAATGATATCTGCGGATTAACAGGATTAAGCATTATTAAATCAATTTGCGAAGGAGAAAAAGATCCTAAAAAACTAGCTTCATTACGTCATTACAACTGTCGTAAAAGTGAAAGTGAAATTGCCAAAGCATTGGAAACAAATGGACGACAAGATTACTTGTTTGGACTCAAACAAGAACTAGATATGTACCAAATGTTTCAAGTGAAAATTCATGAATGCGATGTGGAAATTAAAAAATTACTTGACAAAATCATTGACGAAAACAATTCAAAAAGACAGCATCACATAGATGCAAAACCACATAAAAAAGTAAATAAAAACACTCCGGAAAATATTGATTTAAATTTAAAGGCATATCAATTTTTTGAAGGAGTTGATTTAATGGCTATTGAAGGCATGAGTTATTCGACCGTTTTGAGTATAATGAGCGAAGTAGGATATGAAGGAATAAAAAAATTTAAAACAGCAAAGCATTTTGCAAATTGGTTACGATTAGCACCAAATAATAAAATATCAGGGGGTAAAATATTATCGAGCAAAGTCCCAAAAGGAAGCAATAGATTGAAAATTGCTTTGAGAAATGCAGCCAATGCTATAGGAAATTTAAAAGAATCAACACCGCTAAGAGACTTCTTTCAACGAATAAACTTTCGAAAAGGACGAGTGTCGGCAATAAGTGCAACGGCTAGAAAATTAGCTGTTATTATTTGGAACATGGTTGTGAAATGTAAACCATACTTTAATCCAGTTGAATATCTATATCTAGACCAAAAAAGAAAAATGGGTTTGGTAAAACGTATTCAAAAACAAATTACTAAATTTGAACTTTCAAAAGAAAACTTTGAATTTGCAACTATCTGATTATAAGCACTTAAAATTGACGTTAGTCAGAAGTGTAAAAAAAAAGACACAACAGACAATTTGCTACTTAAAGACAGAAAAAGAAAAATGGAATAATGGACAGCCAACGCACAAAACTGCACATTTGCAAACTCCGACACACAAGCCGATGCTTAAGCTTGCAAAAGAGCAGTTTTTTTGCCGACGCACCCATCTCACCTATAAACCATGGCAAATTGTTGGCAATAATTGACGAAAACAAAAAGATTCACAAATTAATATTGTAATTTTGAACTTTAAAGAATTTTGAACATCAAATTAAATGGCAAAAAAAGATTACAGTAACCTGAACAAAGACCAATTGCTTGAAGTAATTGAAAAGCTGGAAGGCAAGAAAAAATATGGACTGGTTTGGGACGAAGAGAGAGTACCCGAAAAAGTAGTTACAGACT
>CAZXID010000065.1:0-2159 GCA_964640325.1 uncultured Muribaculaceae bacterium | reverse complement strand
ATGTTAGCCGACTGCCCTTTTTATTCATCAAAACTCATTCTTTGTATTCTTACTGCGTTTAATATTGCCAACAGTGCTACGCCAACGTCTGCAAAAACTGCTTCCCACATTGTCGCTAAACCACCTGCTCCAAGTATTAAAACAATTCCTTTAACCGCAAATGCCAAAGTGATATTTTGCCAAACTATTTTTTTTGTTTGCTTACCAATGTTTATTGCAGTTGCAATTTTACTTGGTTTGTCATCTTGTATTACTACATCTGCTGTTTCAATTGTTGCATCACTTCCAAGTCCACCCATTGCAATACCAACATTGCTTAATGCTACTACTGGTGCATCGTTCACACCATCGCCTACAAAACAAACGGTTTCGTTTTTTGCAATAATTTCTTTTACTTTATTTACTTTGTCTTCGGGTAGCAAATCTCCATAAAAATTAGTAATACCTAATTTGTTGGCAACAAATTCAACTACATTTGATTTGTCGCCACTTAACATTGTAGTTTTTACACTCAATGCTTTTAGTTTGTCTATTGTAATTTGTGCGTCTTCTTTTATGCTGTCAGCAATAGTCAAATAACCTACAAATTTATTATCATAAGCAATGGCAATTAAAGTATAAACTATTTTTGTTGGGTCTATGTCGTATTTGATAGAAAATTTGTCCATTAGTTTGAAATTTCCAACTAATAATTCCTTGCCTTTAATAATAGCTTTTAGTCCGTGTCCTGATATTTCTTCTACGTCTTTGAGTATAATTGAACTATCAATTTTGCCAACAAAATTATGAATTGCAGTTGCAACTGGATGTGTACTTTGGCTTTCCAAAACATTAACCATTTGCAAAATTTCGTTTTTACCAAATTCAGGATTTATAATTACTTCTTGTACCTTAAAAACACCTTCGGTCATTGTGCCTGTTTTATCCATTACCACATTTTGAATGTTTGCGATAATATCTAAAAAGTTACTTCCTTTAAATAAAATCCCGTTTTTTGAAGCCGCACCAATCCCACCAAAATAACCCAATGGAATACTTATTACCAAAGCACAAGGACAAGAAATGACTAAAAATACTAATGCTCTGTACAACCATTGACTAAATACATAATTTTCAACAAAGAGTAAGGGAATTACACAAATCAAAATTGCTAATAGCACTACAATAGGCGTATAGATTTTTGCAAATTTTCTAATAAACAATTCAGTTGGTGCTTTTTGAGAAGTGGCATTTTGTACCATTTCTAAAATTTTACTCAATTTACTATCTTTATATTCAGTAGTGATTTTAACTTGTGAAACGGTATTTAAGTTTATCATTCCTGCTAATACTGTTTCACCTTTCATTTTTGTATCGGGTTTGCTTTCGCCTGTAAGAGCCGCTGTATTAAATGAGGCATTTTCGGTTAATAGTTCGCCATCAAGTCCTAATTTTTCGCCTGATTTTAATTGAATAATGTCGCCAATTTTAGCGTTTTCTGCTTTAATTGTTTTGGCTTGATTGTTTTCTAAAATGGTTACTTCGTCTGGTCGCTGGTCAAGCAAAGTTTTAATGTTCGCTTTTGCTCTTTTTACTGCCAATGTTTGAAATACTTCTCCAACTGCATAAAACAACATTACTGCGACACCTTCGGGAAATTCTCCAATGGCAAATGCTCCAATCGTAGCTATACTCATTAATAAGAATTCTGAAAATATTTCGCCTTTTAGGATACTTTCAAACGCTTCTTTTACAACTGGAAAGCCAACAGGAATGTAAGCCATCACATAAAAAGCAAGGCGTACCCAACCCTTAAACCAAGTTTGAGGAAACCAATTATCAAATACAATAGCTACCAACAATAAAACTAAACTTATTATTGCTGGTAAAAACATTTTGAATGTGCTGTCATTACCACTTGAATGGTCGTGTCCATCATCGTCAGAATGGTCATTGTGTTTTGGCTCATCAGTAGCACAACAACCAACTTCCTTGTGTTCTTTTTTAAGTTGTTTGTCCGCAACTAAATTTATTTTTTCTTCTTGTGTACAGCAAAGTTGTTTGCCGTCCTTGTCGTATTTATGTCTATGTTCCATATTTTGCAGGGTGTCGTTTTAGGGTGTCGGCTAACGTCTTATAACCCAACCTCAAATCTCCAAAAGTAATCATACTCATCCAAT
>CAZXID010000064.1:0-2289 GCA_964640325.1 uncultured Muribaculaceae bacterium | reverse complement strand
GGCGTTGTAAGCTTTACCAGCTCCACTTTATTGAATTGGTGAACTCTTATCATCCCTCTTGTGTCTTTACCGGCAGAGCCTGCTTCTCGCCTAAAACAAGGGGTGTAGGCAGTCATATATTTTGGCAAATCTTCTTCTTCCAAAATTTCATTTTGGTAAATATTTGTGACAGGGACTTCGGCTGTTGGAATAAGGTACAAATCTTCGTTTTCGCATTTGTACATGTCTTCGGCGAATTTTGGAAGTTGTCCGGTACCTGTCATTGCGGCTGCGTTAACCAACACCGGCGGAATAATTTCTTCGTAACCGTGTTCTTTGGTGTGTACATCAAGGAAAAAATTTATAATTGCACGCTCTAACTGTGCGCCTTTGCCTCTGTTCATTACAAATCTTGATTGAGAAATTTTTACCGCTCTTTCAAAATCAACAAGTTTTTTTTCTTCAACTATATCCCAGTGGGCTTTTAGTTCAAAATCAGCTTTTGTCGGTTCTCCGCAGCCTGAGACGATTTTGTTGTAAGCTTCAGAGGTCCCTATCGGGGTTGTTTCATCTGGAATGTTTGGAATGTTCAAAAGAAGTATTCTTTGCTTTTGGTCAAGTTCGACTTCTTTTTCTTCCAAAAGTTTTATGTCATCGCCGATTTTTCTCACATCTTCTTGAAGTCTGTCTGTGTTTTCACCATTTTTTTTCATTTCGCCAATCATCAGAGAGTCTTTTTTTCTTTTTGCTCTCATTTCATCGGCTTGAGTTTGGACAGCTCTTCTTTCCGTGTCTATTTGGATAACTTCATTTATCGAAAGCTCGGGGTTTCTTCTTTTTAAAAGCTCATTTATTTTTTCGGGATTCTCTCTTATTAATTTGATATCTAGCATTTTTAAACCTCTTTTTACTTCTATTGTCATCCTGAACTTGTTTCAGGATCTATCCGGCTTTGTCTATCGGTAAGATGCTGAAATGAATTCAGCATGACAAAATTATGCATTTGTGTTTTTATTTTCTCCTTTT
Organism: uncultured Muribaculaceae bacterium; assembly: GCA_964640325.1. Taxonomy (GTDB): domain Bacteria; phylum Cyanobacteriota; class Vampirovibrionia; order Gastranaerophilales; family Gastranaerophilaceae; genus DAOQAU01. The sequence goes on along the minus strand of CAZXID010000064.1, from coordinate 1,284 downwards.
ATTTTATAAGAAATATAACTAATTGGCAAACCTGCATTAATAAGTTATAATATTAATCACATGGTCTATTTTAATTTAGACCTGAGGGTTGATAACAGCATGGCAATTGATGGTGCATAATACTATTGTGATAATAAGTATTGGGGAAAAATGTTAAACGAGGTTAAAAGCAACGAGGATATTTTAAACTCACAGATTGGTAAACAATCTGAGGTTAGTAAATTGCACACAAACCCTATAAAAAATCCTTATATGAGCATTGACAGAGGATTTTTGATTGATGAGACAGCGATTTCTAATGAGGCAGTAAACCTTTATGAAAAAGAGCAAGACATAAGAAAATTCACCAATCTTGCAATGTCAGATCTAAATGATTCCTCGCATGATCAAATTATTTCAGAGCTCTTTGCAAGTGGGGTTGAAGATCCTTTGTCCGACGAGGCGATGGAAAATCTCACTTCAAATGAAAGATTTTTGAAAGATTTATTTTCTTAATTTGAAATGGTTAGGGTATGGAAGAACAACAAAATATAGCTGAATATCAGGTTCAAAATAACGGTGATATTGAGGGTAGTGTTCTTGACGCGGCGCAAAGACAATATTTGAACAGGAATTACAGTGAGGCACTCAGACTTTTTACGAGTATTTTGAACACTAACGCAAGTGCCGATGTATATGTTGATGTCGGAAATTGTTATTATATGCTTCGTGACGAAAAAGAAGCCATTGAGTATTGGACAAGAGCAATTGAACTTGAACCCAAATGTTCCAAAGCTTATGCAAATCTGGGAAATCTCTATTATAAAGGAGGACAAGTTGAAATGGCAATTTCTTATTGGCTTGTTGCCTTGATTTCCCGCCCCGAGGATGCCAACACTTGTTTAAATCTTGCCATTGCCTTTAATCAAAAAATGATGCGCTTTGAATCTATTAAATATTTTGAAAAATATCTTAAATATTCTGAGGATAAATTTTCTCCTGAATATGCAAAAGTTAAAGGTAAAATAACTCATTGTTACAATGTTGCAAATCAGTATTTAACAGCAGGTGCTCAACTTCACAGCCAGGGTAATGAAAAAAAAGCCGCCGCCTGTTATTTTAAATCACTTGCAAATTATCCGAATCTTTCTAAAACAAATCTTAATCTCGGAAGCATATTTTTTGCAGACAAAAACTTGGAACTTGCGATAAAATATTGGAAAGTCGCTTCACATCTTGATCCCAACTACGCAAAAATTTACTCAAATCTCGCTATTTCTTATGATTTGTTTAAGCAATTTAATT
>CAZXID010000063.1:271-2335 GCA_964640325.1 uncultured Muribaculaceae bacterium | reverse complement strand
TAAATTTTTAAAAAAAAGTAGGGCTACTACCAAAAGGGTTCACCCTAATGTCGTAAATTTGTTTTGCAAAAAATAAAAAACGACATGAGCAAAGATATAAATAAAAATTTAGTCGGTCAGCCGATTTTTAAACAATTGATAAAATTACTGCCAAGGGATCAATTTGATGTTTTGGTAAAACAATGTAAAACCGACCGTTATTATAAGTCATTTTATTCATGGGATCAATTAGTTGTGATGCTATTCGGGATTTTTTCCCGCTGCGATTCTATGGGCGAAGTATGTGATGGGATGCGGGCTTTAGCAGGGAAACTTAATTATCTTGGCATGGATAGTTCACCGTCAAAAAGTACGGTTGGCGATGCATTGCGAGATCGTGACAATGAACTATTTATGCTGTATTATTTCGCATTGATAGAATATTTTAAGCCACTTTTGTCGGTCAGCCGAAAAGAAAAGATAAGCTTTGAGAAGTTTTATGCTTTTGATTCAACTACGATAGCTTTGTTTTCAGATGTAATGAAAGGAGTTGGTCGTAATCCGAAAGGCGATGGCAAGAAAAAAGGAGGTCTGAAAGTACACATGCAGACCGACATCCATGCAGATACGGCAGTTTTTGCTAAAATTAGCGAGGCGAAAATGCACGACAAGAAATTTTTACAGCATTTGAACCCCTTAAAAGGCAGTATGTTGGTTTTCGACAAAGCCTACAACTATTATAAACAATTTGCTGAATGGACAGAAGAAGGTGTATATTTTGTGTGCCGATTGAAAGAAAATGCAAAAGCAGAAGTTCAGGATGTTATTCTAGACAAAGAGCTTAAAAAAGATGAAAGTGGCGTATATAGAATTGAACATATACACCTGAAATACAAAGAAGACAAGCGGGAAAAGACACTTTGCTTGCGTTTAGTTTTTTATCGTGATGAACAGGGTCGAAAATACAAATTTATAACCAACAACTGGGATATAACAGCAGAAGAAGTTGCTTTGATTTACAAATATAGATGGACTATAGAAACAACTTTCAAGAAATTAAAACAGAATTTCCAATTACATTTTTTCTATTCTGACACAGAGAATGGAATAAAAACTCAAATTTGGTGTACACTAATAGCACATTTGCTGCTTAATGTAATCAAGGCCATAACAAAGAGTACAAAGGCATTTTCGACAATAGCAGCTTTAATAAGGATACATCTGATTAGTCATTTAGAGTTATCTTGGGTAATAACAAATGGTCGACGTACATATGTTAAGCGTAGGACAAGCAAAAACAAGAGTCCATCCGAAGTCCAGCTGTCCATGTTTTGATAAGGGGTAGGTTTTCAAAATTTACAAAGCAACAATCATAAGTCCCTGAATATATGATAGTTACAAAACGAAATTGTTAAATTTTAATTTTTGTCGGTTGATACTGATTTTTTTTCTTATAAGTGTTCCAAATTTGATATTTTTTTGTATTTTTGGAACAGTTTAAATTAAGTTTTCATGGCACGAAATATTATCGGACGGCAGCATGAGAAAGAGATTCTGACAAATGCTCTTAAGAGTCCAAAATCTGAACTTATCGCAATTTATGGAAGAAGAAGAATTGGAAAAACTTTTCTAATACGTGAATTCTATAAAAAAGAGATTGTGTTCAGCATGACAGGATATAGCGAAGGCAACAGGTCTGTACAGATAAAGAATTTTCTGATAAAACTTAACGAAGTTGCCGATGGATTTAAAAAAGAGAAACCTAAAGACTGGATCGACTGCTTTGTGTTACTCAAAAGACACATTAGCAAGATGAGGCAACGAAAAACAAAAAAAGTAATTTTTATTGACGAGTTCCCATGGATTGCAGGGTCGAAATCGGGATTTTTGCCGGCTTTCGAGAACTTCTGGAACGACTTCTGCTCTGCACGTACCGACCTCATTGTCGTAATATGTGGTTCGGCAGCCTCATACATTGTGAAAAATATTATTAAAAATAACAAAGGACTAAGCAAGAGAATAACTCAAAAAATCAATCTAAAGCCATTCTCATTAAAGGAAACAAAAGAATTTTTTGCGCATAAG
>CAZXID010000063.1:0-261 GCA_964640325.1 uncultured Muribaculaceae bacterium | reverse complement strand
AAATTAAAAAAATATACATGTCGTTAGGCGGAATTCCAGAATATCTCGAACAAGTTCAAAAAGGAGAATCGGCAGTTAACACAATCGATAGAATATGCTTTCAACCAGGCGCATATCTCGAAGATGAATTCGATGAAGTTTTTGAGTCTCTGTTCGACACCTCTTCATTCCACAAAAAGATAATGGATGCTCTGGCGTATGGAAAGAAAAAGGGATTAAGTCGTAGCGAATTGCTAAAAAAATGCGGGTTAAATTCGAGTG
>CAZXID010000062.1:0-2342 GCA_964640325.1 uncultured Muribaculaceae bacterium | reverse complement strand
TCTCAATTAGTGTAAGTTGGCTTAACTAACTGTCCACTTTTTTCTGAAGGGTTCACTTTAATTAGATCTCGACTTATTGTAGATCCAGATTTGATAAAGCATGAATATATAAATGAATTAGAAAACAAAATAGGGAATTGGACATTGCTAATATCCGATTTAGGAAAATTTTGGGCACTCGAATGTCTAGAAGGAGGATATCCGACAAAATTACTAATATTCTATGCGAAAAACGGGCAAATCGTTTCTGAAAGCAACTTGTTATCTAATCTTTCAAATACTGATACGACACTCAAAGATTTAAATTTTTTATTTGTGGAAGAATTGTTATCTAGCAAGAATATTGTAAAAAAAATAGAAAACATTGTACTTCCTGTTCAACAAGGTGAAAGCTGGGATGATTATAGACCAGCTAGACCTGAAGATTTTGTCGGAAGACTTGATTCACAAGAAAAAATACTAAAATTCTTTGAAGCGATAAAAAATGGTTCAACAAATAATAGAGTTTTTGCCATAACAGGGAATTCTGGAATGGGTAAAAGTTCCTTAATTGCTAAAATTAGATCTAAATCTAAAAACAGACACTATAAAAACAAAATCTTTGTATACGCTGTAGATGTTAGGGCCGCAAGAAATCATGACTATATTCTCAGTTCAATAATAAACTGTTTTAAAGAAGCCAAAAACAGTGGTTTTATTAATACTGGCTCAGTTGAAATAACCGATTATTCAAATCCTTTCAACAGCACATCTATATTGCCGGCATTAATAGAGCTTAAAAAAAAGAAAAGGGTTTTGTGCCTTATTTTTGATCAATTCGAAGAAATTTATTCAAAACCAGAGCTTTATTCAATTTTCGAAAAAGCCAAGGAATTATTTTTAGAGGTGACATCTTTAAAAGAAAATATCGTAATTGGTTTCGCATGGAAAACAGACAGCACGGTATATCAGGAACACCCTGCTTACTATTTCTGGCACAGTTTGAGAGATTTCAGATTTAATATAGATCTACATCCATTTATAAAAAAAGATTCAGAAAGAGTTTTGTCTATTTTCGAGAAACAAATTAAAGAAAAACTCCCTAGAGACCTAAAAAACAAACTTGTTAATTATTCACAAGGGTATCCTTGGCTTTTAAAAAAACTTTGCATACATATATATGGCAAGCTAAATGAAAAGAAATCTATAAAAAATCTGATTACAAACAATCTAGATATAAAGTTTTTATTCGACAAGGATCTTCAAGAGCTTTCAAAAGAGGAAAAGGTTTGTTTACAATTGGTCGCAGAAAGAGCACCAGTTGATTGGTTTGAAATTGCTGAAATAACAAAGTCACATGTATTGCAAAAATTAATCGAAAAACGACTGCTTATAAGGAACGGTGAGTTAATAATAGTTTATTGGGATATTTTTCAAGAATATATTTTGACAAAAAACATACCATCTTTACCATTTAATTACATGCCAGCATCCCCATCCTTTAATACTTTTATTAGTTCAATAAAAGAATTAAAAAAAGGACGCGGAACTTCTTACAAAGATTTGTCAAGAAAGATTAAAGTAACAGAAAAAACAGGCCTTAATATTGTAAGCGATCTTTTTATGTTCAACATAGTCAATGGTGATAATAACCAAATTTCTTTAAAAGATGAAATTAACAACACAGACCTAATTTCAATATTAAGTTATCTTAGAACTGTTTTCAGCAGTCATGTAATTGTGCAAGAATTAAAACTAACAAAACAAAACTTATTAATTACAAATGAAGAAATGATATCAATATTAAAGCGACTAAACCCCTCAGCTGAATATAATTTAAAAACATGGCAACTTTATTCTAAGAGAATTGGAAAATGGTTGACCTGCCTAGGATATTTAACTCCGAAAGATGGTCAATTAATTAATAAAGAAAGAGAATTAAATGATGTCGATTTGTCTTATTCTTTAAAGAAAACTGTTGGCTCCGGACACGGATTTACTTTGTTTACGGCATCACCTCAAAAAACTTTAGAAACTCTGAATATAATCATTGAAAAAAATGAAGATGCCAATTGGTTTATACAAAATGGTTACAAAAACTCTTTTTTAATATTAAAAAGATTAAAAATTATTGAGTGCAAAAAGAACAAAATAACCATAATTAACAAAATTGATGTTGCAGCTAATCCTTCAAAAATTGTTCTTGAAAAATGTTTAGAAGAGCAGGTTTTCATTGAAATCAAAAATGCTATAGATATTCTTGGTGAAGATTATTTAGATGCAATTTCTCTCGCTGAAATAATAAACTTGATCCCCTCCGGTTTTTCCGGACAGTAAGTTAAGCACATTCTCCAAACCTTCCA
>CAZXID010000061.1:0-2350 GCA_964640325.1 uncultured Muribaculaceae bacterium | reverse complement strand
TTCATATCAATAAGTTATAACTAAAAATAAAAAATTAACGCACCACTACTATTTTCGCAATGCAAAATTACCACTGTCGTTTCTTTTTTAGGCTTGTTGGTAACGGTTGGGGCTAAAAGCTGGCGGGCATTTCGGAGCACTTAACTATCAACTTGCGATAAAGTTTATTAGTTGTAATGCCCTTCAAATTAGCACTTTCTGCCCGCTTGATTTTAGCCTTTGTTACAAACTGGGCGTTTTCAATACTTTTAATCAATTTGCAATTAGAATTTTTCATTATTCTCAGTTTCAATACGTTGTAAAACACACTATTAGTCCGCATACGAAATACAAACCCAATAAAACATACAATGTAATGCTATTCGTCTTTACTCTCTGAAAAAAGTTTGGATGTTTTGTTTCACGAACAATCTTTTCAGCAATGTCGATTCTGTCTTCATTTGTGACGTCTAATGGGTCATTTGGAAATTCATTCTTTAAAACTTCGTTTGTTTGTAAATCCATTTCCATATAAATTTCCTCTACGATACAATCTTCGGCTAATTTAGTCATATACCCACCATATGCCAGACGTTCAAAAATCAGATACAAGGCAATCAAAGAAGGGATAAAATAGAATCTTCCGATAAATTCCAAAATCAAAAATAAAACAAAAGTTAAAGGAATAAAATAAATAGGATTTGGAGCAGAAAAAATGCCTAAAAACTTCATTTTCCCTTGGCGTTCAATTTCATCAAGATAAAAATCAATTTTATCACGAGTTTCTCTGTTGTAGGGTATATCAATCATGTTGTTTTGGTTTAAGGGTTTTGAATAATAAAAGTACTAAAAAAACTTCAAAGCTTTGCTTTTCAAGACTTCTATATAGAACTGTTTTACCTCTTTCTTCGTACTTATTGTCAGCCCAGCGAATGCTATGCAGCATCAGTTTTAAAGATTTTTTATGTCTTGAAAAATGATATGTAAAACCTTCAAAAGATATTTCAGATTCTTTTAAAGCTGAATCAATTCCGTCAATTATATTTTTGTATAATTTTAAAAAAGCCAAATTATAGCTTGTTTCGCTGCGGCTGTGATAATCCCCATTGCCAATTCTTCTATGGTCGTAACCGCTACTTTCTTCAAACCCAATGTTCTTTTTTATTTTGGTCAGTATTTTCTTAAGGTCTGAATTACAGTATTCTTGAAGGAATTTCTCCAAATTATCAATTTCTGTCTTTGTGACATTGGAATCATTAAACTGCTCGGAAACTATCGCAGATAAAATATTCTTGTCAAAGCAAATTTCTATTTCTGAAATTTTTTGCACAGCATTTCTGAACTCATAAGAAAACTCTTGATTTTCTGTGATTCTTGTAATCATGGTTGTAAATTTTTATTTTTCCTTGAATTCAATTCTTGATTTAAAATACTTAGTATTTTTCTCATTTCCGCCCTGTCTTTTTGCATACTTAACACATTTTTCCTAAAAAGATATAATAGTAATTGAAAAAGGACAATGTGGATGATTAACCCAATAAATAGAATCAGGGTATTGCCAGTTTCAAAAAAAGTCCAAAATGCAATCCCCATAATCACAATAAATAATACAGCAAACCCAAATCCGGTTCGATAAACGATGTTTCCAATAAACAAAAAATTTCGATATTGTTTGATTTCTTTTGTAGGTTGAGTTTTTAGTTCCTCTTTAAGTTCATCAACATCTTGTAAGTTTTCAAGATTAAGCATTTCTTCATTGTTCATAACTGATTTTTTATGTAATCATCATATTTCTGAATTAAATTATCAACGCAGTCAATTATTTTGGAGATTTTTTCTTTTGGACTCACATCCCTATCTTTCAAAAAAGACTGAATATTCTTATAAGTAAGACCAAAACGAAAACTATCGAAATAGGATTTGCCTTTCATTTTGTCGGACAAAAAATAGCAGGTTTCTATTATTAATAATAATTTCAACAACTCCTGTGAATATTTAGAACCTTCACAATTAGCCTCATCCTCCAAATAGGATTTGTATTCTTCCAATTTTTCGGCATCAATTACATTTCTTGAAAATTGACGTACAGTAACTTTATTGCCATCAACATATTTCGTATTTTCGAGAAGTTCAATCTTTAATTTATCATAATCACTAATGGCTTTCAAAACTCTCTTATTATATCTCATTAATATATGGTCTGAATCTTCCCTAACATTCGATTTTGCATTAGTATCAATATCATTATTTTCCCAAAACTCTTCATTTTCATCACAAGAATCATTAAATAAACTTGTTTCTTTTTTTTGTTTTGCTATTAGTAGTGGTGCGTTAATTTTTTAATCAAATAGTGTAGGTTGTTCTTTGACAT
>CAZXID010000060.1:0-2399 GCA_964640325.1 uncultured Muribaculaceae bacterium | reverse complement strand
TAATTCTGAAGTAGGGCAAAGACTAATTGACTGGTATGGAAATCACCTCGGAATCTCGATTCCTAATAAACCAATTACAGGATTTAAATATTTTAGCACAATAGATGATTGTTGGCATCAATATAAATTAATTCAAGCGGATGAAAATAATTTTAAACTTATAGAAAAAACTTCCGGATTAACTCCTGATATCCCAGTAAGCTACTTGTTGCATAATCTTAGTTTAAACGGTAATGATATCAATGAGGATATTTCATTCTCACATAGCGCCGGCTGTAATCCATACGATCCAAATACTGAATGGAGTTCAACAAGTTCATATCGAAATACCATGCAAAACAATGGCATAAATTGTTTTAATCTTGAATACCAACTTTTATTATTTACTATTGCACCACAAAGTGAAAATCAATTAAGGCATATCACCTCTGACGGAACTGTGCACAACTACAATAACTTCCGTTTTCAAGTAAAAGACGGCCCTATCCGTCCAAATTATACAACCCCTATGGAACGTTAATTAATTATCTGCTTTTATGAAAATAACTTTTCACACAGGAAATGTATTCAATTTTCCCATTCTCGTCTGAAATATTTTTGGGAAGAAAATTTAGACAAGAACCGTAAGGAAAATCAAGCCCAGGCGAAGCTGAAGTTGAAGCTATCTGGGTTTTAGCACCCGTTGTAGACAATGTTATTATTAAAGCTCCATATTGTCTATTAATACATGGCGACGAACCTGATAATTCTTCTGCCGATGGTGGAGAGCCAAGAACAGCAGAATGATATCGCATTTCACATAATACAGTTAAAGCCTCCGCAAAATTTATTTGTGCAATAGTATTATCTAGTAAATTTTGGCGGTTTGAAGGTTCCCAAAGCTCATTTATTGTTCTCACTGCTCCATTAGCATACCTTGTAAGACCCTGTTCGCCTACAAGCGGAACATTTATTTGAGAATCTGGGCTTGAATAATTAACCCCCGAAGAGGGTTCAAAACTTGTCTGATTAGATCTAAAAAGCTTGCTGTATTTGCTGTTTGCTATGGTATCTTTAAAATTGTCATATACTTTACCTAAAACAAGGTTCAAAACAACAACCACAGCTATTGTTATTACTATCATTTCAACAATGTTATCTGCTCTTTTTGACCTTTTATACATACTCAACTCCCTGTTTATCTTTACAAGTGTTTTTCAATATTAGAAACTATTGAAGACTTTGGCATCAACCCCACAAGCCTTTCAACAGCTTGACCGTTTTTAAAAATTAAAAGACTAGGAAGCCCACTTATTGAATATTCTTTGGCTGTTTTAAAATTATCATCCGTATTGATTTTAACAACTTTAATCTTTTCGCCAAGTTCATCGGCAACTTCATCTAAAACCGGCCCTAACTTTCTGCAAGGTCCGCACCATGGCGCCCAAAAATCAACAACCACAGGAACGCTTGAAGTTAAAACTTCCGACTCAAATGTTGAATCATTAATTTCTATCGCATTTGACATTGTAAATATCTCCTTAACCTTGTATTACATTACCTTATCATACCTTAAAAAATATATCAATATTTTTACATTTTAAGACTAATGCACAAGTTCATTTTTTACAAAAACGACCCAGTGCATTAGTCTTATAGACGGCTAGTGTCGAATGGCTAAGCGGCACTCCTGGTGGCGATTTTGCCATTCTCACTTTTGTAAGGTCAACCACTGCAAAAGTGAGAAAAAACAAATTTTCTGCACTTGTGCAGTGGTCTTATTTGTGCTACTCTTTAATAGAGTGCATGAAAGAGTTTTTTTGCAATTGCCAATCGGAGAGATTAATGACTAAGAAAAAAATAGTTGAAATAGTTTTAGACACTGAAACCACAGGATTAGATTACACAAGAGAAAAAATAATTGAATTTGCCGCACTCAGGCTCGAAAACGGAAAAATTAAAGACGAATTTCAAACTCTGATAAATCCGCAGCAGCACATAAGAAAATCCAGTATGGCAATCCACGGCATAAGCGAGGATATGGTTAAAGACGCCCCGACCGAAGAAGAAATCATGCCGCAAATTCTTGAGTTCATAGGCGATTACCCGATTGTAGCGCACAATGCGATTTTTGATTACTCGTTTCTCAATGAAGCCTCCCTTAGAATTTTTAACAAAGAAATTAAAAACCCCAGAATCGATACCCAACAAATGTTTAAAGAAGTTTTTCCGGACCTGGAATCCCACGGACTTGAAAACTTAACCAAAAAATTTAATGTAGAATTCACAAAACATCACAGAGCAATGGCTGACACAATGGGACTTGCACTTGCATACCCAGGTTTAAAAAAACTTTACCTGCAACTCTATGACTGGCAAGAAAAACAACTTGAAAATGTGGACTACCTTTTTGAAAGATA
>CAZXID010000059.1:0-2495 GCA_964640325.1 uncultured Muribaculaceae bacterium | reverse complement strand
GGGTGAGATTAAACGCTCAAATTTACGTATAAGGATTGGTTAATAAAAATTTTTATAAACTTAAATTTGAGAAAAATGAAAAATTTACATCCCGATTCAACAGAAGCTATGGATAAGCTTCAAAAAATCATGATTGCGTCTAATCATTCACCCAGAAGTGTACAGGCATATTGCCGTGAAATTCGTTTTATTTGTCAGCACTATCCCGATTTATCTCCGTATCATTGGACAGACCAGCATATTATTGACTATATGGTATACTTAAAATTGGTACATAAGGTTTCGTATAGCAAAAGTAAAATGGTGGCTCAAAGTGTGGCGTTTTTCTTCCGTCATGTACTCAAACGCCCCTATGATGTGCCATCAAAACTCTACCCTAAACGTGAATACAAACTTCCTCATTATCTGACGGTAGAGGAAATGCAACAATTGATTTTGGCGTGTCAAAGTCCTAAACAAAAAGCCATTGTTGAACTGTTTTATGGTGCAGGTTTGCGATTAGAGGAGCTGAGAATGTTAATTTTCTCCGACATTGAAAGTAAAAACAACCGCATTTTTGTTCGCAATGGCAAAGGTCGCAAAGACCGGTATACCCTCCTTCCTAAAAGGGTTTTACAAACATTACGCGATTATTATCGTAAACAAGAAATAAAACCTAAAACCTACGTTTTTGAAGGTCAAACGCCCGGAAAGCCCATGTGGAGCAGTTCCATTCAAACTTCGGTGCGAATGGCATATAAAAATGCTGGATTGTCGCACAAAGAACATAAAACACATGCCCTGCGTCATAGTTTTGCCACCCATTTGCTCGATGCTGGTGTAGATATTCATACCATAAAAGAACTTTTGGGGCATTGCGACATAAAAACAACCATGGTTTATCTACATCTGCAAACCAGTAAACGTAATTTATTAATCAGTCCTTTGGATATTCTTTTTAACAAACCTGACGATATTTCAAATTTGCCTAAAAATACTCCAATGTTGTAGGAGTGGAAAATCATCTTCAAAACATTTTAAATGATTTTGATTTTGAAGATTATAAAAATCCACATTTAGGGAAAACGCTCAACAAACTCAGCCAGTGTCGCACTTCTGCCATGGGCTACCATTTGTATCGGTGTGATAATCCTGAATGTGGACATCTTCATTATCAATATCATGCTTGCCGAAATCGGCATTGTCCGCAATGCAATTGGAGCAAGCAACAAGAATGGATGGAAGCCCGCACCAACGAGCTGCTTCCGGTAAAGTATTTTCATGTTGTTTTCACTCTTCCGCATGAACTAAACTCGCTGGTAATGGGCAACAGAATAGTGCTGTTTAAACAGCTTTTCGACAGTGTTTCACACACTTTATTGCAACTTGCCAACAATCCGAAATGGCTTGGTGCCATGCCTTCCATTACGGCAGTTTTGCATACTTGGGGGCAACAATTATCGTTTCATCCGCATCTGCACTGCATTGTGAGTGGTGGCGGAGTGGATAAAGACTTGAACTGGGTTGATTTGAAAAAGAAATCACATCAAGGGTATTTATTTCCGTATAAAGTGATGGAACCAATGTTTAAAAAGCACTTTTTGAAAAATGTAGGACGATTGATAGCCGAAAACGAGGTGAAAATTGAGAAATCTTTGAATTGGTCAGCTTTGAGCAACGATCTTGAGCAAAAAAAGTGGGTAGTTTATGCTAAATCGCCCATGGGCAGCGTGTCGCAAGTGGTCGAATATATAGCTCGTTACAGTCATAAAGTAGCCATAAGTAATCATCGAATTTTGGAAGTACGTCCGCAGGAAGTTTTGTTTAACTACAAAGATTACAACGACCACAAAAAAAACAAGCAAATGGTGTTGAGTAAAGCTGAATTTGTGCGACGATTTGAGCAACACATTCTTCCAAAAGGCTTTGTAAAGATGCGTCATTACGGCATTTTAGGCAACTTTAAACGTAAACAACGCATCAACCAGATTTTACAAAAGATGGACTTACCCGTGCATCCGCCCTCAACGAAAGTTCCTTTTTTTATTCGATTAATCGAAAAATTTGGCTACGATATCAGTCAATGTCAACATTGTAAAAAAGGTCAATTAGAGTTGATGGAAAAAGTCTATCCACGCAATCGGGGCAGTCCTTTCGGTAAAACTTGGGAGTGTGTTCAGGACACGATAAATCCTCAATTTTCGTAAATCTAAAAAAGTTTGCCTAACGGCGAACCGAGATAGTATTGCCTAAAACCAAAAAAACACAAAATTTCAGAGAAAAAACTTCTAAAAATCAAAAACAAAACAATGAAATCGACAAAAATCAAGACTAAAATCGGCAAAAATCAACTTCAAAACAGAGTATGTAAACTGGATAAAACTCAAAAAACAAGCTACTTTATCCCATACACTTGACAGGTTGTCTTGAACAGGTGATAAACCAGAAAGCCCATTGACTTTAACCGTTATTTGGGCTTTTTTTGTGGGGCTTTCTGGCTATCACACTATATGTTA
>CAZXID010000058.1:0-2624 GCA_964640325.1 uncultured Muribaculaceae bacterium | reverse complement strand
ACGTCCCCTTCACACCAACATACTTGAAGTGGCAAATACGGCAGAAGCTGCAAAAAGCCTTCAAAATTATAATTTGACCTATGCCGCAATAGGTACGCAAAAAACTGCAGAAATTTATTATTTAAATGTGCTTTTAGATAACATAAATGACGATCAAGACAACAAAACAAGGTTTGCCCTTATAGGAAATTACAGCACGCCAAAAACGGGCAAAGACGAGACCTCGATTGCCTTTTCAACAGAAAATAAACCAGGCGCGCTTTTGGATATTCTGAAAATTTTTCAGGATTTTGGAATAAATCTTTCCTACATTGATTCAAGACCTTCAAAAGAAAATTTCGGTGAATATACTTTCTTTGTTGACTTTGACGGGCATATTTTGGATGACAAAATAGCAGAGGCACTTGCCCAAATCCAAAAACATACCCCCTATTTCCGCTTAGTGGGTTCTTACGAAAAATTTTGAAAAAGTGCATAAATTCACATTTGTTGTCTTTGCGAGCAAAAAAAGCGAAGCAATCCAAAAAACCGCAACATGTTTTTGAGATAACAATCCCGACCCACTCAACTTATAATCTTATAAACTAAAATAAACTTTTCACCTGTTCAGCTATTCAACTAATTAAAACACATCCGTTTTAATAGGATTTTTAAACTTGGTAATATTTGATTGGAAGATAAGTTCAAAGTTTCCGACAGGACCGTTTCTGTGTTTCGCAACAAGAATATCTGATTTACCTTCTTTGCCTGTGGCTTTTGGCATCTCATCGCCTTCTTCTCGGTTATAGTAATCTTCTCTATAAATAAACATAACAATATCGGCATCCTGTTCGATTGCACCGGATTCTCTTAAATCAGAAAGCATCGGACGCCTGTCTTTTCTCTGCTCCACTGCACGTGAGAGCTGAGAAAGCGCGATAACAGGAACATCCAATTCTCTTGCCAAAGTTTTCAATCCTCTTGAAATAGCTGAAATCTGCTGAATACGCTCTTCCCTACCGGAGCCTTCCATTAATTGCAAATAGTCGATTACAATCAACCCGAGATTTTTTTCCTGCATGGCAAGCCTGCGGCATTTTGCCCTGATATCAGTCAAACTGCAGCCCGGAGAATCATCTATATAAATTGGAGCCTGCGCAAAATCATTCATGGCATTTGCAAGTTTTTCCCAGTCTTTACTTTGCATGTGCCCTGTTCTTAACCTTTGGCTGTCAACTTCGGCTTCTGAACAAAGCATCCTTTGTACAAGCTGCTCTTTTGACATTTCAAGTGAAAACACGGCAACAGGAACTTTTGCTTTTATTGCAACATTTTGAACAATATTCAAAGCTAAAGCTGTTTTACCCATAGAAGGACGTGCGGCTAAAATTATCAAATCGGATTTTTGAAGCCCGCTTGTAATGTTGTCAAGCTCGTAAAAACCTGTCGGAACACCTGTCATTTCTTCTCTGTGATTGTAACGGTATTCGATTTTTTCATAACTTTGCAAAACCAAATCCTTAACATGAAGAAGATCTTTTGTCGCCTTCTTTGCGGCAATGTCAAAGATAAGTTTTTCCGCATTATCTAAAGACTCATCAATGGGATTAAGATCGTATCCGAATGTAATTATTTCGGAACCTGCGTTAATTAATGAGCGTTTAATTGCTTTTTCCTGAACTATTTTTGCATAATATTCTATATTTGAAGTTGTTATTGTCTTATAGCTTAAATCGTTGATAAAAGCTCTTCCGCCTATAATTTCAAGTTTTGAATTAAAATTTAAAACATCGGAAACAGAAACAATATCAATGCGTTCATTTTGATTGAAAAGTTGAAGCATGGCTTCATAAACATATCTGTGTGCAGGCTTATAAAAACTTTCGGGCTTTAAAAATTCAACGACTTTGGTTATTGTATTGGGATTAACCAAAATCGCGCCCAAAACCGCCTCTTCTGCCTCAATGTTTTGGGGAATTAAATTATTATCAATCTTTTTTGCAGTATTCACAGCCATGGTTGAATCCTTTTTTATTTGTTTTTTAATTCTAATACACGGGGAAAAAATTTTAAATCAAACGTTAACTAATATTTATATAAATTTACTTTTTACATTAAAACATTCAAGTTCTTGCAAAATAAAATTGATAAGGTAAAATATTTTTATTATGCGGGAGTAATTCAGTGGTAGAATGCTTCCTTGCCAAGGAAGATGTCGCGAGTTCGAGCCTCGTCTCCCGCTCCATTAAAAGCCCATTCCATTTTTGGAATGGGCTTTTAATTTTAGTGAAGATAGATGCGAGAACTCATTTTGTAGTTCGAGCGGATTTTCGGTAGGGCGCCATGTGAGCGTAAGCGAACCCAGCCCGTAAGGTGTGACAAAACCACGCTTTTGGCACACCCCGAATAATCCAAGAAGCCTCGTCTCCCGCTGTATAAAGCTCTCAAGCTGTATAAAGCTTGAGAGCTTTATTTATTATAATTCCAAAATTCATTTATTCGAGTCTCTCACGCGGATTGCCTCCGCAATCCGGTTCTTGGCACGCACGCAGATTTGTACGGCTCATAAATTCGCCTACAAATTCTAGCTGGCTGCATACATGATTCTACGCAATCAAAGATTGCTTGAATCATCGCACCTCGTC
>CAZXID010000057.1:0-2639 GCA_964640325.1 uncultured Muribaculaceae bacterium | reverse complement strand
TTGATTTTTTCTTCCTTGATTTTTTCGGATGACTGTCCATAAGTGTTACCAGCAATGCAAATCAGCAGGGATAGCAACAGGACATTAAAAATTTGTTTTTTCATGATTATCTCTTTTAATTATTTTTCAAGTATGAATGTTGAGGTTCCGATAACATTATTTTCAGCAAAAATGTCAACAGTATAAGTCCCTGTTATAATGTCTTTGGTTTTATTCCAATACATGCAAAGGTCAACAGGTTTGTTGTTGTATGCAATTTCTTCTTTAGCGGAGTATTGAAGTTTTTTACCGCCAAATTCAAAAGAAAATTCATCGCCTTGTCCCGGCGATAATATATTGCCATTGGGATCAGCAACGCGCAGGTAAACTGTTTTGTTGCCAGCTGCAGCAATAGCATTTTCACCGATTGTAAAGCAAACACGGATCTTTTCAACTCTTTTTGTGCGCTGGGTAGGAATTTCCTTCACCTTATTCCGGATAAAAATTCCGTCGGCATTAATATCATAAGTGGTAAGAGCGGAACCTTTGTTCACGGTTTCGTTAAGCTCCGAATTTTTAGAAGATAGTTCTTTGTTTTCAACCGTTGTTGAATCAAGCGCTGTTTTGATGTGAAAATTTACTTCCACAAGCTCTTTATTCTGTTTTTTAAGTTCTTCTATCTGCTGTTCGTATTCCTTCAGGCGGCCCTCCATAGATGCAACCTGATTTTTATATTTTGCTACTGACCCATCCGAGCTTTTTATCTTTTGCAAAAGTTTTTCTACATGGGCTTTTTCCTCATTAAACATCGTTGTCAACTGTTCGTTATCCGATGAAAGCTGATCATATTCTTTTTTCAGATTCTCGAGTTTTGAAACAAGCTGTTGTTTTTCATCATTTACCGATACGATGGTGTCGTTTTGCAGATTTATAGTCTTGTTGAAACTGATGACCTTCCATGTTAAAATGGCGCACACTATCAATAAAACTATTGACAGGTAAAGAAAGAGATTGGGCTTTTTCTTTGTTTCGGGAGCTGTTTCCATAATTTTAATTTTAAATGGTTATTATTAAATTATTTAAGTGTCAGCTGTGTCTGACCAATTTCTTTTCCTTCAGTAAAAACGGCAATATGATAGGTTCCGGGTACGATACGGTCTGTTTTTTCATAATACATGTTAACGCTAATAGGACTTCCTTTGTAATAAACCTGTTGTTGTAATGAATACATAACTTCTTTCCCCTCAAATTCAAAAGAATTTCCATCATTGAGAATTGCATTATCAGGACGAGCAATGCGGACATAAACGGTTTTAAGTCCTTCAGACACCAGTGGGTTTTTAGATAAGGTGAACGTAATTTTTATTTTTTCAACTCTTTTTGCCTTATCCACGATTTCTTCTTTCGTTCCACCCTGTCTGAATCGGATACCCGTAGCCAACAATGTGTGCGCCTGCAAATAAGCCGCGCTGTTTATTTGTTCTTTTAATGCTTCCTTATCTTTTTCAAGTAACTGGCTTTTATTCTGCTCTTCTTTTATGTTTTCCTGCATGCCCTTTACTTCGGTTTTAAGGTTTTCATTTTCTTTCAGTAGTTTGTCAATCTGCGCAACATAATCCTGCGTAATTCCTCTCAGATAATCAAGTTTGCGCTGTATTTGCCGTTTACCCGCATTACTTTCGATAAGTTGCTGAATTTCATTAGCCTGCGCTTGTATTGTGCTGTCTTTGTTAACTAAATCTTTGGTGAGATTTCCATATTCTGTACGAATTTTTTCATGCTCAGTGATCAGCGAATCAAGCTCTTTCTGAAGCAATTTCTTTTCGCTGACGGCCTGTTCCTTCTCAATGATAAACGTGTTAACTTTGGTCCGGTTTGTAATATACAGTACCAAAAGGGCAAGGATAATTACGGACTCTATAGCAATAATTATCTTATACTTAGTTGTATTAGATTTGGGTTCAACGACATTGTCCATCTCAAAAATTTTTGCAAAATTACTTTTTTTTATTCATATCTTTAAAAAGTTTTTATCCAAACAGATCAATATCCATGTCGTATTTCTATGATTTCTTTTCACTCTTTTTTCCGCGTATTTGTTCTTCGTGCGAAAACACACTCTTAAAACATGAAGAGGTTTTATGCAGTTATTGTTTGCATCAGCTCCCCAAAACTCATTTTTATTCGGAAGCCGATAACCCTGTGTGCAAAATTTTCTGGGGGCGCGTAAATATTCATCATGCTTCGTCCTATTATTTTTTCGCTAAAGGCAGCAGAGTGCAACACTTGTTGCATCAGCTTAAATACAAGAATAAAAAAGAAATAGGTATTTATACTGGAAAATTATTTGGACTTGATTTAAAAAATTCTGAATTTTACTCAGATGTTGATATAATCATTCCGGTTCCGCTTCATCCCAAAAAACAAAGTAAGCGCGGCTATAATCAAAGCGAAATGTTTGCCATGGGATTGGCCGAATCTTTTGAAAAAAAAATTGACACAAAAACACTTATCCGCACGTATGCCTCCCAAACGCAAACTAAAAAATCACGTTTTAAGCGATGGGAAAATGTGAAAGAAATCTTTGCGCTGAAAAATTATCAACACCTAACAGAAAAGCACATCTTGCTTGTTGACGATGTTGTAACGACAGGCGCCAC
>CAZXID010000056.1:0-2652 GCA_964640325.1 uncultured Muribaculaceae bacterium | reverse complement strand
GGCTTGTGCGGCATTCAGATCGTAGTTCCAGACGGGATTTTTCAGACTGTCGGCCAGAAGTACTATCTTGTCCTGAAGGCTCCGGTTCAGTTCCTGATTGACACGTCCCTGATCGACGTGGTTAAGAATCAGGCCGCCAACCAGAGCGGGGAGCAGCATGCCGGCACAGGTTGCAAGCAGGATGACCGTTCTCAGGTTCTCTCGCCGCATCAGTTTGTGCAGATGCATGACGATGGAAATTTTTTGGTTCAGAAAACTCTGGCGTGTCTGATTACCCGTCATGTGTCAGTCTCCATGCATGACACTGCGCCGCCTGTCTGGCCCGGAAGAAGGCAGGCATGTCATGGCTTCAGCAAAGACTGAATTTCTGGCCGCGACAGATTCCCGAGCGTTACCATCTCCGTGCCGGTGTGGATGTTTACATCCTTGACGGGTGCTTTGCGAGCCGCAGCGATGGCTGCTTTCACGGCGAGGTATCCCATTTGCCGGGGATTTTGCACAATCAAGCCGTCGATGGCTTTGTTTCGCAGACCGTCCAAAAGATAATCAGTCGAATCAAATCCGATCAGCCGAATTTTCCCGGCCAGACCCGATTCGCGCAGTGCCCTGAGCATTCCATCGCTGGATGACTCATTGACAGCGAAAATCCCGTCAATGTGTAGTGTTTCTTTCAAAAGTTTGAGTGCTGAACGGAGCGATCTTCCCCGTGATCCGCCACCGTAGATGTCGGCAACCACTTTGAGCTTCGAGGACTCCTCTTTCAGGTAAGCCAAAAATCCTTCGCCGCGTTCGTCTGTCGACGCGCTACCCTTCACCGTGCGATAAAGGACCACGTTGCCGCGACCGCCCAGTAATTCAGATAAATGTTTTGCAGCGAGTTTCCCGGCGGAATAATTGTCCGTGGCAATGAAATTTTGGTAGATGCGAGCTGAAATTCCTGAATCCACGACAATGATCGGAATTCCCTTTTCTGCCGCTTTCTTGACTGCGGGGACTAGCCTGACCCCATCTGTCGGTGCGACTACTATCGCGTCAACATCAGAAGCCGTGTAAGCCTCGACAATGGCGATTTGCGATTCTGTATCGTCGTTGTACGCCGGGCCGCGCCATGTGAGCCGCACATTTCCGCTTTCGGCAACGGCACGATCAACTCCTTTGCGCATGAATTTCCAGAAATCCTGGTCGCCGGCTTTAGGAATGAATACGATATTAAGCGTTCTCTCCTCGGAAAATGCCGATTGTGTGGAGAGCACCAGCAAGGCAACAAGAATCGCGACGAATCTTTTCATGGTGCTTTCCCTTTTCCGTCCAGAATTATTTCTGAGGCTATCTTTTGAGCGACGATTAGTAGCGTCTGTTATTTTTTACCAAAATGTGAGTATCACTGCTGTCCGGTTAAATGAAGGGGCGAATCGCTGAAAGCCATGACTGACGGGGGTTTCCAAGGAATAAATGGTGGTGTCGATTTGAACGGCGATTGCCAGTTCGGGCAGTCTTCCGGGTATTTGCCTGGAGGCCGCCATGAACACCGGCAAGACGCTGTTCGCCCAGCTCATGGATTTCCTGCCCTGGACGACGTTCGCCCGGTACGTCGCGCGCTACGGCGGCGACAAGGGCGTTCGCACGCTGACGTGCGCGGAGCAGTTCCGGGTCATGGCCTTCGCCCAATTGACCTATCGCGAGAGCCTGCGCGACATCGAAGTATGTCTGTCGGCACAAGAGGCCAAGCTCTACCACATGGGGTTTCGCGAGCCGATCCGGCGCTCGACGCTGGCCGACGCCAACGAATTGCGCGACTGGCGCATCCATGCCGACTTCGCGCAGCGCCTGATTGCTCAGGCCCGGGCGCTGTATGTCAGCGAGGACCTGGGGCTGGACTTGTCGAACACGGTCTATGCGCTGGACTCCACCACCATCGATCTGTGCCTGTCGGTCTTCCCGTGGGCGCACTTTCGCACGACCAAAGCCGCCGTGAAGGTGCATACACTGCTCGACCTGCGCGGCAGCATCCCGAGCTTCATCCATGTCTCCGACGGCAAGCTGCACGACATCCATGCACTCGACCTGCTGGTGCCGGAGCCCGGTGCCATCTACGTCATGGATCGTGGCTACGTCGATTTCGGGAGGCTCCACGTCATGCATCTGGCCGGCGCTTTCTTCGTCACGCGGGCCAAGTCGAACATGGACTTCCATCGCGTCTATTCGGCGCAGACCGATCGCTCGACCGGCATCATCTGCGACCAGACGATTGCGCTCGATGGCTTCTACAGCAAACAGGACTATCCCGCGCATCTGCGCCGGGTGCGATTCAAGGATCCCGAGACCGGCAAGACGCTCGTCTTCCTCACCAACCAGATGACATTGCCGGCCGCCACCAGTTGTGCGCTCTACAAGCAGCGCTGGCAGGTGGAGTTGTTCTTCAAGTGGATCAAGCAGCACCTGCGGATCAAGCGTTTCTTTGGCACGTCGGAGAACGCGGTCAAGACGCAAATCTGGATCGCCGTGTCCGTCTATGTACTCGTCGCCATCGTCAAGAAGAAACTGCAACTGGACGCCTCGCTCTACACTTTGCTACAGATTTTGTCGGTCACGCTTTTCGAGAAGATGCCCTTGCAGCAAGCCTTTCCGGCCGGCGGGCACATTTCGGCGCAG
>CAZXID010000055.1:0-2679 GCA_964640325.1 uncultured Muribaculaceae bacterium | reverse complement strand
TGATTTTGCCTCAACAAGAAGCGAAACATACCCTCAAAAAGGACATTTGCCAGGGGTAAATGAGGTGGGGTGTGCTTTGCAAAAAGATGTTTTGCGTCGTGATTTTACGGTTAATTCGCTTGCGCTTTCTTTAAATCAAGAAAATTTTGCGCATTTAATCGATTATGTGAAAGGACTTGTTGATTTAAAAGATAAAAAAATAAGAATTTTGCACGATGAAAGTTTTGTTGATGATCCCACAAGAATCATCAGGGCACTAAAATACTCTCAAAGACTGGGCTTTGAATTGGATAAAAAAACTTTTGAACTGCAGAAAAAATATTTGCAAAAAATTAATTATGATATGTGTTATAAAAGGGTTAAAAATGAGCTAAAACTTACGTTTAACTCAAATTCTCAAAATGCTTTTGAGAAATTTATCGAACAGAGCATTTATAAATTAATCACAAAAAAGGATTTTATGCCTTATAAAAATAGTAAAAAACGTCATGCTGAACTTGATTCAGCATCTAACCAGCTTACAAAATCGGATAGATCCCGATACATCGCAAGCGATACTCTCCCTTGTAACCCTCGACAAGCCTCGGGAACAAGACGAGAAGATAAATTCGGGATGACAATTTTTGTAAATGAATTAGAAAAATTAATCGCCAAATACAGAATCAAACAGCCCTGGATTGTTTATTTGGGGCTTATCGGGGTGTTTGAGCAAGACAGTTTTTCGGATAAACTGGAATTGACCAAAAAAGAAAAAGAAATAATTTTAGAAGCAAAAAATCTTTTAAAGTCAAAAATTAAAAAAGACGATTTTAGCATTTATAAAGCCTTTGGGGGTAAATGTATTGAGAGCTTAATTATTTATTATTTTATAAGCCAAGATGAAAAAGTTTTGCGTTATTTGGATATTTTGCGCGGGATAAAAATAAAAATCAAGGGGCAGGATTTAATTGCTATGGGACTAAAGCCTTCCAAAGAGTTTTCACAGATTTTTGATTGTGTTTTAAGGGAGAAGTTAAAAACCCCTGAAATAACAAAATCAAAAGAAATAGAGCTTGTTCGGAGATTTTGTAACTATTAATTAATGAACCAATATAAAAAGCGGCAAATTTTTCAAAAAAATGTTAAAATAATAATATGTATATCGTTAAAAATCTTAAGGATTACCGTTTAAATCATAAGCAGAGGGTGTTTGCGAGCTACATTAAGGAAAATGTAAGCACGTATAATTGTAGTGAAAAAATTACCAATAAAGAGTATATGCGGACTTATTTTGCGCCGGATAACGATTTTTTGATTTACAGCACCGCAACAGTTGACCCGATAAGGTTGATAACTAAAAAATCTTGACAATGAGGGTTTAGCGTATAAAATGGGGATATATTGGGGTGTCGCCAAGCGGTAAGGCACCTGGTTTTGGTCCAGGCATTCCGAGGTTCGAATCCTTGCACCCCAGATAATTAAAAAAGAGATAGGAAAATTTTCCTATCTCTTTTTTAATGCCCGCAGGGCACGTCACGAACCTCATTTGTGACTTTGCACAAATGAGGTTTCGCGCATTTGATTTTGCGTCTGCTCAATTTTTCGCAGACAAAATCTAAATTCCCGATCCTGAGTTCTAAGCTTCGGGGTTCATCCCCGCAGTAAGAATTCAAGAGAATCCTTGCGCCACAGTTATTCAAAAAAGACACTTTAACAGGTGTCTTTTTTGTTATTATATCTGAATTGTAGAAGTTCGGGAATATACTTTTAACCTTGCATTAATTCATGCAAATGAAGATGGTTTTTTCTTGAATACTCGATAAATTCTTTTTCTTCCGCTGTTAAGCGAGCAGTAAAAGATAGGACTACACCAGTTTTTGCTTTTCTACCTGCATTTTTGCGTTTCCCGCCCCATTTTATTTTTTCAACTTCTTCTTTAATTTCTTTATGAAGTTGTTGAGCTTCTTCATGGGTAAAATATTGTTGTATTAAGTTTTCTGTTGTTATTTTTTTCTTCATGTTATTGTCCTTTATTTAAATAATTTTCTATATTTCTTATGGCTTGTTCAATATATCTTTTGGGTGCTTTTTGAGTTTTCTTGATTGTGATAAAACCTATTATGATTATTTTGTTTTCGTGATATTTAAAATAAGCTCTTATGTTGTCAGGCTTAAGTTCAAACAAGCCATTGTTTAAATCGTTTATATTTTTATATTCAGTTCCAACTTGTTCGAAAATGGCGATAGCTTTAATTATCTTCTTTTTGTTTGGTTTGTTTAATTTTTGGAATTGATTTAATGCTTCATCCGTGTATTCTGCTGTAAACTTTTTCATATTTTCCCTTTACTTCTAACATTATAACATGATTGCGTTACAAATTCAAGTGCCGTAATTTAAGTTTATGCAATTAGTTCTTTTGGTATAGGCAAAAGCAACTTAATTGGCATTGGTTTATGGTATGAGAACCTCTCACAAAGCGAAGCTTTGTCGAATAGAGCCAGTTTAATTTTCCGTTTTTAATATTAGAATATTAAAATATTAAAATATTTGACTTATATTTAATACTAATGTAAAATCAAGCATTATAAGTGTTTATTTGGATGTTCTTAGTCTGATAGAATTATTTGTAGTTTTAATTTAATATATGGGGCTTGCCTAGAAAACTCTAGAACTTAGTAATAGCTTGAAACATGATTTTG
>CAZXID010000054.1:0-2758 GCA_964640325.1 uncultured Muribaculaceae bacterium | reverse complement strand
CAAAGTAAGAGAAAATGTTACAGCAACAAAAAATGCAACTATTTTAGAGGCGCTACTGGATTAGTACATTTGTACTAAAAAACGAGACGAAACGTTGATTGGGATTTTACGAGGAATTAAGAGAAATGAGATTTTAAAAGCGGCATAAGCCGCTTTTTTTATTTGGATTAACGGAGGCGCGCCTCCGTTAATATATTTAA
This sequence comes from uncultured Muribaculaceae bacterium, assembly GCA_964640325.1. GTDB lineage: Bacteria > Cyanobacteriota > Vampirovibrionia > Gastranaerophilales > Gastranaerophilaceae > DAOQAU01. The sequence continues at coordinate 2,558 of CAZXID010000054.1, read as the reverse complement.
TGTAAATTTTTATTTTTACTGTGAGGGCACGGAACAATACAAAAATTTACAATTTTTAACTTTTCCGCATCCTCAGTATTTACAAAAGAAATATTTTAATGTAGTATTTTCATAGTGAAGCAATTTTTAGGAATTGTTATCAGGTCAAAAGAACGGCGCATGCGCGTTCTTTTTTTATTTAAGCGGATTTTGGCAAGAGTGCCGTGTGAGCAAAGCGAATCCAGCTCGTCTTAGTGATAAGTCCGATGAAGTGAAGGTTTTGCAAAGCAAAACCGAAGCGAAATTAAGGACTTTGAACCGCCAATAATCCAAGAAGGAGGCTAGGTGCCACACGAAAACATCAACAGACACGAAATATTGGAAAAAATCACGCCGCTCATTGAAAATACGGCTATGCGGTTTGGTTTGATTCCTATTGAAATTGATTTTGAAAAAGAAAATCATCGCTGGTTTTTGAGAATTTTTCTGTTTGCAAAAGATAGAGGGGTTACTCTTGAGGACTGCGAAAATGTAACAAGAAGTTTGAATGATTTTTTGGATGAGCTTATTCCCTGCAAGTATTATTTAGAAGTTTCATCACCGGGCTTAGACAGAAAATTTAAATCCGACAAAGAATATTTAATTTTCATAGGAAAAAATATCAGCATAAAGTTAAAAGAGCCTCTAGAGGGTGAAGTTGACAATATTTTTAGGGCAAAATTGATTGATTATGACGAAGCCAAAAAGAAAATTTTTGTAAAACGGCTTGCTGATGAAAAGGAAATAGTTTTAAGCTTAGATGATATTAAAAATACAAGATTATACATAGAGTGATAAATTAATAAGTAAAACAGATGCGAGCGGGCAATTCCCGATATAAAAAGGGAGACGGAGCATCAATCAGCGAGTGCATATAAGCTGATAAGCCCGAAACAAAAATTGATTAATAGTAGTAGTAAAAATAGAGAAAGGGCGAAATTGTAAGGATTTCGTGTAGTGGTAAAATGATTAAAATAGGTACAGCTTTATTTGAAGCTTGCGAACAGTTAGAACGTGAAAGAGGGATTTCAAAAGAAGTTTTGATAGATTCTCTGTGTGATGCCATGGTGGCTGCTTACAAGAAGCATATGCACATAAAAGAAGCAACAAATATTGAAGCAATTTTGGACGAACAGTCCGGAGAAATCGGTGTTTTCAGGACAAAACTCGTTGTTGAAACGGTAGAAGATGAAAATGAACAAATTTCACTTAAAGAAGCAAAAGAAATTGACGAAGATGTTGATCTTGAAGATGAAGTTAAGATAGAAGTTACACCAGACCAGTTTGGAAGAATTGCCGCGCAATCTGCGAAACAGGTTATTACCCAAAGAATAAGAGAAGCTGAAAGAAATCTTGTTTTGGCTGAATTTATGGAGAAAAAAGGTTCGCTCACAACAGGAATAATTCAGCGTGTTGAAAACAGAAATGTTATAGTAAATATCGGAAAAACAGATGCCATAATTCCTCAAAGAGAACAAATTCCGGGTGAATATTATAAATCCGGAAACAGAATCAGGGTTTTTGTGCTTAACGTAAAAGAAACAACAAGACTTCCTCAGGTAATTGTTTCTCACGCTCATGCAGAGATTGTTCGAGAACTTTTTGAACTTGAAGTCCCTGAAATTGAAGACGGAATCGTGGAGATTAAATCAATCGCAAGAGAAGCCGGCTATAGAACCAAAATCGCTGTTTTCTCAAATGACCCTGAAGTTGATTCGGTAGGAGCTTGCATAGGGCCAAGAGGAAGCAGGATTCAGACTATTGTTGGCGAATTAAAAAACGAAAAAATAGATATCGTAAGATGGTCTGCGGATCCTGTAGAATATATCGTTAATGCTCTTTCACCCGCAAGAATCGTTTCTGTGGATATTCTTGCAGATGACGAAACCTCAAGAGAGGCACTTGTAGTGGTTCCCGATGATCAATTAAGCCTTGCAATCGGAAGAGAAGGGCAAAATGTGCGTCTTGCACATAAACTTACAGGCTGGAAAATTGATATAAAAAGTTCAACTCAAATGCAAAATACGGAAAATTATCCTGAATACGAAGAAGTCGGCAGTGAAAAAGAAGAAGATGTCGAAGTTGAAGACGAGCTTCAGCAGGAGATAGAAGAAGAACTTTCTGAACAGGTTTTTGAGGCAGATGAAAAAGCCCCGGAATTAACTATTGAATCTGAAGAATCTGAACAAGTTGAAGAAGTTGAAGAAACTGAAGAGTAGTGAAAAGTGAGAAGTGAGAAGAAGGCAACCTTGCGGTTTGTTTTTTGAACTTTTCACCTATTCACCCATTAAGCTATTCAGCTAATTATTGACATTCCATATTGAGCATATAAAATAAGTTTATAGCTTATAAAATAAGTAAAAAGTAGTAATAATTAAAAAGGAGACCAATCTCATGGCACGTGAAAAGTTTGAACGTAACAAACCGCACGTTAACGTAGGTACAGTAGGCCACGTTGACCACGGTAAAACAACATTAACAGCAGTGGCCCCAGCTCGATGAAAACACCGCCTCCAGCATGTGCTACACCAGCGGCACCA
>CAZXID010000053.1:0-2917 GCA_964640325.1 uncultured Muribaculaceae bacterium | reverse complement strand
AGGCCTCAAAAATGAGATTATTTAAGCTGTTATTAATTTTTTTTATGCAAAAAAGCCAACAAAATCATAAAGATAATGTTGGCTTTGAAATTTGTAAAGATAATTTTTCTATGCAACTTGATGACTGTAAGCTGCTAACAAAATTATGATATAAATTATTTATTCTAATCATAAATGATAGCACAAAGATACAAGTTTTTTTGAAAAAATCGAACGCTACATATTAAAAATCTGCAATGAAATTTATTGTAAAAAAATGATTTTTTAGATATTGTTTACAGACGAATATTAATTGCAGTTTCCGTCGATATCGCAAGAACTTCCTTCTGAAATATTGGTCAGCGGAACGATTTTATTCGTTTCTTTCCATTCTCCAAATGCTTTTTCTAAAATTTGGGTAAATGCATCCACCGGCTGTGCGCCGGAAACTCCGTATTTTCTATCGAATACAAAGAACGGAACTCCGCGGACTCCGATCTGGCCGGCTTCTTGGACATCGCTCGTTACTTCGTAGGCATATTTGTCGTTTGTCAGTGCATCGCTGGCTTCGCTTTCAGAAAGTCCTATTTCCTGTGCTATATTAATTAATGTCTCTTTCAAATTGAGGTTTTCACCATTTATGAAAAATGCCTGGAAAAATCTCTCTTCAGCTTCGTTTCCAAGATTTTTTTCTTTGGATTTTTGGATTATTTTATGAGCTTCAGTTGTGTTGGCAACAATTACTTTGTCAAAATCATAGTTCAAACCAGCCATGGAAGCCATCCGAGTGATGCTTGTAAACATCTGACGAGCTTCTTCTATCGAAATTCCTTTCCGCTTGGAAATATATTCCGCTTCGGTTTCCGGATTTTCTGGGTTATAAGCGTAATCTGGGTCGAGAAGATAGGATTTCCATACTACTTCTACTTCTTCTTTGTCTGAAAATTGCGATAATGCTTTTTCAAAATGACGTTTTCCAATATAGCAAAATGGACAAGCCACATCGCTCCAAATTTCTACTTTCATGTTTATTTGTTTTTTGTTACGGCTTTAGAACAAGAAAAACAAGATGAAAGTTTTATCAATTTTATTTATTTAGTATTGTAGAAATAATATTACAAAATTTTTTTTTGCAAACTCAAAAAAGTTATCTATCTTTGCAGTCCGAAAAAAGTACAAAATATTTAATTCATTAATAAATTCATTTTTATGATCGTAGTACCTGTAAAAGAAGGCGAAAACATCGAAAGAGCATTGAAAAAATTCAAACGTAAATTCGAAAAAACGGGTGTAGTTAAAGAATTGCGCCGTCGTCAGCAATTTGACAAACCTTCTGTAATCAAACGCGAAAAAAATCAACGCGCTATTTACGTACAACAAATTCAAAGAACAGAAGATTAATTATTAAATTTTCTTCAAAAAAGTTGGATATCTGACAAAATTGTTTTATTTTCGTTGTAGATTTTTTCTACTCGAAAATGTCAGGTATGATTAACTTGTTTTTACAATATATACAGTATGAGAAGAATTATTCCTCTCATACTGTTTTGTCATATCATACCGACCTCTTGCAGTTCTGCAAGTTTTTAGAAATCAGCCCCGAAGCTTTTGAACCAAAATCAATCTCATCTCAAGTGATCCAGCAGTGGATACTTTCACTGATGGACGAAGGCGGTTCTCCACGGACAATATCCCGTAAAATCTCAACGCTGAAGTCGCTTTGGCGGTTTTTGCAATTGCAAAGATTGGTCGAAGATAATCCCGTAAAAAAAATCAATCTTCCTAAAACAAATAAACCTCTTCCTGCGTTTTATAAGGAGAGCGAGATGGATGTTGTGTTGTCTGATGAAAGTAAGGTAGGCGGGTTTGAACCGGTTAGGAACAGACTGATTATTGATTTTTTTTATCAATCAGGGCTACGGGTTTCAGAATTAATTTCGTTGAGAGACAATAATTTAGACTGCAATCAGGGACAGTTGCGGGTAATCGGCAAAAGAAACAAGGAACGGATCGTCCCCCTTGGTAGGAAAATTTGTGAAGAGATTGGAGATTATCAGAAGTTGAGAAATGAGCAGGTAGAGGTAGCGAATGATTATATATTCGTCTTAAAGAATGGAAAAAAAATGTATAGCAAAGCTATATATAATATTATACACGACAAAATGTCAACCGTGAGTACACTTCACAAGCAAAGCCCCCACATACTGCGTCACACTTTTGCAACAACACTATTAAATAATGGAGCTGATATTAATGCCGTGAAAGAATTGCTCGGTCACAGCAGTCTTGCGGCTACGCAGGTTTATACCCACGTTAGTTTCAGTGAACTAAATAAGATTTACAAACAAGCTCATCCAAGAGCAATAAAAAAAGGAGGTAAGTTATGAAACTTCTCATTCAAGCAGTTAATTTTGATGCTACTGAAAAATTAGAAGCTTACATCGAAAAAAAAGCAAAAAAACTTGAAAAAGTTTTTGACGACATCATGACAATGGATCTTTACCTGAAAGTAGTCAAACCCGAAACCGCCGCCAACAAACAGGCTGAAATAAAAGCAACAGCACCGGGAGTTGATTTTTTTGCATCCAAAACATGCGATACTTTTGAAGAAGCCATTGACCTGTCACTGGAAGCAATTGGAAAACAAGTGATCAAATACAAAGAAAAATTAGCCAAAAAATAAAATTTTAGGCAATTAGTTTTGTATATCAAAATATTTTAGTATTTTTGCAAGCCGTTTGAATAGCGATGTTCGAACGGCTTTTTATCCCTGCAAAGGTTTAGGTATTAAGAGGTTGACGATTTATTAGAATTAGCTGAATTATACTTATTTATCTTCGAATGAGTCGATTGGTGAAAATTTGAAGGGAAAAAATGAAAAAAGCCTCTTTAGCTCAGTTGGCCAGAGCACGTGATTTGTAATCTCGGGGTCGTTGGT
>CAZXID010000052.1:0-3024 GCA_964640325.1 uncultured Muribaculaceae bacterium | reverse complement strand
CTTATTTAGTAATAAACGCCTTTGTTATAATAAAACTTATACTGATCCCGCTGTTCAAACTTTTCAAAATAGGCCCCGTTATTTCTTATGAGCAAGCAGCTAAAATCATTGGAGATCATTTTCCTGACGTAAAAGATAAATTACTTAACACATTACAGCTTAAGCAGATTTCTAACAACGATGCAAGTAGCGTTGAATTAATAAATGCTAGTATCCAACAAAAAGTTAAAAATTTAAGCCCGATACCTTTTGGGGCGGCAATTGACTTTAAAATAAACAGAAAATTTTTGAAATTTTTGTTGCCACCCGCAATAATTCTGCTCGTAATACTTGTTGCCACCCCATCGGTTTTAACTGAGCCAAGCAAACGCTTTTACAATTACTCAACATTTTTTGAGAAACAAGCCCCGTTTAATTTTAATATTCTTAACAACAAACTTGAAGTGTTGCAGCAACAAGACTTTCTGTTGAACGTAAAACTTACCGGTGATGATATCCCCAATGAAATATATGTTGTTTACAATGGAAATGAATATAAACTATCGAAGGAAAACGTTGTTTTATTTCATTATACATTTACTAATATTCAAAAAGATGTAGTTTTTTACTTTAAAGCCGATGAATTCAGATCAAAAGAATATACGTTACGGGTCATTCCCAAGCCCATCATTCTCGATTTTGAAGCCCAATTGAATTACCCGCCCTACACGGGTAAAAATAATGAAACCATACAAAATTCCGGCGACCTATCGGTTCCCGAAGGAACTAACATAACATGGCGGTTGAAAACCAAAGACACCAAGAAATTATTTTTAAGGTTTATCGACAAAGCCGTTATGCTTGATCCGGTCAAAAATGATCTGTTTTCTTTCAGCCGCTACTTTTTTCTTTCACAAAATTATACCGTTATTGCCCAGAACCAGTATGTTAAAAATAATGACTCCTTGTCTTATTCTATTAATGTGGTCCCCGACTCTTACCCGTTAATTGATGTAACCGAATACCGCGACTCTGTTTACAACAGCCATCTTTATTTCAAAGGACTTGTCAAGGACGATTACGGATTTAACAAACTTTTATTTAAATATCATAAAGTCAAAGCTGATGGTGGTGATGATGATATTGAAATTTCAAATAACATTACTATTAATAAACTTGTTAACCAGGGAGAGTTCTATTATTATTTTGATATTTCCTCGCTTGGAGTTTCTCCCGGCGACCAGATAGAATACTATTTTGAAGTTTGGGATAACGATGGCGTTAATGGAAGTAAGGCCACAAGATCGTCAAAAATGGTTTTCAGAATTCCAACCGACAAGGAATTGCAAAAACAAACAGAGGAAAACAATGAAGACCTGAAAAACAAGGTGGATCAAGCCATAAAGGACATTTCGTTGTTACAAAAACAGGCTGACGAAATCGATCAAAAACTGCTTGATAAAAAAAATCTAAACTGGCAGGATCGGAAACAAATTGAAGATCTGCTACTCAAGCAGCAACAGCTACAGAATAATGTTGAAGACATAAAAGAGATGCTGAACGAAAATAATATCAAAGAACAGCAATATAAAAACCCCGATAGCAGCATTCTTGAAAAACAAAAACAGCTGGAGGATCTATTTAACAAGTTGATGACAGATGAAATGAAAGAGCTGTTTAAACAGATGCAGGAAATGCTTGACAAACTTGACAAAACTCAGATTAACGAGATGCTTGATAAAATTAAAATGAGCAACAGCGACCTGGAAAAAGAACTGGACAGAAACCTTGAATTGTTCAAACAACTTGAGTTTGAAAAGAAAATGACCGAAACAATCGACAAACTTCAGAAACTTGCTGAAGAGCAAAAAAACCTTTCCGAAAAAACAGCAGACGATAAAAAATCACAACAGGATTTGATTGATGAACAGAAAAAGATTAACGATGATTTCAACCAGGTAAAACAAGATTTGAAAGACCTGGAAAAAAAGAACAGCGAGCTGGACGATCCGAAAAAACTCGAAAATACTGACGAAAAACAAAATTCAATTCAAAATGAATTAAACAACAGCAAAAGTAATCTGGAAAATAACAAACGGAAGAATGCCGCCAAATCGCAGCAAAATGCGGGCGAGCAGATGGAATCGCTGGCAAATGAACTTCAGAAGATGCAGGATGAGATGCAGCAGGAAGAAATGGCCGAAGACGAACAAAGCCTTCGCCAGTTGCTAGAAAACTTAATCAAGGTATCATTTAGCCAGGAAAACCTTATCGACAGGCTTAAAACAACAAACATCAATGATCCGAAGTTCCTTACTATAATGGATAAACAAAAAGAGTTGAAAGACGACCTGAAAATGATCGAAGACTCTTTGTTTGCCCTGAGCAAAAGACAAAGCATCATACAACCGATTATAAATAAGGAAATCTCTGCAATAAATAATAATGTAGTTAAGATTCTTGAATCGTTGCATAACCGAAACATTTCACAATCGCAAAAATGGCAGCAATATGTCATGACATCTGTTAATAACCTTGCATTGTTATTAGCCGAATCACTAGAGCAAATGCAGCAACAAATGCAATCAAAGTCAAACAAATCTTGTAACAAAGGCGGTAAATGTAAAAAGCCAGGTCAGGGAAAGCCATCAGCATCCTCAATGAAGCAAATGCAGGATCAATTGAACAAACAAATCGAAGCATTGAAAAAACAACTTGAAAATGGCCAGAAGCCGGGTTCGCAGGGCCAAAAATCTATGAGCGAACAGCTGGCGCGCCTTGCAGCTCAGCAGGAAGCCATAAGAAAAATGTTGCAGCAATATGGCGAAGATCAAAAAAAAGAAGGCGTGGGAAATGCCGGAGGAATAAGCGAGATGATGAAAAAAATGGAACAAACCGAAACCGATCTTGTTAATAAAATTATCAATAATGAAACCCTGAAGCGCCAGCAGGAGATTTTAACACGACTTTTAGAATCTGAAAAGGCAGAAAAAGAAAGGGAACTGGATGAAAAACGAAAATCAAATGAGGCGATAGAAAAAAATT
>CAZXID010000051.1:0-3120 GCA_964640325.1 uncultured Muribaculaceae bacterium | reverse complement strand
CAAAGTAAGAGAAAATGTTACAGCAACAAAAAATGCAACTATTTTAGAGGCGCTATTAGACTAATGAGATAAACTCATTTTTGGAGGATTAAAAAAAGAATTCGCTTAAAGCGAATTCTTTTTTTTGTAATTTTTTAAGCAATAAAAAAGGCCGGGAATCCGGCCTTTTAACTAACACATACACTAACTGATTACTAACACACTAACTGATTACTACCCACCGGTTACTTTTTAAAAATTGCCGCTAATAACTTTGGTGCCTTAATCGCTGCAAATATTGCAAGAGCGCCTGTTAATGCTCCCGAAATCACCTGTCCGGCACCTTTCCAGAATTTATCTTTTTTACTAACATCTTGACCTGTTATCTCTGCTATATTTTCTTTTGCTGTCCTGTTATTGCATAACAGAGAACCTAGTCCACAAAATAGTCCTTGTTTTAAACCTGTTGAAAACTGTCCGCCGCCATGTTGGGCTATATCATCGGTTAAACTGTTCCCTGTTGCCTGAAAGTACAATTTTTCAGCATAGGCTTTTACTTGATCATTAGAAAAATTATGTATTCCTTGGCTTCTCAGTTGCTGCCTTACAGTCTCAAGTAATTTATTATAACAAGACATTATATCATCTTGCTCATTATTTTTTACCTTAGTTTGCAAGATCCCGATTTGCCTGGTTATCATATCTTGCTCCGAAGTCATAGCAAAACTTGCGCCGTTCATTCTTTTTTGGTATTCAATCTGATTACTCAGCTGACTGTTTTGCAAATCATTCTGAATTTCATTCTGTAAACTGAAATAAGATCTAACCCTATCTTTGTAAGCTGTCGGATCTTCACCTTCTTTAATAGGCGGCATACCATAACCCATGCCATAGCCCATTGAAGAACCCATACCATAATCCATTGAGGTACCCATTCCATAACCCATTCCCGAAAAAGATGCAGATGGGGAAAAATTATTTCCTAAAAAACCTCTTGTGGCTATGTCATCATTTCCATAAAAAATGTCATCGCCGTATACGCTATTACCTCCAAAACACCCGCCTTGAGGGTAAAAAGGTGCAACCCTTTGCACGTTATTAACACCAGCCGTCATAACCAGACCTCCAAATTAAATAACTAAACCTTCCTTACTTTTATAAAAACATTTGGTTTTCAATAATTGCCCATAGCTTATTAATTGTAAAGAAATGTTAACGCCTTATGCGCAATAAATAAATCAAAAGTGGCGCAAGCAAATGCTTGCGCCACTTTATTGTTTTTATTAATTAGATGCAGATAAAACTTTATCGATAAGACCGTATTCAACGGCTTCTTGTGCCGACATATAGTAATCTCTTTCGGTATCTTCCTTAATTTTTTCTATAGTTTGACCCGAATGCTCAGCCAAAAGTCCGTTAAGCATGTTTTTCATTCTTATAATTTCTTTTGCTTCAATTTCTATATCTGTGGCTTGACCTTTAGCTCCGCCCAGAGGTTGGTGAATCATAATTCTTGCGCTTGGAAGAGCCATTCTTTTGCCTTTTGTTCCGGCAGAGAGCAAAAACGCTCCCATACTTGCGGCTTCACCGATACAAATTGTCGAAACGTCTGCTTTAATAAGCTTCATGGTATCATAAATGGCCATTCCGGCTGTTATGACTCCGCCTGGGCTATTTATATACATCATAATATCTTTTTCTGGATTTTCGCTGTCGAGCAACAAAAGTTGCGCTACTATTGAATTTGCCGACTCATCATCAATTTCATCCCCGACAAAAACTATTCTTTCTCTAAGGAGTCTTGAAAAAATATCAAAAGCTTTTTCGCCCCTTGAAGAAGCTTCAATTACCGTGGGAACATAATTTAAGACCTGAAGATTATTCATTTAATTTCTCCGAAATATAATAACTCTTAATAAAAATTATACTAAGAATATTTTATTTTACAAACATTCCCATAAGTAGTATAATTCTCGTATGTATTGCTTTGATGATGTAGTTTACATAGAAGATGATGACCAATGTATAAGTTGTGAAAATTATGCCAGAGGCGTGGCATGCCCTTTGATTGAAGCTTTGGGCATGGGTGTTGTCTATCTTGAAGACAATCTTACCGTAACAAATTGCGGATTTTATAAAGAGTTTAAGAGAAACTTAAGAATTGTGAAAAACGACCAATGAGAACTGTTACATTAATCCCCGGCGACGGGATAGGTCCTGAAATAACCGATTGCGTGGTAAAAATAATTAAAAAAAGCGGTTTAGAAATTAACTGGGACATTCAGCCTGCGGGAAAAGACGTTATCAAAAAAGAAGGGACACCTCTTCCCCAAAGGGTTTTAGACTCAATCAAAAAAAATAAAATTGCGCTCAAAGCCCCTGTTACAACACCTATCGGAGAGGGTTTTCGCTCCGTAAATGTTTCTTTAAGAAAAGAGCTCGATTTATACGCAAATTTAAGACCATGTAAAAATATCAAAGGCATCAAGACGAAATTTGATAACGTTGATATTATCGTTGTAAGGGAAAACACCGAAGATTTGTACGCAGGAATCGAAAAACAAATCGACAAAAATACAGCACAAAGCATTAAAATTATAACAAGAGAGGCCTCAGAAAGAATTGCCGAATTTGCCTTTGAATATGCACTCAAAAACTCAAGAAAAGAGGTTTGCGCGGTAAGCAAAGCCAACATTTGTAAGCTTTCTGACGGACTTTTTTTAGAAAGTATAAGAGATGTTGCAAAAAAATATCCCCAAATCAACTACAAAGAAATTTTAGTGGACAACTTGTGCATGCAGCTTGTTCAAAACCCTCAAAAATTCGATGTTTTAGTGCTTCCAAACCTTTACGGAGATATTGTATCGGACTTATGCGCTGGGCTTATCGGGGGCTTGGGTGTAGCGCAGAGCGCAAATATAGGCTTTCACCACGCGGTTTTTGAACCCGTGCACGGCTCGGCACCTGACATTGCAGGACAAAACAAGGCAAATCCGAGTGCACTTTTGCTTTGTGCGATTGAAATGCTTAAATATATGGGCGAAAATTTTTATGCCCAAAAAATAGAAGAGGCACTTTTAAAAACTCTTCAGGGCAAAATTTTAACTCCCGACTTGGGTGGAAATGCTACCTGTACTGAAT
>CAZXID010000050.1:0-3461 GCA_964640325.1 uncultured Muribaculaceae bacterium | reverse complement strand
CCACCGCCGGTGCTGTTACCTTCTTTGATTGTATCGCTTTTTTTACCACCGGCACTGCTGCGCGGTTCGTCTATCTGCTCAATTACCTGAAAGGGGAGGACTATGTTTGTTACTTCACTGGTTTTACCGTTCCAGATGAGTTCAACTTCGCGTTTGTCATCGAATAAAAGAAAGCGGTATTTATCGGGAAGAGGTTTTCCGGATTCTATGAGTTTTGTTACTTCGCGTATTTCGGTGTCGGTTAGTTTCATGGGTTTCCTCTTTTTCACAGCACGGGTGTATCCGGTGCGTCTACCTGTCTTTTTTTATATGCGGGAGGTTAGATTACAAGGAATATTTTAGTTTTTATATGGGAGTGGATTTGATGTGGAAGGAGTATAGATTTTTATGAAGTTAATTATTTCTTTGATTTAATTTCATTATACTTAATTTTTAAAAACACATTATCTTTTGTAAAAGTAGCCCTTGTATGTTCCTCAATGCTAAAATTAAGGAGTTTCCTTTCCTCCATAGATTCAACCATATCTCTATTCAAAGTCATAATATATTGAAATTCATCAACTCGATTTTGTTCTTGCCGGTACAAATAATTTAAACTTTTTTCCAAAGAGTCATTATCTATATTAAAAATATTATCATGAACTAAAAACCCCGGGTGATTTGTTTTTGTTTTTTCATTAAAAAGAAGAGCTACATCGTAGATAAAGACTTTTAATCTTTCAGTACTCCAACTCCCGTCATCATCTGTCCGTAAATCAAAAAACAAAAACTCTTTTGCCTGTGCTTTATTTTTAGTTATAACTTCAAAATGAGCTTTTCTATTCCCTATTATATTTTCATGTATCTGTAAGATTGTCTGTTCAAAATTTTTAATAGTAGTTTCACTATTTGCAATTGAAGCATCAAATTCGATAATTTTATTATCTTTACTGGCTTTAATTGTTTTTTTATCTTTTTCAGATTTATCATAACTATCAATTAAAGTTCTCAGGTCACTAAAATCTTTATTTTTTTTATTAAAAATGTTTACTGATGTTTTAAGATCTTTTAATAACTCCCCATTATCTATAAGAGAAAGTTTTTCTGAATATTCGTCATCAATCTTTCTTATAGTTTCATTAATACTTAAAAGTTCATTTTTCAATTTGACCAGTTTTGTATTGATCAATGCGTTTCTGAAGCTATCAATTTTTTCTCTAAATTGTCTTACATCATCAAGAGATTTTTTTACAGCATCACCTAACCCACTTTTAAATTGATTAAATAAAAGTGTTATTTCATTTTCACTAATATTTTCAGGTTGCGGTAATGAATTGATTTGAGTTATTTCATACTTTAGAGTTTTTTGTTTTAATCTTAATTTAGATAAATCAACTTCAAGTTTAATAAAATCATTTTGAATAATATCAAAAGATTCATTATTACGTAATTTTTCTATTGAAGTATTAATTTTAGAAACTTCGTATTCTAGTTCATTTAATTTTGCTTTTGCGTCACTTATTTTAATTTCGTTATTATTCGTTAAACGTTTTTTAATCTCAGCGAGATAAATAATTTTTTTATTCAATTGTTCAATTATTTTTACTATCTCAGAATATAATTCAATATTGAGGCCTAAAAAAAATAAATGCGGTTTATAGTCCGGTGGGATTCTTTTGTCTGTGTCGAAACACTTGATAATGTCTTTAAATTCCGAACGTTCATCCCTGATAATAGGAGCAAGTAAATTTCTAAAACTGATCCGAGTTTCATTTACAGGAAAATTTTCAAAATACAGGTTCCCTAAAAAATCAGAAGCATCCTCAATATTATCAAATTTTATCTCAGTACCATTTTTAAAAATAATAACGGAGTCTGGATGCCCAAGATTTCTTGAAACAGTCATTCTGTTTTGAGCTATAAAAAAATCTAACAAAATATTCGTATCATCATCAATAACAGTTTTTGGTATTAAAGAAACCCGACTGTCACTGCTTTTTTTTAAAAGGCAAAAATTTAGAAATTCAATAGATATAGATTTGCCTACACCATTTGTTTTTTTACTGCCTTCAGATTTCTCACCTAAAATAATATTTATACCTGATTTAAAAAGAATGGGTTCAAATACAGCGGGTTCACTATATAGTTTATTTAAATGTATCATATAACCGTCTCACCTTTTATCGTATAAATATAAGGTTCATTAAAATCAACAACGCCCGTTGAATAAAGAAAAGCTAAACCAAAAAAAAATTGCCTGTAGTGATCAATATCATATTTTTTAAGCTCTTTTGATAATTCGAATATTGATAACCTGGTTGTTTTATTTTTATGGAATATTTTTAAAATTAATGAAGCAACATAAACTGAAGAGGTTTTAATATTTTCATCTTTTGATATTAACATAATAATTAAATTTCCTCTGAAAAAATATTACAACCGAATAATTCATCTAATAGATAATACCTAATGGCATTACTATCTGCTTTAAACCCATTCTTTGTAATTTTGTCTTCAAAAAATTGTGTTAACTTATTTAAAGCTTTAATAGGGTCGTCATTTTCTTCTTTAAGAAAATCATTACTTTTCCTTATTAAAAAAATTGATATCTTTTCTGCACGTACACCATCTAAACCGAAAGAATTTTTTGATTCTGGTAATGACATACAATACAGAGGCATCAACAACAGAAATTCATCTTTAAAACTACCAGAATAATCTTTAAATCGATTATTAATTTTTTTATCTGGATCACATTCATATGCAGTAATTAACTCTTTGTAATTTTCATCATTACTAAGCCATTCCAAAAGAGCCATGATTGTTTCAACTTCATTCAATTCAGTTTTTGGTCTTTCTATCAATATTTCTTTTTCTAAAAAAGATGCTATGTTTTGTATAGCCTCAGTTTTTTGATTATTGATAATAGATAGTAAGCTAGTCATATCTATGACATCATTGTTATGATCAAAATTATACTTACCTTTATCTGTAAAATCCGTTGTATAATCCTTTGCTTTTTTTGATATTAAAAGAACTTGTAAATGATAGTCTTTATATGCCGCATTTTTAAAAAAACCTTGTATTGATTTCAGAATTTTGTCATTATCATTTTGAGCTGTCACTTGTATAGCTTCTTTATTTATTGTATCTATTAAATCAACATACGCTGCATTTTTATTATCATAATTTGTATTATTAAAAGAGAATCCAATTAAATTGAAAAAATCTCTATAGAAATTTTCTGCATGTATATTGATGTTTGTTAAATTTAACGAAACGGATAATTCGACTTCATTTTTTAAATAAGATAAATGTCTTATTATTCGGTTTAAATAATGTTCCCTAACATCCATTTATTAAAACTCCAAGCAGTAAAACTATATTTCAAACACCACTAGATCAAACCAGAAATGAAACCCATTCGTCAACAGAATAATTTTTTCCTGAATCTCCGCATCGCCGCCCATGCTCTCTTTCAT
>CAZXID010000049.1:0-3534 GCA_964640325.1 uncultured Muribaculaceae bacterium | reverse complement strand
CGGACAGGATCACATCTCCGGATATGTTCACCGCAATGACCTTACCGTGCATAGCGCATCCTTTGTATTTCAGTGTAACTATCCGGGGATATACTTACGAACAACAACTTCTTCCGAACTCATCTGCCTTGTTTCTGGCCCACGCATGGAAATACACGATATCTTTTATATGAGCATCCTTAACGACCGTATGCGCTTCCATGACCAGCTCAATGATCTTCGGAATATCGATGTACATGATCTTTTTTTCAATGAACAATTCGACGGCACGTTCATTGGCCGCATTGAGCACCGTCGGCATCGTCCCGCCCTCCGCTCCGGCTTCATAGGCCAAGCGCAATGTCGGAAATTTCTTCATGTCCGGCTCATAGAATTTAAGCTCGGATATCTTATGCAGAGCAAGCTTCGGCCAATGGGACGGGATGCGCTCAGGGAACGTGAACGCGTATTGTATCGGCAGACGCATATCCGGGGTACCCATCTGGGCAATGACCGAACCATCGACGAACTCTGCCAGCGAGTGCACGATGCTCTGCGGATGTATGATGACGCTGATCTTCTCGTATGGCACACCGAACAACCAGTGCGCTTCGATGACCTCAAGCCCTTTATTGAACAATGTGGATGAATCTATCGTGATCTTTTTGCCCATATTCCACGTTGGATGTTTGAGCGCATCATCAACGTTCTTATGCTTGAGCTCCTCGGCCGGCGTATGCAGGAACGGCCCCCCCGACGCGGTCAATATCAGGCGTTGCAGTTCGTTGACATGATAATCGAGATACCCTTTTGAGTGGATGGTCGGATGCAACGCCTGCATGATCGCACTATGCTCACTATCCACCGGAAGGAACAGCACACCTTTCTTGGTCACTTCCTTCATGACCAGATGCCCTGCGGACACCAGGATCTCTTTGCTCGCCAGCGCAATGTGCTTGCCCTGTTTGATAGCTGCGATCGTTGGGCCGAGAGTTGCAACGCCGGTCACGGCGACCAATATCATGTCCGCATCTGGATAGATCGACAGTGCTTCAAGCCCCGCATCCGACGAAAGGACCTCGATCTTTTTTGAACGATACATATCACGAAGTTCTTGCGCTTTTGCATCATCCCCGACAGAAACGATCTTCGGATGGAACTTGTCTATCTGCTGTTTGAGCAATTCGATATTGTTCCGAGCGGCAAGGCCCACGACCTTGAACCGGTCCGGGTGCTGAGATATGACATCGAGCGCCTGCGTACCAATGGAACCGGTCGACCCCAGGACAACGATCTTTTTCATATATATTCCTTTAACGAAGGATATGGATCAAAATGAAATAATACACCGGAACCGCCAGAATGAAGCTATCCGCACGGTCCAGCAATCCGCCATGCCCCGGCAATAGATTGCTCGAATCTTTTACGTTCGACGAACGCTTGAACAATGATTCAAGCAAGTCCCCCCCCTGGGCCAATACACTTACCAAGGCTCCCATAACAAGTGCTTGATCTCGTGTAAAACCAAGCAAATGTCCGAACAAGAACGCAAAAAGCAACGTGCCAAAAAAACCGCCCCAAGCACCTTCAACGGATTTCTTCGGGCTCAACTTAACGTTCAAACGATGTTTCCCGAACTTAAGCCCGATGAAATAAGCGAATATATCATTGCACCACACTGCAAGGACGACGAACACCGTATAGCCAAGCCCGTGCACCGGCAGGTCTCTGACCAAGACCCAAAAAGAGAGAAAAAAACCGATATATACAATGGCCCGGATATTATCGAACAAGGCGATACCCTTGAAATATACTTTCTCGGCGAACAGCTGAGATAAAAAGAACACTATCATCAGAACAGAGAAGATCTTTACCGGCATAAGCTGCCACAGTGCTTTTGTCTCTGCCATGAACGCACTGACGATCAGCGCCAAAGAAATGGTGTACACAAAAAAGTCGTAGCGGTGTGCCTCTTTATCCTTGCCCCGGGTCATTTCCAGGAACTCGGTGAGACATAAGATAGCGACCATGACGACCGTGATCAGGAACGGGACGTCCCCCATATATGCAGCGCCAAATACGATCGGCCCCGCGATCAACGCGGTCAACAGACGTGCCTGCAATTTTGTGTCAGACCACATCAGCCAATATCTCCTTTGCGCCTATTACGTTTTTGATATTCTATCACAGCGGCAGAGAAATGCTCTTTGCGAAAGTCCGGCCAGAGCACCGTTGTGAAATAAAACTCGGTGTATGCAGATTGCCAGAGCAGGTAATTACTGATACGCAATTCTCCGCTGGTGCGGATCAACAGGTCTGGGTCGGGGATGCCGGCAGTGTAAAGATGTTCGTCGATAAGGCGTTCAGTTACCTCAGCAGGAACGAGCGCTCCGTTCACTGCCTTCTGTACCATGACCTTTACCGCATCAACGAGCTCGGCACGTCCGCCATAATTGATCATGATATTGAGCGTAAGCCGGGAACACCCCTTCGTCGCCTCTTCTGCGGACCGTATCGATGCTTGAATATCTGCCGGAAGTTCCGCAACACGACCAAGGACCCTGATCCGAACATTGTTCGTGACCATATCCTTGAGCCATTTTTGTACCGCCATTTTGAGCAACTGCATCAACGCTTTTACTTCCGCTTCCGGACGTTTCCAATTCTCGGTGGAAAAAGCATAGACGCTCAACTGCTTAATCCCAAGCTCTGCTGCCGATCTGACCGCAACACGCAGCGATTCTTCGCCTGCAGCATGTCCCGCTTCACGTGGAAGCCCGCGCTTTTTGGCCCAGCGTCCATTGCCGTCCATGATGATCGCAACATGTTTCGGAATATTGTTCGGATCTATCTTGCCGGCCGCTTGTTTGTTCCTGAAGAGATCGAACACACAACACCCTTTACAAAATTATAGAGATACGAGAGAAAGAAGGATCAGATCTCCTTGAGTTCTTTTAATTTATTCTCAAGCAACTCCTCGATCTTCGCGGTGTACTTATCCGTGACTTTCTGGACCTCGGCCTGTATGCGTTTCTGATCGTCCTCAGAAAATTCTTTGTTCTTTTTTACGTCATCAAGTACTTCGCGGCGGATGTTCCGCAAGGCGATACGGCCTTCCTCAGCTTCCTGACGAACGATACGGTCCAGCTCTTTTCTGCGTTCTTCGTTCAAGCGGGGCAACGGGATACGTATCACGCGGCCGTCGTTCTGCGGCGTGAGGCCTAAATTCGAGTTCATGATCGCTTTTTCGATCGCGCCGACCGTAGAAATGTCGAACGGAGAGATCATAAGCATCTGCGCATCCGGTACCGTGACCATTCCCAGCTGGTTCAACGGCATTGTCGCACCATAGGCCTCTACCATCACATTGTCCAACAATCCCGTGTTCGCACGTCCCGTACGTACACCGGCGAATTTCTGCTTCGTGCTCGCAATTGATCTCTCCATGCGGTCCGTTGTTTTTGCAAGTATCTGGTCCATGTTTTATCCTCCTACGACCGTGCCCACTTTTTCGCCCAGCACTGATCTTTTCATATTACCTTGTTTCTGCATATT
>CAZXID010000048.1:0-4063 GCA_964640325.1 uncultured Muribaculaceae bacterium | reverse complement strand
AAACTTTTTGTAGAAAACTTTTAAAGAGGTGTAAATGGAATTTTTAGTAAAAAAAGAAGATTTATTTAATGGAATAAAAATTGTTGAAAGAGCAACAGCAATGAAAGGGCTTCAGCCTGTTCTTGCAAATATTTTGATAGAAACAATAAATAAAACAACTTTAAAATTAAGCGCGACAGACTTGGATTTGACTGTAATAACAACTATTCAAGCACAAGTTGAAAAAGAAGGCAAAATAACACTTCCGGCAAAAACATTAAGCGAGATTGTAACAAGACTTTCAGAAGGTTTAATAAGTTTTTCAAAAAGCACAGAAACAAATACTGTTGAAATAAAAAGTAAAAATTCTAAATTTGAAATAATAGGAATATCTGCAACAGAATTTCCTTTAATTCCTGATGTTGAAATAAAAGAAGAAAATTCAGTCGAAATTGAAATGAAACCTTTTACAAAAGCAATCAGACAAGCAGGTTTTTCTGCTGCCGGATATGAAACAAATAATCTTCTTTCGGGCGTTGTTTGTGATATTTCTGAAAACACATTAGAGATGGCATCAACAGATGGTAACAGACTTTCAAGAGTAAGAGAAAAAATAGAAAATTCTAATAAAACAAGTAATTTGATAATTCCTTCAAAAACACTGCAGGAATTTATTAAAATGAGCTCATTTATTCAAGAAGATAAAATAAAAATTTATACAGATAAAACAAAATTGATAATAAAAAGCGAAGATATAACCATGATTTCAAGAATAATGGAAGGACAGTATCCTAAATATAATCAACTCATACCTCAAGACAGTCCAAAAGAAGCAATTATTAAAATAGGTCAACTAATAGCTGCAATAGAAAGAGTTGCTATTATGGTTAATGAAAAAACAAGTATTATAAAAATGGAATTTTCATCAAATAAACTTGTTTTAAAAGCAGACACACCGGATGCCGGAGCTTCAGAAGAAGAAATTGATATTGATTATAAATTTGAAGAATTAAATATCGCTTTTAATTACAGGTATTTGTTGGAATGTTTAAAAAACATGGAAACAGAAGAAGTTAAAATAGGTCTTAATTCAAGTCTTTCGGCTACCATTTTAAAACCCAACAATGAAGATGATTATATTTGTTTAATAATGCCGGTCCAAATCAGGGGGTAATATTAAGTGAAAGGGTGAATGGCTGAAAAGGTGAAGGGTTAATTTTATTATAATATCACACTTGGCCTTTAATCTCTTAATATATTTTTTAAACAACTCAAAGAGCGTTTTGCAAGAAGCTCGTTTTTAAGCTTTTTGTTTTTCCTTTCTTTTTTATCAAGATTAATTGGTGCTACAATTCCCCAATTAGAATTTACGGGTTGAAAGTTTTTGTGACCTTCAAAAGAAATATATTTACATAAAGCGCCCAACATTGTTTTATCACTTAATTCAACAAGAGGACTTTCCTGAAGATAATTTGCCATGTTTATTCCCGCTAAAAGACCTGTTGCAATAGATTCTGTGTAACCTTCTGTTCCTATTATTTGTCCTGCAAAAAACAAATTTTTAAAAAGTTTTGTCTGTAAGGTTGGAAACAAAATTTTTGGAGAATTAATAAAAGTATTTCTATGCATAACTCCAAAGCGGACAATATTTGCCTTTTCTAAACCGGGAATTAATTTTATAAGCTCTTTTTGTTCACCCCATTTTAAATTAGTTTGAAAACCAACGATATTATAAAGAGTTTTTGCCATATTATCCTGTCTTAATTGAACAACAGCCCAGTTTTCAACACTTGTTCTTTTGTCAATTAACCCTACCGGCTTCATAGGGCCAAAGCGTAAAGTGTCAAGACCCCGAGAAGCAAGAACTTCTATCGGTAAACATGATTCAAAAAACTTTGCATTTTTTTCAAAATCTTTTAACTCATTTTTTTCAGAAGATACAAGTTTACCGTAAAAGGATTCATACTCTTTTTTATTCATAGGACAGTTTATATAATTAGCTTCACCTTTGTCATAGCGATTTGCCCAAAAAGCTTTTTCAAAATTAATACTTTCTTTTTCTACAATAGGGGCTATTGCATCAAAAAAGAAAAGATGGTCGCTTTTAATTAACCCTTTTATATTTTTAGCCAATAAATCGCTTGTAAGAGGTCCTGATGCAATAACGGTAGGTGTTTTTGGAATAGATATTATTTCTTTTCTTATTATTTTAATATTAGGATTTTTTTCTATGGTTTCTGTAACCTTTTTGGAAAACATTTCTCTGTCAACGGCAAGCGCCCCACCTGCCGGAACTTGACATTGATATGCAATTTTTATTAACTCACCACCTAAAAGCTCCATTTCTTTTTTTAATAAACCTGATGCGTTTGTAATATCAAAAGAACCCAGACTGTTTGAACAGACAATTTCTGCAAAATCGCAGGTTTTGTGTGCACCCGTTTCTTTTTCGGGGCGCATTTCATAAAGGTTAACCTTTATTCCTTTTTTGGCAAGTTGCAACGCACATTCCGAGCCCGCTAAACCTGCTCCTATAACATTTGCTTCCATATAATTAACATATATAAAAAAAAATAAAATGTCGATGGGGGGACTTGGCTTGCCCTGTTAGCGAAGGGTGTGAAACCCTGAGTTTACAGGGCAGGATGTCTTTTTAAAGACCACCCCCGTTGTGCAAGTAGCACAACATGGGGTTCAAGTACCTTGTAATAAGCCAGGGGTTTAAATAAAAATGTCGATGGGGGGACTTGAACCCCCACAGATTGCTCCACACGCCCCTCAAACGTGCGCGTCTACCATTCCGCCACATCGACAAAAAGGATTTTTAAAAAGCGGGCAAGTGTTATACTAATTATATTATAAAAAAACAGACCCACAAAAACAAAAAACGGGTTTGTAAACTAATGTTAAAAAAAACAAAAAAAATTAAATTTTTCTTTTAACATTGCCGAAGACATGAAGGTTAACAGTAAAAAAAGGATTGTGTGTTATGAGAAACTATGATTATGAAAGCTTTAAAAACGCTTTAGGGAAAATGAAAGAAGACATGTATCTTGAATTGAAAGAAGATATTGAATTAGTCAAAAAAAATGTAGAAAATATTCTTGAAAAAGTTCTTGAAAGTTCTACTTTTAAAGCAGAAACAAAATACCCCGGTGTAAGCGGGTTCTAATTTTAAAAAAAAGAGTTATAATAGTAAAAAAGGAGTTTATAATGGCGGGCAATGTATTTTTTGATGCGCTTAAAAAGAATTTTGATCAGAAAGTTAAAAAAATGGTCAAAGAAGAAAAAGAAAAAATAAAAGGAGAACTTTCTGTTTTTCAAGAAAAGAAAGTAATTTTTGATGAAACTTTTCCTTTAAATCAAAGAATTGAAAGAACAAAAGAAAAGGGAAGAGTTGTTGATAAGCACTATGAGCTTAGAGAAGGGTTTGATTTGGAAGAAATAAAAAAAGATCCAAACTGGCTTAATAATATGGATTACTGGCAAGAAGTAGATGTTAATTAAAAAATAAAGGAAAGGAATTAAAAATGGTAGATAATGTTGACAATAACAATCTCTTAGGAAGAATTGAAATAAAAAGGGGTGATGGACTGGCACAGGCTATATCAAAGACCGTAAAAGAAAACCCCTCGATTTTTGAAATATCCGGCGGAACTATTGACTCTGAAGAAAAAAGAAGAGTAAAACAGGTTTTACAAGAAATTCAGGCAGAAAGAAAACATGACGGAAGACCCGAGATTTGTCGAAGAAACAATATAGACCTTGTTTATGCGGGAGATATTGTAGAATTCACACCCGAAGAACAAACAAGAATTATGGAGGCAATGGGGCTTAGTTTTAAAAATGAAAACCAAATCACGCTTGAAAGCGCCAGGGAGTTTTTTGGGCTTACCGGCCAAGAAGGTTCCGATGGACTTCAAAGACCAAGAAAAGTAGATTTAAATATTCCCTTTGCAGGTACCCATAGGCCTTATCAGCAATCTTATGTAAGACCAATGTCTTCAGATGAAGGGCAACCACCTGAAGCACCGACACCACCTGAAGCACCGACAGCTCCAGCCGAACCGGCACAGCCACCCGT
>CAZXID010000047.1:0-4414 GCA_964640325.1 uncultured Muribaculaceae bacterium | reverse complement strand
TTAAGCCTGAAACTGTGCAAGAGGTTCAGCCAAAAGCAGTTCAACAGGCAGAAAAGATTGAAATAAAGCCTCAAAGAATTGAAAAAGAGCCTTCGGTTACACCTGTTGTTAAGCCGATAGAGCGTGCAGAAGAGATCCAAGAGGTTCAGCCAAAAGCAGTTCAACAGGCAGAAAAGATTGAAATAAAGCCTCAAGCAGTTCAGGTAATAAAAAATGAATCAGAAACGAAAATCAAATCGGAAGTTGTTCAACAGACAAAAGTTGAGCTTCATCCTGATGTTATTACAACGGTCGGAAGTAAGCCGTTGCAAAACTCTTTAAAGAAAATCGACAGTCATAATATTGTAAAAAAAGAAACTCCAATGATTATTGCAGACGATGCAATTAAAATTGAACATTTTGCAGATGTAAAAACAGGCAATAGAGATTTTTCTGAAATTAAAGCCAAAAGAGATGACAAAATCAAGCCTGAAGCGATAATTGATTACAAAACTGTAAAGATGGAAATAAATGATGGAATGTTTTTTGTAAATCTGGTGAGAAATAATAATACGGATTTACAAATGACCGGCAGAGAAATTCTTATTGAAGCAGATGAAAAGGAAGTTGAAAGATCAATTCAAGTATCTGCAAGATTAACGGATGCTTTGCAAAATGCCATAAAAACAAACAGGCCCTTTAGAATCGATTTTGACAAAGATATTTCAATCATCTTAAAAATTGATAAACAAGGTAGGCTTTCTGCTGATTTTATTCCTGGCGATAAGGCGGTAGAAGAGTATTTGAAGCTTAATCTTCCGATGTTGAAACATTCTTTTGATCAACAAAATTTACCTTATGAAAATTTATCGTACAGAAAGCATCAGCAACAACAGCAACAACAAAATAATAATAACTCAAAAAATAAGGAGAAAGATAATGAATGATGCATTTATTACTGCGTTAAATACGCAAAAAGCGACAACTCAATGGATGGATGTATTGGCTGAAAATCTTTCAAATGTCTATACTCCAGGATTTAAAGAGAATAAAGTCTCTTTTAGTACTTTTTTAGGCGGAGTTGTTTCAGACAATTATAACAAAAACCTTGGTCAAGGAAAATCAACCCCGGGGACTTCCAATTCAAACTTATTTTTGGAGGGGCAAGGTTACTTTTTGACCAGAACAGCTCAAGGACAAAGTATTTATACCCGTCACGGTGATTTTACTTTTGACAAAGAAGGGGTATATAAAAATAAAAACGGCTATAATGTTCAAGGCTATATTCTTAACGATAAAGGTGAAATTATGCAAGGTATAAAATCCATTGATGCGGATTTGTACCAGCAAACGGCCTCAAAGGGTGGAGCTATGAGCATTCCGACGACTAATATAAAACTTTGGATAGACCCCAATAACGGCAAATATTTGGGTAAATATGACGATTATGAGATAAAAGGAGACGGAACGATTTATGGTAAAGCCGACAAAGGCAAGAGAATGGTGCCTTTGTATAGAATTGCCACAATGAATTTCCATAATCCTCAGGGACTTTATGAAATTAATCAAGGGCAATATGTTGCAACCGAAGAGTCAGGAAAGCCTGTTATCGGCAGGGGGGAAATCAGATCAGGGCTTTTGGAACTTTCAAATACCAGTTTTAAAGATAACATAGCATATTTTCAACAGGCAAAACTTCAGTTGGAATTATCAAATAAATTAATTCAATCACAAAAGCAGCTTTTAGAAGAGGCGCTTAAGTTAGTAGGTTCATAATTAACAAACACAATGGGACTAATTTCAGGGGGTCTATGCCCCCTTTTTATTTGTGATAAAATATAAGCGTATGAAAGATGTTGAAAAAATTGAATTATATGTTGTGTATCATACAAATGACAGGCTTTTTAAAAATGACCTGCTGATACCTATTTTGGCAGGAAGTGATTTAATAAAAGGAGCAAATTCCGACTTGTCGGAATTTGCTCCTTTTATTAAAGATAATACGGGGAAAAATATTTCATCACAAAATCCTATTTTTGCTGAAATGACGGCTCACTATTGGGTTTGGAAAAATTCTGATGCGGATTACAAGGGTCTTTTTCACTACAGGCGGTTTTTGAATTTTAAGGATATGGGCAAATTTTTCTGGGAAAAAGATGAAAATTTTTTGAACGAAATAGGGATTTTAACTCATGCAAGGGATGTGATTAAAAAATACGATTTAATTTTACCCAGAGCCTATAATTTCCATGAAGACGAAACAATTTATGAACAATATTTTCGGGTGCACAATATAAAAGACCTGGAGCTTGCGCTTGACATTTTAGGCCAAAAACATCCTGAAATGTTAGCTCATGCAAAGAATATAGTCCATTCGTATAAAAAAATGTATACTTGTAACATTTTTATTGCAAAAAAGAAACTCTATAATGAAATTATAGAGTGGGTATTCGATATTTTGTTCGAATTGGAAAAAAGGATTGATATAAGCAGTTACGATGCTTATAATCAAAGGATATTAGGATTTTTGTCGGAAAGATTGTTTACCATTTATTTTACCTGGTTAATTGTGAATAATAAAGTTAATTATTTAGAACTTCCTGTTGCAATGCTATATCCAAAGCAGGAATGGCAAAGCAAATTGAAAGGAAGCAATCCTGTTAATTAGCTTTGGAATAATTTAAAGCTTCTTTGTATATTGTTGTCTATTAATTTTTTAACAGAGTCTATTTCTGTTGTGAGAGAATTGTATCTTGTAGTCAATTGTTGTTGTTCCATATCAAATTTATCTTCTTTTCCTTTAATTTGGGCTTTTTTACGATCATATTCTCTTTCGGCATCTTTGTGTGCAGCTTCAGTAGCTTCTTCGTCTTCAACCCAAACTTCTTCTCCCTGATTTTGAAGAGAAGATGCTGAATAATCAGACCAGCTGCCATCGCTGTTTAGAGTTTTAAGTTTGTAGGCTTCTTCTAACAATTTGTTTTCAAAATCAGCTTCGCTCATATTTTCAATGCCGCTTACTCGAACCCAGCCATCTTTTTTAATTGCATTATAAAGATTTATATAGTAATTTGCCGTTTGTTGTGAATTTGCTTCGGGGCTGCTGATTGGATCTTGAGAGTAAACCATCATGTTTGAAATATTAGCATATGTGGAGCCAGAAACGGTATTATGAACTTGATAATTATTTGTTTGTCCGTTTAATTCATCTATTTTTATTTGATAATATGTGAAAAATGTATCAATCATGTTTTTGACATTTACTTTTGCTCCACCGGCATTGCCGTCGGATTCGAAAAAGGTTCCGTGTTCATTGACTGTTATAATTCCATTTATACCGGTAGCTCTTGCCCCTCTTAATTTGTCCCATACGGTAGAAGAATCATTGTCACTGCCTACGTTTTGTTGATTCCCGGTAAATTTACTGTAGGTCTGATCATAGGCATATTTTAGAGCTGCAGAAGAATCACTATTAATATTGAATCTAGAACAGATATCTCCGTAGAAATCATCTAATAATTTTTTAAAATTGGCAGAGTTGTCTTGATCATCATGATCAGAAATTAGTACGTCAAGATTTCTGTTATATATTTCTGCCCAAGATAAATTAGAAGAAACTAATGTATCAAGATTCCAAGAAGCAGAAGTTGATTGTTTGGTACTATTAGCAGCATCAATGAATTCACTGTTTAATAATTCTAATACAGACAAGCTTGTGCTTTGGCTTGTTTCAGTTGTAGAACTGAAACCATTTATATAAGCGTTTGCGGTAAGCTCATTTATTTGCATTATTGATTGTAGAAATTCTG
Organism: uncultured Muribaculaceae bacterium; assembly: GCA_964640325.1. Taxonomy (GTDB): domain Bacteria; phylum Cyanobacteriota; class Vampirovibrionia; order Gastranaerophilales; family Gastranaerophilaceae; genus DAOQAU01. The sequence goes on along the minus strand of CAZXID010000047.1, from coordinate 626 downwards.
ATAAAGTTTTATTTAGCGAGCCGGTATTTCCGGAATTTCCTATTAATCCGAGTTTTGAACAGTAATTATTGGATAAAACAACTCTGCCGCAAGAATCTGTAAGTAAAAACTGTTTACCAAAATCAGATCCGGGGGTCATAAATTTGTTATATGTTAAAGCCATGTAATTCGCATCAGGATTCCCGTTTGCTTGCCAAGCAGTTGTGTAGCAAATAGTGTCCATAGCCTTGTCGTAGTTGCTGGCAATTTTATCAGATTCGCCTGTAAGCCTTAATCGCTGCATAGCCAATCTTTGCATATTAAAAGAAACGCTGTTTGCTTCAAAAGTTAAAAAAACTAATCTTGCTTGTGATGCTGCCAATCCCATTGCTTTGTTCCTTTTCCCTAACTAAAAATTTTCTTCGACCTTTAAATCCTTTTTCCTACATCTCATATCGACATATTTTTTTAATTACTTTACCGTTTATAAAAAGTTTGTTACAAATTTTAACATTTTTTAAATAAATGAGGCAAGAAAGCAAATAAAAACTTTTTATCTTTTCATTTATTTAGTTTTTTATTTATATTTATTATGGGGCTTGCCTAGAACAAATTTTCATGAGAGGGTGAGAATATGTTCAAATACA
>CAZXID010000046.1:0-5146 GCA_964640325.1 uncultured Muribaculaceae bacterium | reverse complement strand
ACCAACGACCTTCGGGTTATGAGCCCGACGAGCTACCAAGCTGCTCCATCCCGCGATGTCTTCCATTTTATTTAATTGTCATTTTCCGACGAGCTACCAAGCTTACCTATCCCAAAACGATGCTTAATCCTTTTGCTCCGCAGAGTATCCCGTATTATAGAAATAAGTTTACTTCCACTATCATTATTACACGCACTTGAAAAATTTGCAAGTAAACTATCGCAATCCCTACTTTTTAAAAATCTTATCCGGTATATTCGTATTTGATAAAACTATTTCCTGGTACTCGTTTTTATCAATATTAAGCCCCTTAACTCCATTAAAAACAATTTTTTTCTTATTCTTTTTTGCCAATTTCTTTTTATTATCCATTATCTTTACCTCAAAATTAAAAAAGGGCTATCCATTTAGATAACCCCTTTTAAAAATTTGCCTCGGGCCGGACTTGAACCGGCACCAGGTAATTAACCTGATTGGATTTTAAGTCCAACGCGTCTACCGATTCCGCCACCGAGGCCCATAAAGGCTTGGACTTGAAGTTTATCGTAATATAAACAGTTTTTTGTGTCAATGAATTTTAGGGCTCATTTTCTTGAATTGATAAGCCCAGCCTTCTATTTAAATTTCTTGAAAAGTTTTAAAATGCGTCTTACAAACTTCAACCAGCCTGCCCTTATCATATTTTTCAATAAATTGCCTGGCTGAACTTTTTACTTGATTGTTGCATCCCTTTGGAAATTTTATTCCGTAAAATTTTTCCATACTATACATTTTTTCAACAAAAGTTGCTCTTGCAAGAACCGATGCTGCCGCAACCGCAATATCGCTTTCTGCCCTGACCCTCTGTTCAAGAGTGATGATTTTGCCTTTTTTCATCAAGGCATTTTTAATAAGACTCTCATCTCCAAATTTGTCTGAAAGAGCGTATTCGCAAGGCTTTTTCTCCAAAACGTTTTCAATAACCCTTGCATGCCCCCATGCCAGAAGCTTATTTAAATTCTTAAACTCCTTATAAAGCTCATTATACTTTGCATTTGAAATAACAACCGTTGAAAAAACAGAATGTTTTTGAATTTGTTTTGCCATTTTTAAAATATTTTCGTCTTTAAGCATTTTGCTGTCTTTTATCCCCAATTCTTCAAAAATCGGGCGATTTTTTTCATCAACAAGAACGCCTGCTATTACAAGCGGGCCGAAAAAATCGCCCTTACCTGATTCGTCGGTACCTATATAGTTTAAAAGGTGAACAGGTGAACAGGTGAAAGTCATCTTGTCTTCCTGCCCTCCTGCCTTCTTGCCTTCATGTTCAATAAATTCATGAAAATTTGAACTTAAAACATCAAGCAATCCACATATATTTTTCCCTTGGACAACAAATTTGCCGGAATTATAAAAAGTTGCTACAAAATCCTTGTTTTTAATCACCCAAAAAGTATATTGCTTAGGGTTAACTATTGCCTGAAAGTTTTGCAAAATAAAGTCTTTTATCGCTTCCTGCTTGTTTATTGGAATTTTTTGAGAAAAAATATTCATAGAAACAATTTTAACATAAGAATTTTTATTATATAATTATAACTAACAATCTGCCAAGCAAAACAGATGTGAGCGGGTGAGTTTCTTAAAAAAGAGGGACAACGCAAGGAATAGCAAATGCATAAGTCTAATAAGCCCGCTAAAAAAATAAACAGGTAATAATATTTCTAAACACAGGAAAGGGCGAAATTAAAAAAATTTCGTGTAGTGATAAAATGATAAAAGTAGCTGTATGCGGTGCTTGCGGAAAAATGGGCAAAGAAGTGATAAAAGCGGTAAGCGAAAATGCTGAAATAGAACTTGTCGCAAAAATAGACCTCTGCGAGTGTGAAAGCGTTTTTAAAAACATAGAAGAAGCAATTAAAAATATAGAAATAGATGTTTTGGTAGATTTTACCCAACCAAATTCAATTTACGAAAACGCAAAATTTTGCTTAAATAATAAAATTCGCCCCGTAATTGGAACAACCGGCTTATCAGATGCTCAAATCGAAGAATTAAAACAACTTTCGCAAGAAAAAGGTGTTTCTTGCCTGATTGCACCTAATTTTTCTACAGGCGCGGTTTTGATGATGATGTTTTCGCAGCAAGCGGCAAAATACTTTGATAACGCTGAAATAATCGAACTTCACCATAATCAAAAAAAGGATGCTCCTTCAGGTACTGCGATAAAAACCGCAAAGATGATTTCTGAAAGTTCAAATAAGTCTTTTGCTAAAGGCAACTGCGATGAAGTTGAATTGATAAAAGGCTCTCGTGGCGGAATTTCTTATTCGGATATTCATATTCATTCGATAAGACTTCCGGGTTATATTGCTTCACAAGAGGTGATTTTTGGCGCATCGGGGCAGATTTTTAAACTTCGCCACGATACAATGGACAGAGCCTGCTATATGCAGGGTGTGATTTTGGCAATAAAACATGTTATGAACAACAAAGATTTTGTGTATGGGCTTGAAAATATATTATAATTAATTACGTCATCCTGAACTTGTTTCAGGATCTATTCAGCTTACTAAAATGGTAAGATGCTGATACTATTGAAAATTAAATCTAAAGAGTGGATAATCCACATGTACCGTAAGGACATTTTCCACGAAATCAAAGATTTCGGGAAAAGAAGTCAAATAAATTCAGCATGACATTTAAATGATAGAGGATAAATAAATGAACAAACCTAATATAGCAGTTCTTGGTTCAACAGGTGTTGTCGGAAGAGAAATTTTAAAGGTTATGGATGAACTGGATATTCAGTTTGATAACCTAAAGCTGCTCTCCAGTGCAAGAAGTGCCGGCAAAGAAATGGAATTCAGAGGCAAAATTTATAAAGTAGAAGAAGCTAAACCCGAATCCTTTGAAGGATTAAATATTTGTCTTGCTTCTGCCGGCGGCTCTACAAGCCTCGCGCTTGCGCCGGAAGCTGTTAAAAGAGGCTGTGTTTTTATTGACAATTCAAGTGCTTTCAGAATGGATAAAGATGTCCCGCTTGTAATTGTCGGAGTTAATGACGAGGATTTGAAACTACATAAGGGGATTATTGCAAATCCCAACTGTTCAACTTCTCAGCTTATGCTTGTTTTAAAGCCGTTAGACGATTTTGCAAAAATAAAACGCCTTGTTGTTTCAACTTATCAATCGGTAAGCGGAGCGGGCATTGCTGCGATTAAAGAACTGAGAGAAAACACAAGGGCTGCATTAGATGAAAAAAGCTTTGAAAACAAAGTTTTTAAAAAACCGATTGCATTTAACGTTATTCCTCAAATTGATTCTTTTGTCGAAAACGGCTATACAAAAGAAGAAATGAAAGTGGTTAATGAAACAAAAAAAATCTTACATTTATCGCAGGAAACACCAATAACTTGTACTGCCGTTCGCGTTCCAGTTTATAGAGGGCACTCGGAAGCCGTTACAATAGAATTTGAGAATGAAATAACACCAAAACAAGCTCAAGAACTGTTAAAAAATGCATACGGTATTGAAGTTGTCGACAATATTGAAAATTATAAATATCCGACTCCGGCAGATGCTGCGGGCAAAAACCCCGTTTATGTAGGAAGAATAAGAAAAGATCTTGCTTTTGACAATGCAATTTCGCTTTGGTGTGTGGCGGACAATCTACTTATCGGTGCGGCTTTAAACACTGTAAGAATTGCTAAAAAAGTTATTTCAATGAATTTATACTAAAACCCATGCCATTTTTTTAAACTTTCTTTATAATAGTAATAAAAGTTTACAATAATAGTTAAATAAAATATAAAACTTATATACTTTAAAACCCTTTTACCTATTGAGTTTGTCAAGTATTGATTGTTTTTTTATATTAAGAAATGTTTAAAAAACACTTTTACCCTCTTTAAATTTAATATTAAAAGATTTATACTAAAGTATCAGATATTTCAAACTAAATCTGAATTAATTAGTCCTCGGATTAGTCGTAATATGTGTATGTGAAGATGGAGCATTAACAGCACTTTTTGTTGTGACATGCTGTTTTCGCAACAAATGTTTATTCGAAGTGCGAACAAGCAAGTGTAGTAAGAATATGTTGAGATTTTTTGTTGCTTAATGATTGCAATTCGAAAGTAAATAGGAAACACAAGGAAGTAAAAAGGTCACTTTGAAAGGAGATCAACTATGGCAATTGTAGTAAACACAAACTTAGCAGCGTTGAACATTCAAAACAATTTGAGTTCAGCGACTGACCAAATGAACAAATCGATGTTGAGAATGTCAACCGGCTTTAAAATTAACTCAGCATCAGATGACGCAGCAGGATTGGCAGTTTCAACAAATTTTGAAACAACACTGTCCAGTTCAAAAGTAGCGTCACAAAACGTTCAAATAGGTTCAAACCTATTGACAACAGCTGAAGGAAACTTAGGAGTTATCCAGAAAAACTTACAACGTATAAGAGACTTGGCAGAACAATCTGCTAACGGTACTTATACTGCATCTGACAGGGTAGCTATGCTTAACGAAGCAAAACAAAGGGTTGCTGAAATTTCGCGTGTAGCTGCAAGTACAGACTTCAACGGTAAAAAACTTTTGGATGGCACGACAACCGCAGTTTCTATTCAAGTAGGTACAGGCGGTCAGGCTTATGATTCAATATCTATAGGCGGCGATGTATTTGGTGCAGCTTATGTTTCTGTATTGAACACAAACTTTACACAAACAAACCTTGAATCTGCATTTAATGCTACAGGTTCAGGTGCTGCAGCATTCTTAGGTATTTCTGATGCAGCTATAACTGCAGTTACAAACAAAGTAACAGCTATCGGAGCATATCAAAACAGATTATCCGCTGCTGCTACAGGATTAAAAGTACAACAAACAAACCTTTCTGCGGCAAATTCAACCATCAAAGACGCCGATGTTGCTGAAGAATCTGCTAACTATGTAAAAGCACAAATTCTTCAATCAGCTTCAGCTTCATTGTTGGCAGCTGCAAACCAAGCTCCAAGTATCGCTTTAAAACTTATTTCAGGTTAGTATATTTGAGCTTATTGGAATTATTCCAAGAAAAGCGGCGAGTGGAAAGACTCGCCGCTTTTTTTTTATTTGAGGGGGACCCAAAATATCTTATTATCAAAAAAAAGAATTAAAAGAATTA
>CAZXID010000045.1:0-5180 GCA_964640325.1 uncultured Muribaculaceae bacterium | reverse complement strand
CAAGGGAGAGTATCGGTAACGATGTATCAGCATCTAACCCATATACGCATGTCGGGAAGATCCTGAGACAAGCTCAGGATGACAGAAGGTTTGCTTTTACGCTCTCCGAAGTTTTGATAACTTTAGTACTAATCGGAGTAATTTCGGCATTGACCTTGCCGAATTTAATAAAAGAATACCAAAAGCAACAAACAGTAGAGCAATTAAAAAGTGCTTATTCAATACTAATTCAAGCGATAAATGCTTCCATTGTAGATAACGGACCTATTACGAATTGGGGGATTCAAGACGTATCAAACAACACGCAACTGACAACATTTGTAGACACATATATTACACCTTATTTAAAGGTTTACCAAAAATGTGCACCTAATTATTGGGGTAGTTCCACTTGTAGAGCGACTCCAAGTTATTACTTGGATAAAACAACTGCATTTTCCCCCACTTGCAGGGTTTTAAGATTAGTCAATGGTATGGACACCTGCTTTGTTGTTGCAAAGTGGAATACTCCTATAGATATAATAGTGTACATTGATATAAATGGTAAAAAATTACCCAATTTGATGGGTAAAGATATTTTTCAAATAAGGTTTTTTATGAATGGAAAATCTGATTTTTTTCCGAGTACAAGTACTATCAGAAGTAGTTTAACAAGTACTGGTTGGGGTGGTTGCAACAGCAAAGCAAATCCTTATAGAGGAATTAATTGTAGTGCACTCATAGTCAAAGACGGATGGAAAATTGCAGATGACTATCCTTGGGATTAATTAGTAGGGCGGAATTGCCATTCCGCCTTCAAAATCCGTAAGGTGGGCATACTTGCCAGCAAGAATATTATATAAAAAGACGCTTTTCAGCGTCTTTTTTAATAAATGGTACTCCCAGGGGAATTCTCTTGCATCGTAGGCGAGCGGCACGAGCCGTACGAGGCAGGATGCAGGTTGCCTGTTAATCCCGTATGTTTCGACCTGCGGAAGAAACATATCGGATTCGTAATTCCCTTAATATAATCGCACTAAAAAAGCGGCTTATTGCCGCTTTTAAAAATAAATACTCCCAGGGGAATTCGAATCCCCGTCGCCTCCGTGAAAGGGAGGTGTCCTAGGCCTCTAGACGATGGGAGCCTGTATTTCCTTTCATCAATACTAATATATCTAAAGAAAAATTCATTGTCAAGTTGGTCATTTAATTCACACCGTTTTTGCAAATCAAAAGTATATAAAAACTTCTTAAACTCTTTAAGAAAGGACTATAACGCCTGATAAAGTATTCCAGGATGAATTATATCTGTTCGTCCTTACAGAATTGCTGGCATTACCTTCTATTACATATACCTGATTATTTTCAACTTTTGTTATTATTCCGGTGTGGCTTTTACCATTTTTTTCAATTGAAATTAATTTTTTTCCTTCTTGTAAAAGACGGGTAATGTAATCTGCTTTATTTCTTACATCGCTTAAATTAATATATTGCCCCCTTCTCATTGCTTGGTCTCTTAATTGGCTTACTGACGATGATTTCAACCAACTGTACCTGTTTCCATAAGTTTCTTTTATGACGTAAGAAACAAAGTCAGCACACCATGGTTGATCTGCACCGCCTGTAAATAATTTATAGCTTCCGTCATTTCTGTTGTAGCCTAAGTATTTACTGGCATTTGATATTAAACTTGAATTACCTGTTGACTGACTATGGTTTGTACTTAATATATTTGGCATCACCGGAGGGGTGAAATTATTAAAGTGTAAACCAAAATTAGTCAAGATTGAATTTTTATTATCCATATTAAAAGACAAATATTCAAAATTATTATTTCCCCAGTTGTTAAAAAGAATATTACTAGAATTAAGGTTATCATTACCCCATATATTAAAAGGTAAAGTTTGCGGTTCAAATTTATAACCTAAAAAATTAAAAGGCAAAATAGGAAAGTTTAAAACTCCGCTATTAAAATTATTGTTCAAAAATAATCCACCAATCATAGATATCCCCAATTTTAACATCTTATATTAATATAAAAACATTTTATCTAAAAAAATTGCTTTTTTATGATAAAAATAAAAAATATTTGTTTTCTTTTGCCCCTTGAAGTTTTTTGCTTTTTTAGGTATGATATTGCCATAGTTTAAGAATAGGAGAGAACATGTTTGAGCGTTTTACCGAAAAAGCAATAAAAGTAATCATGTTGGCACAAGAAGAAGCTAGAAGATTAGGTCACAACTTTGTTGGAACAGAACAAGTTTTGCTTGGCTTAATAGGCGAAGGAACAGGTGTTGCAGCCAAAACCCTTAAATCAATGGGGGTTAACCTCAAAGATGCAAGAGTCGAAGTCGAAAAAATAATCGGCAGAGGTTCAGGTTTTGTTGCCGTTGAAATTCCTTTCACGCCTCGCGCAAAAAGGGTTTTGGAATTGTCATGGGATGAAGCGCGTCAGCTTGGTCACAATTATATAGGAACAGAACACCTTTTATTAGGTCTAATCCGCGAAGGCGAAGGTGTTGCCGCACGTGTTTTGGAAAATTTAGGCGTAGATTTAAATAAAATCAGAAGCAATGTAGTTAAAATGCTCGGTGAATCAAAACCTCAAGCGGTTTCTTCAGGGGCATCCTCATCTTCCGGAAGCAAGGCAAAAACGCCGAGTTTGGATGAATTCGGAACAGATTTAACTCTTGCGGCACAAGAATTAAGGCTTGATCCTGTCGTCGGCAGAGAAAAAGAAATCGAGCGTGTTATACAAATTCTTGCAAGACGGACAAAAAACAATCCTGTTTTAATCGGTGAGCCCGGCGTGGGGAAAACCGCTGTTGCGCAAGGACTTGCAATTAGAATTGTCAACTCGGAAGTCCCCGACATTCTTGACAGCAAAAAAGTAATCCAACTTGACATGGGGCTTTTGGTTGCAGGAACTAAATACAGGGGCGAATTTGAAGAACGTCTTAAAAAAATCATGGATGAGATTCGTCAGGCGGGAAATGTTATTCTTGTCATTGACGAAATGCACACTTTAATCGGAGCAGGTGCTGCAGAAGGTGCTATTGATGCTGCAAACATCCTTAAACCAGCACTTTCCAGGGGCGAAATTCAGGTTATCGGTGCAACAACCCTTGATGAATACAGGAAACACGTGGAAAAAGATTCCGCACTTGAAAGACGCTTTCAGCCGATAATCATTGAAGAACCTACCGTTGAAGAAACAATCGAAATTATAAAAGGGCTTAAGTCCAAATACGAAGAGCACCACAAGCTTAACATCTCCGATGAATCAATCGTTGCAGCAGCTAAGCTTTCCAGTAAATATATTACAGACAGATTTTTGCCCGATAAGGCAATCGATGTCTTAGATGAGGCAAGCTCAAAAGTAAGACTTCAGATGAGTTCACTTTCTCCTGAAGGAAAAGAACTTGATAAAGAATTGCGCGCTTTAATTAAAGAAAAAGAAGACGCAATCAGAAATCAGGAATTTGAAAAAGCTTCACAATTAAGAGATGATGAGGCTGATCTTAAAGAGCGCATCAGGGAAATGTCTGCAAAATGGCGCGAAGAGCACGAAGCAAACAAACCAACCGTAACCGAAGAACAAATCGCTGAGGTAATCGCAATAATGACCGGTGTTCCTGTTACAAGGTTAACCGAGGGCGAAAGCGACAGATTGCTTAAGCTTGAAGACACTCTGCACGAAAGAGTTATCGGACAAAGCGACGCTGTTGTTGCAATTTCAAAAGCGATAAGAAGGGCAAGAGTAGGTTTAAAAAGCCCTAACAGACCTATCGGAAGCTTTATTTTCTCCGGTCCGACAGGTGTCGGTAAAACTGAACTTGCAAAAGCACTTGCAGAGGCTATGTTTGGATCAGAAGATAATATGATTCGTGTTGATATGTCCGAATTTATGGAGAAACATTCAACCGCAAAACTTATCGGCTCGCCTCCGGGATATGTCGGATATGATGACGGCGGGCATTTGTCTGAAATCGTTCGCAAAAAGCCTTATTCGGTAATTCTTTTTGACGAAATAGAAAAAGCGCATCCCGATGTGTTTAACATAATGCTCCAAATCCTTGATGACGGTCGCCTGACTGATTCAAAAGGTCGTCATATTAATTTTAAAAACACGGTTATTATTATGACTTCAAACGTCGGCGCAAGTATGATTGCAAATCAGTCTAAGCTTGGATTTACAAGTGCAACTGATGAGAAAAAAGATAAATACGATAAACTTAAAGATACTGTTATGGAAGAAATGAAAAAGGCATTCAGACCTGAATTTCTTAACAGAATTGATGATATTATCGTATTTTCACATCTTTCTAAAGATGAAATTCGTCAAATCGTTGATCTTATGCTCAAAGATTTATTTAAACGCCTTGAAGAAAGGGAGCTTTCGATTGAAGTTACCGATGAAGTTAAAGATTATCTTGCAAGAGACGGATATTCGGAAGCTTACGGCGCAAGACCGCTTAGAAGACTTATTCAAAAACGAATCGAAGATATTCTTGCAGAAGAAATTCTCACAAATAAATATGCGGCAGGCGATGTAATAGTTCTTAAAATGCAAGATGATAAAATTACCTTTGATGCAAAAGGTAAATCGTCTAAAGAAAATAAAAAAGAAGAAGCTGTTAAGTAGGCTTTTTGAAACATTCGGTGGGATTTTTCCAAAGGGAAAATCCCGCCGTTTTATTTATAATAAATTTTGTTTACAAATTATTTGCAATTTATTATTTTTATTTTATTATTATGTTAGGCCGATTTTTGAAGCGCGACTAGAATGTGGAAAACACATTCTTTTTAAATACTTTAAAAAGAGGGTGCGGAGAATTTTATATGACTGTTATTTCCGTAAACTCAAACAATGACATAAAGGAAAAGGACAAACAAAATGGGAATCAAAGGCAGAGTTGACAAAATGGTGGTTCTAGCTTGTGAAGACTGCAAGGAAAGAAACTACACAACTGTAAAAAACAAAAAAACGACTAAAGAAAGAATGGAGTTGAAAAAATACTGCCCTTCTTGTCAAAAACACACAGCACATAAAGAAACGAAATAGGTTATGGGTGAAGGGCTGAACAGCTTAAAAGTTATTTATTAACTATTAACCTATTCACCTATTCACCTCTTCAACCCGTTAGGCGTCCTTAGTTCAGTTGGTAGAACGTCGGTCTCCAAAACCGGATGTCGAGGGT
>CAZXID010000044.1:0-5641 GCA_964640325.1 uncultured Muribaculaceae bacterium | reverse complement strand
TATAAATATTACCTTTTTTTTCTAAATGGTTTTTAATTTTTTTAAAATAAAAAACATAATAATCATATTTATCTTTAGAATCTACCATAAAAAAAGGAAATATATTAAACATCTTTATATCAAGTTTATTCAATAACTTTTTCTTTTCATAAAAATCAAAAACGAGATTATATATTTTTATAGTGGCTAAGTCTCTCATATTCGTCTTAGTAGCAGTTGAAATTATGCCTTCAGAAGCATACCTATAATAATATGCCGGACCTTTAAAAATATATAATTTATCGCTTAAAATATTTGTAATATAGTGAAAATAAAGATCATTATGAATATATCCCTCCGGAAATTTTAAGTCATTTTCATCTAAAAATCTTTTTCTATACAATCGCATATAAATATTCCATGGGGTATTTTCAATAGCATATTTAGAGGATATAAACTCTCCTTCATTAGATGTAAATTTACATCTGGAATGAACATATAACTGATTTTTGTTATCTTTATTTGAAATCAGGTTTAAATTTAAAACTACGTCAGCATTGCTTTGTTCAATAGTATTAACCATTTCTTCAAGATAATTATTTTCAATCCAATCATCTGAATCTATAAAATAAATATATTTGCCAATTGCCTTTTTAACCCCTTCATTTCTTGCGGTAGAAACTCCTTCATTGTGCTTAAACTCTATCAATTTTATTCTATTATCTTTTTTTTCAAACTCTTTTAAAATAGCAATTGAATTGTCGGGAGAAGCATCGTTTACGCAAATTATTTCAATATCTTTGAAAGTTTGTGTTATTACACTCTCCAAACATTTTTCTAAATATTTTTCCGTATTATATACAGGTATTATCACTGAGACTTTCGGCATCAATTTATTTCCATCTTTTTAGTAATTTATTAGTTGCAAAATGTCTTTCATTAGAAATGATTTTCTTCGTAATCTGGTTATCAAATAACATAAAACCCTAACAGTAAAATTTTCTTTGAATTCTTTTATTGATTTGACAGTTTTTGTTTGTCTTGCAAGTTTAGCTTTGTCTTGAATGTAAAAAAAGTAATTTCGGTCAAATTTTATTAATTTATAATAACTATCAAGCTCGTTTTTAAATAAGATATCTTCTGGCATTTTTTCTAATAAAATATCGGAGGATATTTTATTTATAAATTTTATAGCAAAGTTAATTTGAAGTTGAGTTTTAGTTTTTTTTGTGTTTTTTATGATAATATCCCAATTAAAATCAGGTTTGTTTTCAAGAAAAAATTTACAATCAAAAATAGCAAATAATATCCCTGCAGAAGAAGTTTTATTTCTTAAATTTTTTTCGATATTTAACAAAGTAAGAAACATTAAATCTTCATAAGATGGCATATAAGCATCAGTAAAAAATATTTTTTCTTTTTTTGCTCTTTTAAATAAATCATTATTAATCGATTTTTCAAATCCGGTTTGCATATCTATATAACGGTGAATGTCAACTGTTCCTTCCATACTTTCTGATGGATGCAAATCAATTGAATGTGGGTATTCTTCAAATTCATAATTCAATTCTTTAACTATTTTTTTTGCTTTCTTAAATTTATTGTAGGGTATTAATATGTCAATATCACCCATGATTCTTGATAATTCAGGCCTGATATGTTTCATGGCGCCACCTTTAATTATCAATGAAGGTATTTTATTTTTATTTAATGTTTCTACGATTTTTTTAAAATGAAATATCAACTTCATGTTTTGAAATCTATAAAACTTTAAAAGCCCAATTAACCGGGGGCCTTCATATCCTCTGAACCTTAATTCAGGATGTCTTTTCATTACATATGATAATAAAAGGGCCTTATTACCTCCCAACACCTCTATATCAATTTTATTTAATATTTCATCCAATTCTTCTTGGGATGGTTTTTCAATAAATGCCAATTTTAACAACTGTTTATCTTCACAAGTCATTATTTCATCGCAAAAATTATCTATTACATTTGATGCAATAAAATCGTAATTTTCAGCAAATTTTGTACAATTTACTTTTTTATCATTTGTTTTTGTTAACATTTATTCTATAATTCACTAAAACAATACTTCCACGCCAAAAAAATTATAACAAAAACAAGGGAGAATGTATATTTATATTTTTTTGTTATAATTCGTTTTGTAAGGAAGTATTATGTGTATTAGGACTCTAAGTAAAGTGCAATTGAATAGTTACTATGAAAATTTATACAAGTATATTCAAGATACTTGTAATTATAAATCAATTAAATATATTGATTTAGGCACTCATGTTGTAAGATTAATTAATTATTCTGAAGAATTTATCCCTCATCTCCAAAAGCAGTTAGGATATACATTAAAGGATTATATGATTAATTATGATGCCACAATAATTGTTTGGAAAGAAGAAAATATTAAAAAATTACCTGGAGAATTAGATGAAAAGTATAACTTAAAAACAAATCTTAGATTTCGTATAGATATGCTTATGAAAAAGAAGAGCTGTATTGACTTAAAAGTTTTTGACGATAATTATTCGAAACACAATCCATTGATTGATGTAAACCAAGAAACAGGAATTATTAATGCTTATGATATAAATAAAAAGACCTATTATTACGGTGTCGAAAAATTGGAAGCTGAAGAATTTATTAAGCAGGGTCATATTTTTGTCGGAATTTTTAATAAAATATTAAAAACTTCAACCAGTGCATTAGTTCATGGGGCTGTGGTGGGACTAAGCAATCAAGGCTTTTTGTTTTGTGCACGTGGACAGCATGGCAAATCAACATTAGCACTGTTAGCAATGCTGAAAGGGTTTGAATATGTTGCGGATGATTATTTAGTCCTGGAAAAAGAAGGGGATAAGCTTTTTTCTTATCCGATTTATTCAATAATAACTCTTTCCCCTAAAATGTATGGAGAGATTTATTATGATTTTGATGGCAAATTTGTTTCTAATAACGCTAGAAAAGATAAATATGTTATAAATGTGGAAAAGTATCATAGTATGTTTAGAAAAAAATATCCTATAAAAGCTTGCATATTTCCAAATATTGTTAATGATAAAACTCCAAGCATTTTTCCTTGCAAAAAAGGTCCCGCTATTGTACAATTAGTCCATTCCACCATAATTCAAATGGGAGATAAACATGATATTAGAAATATAAAAAAACTTATAGATTTTGTAAAAGAGTTTAAGTTTTATCAAATTAACCTTAGTCCCGATATTCGGGCAAACGTTGAATGTTTAAGAGAGTTTTGTGAAGAATGGTATGAAAAAGGAGAAAAAGATGGGCAGTTATGTGTTAAATGATGAAAAAATGTTTGCAGATATAGCAGATGGTATAGCCATTGTGATAAACAGCGAAACTGGCATTTACTATGGGATGAATGCTTTTGCAACGATTGTTTTTGAAAATATTCAAAATGATGTTTCTACAGAAAATATTTTAAAATCGATTAAAACTATAAATGGTGTAAACGATAATATTGAAAAAATTTTTAAAATGTTTATTAATGCAATGCTGGAAAAAGAAATTATTATTGAAGGTGGGAAAGGCGAGGGTGTAGCGGATATTAATTTTGAAATAGCAAAAGAGGATAATTTTTCACTTATTTTAAAAGAATATAATGATGCACAGGAGTTATTGCTGGCAGATCCCATCCACGAAGTTAAGGAAGAAATAGGTTGGACTCCGGAAAAAATATCTTTAAATCTAGATAAAGAAGATGTAGCAAGGCGTGAATCAAAAGTATATTAAGAGATATAAATGCCTAAAATATCAATAATAATACCTGTATATAACACAGAGAAATATCTGAAAAGATGTCTTGAGAGTGTATGCAATCAGACATTGAAAGACATTGAGATAATTTGTATAAATGATGCATCTTCTGACAATTCAATTGATATTTTAAAAGAGTTTGAGAAAAAAGACAACAGAATAAAAGTGATTAATTTGGATAAAAATGAGGGTGTTTCTGTTGCAAGAAACTCAGGACTTGAGACTGCACGAGGTGAATATTTAGGATTTGTTGACTCTGATGATACTGTTGACCTTGATTTTTATGAAAAATTGTACTCAAAAGCAAAAAGTAAAAATGCTGATATAGTCAAAGGTATTGTAAAAAAAATCAATACAAATGGCAAAATCAATGTGGAAAGCTTAAACGACATTATCAAAAAAGAAAACAATAAAATGTTTTTTTCGTATCAATGGGTATCTGCAATATACAAAGCATCTGTCATCCATGATAACGGGATTTGTTTTCCGATTCAATGTCACGTATCAGAAGATATAGTATTTTTAAATAGAGCTTTATTGAAGTCAAAATCTTTAGTTCTTGTAGATGATGCTTATTACAATTATTTTAGAAGAGAAGGCAGTTTAAATGCGGATAAAATAAGTCTTGAACATATTAAATCTGGCTTAACAGCACTGGATTTGATTTTTAAAGAGCTAAATGAAACAATTGAAATTACAAAAAATGAATATTTATATTCCTATGGTCTAAAAATTAACTCTATTATATATTCTTCATTCAAAAACGGTTCTTATGAATTTAAAAAACTCTGTGCAGAATGTTTAATAAAAAATTATAACAAGTGTAAAGACAAAAAAGCTTTAAATAAAATAATTGCTCGTAAAAACTATAATTACTTGCTGAATTATGTTGAATTAAACGATATTGGCGGATTAACTAATGAAATTATTAAGTATAAATTTTATAATGTTTCCATTTCAAAATTAAGAGCCAAATTTAAAAAAACTTTGAAAGAAAAAAGTTTAACAAATGTCTAAAATATCAATAATAATACCTGTATATAACACAGAGAAATATCTGAAAAGATGTCTTGAGAGTGTATGCAATCAGACATTGAAAGACATTGAGATAATTTGTATAAATGATGCATCTTCTGACAATTCAATTGCTATTTTGAAAGAATTTGAAAAAAAAGACAACAGAATAAAAGTGATTAATTTGGATAAAAATGAGGGTGCTTCCGTTGCAAGAAATTTAGGAATTGAGGTTTCAAGAGGGGAATATTTAGGATTTATTGACTCTGACGATTGTGTTGACCCTGATTTTTATGAAAAATTATATTCCAAAGCAAAAAGCAAAAATGCCGATGTAGTCAAAGGTGTAAGAAAAAAAATCAATACAGATGGAAAAATCACGGTAGAAAATTTAAACGACACTATCAAAAAAGAGAACAATAAAATGTTTTTTTCATATCAGTGGCAATCTGCCATATACAAAGCATCCGTCATACGTGATAACGGGATTTGTTTTCCGATTCAATGCCCCAAAGCGCAAGATATAGTCTTTTTAAACAGAGCTTTATTGAGGTCAAAATCTTTAGTTCTTGTAGATGATGCTTATTACAACTATTTTAGAAGAGAAGACAGTTTAAATGCAGACAAAATAAGTCTTGAAAATATTAAATCTGGCTTAACAGCACTGGATTTGATTTTTAAAGAGCTAAATGGGGCAAATGGGAATGAACTTACTTTAGATGAATATCTCATCGCATATGTCATTAACATGGGAGCAACTATTTATCTTTCGTTCAAAAACGATGCTCATGAGTGCAAAAAGCTCTGTGCGAAATGTTTAATAAAAAATTATAACAAGTGTAAAGATAGG
>CAZXID010000043.1:0-7167 GCA_964640325.1 uncultured Muribaculaceae bacterium | reverse complement strand
TTTGACCCGCCTTTTTGTTTATTACATTACTCTTCAAATTTTGTCCCGTAAAGAAGTACCATCTCAGGATTTTCAAGTTCTTCATGAAGCTTTGAAATATTTTTGTTTAATTTAGGATGAACAAAATCAGGATTTAATTCAAGCATAGGCACAAGCGCAAATGCACGCTTATCCAAATATTTATGAGGGATTTCAAGATTATCTTCTTTTATTATATTTTTTCCGTAAAAAAGTATATCTATGTCAATGGTTCTGTCACCTTGAAAACCTTCTTCCTGCCTGTTTCTTCCAAGCTGTTTTTCAACCCTTAGACATTCATTCATTAATTCAGATGGTGTTAAAGATGTTTTTATTTCCATAACGGCATTAACATACCATTGAGTGTCTACTTCAAGCCAAGGTTGAGTTTCATAAAGTGATGAGGTTCTTATAATACTGCAGCCTTCAATTTCGCCTAAAAGACTCGTGGCCTGCTGAACGTAGCCCACTCTATCTCCTTTGTTTGAACCCAAGCATAAATAAACAATAGTCATAATATTAATTCTACAATGTAAAAGACAAAATTGTCAACATTAAAAGAATATATTATTTTTTTTCAGCAAACATTTTGGAAATAGTATCGTTATACTTATCAAAAATAACGTTACGCTTGGTTTTTCCTGTTTGGCTTAAAAGCCCGTTTTCTTGGTTAAATGCTTCTTTTATAATTTCAAAAGTTTTAATTCTTTCAGCATTTTGCAAATTTGGTTTTAGTTTTATATAATTATTAATTTCTTTTTTAATCAATTCTTTCAAATCAGGGTTTTTAATAGATAAATTGGCGCCTTTGTGAAGTTCGTTGACAGCAATGCCGCACTTCTCCAAAGCCTCTTTTGTCGGAACTACAAGCGCACCGACCGAACTTTTATCCTGACCCACCAAAACGATTTGCTCAATATAACTGCTTTGCAAACAAGCTTCCTCTATAGGCAAAGGCTCAATGTTTTCTCCGCTTGATAAAACTATTGTTTCTTTCATCCTTCCTACAAGGACAAGATGATTATCAACCGTCAACCATCCCAAATCACCGGTATTAAACCAACCCTCTGCATCAATGACTTTTTTTGTAGCCTCTTCGTCTTTATAATAACCTTTCATAACTTGCGGGCCTCTCACCAACACAAGCCCTTTTTGAAAAATTCCAAGCTCAATAAATGTTTCAGGATCAACAATTTTAATTTCTGTCCCTTTTATAGGTTTTCCTGCAGAGCACAAATAATTTTTATCATCTGCATGTCTGAGAGTTAAGTCAGGGGAAGTTTCTGTTAGCCCGTATCCTATCCTGATATTCACGCCGATTGCATCATAAAACAATTCATCTTGAAGCGAAAGCGCCCCTCCGCCCGAAAAAGATGCCCTGAAGTTCAAACCTGTTGCGTTTTTAATTTTTTTATAAAGAGTATTTGTGCAAAAAAAGTGCAACGGTTTTCTGAAAGAACGCGCTATAAAATGATAAAACCTCATTACAAGATTGTAATTTGTCATTTTATTGGGTGTTCTTTCTTCACAGTACATTTTATGAATTTTATAACGAATACTGTTCTTAACGGCAAAATCAAAAATAAAATAACCTATTTTGGATTTTTGTTTCAGTTTTTGGTAAATACCAAGCCTTATAGCTTCCCAAATTCTGGGAACAGACATAAAAATATCAATATCATATTTTAGCAAATCATCTTTCAAATAAGGTATTGAAGTAAAATGAAGATGAAACCCGTTTGCAAAAAATATTATTTGAGTAGTCATCTCATAAGCATGCCAGACCGGAAGAATTTGCAGTGACCTTTCACCGACCTCAACTTTTAACCCGTATTCTATCGGCTTTATTTGAGACAACAAGTTTCTATGGGAAAGCAAAACTCCTTTTGGGACTCCGGTTGTACCTGAAGTATAAAGCATTGTGAGATTATCATCAGGATTAATTTCCGGCTTTATAAAACTATTGTTCTTGCCAATTTCAATAAATTCATCAAAAGTATAAACCGGAATTTTTACCTCCGAGGGTTTGTCCTTTTTCGCAAAAAGCACAACAATGAATTTAAGATTGTTGTTGTTATTTATGGTCGATTCAAGTGTATTCAAAATTTTATAATCACTAATAATAAGAGCTTTGCTCTCGCTGTGATTAAGGATATATTCAAGCTCATTTAACGGCGCAACCGCTCCCCTTAAAACAGAGCAGGCGCCGGCTTTTATAATTCCCTGATTACAAATAAAATGCAAACCGTTGTTTTCTGAAAAAAAGGATATAAAATCTTTTGGACTTGTACCAAGCTTTTGCAGCGCTGATGCGAAGTAATTTATATATGCAAGAACCTCATCATAAGCCATTTTAATATTGTTATGATCATCAATTACAGCCTCAAGCCCCCGATATTTTTCGAGAGAATATTGCATATAGTCTGCCATATTTTTTTGACTGTCAATAAACTCTTGAATTTCTTTTAATTCATTGTGCAAATCAGTATTCACAGCTTTTTTAATAATTTTAACCGTCATAATATTCCAATATTGTGATTGCAAAATTTGTCATTTTTCAATTTTTTTGACACACCCATACTTTTTACTCAATTTTACATCAAAAATTCAATAAAGAACAGTAAAAAAAAATTATTTTAAGCTGCCTGCTTTTGTCTTTGGTATTCATTAGGATAGACTATTTTGTCCCTGACCTTGCTTGCGACTTTCATTGCATATCCTGAAATAAGAGCAGTTCCGGCATAAGAGCTTAAAGCGAGTGTGTACAACAAGCCTATTTTAGCGGCTTGCTTATTTCCAAGAACTTTTCTCGCATAATTAACACCCTTAAATGACGCCAAAGCTTCTTCAGCAACCAATGGTAAAAAGCTTAGAGTAACAATCTTACCTGCATTATCCTTTACAAAATCCATTGTTTTTGTAAATTTACTCTTTTCACTTGCCGGCTTTGATTTAATATTTGTATGACAAAATGCAATCAAGCCTAACGGTAACATAGCAAGTTTAGGCATTCTCCTGACTAAACCCTGTAATCTTTTTGCCAATCTGCTGCTGTTTGCAGTTGAAGCATGTCCTATCTCATGGAAAATAAGACTTGCCTTATTTCTTGCAGTCGCGGCAAAATTTGTTTTTGATAAATAAAATGCATTCAATCCTTTACGAATCATAGAAGAATAAAACTTTGATATAAACTTGTAAACCGTTTTTAAATTAATATTTTGTAAATCTTTATTATCAGGCATTAACTTAGAAATTTTTCTTGTATACCCTTTAAGCATTTTTTCTGTCATATTTTGTTTAAATCTTGCAAAAGCAGATTTTGGCTGGCTTTTTAAAATCGTTCTATAAACTTGCTTAGTCAAAAGATTTTCATTTCCCTGGTCCGCAAAGAATAGCCTTAATCCTTTTTTGTCTAAACCTGTCTGTTTCAAAACATTTTGAGCAGCTTCGGCAATTTCGCCGGAATTTTTTTCAGGATATTTTTTAAGCCCCATCATAACAGCTAAACCCAAAGGCAAAGATAATAAAAGCCGTACTCCACTCAAAGTATATGCGGCACCAAAATAGCCTAAAACTTTTTTAAAAAACGAAGGATGATCCTTTGTATCATTTGCCACAAATTTCTTTTTTGCCTGAAACACAGGCGCATATGTTTTGCCTTTTAACCTATTTTGATTTAAATTGATATTACTAACCTGCATTTTTGCCTCCTATTTTTAATACCTTTTCGTCGTAATTAAAACACGTGAAAAAAATAATTTGCGGGTTTTAACAACAAATAAAACAAAAATTAACATTTACAGGGATTTTAAGAATAAAACAATAAATAAACAATTAAGTATTGTTTTGTGAGAGGGTATTTGCTTTAGCAAATACAACCCGTGAGCGGCACTCAATGTGCCGAACCCAAAATAATATACCAAAGGACAGATTCGAACTGTCGACCTCACGGGTATGAGCCGTGCGCTCTCACCAACTGAGCTACTTTGGCATTAATTGTTACTTCTATTAACTTGTTGTGCTCAGTTGGTGTTTAATCTGACTTCGTTTCGTCAAGCCTCACCGTGTGAGCTACTTTGGCATTAAAAATATTCTCACACAAACAGCCTTAAATATCAAGCAAAACTTCTTACAATTTGTTAACTCTAGTCAACGGCCAAAACAAAAAGACAGCTCTGCCTACAAACCTGTCTTTGGGCAAAAAGCCCCAAAAACGGCTGTCTTGCGAATTTCCTCTATTATCGCCCATCATAAAGTAGTTACCTTGGGGAACTACAAAAGGGCCGCAATACATAGCTTGAGAACAAGGGATATAGTCATATTCGTCCAATACATAGTTTTCTTCAAGCTTTTTACCGTTCACAATAACACTGTATTTTCCTTCAGCATCCCCTTTAATTAAAATTTTATCCCCGGGAAGCCCCACTACTCTTTTTATGTAAGCAATATCTTTGCAAAAAAATCCGGTCAACCTTTGGAAAATACCCATACCGCTCATATTAAGCTTTTCTGACGGCGGGTAAAATACCATTATATCCCCACGCTTTGGCGTAACAAAAAATCTTGAAACTCTTTCTACAAAAATCCTGTCCCCTTCAAGCAACGTCGGTTTCATTGAACCCGAAGGTATCCAGCGGATTTCGCCCACAAAAAACCTTATTATTATAACCATTACAATCACGAATACGGCTGTTTCAATAATCTCTTTTAATATAGGTTTAATCTTTAATTTTATCTCTTCTAAGTCCATTTTTCACACACTCATTTTCAAAATTTCTATTAACTCTACTATTGCCGATTTATATTTATTTGCGGCGATTTTTTCCATGGAAAAAATCGCCTTTTTAAAGTAATTATCCATCAAAGCCCTTGTCTTTTCGATGGACTTAGTATTTTTAATTGCCTTTAAAATATTTTTTTCATTAAGAATATTTTTATTTTCTTCTCTTGCAAAAATCAAAGGGGCTGTATAGACTCCTGACTGAAAATCATTTTCATCATTTTTTTCCATACTTAAAACATTCATCAAATCATCACGAATTTGAAACGCTATTCCAAAATTTTGAGCAAAATCGCTTGCCATTTTTTGTTTTTTTGTATCTTGCGAGTCTTCACCAAGCAAAAATCCGCCCAAAACTCCCATTTCAAAAAGAAGTGCTGTTTTTTGCCTTGATTTTTCGATATAATCTTCAATTGAGGTTACTTTATTTTTTGTAAAATATTGATTAATTTCCCCCAGGCAAGTTTGCTTAATCGCCGAAGTAAAAAGCTTAAGAACTTGGGGTGAATTTGTTTCAATCACTTTTTCAAGAGAAATTGAAAGCAGATAATCACCTGCTACCACCGCCAAATCATTGTCAAATTTAGTATTAAGAGTTTTTTGTTTTCTTCTGACAGAAGCATTATCCATAATATCGTCATGAATAAGCGTTGCATTATGAACAAGTTCAACCGTAAGCATAATCTTGTATTGATTATTATTCACTTTATTTGAAAGACTTCTTAAAAAAAGAAATCCTAAAAGCGGTCTGATTCTTTTTGAAGGCGCAGCCAAAAACTTTAACAGATGAACATTTAGCGGACTTTTTTCCTGAAACAATTTTGAAATATCAGATTCTAAAATTTCAAAATCTTTGTCTGCATTCTTTTTAATTTCTTCGTATCTTTGTTTAAATTTCATTTTCGGCTCCAAAGCTATTGTACCATGGATTTTTTAAAACATTCTGCACTTTCCTGCAGGCAAACCTTTAATTTTTCAAAATCCAAATCAGGAGCAATTTGTTTTATTGATGTAATTGAGTTTTCATCAACTTTTTCATCAAATATTTTTTCAAGAAGTTTTTTGTCATAATCAAAAAGAATGGAACCATGCTGAAGAATGTAACCTTCTTTTCTGAATTGAGCTGAACCTATTAATTTTTTACCCTCAAAACATAAATCTGCACCTGTAGAAACAGACATACAATAATCAAATTTAACATGGTGCTTTTTTTCCGGAAATTCTAATTTTATCCCCAATTTTTCAAAAGCACCTATAATTATCTGGGAAATTTCTTTATAAGAATTAACAACACTTTGACCGTTTTCAAGAAATGTAATAGGACATATAAATGAATAAGTTAACTCTTTATCATGTAAAAGCGCCCTTCCGCCTGTTAGTCTTTTTACTACATCTATATTTTTTTGTCTTAAATAATTCTTATTCAAAAAATCTTCACTTTGATTTCTCCCAAGAGAAACACACGCCGGCGACCATGCATAGAGCCTGAATACAGGTTCTGTCAGCTTTTTTTTAATAGCAAACCCAAGCAAATCACCATCTATTTGCATATTTTCTTTGCCCGTTTTTATATCAAAATCAATAAATTTCATATTTTAATTTTATAACAAATAAAATTCCAGATAAAAAATGGGGCGAAAAAAGCTTTGCTTTTTTCGCCCTGAGGTGTTAAAGATAAGTGTGTTAGAAAAAAATTAAGGTTCCGGATGAAGCCCAAGCAATACCATATTAACAATGCCCACAACATCGTCATACGAAGCTGATTGCTGTTTTTGCCGAGCAGGAGGGATGAATACGTTATAAGACTGGGTAACAAGTTCTTCAGCTGTATCTTCTTGAGAACCATTCTTTGCAACACCTTGAAGCTGGTCAATTCTTACCATAAAAGCAGTTTTATCGGTATATAAATCTCCTGTGGGAGTTAACCCGACTTTTTGCATCAAAGGCGCCCAAGGAAGTTGATTATTTTGATTGTTTTGAACAGGTGTTGCCTGCACGGAATAGTAATTGTACATTGCGCTGAAAAGTGCTTGTAAATCCTGATATTGATTCCCTGTGGGGATAATGTGAAAATCACGCATTAACTGATTAATTCTTGCATTAGAAACGTTTACGTCAAAAAACTGATTGACGTAATCATAAGTATATTGATAAACACCGTTTACAGCACCTACGGTCATTACACACCCTCGCTAATAAAATATATACTTTATATATCGTTTTTATTCCCAAAAACTTTATAATAATATGCCTAAAAATCAGTTTTTGTAACAAAATTTAATAAAAAATAAAAAAATACGTATAGTATATACTTTCTTAACATTTTGTTACAATACGAAAAACCAGCATTAACAATACTTGCGGACAAT
>CAZXID010000042.1:0-8977 GCA_964640325.1 uncultured Muribaculaceae bacterium | reverse complement strand
TACAAAATCATGTTTCAAGCTATTACTAAGTTCTAGAGTTTTCTAGGCAAGCCCCCAAAAAATTATTAAAACCTCTATTTTTTTGTTGCATCGGTAAGTTTTTAGGGTATTTGTACTTGTCGGGGCAGGCATGTATTTTCATAAAGTTTTCCTTTTTTGAGAATTTTCAAATTATAGTATAAATTTCAAAAAAAAAGACTCACCCAGATGGGTGAGTCTTTTTTATAAATTTTTCGAATAATTTTTTTACAACTTCAAGGATATTAAATATAAAAAGGGGCGGACACGAAGTGTCCGCCCCTTTTTCAAGGATAAGTGTATATTAATCTGAGCAGCCAAAGGCGATTGTTAGGTGTTCTTTAGGGTTAACTGCTGCAACTTTGTAGCCTTTAGGGTCAACAAGGTAAGCAACTTCGTCGCCGGTGGTTTGGAATAGTCCTGTAGCACCGCTGAAGGCTGTTCTTGCGAAGTCAACAGGTGCAACGATTGCTGCTTTTCCTGCATCTTGCAAGCTTCTGCCTGAGGCACGGAATTGTCCCTGGAAGATTTCGCCCGATGCGATACCGACTCCGTTGGATACGCTTTCAAAAGCGTTACCCGCATTTGAAATCATACCGCCGATTGTTCTTCCTGTAGTACCGACAAGTGCACCTGCCCATGTAAATGGCATAGAAACAAGTCTTGCTACCGCATTAGGTGTTTTTGCACAGTTAATCTGAGCGGTAAGGATTTGTCTTGGAAGGTCAGCTTTGCATCCGCAGCAGTCTTCAATACAAGTGAAGGCAAGTTTCAGCGCACCTTTTTCGCATCCTGAAGGTCTGATAACTTCAACGATTTTGCCGTTAACTCTTGAACCGCAAGGGTAGCAGTGTCCGTTGATAGTTACTTCTTCAAGGGTTGTAGTGGCAAACTGTTGTCCTACGTGAGAAGATTTTGCGTTAATTTCGTCGAGGAATTCCAATTTAAGTGTAGGAATTTTAACGATTTCTTCTTGTTCCATGTAGGCTTTTTTAGGATTGCAAGGGTCTGCCGGTTTTGGGCAATCGCAGGCTGTTGCAGGGTTTGTGTCTAAGCCCATAGCAATTCTTGTTGTTTGAAGCATATCTGCGATTTCTGCTCTTGAAGCATCTTTACAAGGATTAATTGAATTCGGTGTTAAGCTGTTTTTAAGTATGCCTGTTTCAAGAGCTTTTGCGACGGGAATTTGTGCCCAGCTTGGAACCTTGTCACCGTCACAATATTGGCTTAAGATTTGTTGAGCCTTGCAAGAGTCCATTTCACAGTTAATGCTGTGAGCCATTGCGGTAAGAGCTTCTACACGAGATACGTGGCTATTAGGCTTGAATTTGTGATCGGGGTATCCGCACATAATTCCTTCATCAACCGCTTTTGCAATTAACGAATTGGCCCAGTGGCTTTTGGGAACATCTTTGAAGATATTTTTTGTAGATAAACCGCTGCAATTCAAGTTATAGCCCTTAACTATCATTGTTGCAAACTCTGCACGCGATACGTCTCTGCCTGGTTTAAAGAGTCTGTCCGGATAGCCTACAACAACACTATTCATTGCAAGTTTATCTATCGGACAAGCCGCCCAGTAGTTTGACGGGACATCAGGAAATGCGTTCAATAAAGGCGCTGCTGCACCCGTGCAGCCACAGCTGCACTGAGTCCCTGCTATGTTAGGCTCAAAAGGGACAAATGATTTTTTCAAAGCATCCATTGAGCTGGAAGTTTGAATTTCAATCGGACAGCAGGAATGGTCCATTTTACAACAATTTCTGTCAACTATTGCACCGTTATTTGCGCATCCGCATCCGCAAGCAGAAGGTCCTATAAGAGGCATTGAATTACATCCGCATCCGCAAGGAGCAGCAAAGCCTGTAATTATAGGTAATCCGTCACAGGTTAAGGGGACTGCGGCGCCGGTCATTTGTCCACAACCGACCACAGACACCCCCGCTCTTGAAAGTGCAAGTGAGTCACAATTGTCGAGCGCCCAGGCTGTTTCAGTTGAATAAATTGCATTTTTTTGCTCTCCCACGTAATTGTTGTCGCCGTAAATTGCGTTAGGATAAGCGTAAACTTGTTTCATGTCCAAATCAGCGCAGCTTGTATTCGGGCACGTCGCACATGCTGGAGTTGCGGGCTTATCGCAAGGGTCGCAGCATGGGTCGCATGATTTTTTGCAAGAATCGCATCCGGAATCACACGAGTTGCATTTGCAAGGGTTGCATTTGCATTTGTCGCAGCAAGAATTGCAAGGTGTTGCACAAGCGCATGGCGGCGATGCACAACTTGGGGTACTGCTGCATGGACAAGCTGCCATTGCCGTATTTATAGAACACGTTGCTATTCCGACGGCAATCGCAGCTGCCATAGTAAGTTTTTTAATCGTCATTTTTACCTCCTTGTGTTTTTTTAAGATTTAACCAAAAATCTTGTGCTTTTAATCTAAAAAACAAACTTGTTAAATGATTATGTATTCTAAATACAATAGTAAACATTGCCAAAAACGGTTATCCGCCTGGGCTATTTGAAAAGTGAAAAGTGAGAGGTGGAGGGTGAAGGGGTGAATAATTTAAAGAAGATAAGATGCGTAGATGCGTGGATTATTCTGCTACGCTTCTAAACGTCTTCGCCTCTTGGCTTCTTATTCACTTCTATTCATCATTTCCTATTTACCTCTAACTAGCAATTATTTTTTGTTTGGATTATCATACTGCTATGAATGTAGAAAAAGAGACAAAAATGCAAATAGGTATACCAAGAGCAATGTCATTTTACGCTAATTATCCGTTTTTATACGGGTTTTTTACCGATTTGGGAATTGAAATAGTTTTATCTGATAAAACAACCAAAAAAACTCTTGCGAAAGGTTCTTCCCTTGTGGTGAGTGAAACTTGCCTTCCCGTCAAGGTTTATGTCGGACACGTTTTGAATTTAATTGACAAAGGCGTTGAGAAAATTTTTGTTCCTTCTTTCCAATCAATTGCTCCTAAAATTTATAACTGCTCAAAAATACGGGGGCTTCCGGATTTAATAAGAAATGTCGTTAAAAAAGATTTTCAAATGATTGAAGCTACATTTGATAAATCAGAAAAAAATCAGGGATTTTACGAATTTTTAAAAGAAATTGTCGGACCGTTTGGAATAACCGACGAAAAAAGAATTAAAAAGGCATCAAAAGTTGGCTGGAAAGTCTATAATAATTTTAAGATTATGTCACGTTCGGGCATGAATTACAAGCAGGCAATGAGCTATGCACTGCAGGGGAAAGTTTTTATCTCTCAGGAAACAAAGGAATATCCTATTTCGGTTGCGCTTGTATCTCATCCTTACAACATTTATGATGAACAGGTTTCAATGAGAATTTTCGATAAATTGAATGAAATGGATGTTAAGGTTTACAGTGCAAACGAACTTACTATTGAGCAGATGCAAGAGGGTATAAACGTACTTAATCAAAAGCTTTACTGGGCAAATGAATATGAAATGACAGGATGCGCCGGACATTATCTTAAAGATAATAAAGTTGACGGGATTATAAATCTGACCGCCTTTGGATGCGGGCCCGATTCTTTAATGATAGAAAGAATTAACAGAAAGGCTAAAAAATTTAAAAAAGCTGTTTTAAATTTAACCATAGACGAGCACACCGGCGAAGCAGGATTTGTAACCAGATTGGAAGCCTTTGTAGATATGCTCTATAGAAAAAAAAGAGCTAAAATAATTAATAAAATAAAGCTTTCCGAGGATGAATATATCCCTAATACAAATTTTATCAAAGTTAAAGAAACACCTGAAAATAAAGATGAAATACTTGATTTTGACTTTTTGAATTAAATTAATTTTGTAAACTTGTTCACTTTTCATTTTGAATAGAGTAATATGATTAAATGAAGAGAAGTTTTGGTATGAAAAATTTTGCGTTTACTCTTGTCGAGGTTTTGATAACTCTTACTATAATCGGTGTAGTTGCAGCTCTTACCCTGCCCAATATTATGAAAAATATTGAGCGCAAAGATTTGGAAACCGCTTTTAAAAAAAGCTATTCGGTGATTTCTCAAGCAATTGCACAAATGAAAGCCCAAGAAGGTGCTGTTTGGGCTTATTATAATAAAGTTGATAATTCTTCCTCGAACAGTACTGTTTTAAAAAATGCGATGATGCCTTATTTTAATGTTATAAATAAATGTACTCCAAGTAATTTGTGCCCCCCATCAAATTCTCTTGACTACAAAAACTTTAGTAATAATAGTGATTTTGGTGACACTTCTTTATTTACAGAAAAATTTTATACTGCTGATGGAATGCTTATTTCTCCTACTGTTTATGGAAGCCCAAATGATAATGTAGCTATTTGGGTAGATACAAACGGATGGGGCAAAAAACCTAACCGAGCAGGGTATGATTTATTTTTGTTTGAAATCATGCAAAATGATAGTGTTTTGCCTATGGGAACTTCGGGAACATTATATTCAAGTGCGACTCAATGTAGCACAAGTTCAATATATGTAACTAATGGTTATACTTGTGCATATCGTGCAGTTAAAGAAAAAGACTATTTTAAAAATTTACCTTAAAAATTTTGATTAATTTTGTAAACTTGTTCACTTTTCATTTTGAATAGAGTAATATGATTAAATGAAGAGAAGTTTTGGTATGAAAAATTTTGCGTTTACTCTTGTCGAGGTTTTGATAACTCTTACTATAATCGGTGTAGTTGCAGCTCTTACCCTGCCCAATATTATGAAAAATATTGAGCGAAAAGATTTGGAAACTGCTTTTAAAAAAAGTTATTCGGTGATTTCTCAGGCGATTACACAAATGAAAGCTGATGAAGGTGCTTCTATTTATTTAAAATTTCAGACATCCCCATATAATTCTTCTGCTGAAATTAAAAATTTAATGTTGCCTTATTTTAATGTAATAAATAATTGCGCTCCTGAATCAAATTGTCCACCTGCAGCTGCAAGTTCGTACAAAAATTATACGAATAAGGCTTCATTTATGAATGGTTCAAATTTTGTAAATAAATTTTATACGGTTGACGGAATGCTTGTAAGCCCAGTATATGGTGGTGCAATAATTTTCTTTTGGGTAGATATAAATGGCTGGAACAAAGGGCCAAATCGGGGCGGATATGATCTTTTTTGTTTTCAATTAATGCCCAATGATAATCTATTACCTGTTGGCACAAAGAATACCTATACAAATGGCGGTTATTGTAATAATAGCACAACAAGTTTTAATGGCTTAGGTTGTGCGTTTAGAGCAGTTAACGAAAAAGACTATTTTAAAAACCTACCTTAAATTTAAAATAATGTTGATTGTAGATTAATAAAAAATATGTTATAATCGCGGTATGAAAAATAAGCAAGATATTGTAAAACAGATTAAGAAAATAAAGTCCGAGTTGCGCTCAAGGTTTGACGTTGAACAAATTGGGATTTTTGGTTCATATGTGAATAATAACCAAACTAATGAAAGTGATTTGGATGTCTTAGTTGAATTGAAAGAAAATTCAAAACTTTCTTTATTAGGGATTTGTATTTTTGAAGACTGGTTGAGTAAAATTTTAGGGATAAAAGTTGACCTTGTTATTAAGTCAAATCTCAAGCCTAAAATAGGCGAAAGAATTTTAAAAGAGGTCATGTATTTATGAAAACAAATCGTTTTGATGAAGATTATATTGAGGATATTCTAAAGGCTATAAATACGATAAAAGACTATACAAAAGACATGGAGTATGATGATTTTATTAACTCAAATATGTGTGTTCAGGCTGTACTTTTGAATATAGCGATTATAGGTGAATCAGCAGGTAAAATTTCAAAAGAGCTGCAAAAAAAATATACTGAAATTCCTTTTCCTGCAATTGTTTCCATGAGAAATAGACTAATACACGGTTATTATGAAGTTGATGCGTATAGAGTTTGGCTAGTTATTCAAGATGATTTGCCTATTTTAGAAAAACAAATAAAAAAAATTTTGGACAGTTTTAAGTAATAAATGTAAATTTATTCACTTTTTATTTTGAATAGAGTAATATAATTAAATGAAGAAAAAAGTTATTGCATATCTGCACACCCACTGGGACAGGGAATGGTATAGGGAGTTTGAAGTCTTTAGGCTTCGTCTTTTGCGTGTTTTTGACAGGGTATTGGAGTTATTAGAGAAAGGGAAGATTCCCTGTTTTTACTTTGACGGACAAACCGCCGCATTAGAAGATTATCTTGAAATTAATCCCGAAAAAGAAAAACTTATCAGAAAATTAATCGAACAAAAAAAACTTTTTATAGGTCCTTGCTATACTCTTATTGATGAATTTTTGACCGATGAAAGGTGTTTTAAGAAAAATCTTGAAATAGGTTTAAAATATGCAAAAAATCTTGGCTGTAAAGATTTTATGGGGTATTTTGCCGATACTTTCGGGCACAGTCAGAATATTCCACGCATTTTAGAAGAATTTGGTGTAGATAAAGCCGTTGTTTGGCGTGGCTGTTCCGAGGAAATCCCTTCAGAGTTCCTTTTTAACGGAATCAAAACTGTTAACTTAGTGCGCGGATATTTTAACGATATTTTCTCAACTAATTTAAGCATTAAAGAAAAAGGCGATTTTATCCAAAATCATTTGGATAAAATCGCCCAAAAATCTTCCGATATTCTTTTAATGCCAATCGGCGCAGACCATTTGGGGTTGGAAAGCGACATTTCAGAGCAGATTAAGGAAGTAAATAAATTTTTAACAGATTATGAAATTGTACTTTCATCACCTTTTGAGTATTTCAGGCTGGTAAAAGACAATTTTAAATTTAAATACGAAGGTGAGCTCAGGAATAATTCCCAAACATTTATTTTGCAAGGGTGTTATTCTGCAAGGATGAAGCTTAAGCAATACAATGTAAAATGCTCTTATATGCTAAACCTTGCAAATAAATTTCAAAAATTTGCCCAAAGCAAGTATAAAACAAAATCTTATGATAACATTATTGAATACGCTTACAAATTATTGTTACAAAATCAAGCACACGATGGTATTTGCGGATGTTCAACAGATAAAGTTCACGCAGAAAACATAATCAGATACGAAAAAATTCTGCAAATCGCAGAAACAATTATTGAAGAATTAAAATTCAAAACAGGCGAACCGTCTTTGATTATAAATCTTTCAACTGTTAATTTTGAAGGGGTTGTCCAGTTTGAATCTTCGGCTAAATTATCTGAAAAAGATTGTCAAATTATTGGTGTAAGAAAAGGGTTTGCAAGTGAACTTTTACAGAATATTCACAAAATTCCCGTAACTGAAGATTATAAAAATATTTATACTTATTTGACAGAAGTTGAGTGCAAAGAACCTTCAAAACTTCTTTCAATGCCTCATAAATTATATCCTAAAATATTTTACCCCCTTGATTTAGAGGTTTCCGACACAAAACTTGAAAATGATAATGTTTCTTTGACGATTAAAAACGGAAAAGTCATTGTTAAAGACAAAATAAACAATAACGTTTATAAAGATTTTATCAAATTTGTTGACTTCAAAGATAAAGGCGATAGTTATAATTTTGGACCTATAGCAAGTGATAAGGGTATTGAGAGTAAAATTATCTCTTCAAAAATTTTAAGAAAAGGAAAGCTTCAATGCGCACTTTTGGTCAAATTTAAAATAGGCACGACTATTTTAAATACTGAAATCTCACTCAACAAAGGCTCAAAACTGCTCAATTTTAAAATCTTTTGGAACAATAAAACCAAAAATCATTTACTTCAAGCAAGTTTTAATTTACCCGAACCGATAAAAGAAACTTATTCTGAGGATATGAATTTGCTTATTAGAAGAGAATTTAATCCCGATTATAATATAAGAAAAAAATTACCAAAAAATAAAGGGATTGAAGCCAAAACAAATACCGCGCCAATGCAAAGATACCTTTGGTCACAAGGATTTGAATTTGTCACAAAAGGGCTT
The DNA here is from genome assembly GCA_964640325.1 of uncultured Muribaculaceae bacterium. Taxonomy (GTDB): domain Bacteria; phylum Cyanobacteriota; class Vampirovibrionia; order Gastranaerophilales; family Gastranaerophilaceae; genus DAOQAU01. Next base: position 1,002 of record CAZXID010000042.1, on the reverse strand, counting down.
TGCGAATATGAAGTTAAAAAGAATTTTCTTTTAATCACACTTCTTCGCTCTTTTGGTATGATTTCAAATCCAAAAAATCCGGCACGCTCAACTCCCGCAGGCCCGCCGCTTGAGGTTTTTGACGCACAACAGCTGGGTGAAAATATTGTAGAGTTTGCTCTGGGTTTCGGTGAAAAAGAAAATTGGCACAGTGTGATTGAAGAAATTTATCCGAAGATAATTATAAACAAAACTTAAAAAATATTAATTTTTAGGCAATTTTTATTTTTACCTGATTTTATATTGCTATGAAAATTGTGCCAAAAAATTTGTCCTATAGTAAACAAACTTCTTTTCAGTCGAGAAATCGTGAACTTCGTTTGGCTGAAACAGTCATGAGAAAAGTTAATAATGAATTTGAAAGAGTTTCGCCCGATTATTTGAGCCGAGTTTTTGCAAGACATAATCGAATTGAGTCTACATGGTTAAATGCAAAAAGCAATTTATTGTCTCAATATCGAAAAATTTTATACCAATCATTTAATGACTTACAAATTTTAGTCCGTTACGTTAAAGCTGCAAAAGTCGGAAATTGTGGAGAATCTGCAATTTTATCAAAGATGGCTCTTGAATTAAATGGAGTGAAAGGGGTAAAAATTTTTAATTTAACTGAATTCATAAAAAATGGTGAAAAAACAATGCCCAGAAATGTGGATCATAGTATTGTTGTGGTAAACCTGGATAAATCAGCTGATTTAACCGATTATAAAACATTTGGCAAAAAAGCTTACGTGGTTGATTCTTGGAGTGGTGTTGTCGGCTATGCTTCAGATGTTTTTGAAAAATATAAACAAATTTTTAATGTAAGTCATAATTTAGGCGTTACTCCCAAAGCCAGCAGTAACCAAGATTTTAGTCAATTGGCTCAAAAAGTAGCTCCGGATTTAAAGATAATGAAAGAGCATTTGAAATTTATTTAAACTGTTTTTAGATTGACTTTTTGGTTGAGTTATTACCGTTTTT
>CAZXID010000041.1:0-10293 GCA_964640325.1 uncultured Muribaculaceae bacterium | reverse complement strand
AAGCGGTCGTGGTTCCAGAAACCGCGCTTCAGTGTGCCGTAGACGAAGAGTCTCAGCATTCCGTTTGTGTTCGGCTTCAAGGGTTCTGTTGGGTTCATTGCCTGGTTCATGGGGTTCATTGGAGTGTCTGTCATGGCTCCGCGCCCTTTCTTTCTTGGGCGACGAACTCGAACGGTTCCACCGAGTACCCGGACAGGTTCTCGCGCCGGAACACCACCAGGCTCATGGGCGGGACAGAAATCTCACGCCAGCCTTTTTCCTCCGCCAGCACGGCGTCGAGGTATGCGGGGTCCGAAGCGTAGAGGACGGCCTTGCGGCGGGGATGCCAGCGCAGTTCCAACGGCCGGTTCCCCTTGAGCACAAAGACGGTGCCCGGGTCGGTCCGGCAGGCGATGACGGCGGTGATCTGACCCCGACAGCGTCGGAGCCGGGCTTTGAACCGCTCGATATCCATGGCCCCGTCCCGGGCGGCGTTCGCGGCCAGGCGGAACAGAATCTCGCTGTCCACCTCGGCGAAGCGCCGCATCTTCCAGCGCCGGAACAGGTAGTCGGCGTTGTAAATGGTGCCGTTGTGGGTGCCGATCACCTCCCCGGCGCGGATCGGGTGGTTGTTGCTGTTGACCTGTTCGTCCCCTCGGGTGCGCCACCGGGTATGGCCGAGCAGAAGCGTGGCGCGGTTGTTTATGCCGGCCAGGAGTTCGGCGAAGGCTTTGTCCATCACAAACCGCTCGGCCGTCACCGGGCGTTTGAAGAGACGGTGGCCACCGTCGACATCAAGCCACGCCGCGCCGGTGGCATGGGGACCGCGCTCCTCGCTCAGCAGCAGCAGGCGTGTGAAGAGCCAGGCGAGGTGCTCCCGCTCCTCGGCGCGCCGCCGTTTTTTTCCGAAGATGACGCCCGCGAGCCCGCACATCAGGGTTTCCCTCCCTGCGGATCGACGACAAAACCGCGGAAGACGCCCTCGGCATATTCCTTCGGGTGCTCCTCGATCCAGCGCGTGGCATCGGGCCAGCCGAGCTCTCCGGCCAACCGGGCGACGACCGGCCGGTCGAGCATGTTGGTCAGCCCCGAGAGCCGGACCGCGTCGATGCCCTGCCAAACAATGGCAGGAATTGGTATCCGCGCGGGTTTGTCGTCCTGCACCTCGGCAAGGCCGTTTTTGATCAGGGCATCGAGGAAGGATGCGGCCTTTTCCTCGGGCGTATCGCCCCGGACCGTAAGCTCGACGCCGGACAGCATCTTGGCGTTGCGCAGGACCATGTCGATGTAGTCCTCGAGGTCCCGCTGGTCGGAAAAGAGCGTGGCTCCTTTCATGGCCAGGACCACGTCCATCACCATCTCACCGCTGAAGACCTCGCCGTCGCCTTCCAGCGGCCGCCCGTCGAGGGCGGTGTTTCGAATCAGCACTCTCATGACGCGCCTCCTTGCGTCCCGCCGGTCTCGTCCCCCGAAAACGCCGGAGGCCGGGTTTCGGGCCCGGCCTCCGTGAGGGGTTCCGCCTTTGGGGCGGGTTGTTCGTCTGGTTTCACTCTGCCGCGTTTGAAGGCCGAGTCCCCCGGCAGGGCGGCGATCAGATGCTTGCGCGCGGTCTTGAACTCATCACCGATGAGCCCCAGGTGGAGCAGGAAGACCCGGAAGTCGTACCGGGCGCTTTGAGGATCGAAGGACCGCTTGCGGCTCGATGCGGCCCGGCCGTTCAGCGCCTTGGCCGCCACGGCCAGGACCAGTTGGATATAGGCTTTCACCTTGCCCGCGTGGAGCGTCCCCTCGAACCAGCGGAACTCGACCGTGCCCCGGTACCAGACGTTGTGCAGGTTCACCCCGTGGTAGCGGGTGCTGTCATAGTGCTGGGGCTGCCGGTTGTGGTAGCCGTACCAAATGTGGTTGAGCTGGTCCCTGGTCCTGGGACGGCGTCGCTCGATCTGCGCGATGAGATCGTCGCTCACCGGTTTGCTGTAGTTGCGGCGGCGGGTCTCGTTCACACCCAGGGCGGTGAGGATGAGCGCTTCCTGTTTGTAGACGATCTTGGCGAGGTTGCCGAGGGTCCGGCCGTCAAAGGCTGTGGCGTCGACGTGGACGTGGATGCCGCAACGGTCGTCCACCTTGGCTCCGCAGGCCCGCAGCGCCCGGACGACCTCCTGGAGGACGGGGATGTCCTCGTAGGACAGGACGGGGCTCACCACCTCGGCCCGCAGGTGGACCGGCACATTGATGAGCGAGCCGTCGGATACCACTTTCCAAACCCGTCCATGGTCGTCGGTGACCTCCCAGGGGTCGAAGCTCCCTGGGCTGCCGATGTGGCGGACCTGGCCGCCCACCACCGACTGGATCGCCTGGGCGACCCGCTCGCGCGTCCGTTTGACTGTCTCGATCTCGATTCCGAAGTTGATCCGGCGTAAGTCCATGGTCTCTCCTTGCGTTCTGTAAGCCCGTTCCCGGCAAGGGATTGGCTCTTGTGTTCACACACATACAGGCTTCTTTCCGAACAGAAAGCAAGGCGAATTCGACACATAACCCATTTGATTCCAATGGTTTATGTACATGGAAGCGTAACCTGCGGAAACACGCGGGATTACGGGATTTCCCGGCAGCCGAAGAAAAGAGAGGTGTTCCGGAAATCAGGTCTGCTTCCAGATCGTCCCGGTGTGTTTCTCCCACTTTCCGCCGCCCGCGAGGTCGGTGTTGAACCACTCGTCGCCCATGGACGGGGCAGGGATGGCTGCGTCGCGCTCGGCCTGGGTGCCGACGCCACGCCGGACAGCTTCCCGCGCGGTGAGCCCCTGGCTGAGCCGGTCCGGGCCGAGCAGGTCACGCCATCCGAGGGCCGGTGCCCGCAGACGGGAAACGAAGGTGCGGTAGGCGGTCGCATCCTTGGCCGCGCGGTAAAGGAGCAGCGAGCCGTCGGCGTCCCGGACCAGACTCGGCGTGTAGCAGCGTTCGAGGAACGGCCCGCTGCCGTTTTTGAACACCGGGTTGATCTCGGCCTTGCGCCAGTGGACGCGATCCCACGACCATGCGTAGCCGATTCCGGCATTTCCAGCAGAGCCCCCGGAGTAGAGCATCCACCAGCGCCCGTCGCCGAGCCGCTCGACGTGAGCAGCGGAGACGTAGCCGTTCGCGCCTTCCCAAGGCTGCGGGTCGATCAAGCCGGAAAGGATCGGGCCGTTTCCGATCAGTTTCCACTCGACGGCATCGTCGGAACAGGCCAGACCGAGGCTGTCGTTGCCGCCGGTCGAGGCGATGAAATACATGGCGTAGCGCCAGGTGAAAGGTTTTCCGTCTCCCGAGGTGGGCAGCGGGTTGTACCAGAGGAACGACGGCCCGTAATGGCCGCGGTTCCAGACCTGGACGCTTCCCTCGGTGACCAGGTCGCCGGCGCAGGGGGTATCGCCCGTGAACACGGCGGGGTCGACCGACGGATCACAGACCGCGGTTCGCAGCCCGGCCATGGCATAGGGCTGGTTCGGAACGTCCGGGTTCCAGTAGAGGATGCGCAGCCGGTTCGCGGTCTCCAACGCGCAGACTACGTGATAACCGTTGGCCGCGATGCCGGTGACCTTTTTCTCTTTGTCCCAGATGAGCCCGTTGTCGGAGAAAGCGCAGCTTGTACCCGCTCCGTCGCCGTAATAGGCGATGAAGTTCCGGGGCCGGCTTCCGTCGTGGAAAGCGTCCGGGGACCGGAGAATGCGGACATAGTAAGCGCGCCCGGCCGTAAGAGGCAGGACGTGCGGGTAGCGGTGGTCGAACACCACCGGCGGCAGCCCCTCGGGCGGTTCAGCTCCGGAGGGGACCAGCAGCAGGCCGAGGTCAACGGCGCGCAGCAGGTCCGGGGTCATCGCCTGAACGACGGAGTTCTTTCCGGGGCCGAGCGTACCCGTAAGCCCAGGCAATTCCAGAATCGTGTCGGTGTTGCTCTTGATGGTGATGCTCATAATTGGGTCCTCCCGGCCTGCGCCGGAAGCGCCGCGGCGGACAGGTCTTCATGCAGGTATCCGGCGTCCATTAGTTCCCGGTTGATCCGCCCGGCTTCGATCTCCTCCCGCTTGATGCGGGCCATGAGTCCGGCGAACGCCTCCGCGGCGTCCGGGGAGATGCCGTGTCGCTCCTCGATGCGCCGCATGCGGGCGTCGAGGTTGGCGAGCAGTTCGAGGGTGTGATCCCGGAGGACACCGTCGCGCTTCTCCTGTGGTGATGGAATGAACTCGGTCAATCCGCCTTGTCTTCGAACGATCATGACGTCCCTCCGATCAGCTCAGCGTCGCGCCGAGGGTGTGAATCCTCGGGTACACCAGGTTGTTGCCGGTCATCTCCGCCTTGTAGCGGACCTTGTTTCCGTTCGGATCGGAGAAGGTTCTGGTGAGCGTGTACTCCGTCCATTCCTGGTCGATCTCCCGCGTCGTCTGGATTGACATCGGTTCCCAGGTCGCCCCGCCGTTGTTGGAGGCGAACCAGTTGATGGTGGTCCCGCTGGGGATATTCATCTGGGTATAGAGCTTGGTGGAGGAAACGCCCTGGGTGAGTTCGTTCTCGCGGTTCAGGTACGCCCCCGTCGTGTTGTTGAGATATCCGATGAGGTTCACGTCCTTGTAAATCAACGCCGGCGAGTTGTTGACGGCGCTGCTGGAGAACAGGGCCCGGACGAGCACCTGGTTCGCCAAGTTGGGCAGCCGCTCCTCCTCCGCCGGCACGATGGCATCCCATATGACACCGCCGTCGGTGGAATACTCCCAAGCGATGCCGGTGCCTTCAGGGCTGGAGGAATACTCGTCCAGGTTCAGATCGCTAAACTGCACGCCGGTGATGGGCTGGAAGCGAACCTCGCCGGCGGACTGGAAGTCGTAGCCGTAGATTCTCATGGTGAGATCGGAACCGTTGAGCGGCGTCCAGGTCTCGGCGTTGGAGCTTTCCAGCAGCACGCCGGCCACATAGGTCTGCCGGGTGATCACGCCGTTTTGACCCAGTTGCCCCAGGGTGGCGACGCGCATACGGTAGTTGGTGCTATTGGTGAGAAGCACCACCGCGTAGCTGGTTCCCGCCTGAGCGTAAAACGGGTTGGCGAAGACGACCTTAGTCTCGGCGTTCAGATTCACGTCGCCTGGTGCCAGGACCTTTTCCGCGAAAATCATGCCGTTGGGCAGACCTGTGGTGACGCCGCGGATCTGCACCGTGACCGGGATGGACGGGTCTTTTACGGTGAAATACAACCCCACACTGGAGATCACCTTGTCCTGGGTGAAGCTGAACGTTTGGGCCAGAGGATCACTGCGCACGGTGACGATCTGCGTGCGCCAGACCACCTCCACCACAGGCACGCGGATGATACGTTCCTCGATGATGCGTTCGATGCGGGTGATGATCATCGGGTCGTTGATCTGAATGCTGGCCCGGGCCGAGTAGAGTCCGTCGTTCATTTCCACGATGCGGTTACCGTTGCGTACGTTCTCGGGGATAACGAAGGATGCGGTCACGCGGCCCGCCGTATCCGCATGAACTCCCGATGCCACTATCTGGCCGTCGCAGCGGATGGTCACGTTGTTCGCGTTGGATTGAAAGTTCGACCCGACCACGGCGATCCCGGTCTGCCCGCGCCTGCCGATGTTCGGGGTGATCTCCACCGACGCGTCCGGTTTTTCGAATACCGCATAGGGGTTGATGTTCTTGACCTCGGACCAGTCGGTCTGTTCGATGAGCACACGTTCCGATGCCGGGAGGAGCGCAAGGCTGCCCTTGAACAATGCGTTGCTCGCCGAGGGGTTTATCGTGAGCACAGTGGCTGAGGCTGTTCTGGCCGGTGCGGCGAAACGGCGGACCCGGTCGATGCGGGCGCTCCATTCGCTGTGATAGATGTCGGACTGGGCGTCGTTCGAGAAGTCGTCGGAATAGACGCCCTTCTTGGTCTGGGCGTCCCGGTTCTGCAGCTCGTTGTTCATCTGGAACTGGGCGTCGTTGTACTTGAGGTCCTCGACGTCCTTGATGATCTCGTGGATCTGGTCCATGGTGATGCGGGTCAGCCCGAAATTGAAGACCGTCAAATCCACCGAGTTCGGCGGACAATCGACACTGCAGAGTCCGAGCGTGCCTTCCGGAACGATGGGCAGCTTCGGCCAATCCGCCGGAGCGCCTTCCAACCGTTTGATCTCGCGGGTGGTGGCGTAGATGATATCCTTGCGTCCGATGTAGTAGTCGTAGTCGATGCTGCAGTTGGAGCCGGCCACCGGCTCGTCGCCGATGTTGGTGCGGCCGAAGTTGATGATGGAAAGGTTGCCGGGTTCGACCTGCACCGGGGACATGGTCAGGCCGCTCGTGTTGGAGGCTGGAGGATTGCCGCCCACGATCTCGTCTGCACCGTCATCGATGTACGACGTGACCCCGGAGGCCACGTCCTTGAGCCGCTGGAAATCCGCGCGGACCGTGTTCTGCGTGCCGCGATAGATGCGGTAACCGGTCGCGCCGCTGACCGGCAGCCAGGAGAGACGGTTGATTTCCCCGGCCAGCGTATCGCGCGAGGCGACCTTGGCGGGATCGTACTGAGTCTCGCCTGTGGCGCTCTGAACGGTGATCAGATAGAAATACTCGTCCGCCGCCGGATGGCCCGAACGTCCGAACCAACCTCCGTCCACGTAGTCCGTCCCCTTGATCATTTGTTTGGTGTAGGTCCAGCGGACGGTGTAGGTCGTGCCGATGGCCGGTTCGTTGCCGGAGCCCAGCCAGTCGACGTAGTTGCCGGACTGCTGCCAATCCGCGCCTTCTTGAAAGACCGTCGCGCCCTGGCTCACCTCGAGGATATCCACCACCGGGTTGGGGACGAGCAGGTCCTCGCCGCCCCCGACGGAGCCGCGGGTGATGTTGGAGACGATCTCCACGATGGCTTCGACCTGAGTGGTTTCCTTGAGAGGCGTGTTGTTAAGGGCATAGCGCCGGGTGCCGACCACGTAGGTCTTCTGTTCGCCGCGGACCGACTTGACCGCCGTGGACTTGGGCACCAAGGTGGTTGTGGGCAGGTCCTTCTGCAGGCGGAACCCCTGGATGTAGGCGCGGCCCGCGTTGGTGATCACCTCGACGTTCTCGCCGTCGTTGTCGCCGATGAAGCTGTCGAGCCCCTTGACCAGATAACTTCCGGCCTGGTCGTAGGTGCGCTCGGCCAGATTCTGAAGCAGCGAGTTCAGCCCCTCGGCGGCGGCGAAGGCAAGTTGATCCTCCGTGATCGATGCGACCGTGATCCGACTTCCGGGCAGCGTCCCGAGAAGGTCCTGCAGGTAGAGGTTCGATTTCTCGCGGACAGTGGCTGTCACATCGCCGGTCTCGCGGTCGAACTTGTGGAGGGCGACCACCTTGCGCTGGGTCACGTTGTTGGGCAGCGCCTCACCGCTCGTGTCGTGATCCTTGAGCGATAGAATCCACTTTTCCCGCTCGGCGGTGGGTTCGCCCGTCGCGGGGTTGATGAGCACGGCGTCCTGGTTGTAGCCGTAGTTGTACTTGAGCAGCTCGACATAGACGTAATCCGCGCCGCTCGTCTTGGCCGGGTCGTAGGTGAGCACCGCGCCGGGCACGCGCTCCAGACAGCCGTCGATGTAGACCAGCCCCTCGGCCACGGTGAGCACATTGGCCGCGACCGTCACGCCGAAGCCGCTTACGATGGCCCCCTCCTTGAAGAGGATGTCCGCGAGCTTCCTGCGCTCCTGGTTGATGATGTCCTGCTGCTCGTTGAGCTCCGAGTCGAGCAGGTCCCGGTCCTGGTGGTAGCGGACCCGCTTGTAGTTTTTTGCCGGGTCGAACGTATCGCGCGAGATGGACATGGTCTTTCCTCCTAAATCTTGATGACCCCGACCAGCTCAACGCGCGTGTCCGAGGTCTTGTTGAAGTCGGGGATGTTCTTCACTTCGTACAGGTAGCCGGGATCGAGCACCTCACCGGTCGGGTTGGTGTCCGGGTGGTAAACACCGTTCGCCGCATAATCCGACTGCAGCCCGGCGATGTAGGCCACGTCGCCCCCGAAGAAGCCGTACTCCCGGATGGTGATGCCGTTGGCCTCGTTTTCCTCGAAGCGGAAGAAGACGCCGATGGTCTGGGTCTCCTCGGCGGTTTCGATGTAATGGATGCCGTTGACGATGAGCGTCCCTTCCGGGTCCTCCTTGAGAAAAGTGCGCTTGTACTGCTTCTTGCGGGCCCGCTCGTTCTTGAGCGTCGTCTGATCGATGTCCGGGGCGGGCGGATTGATGGGATCGGTGAACGTGGCGTCGCCCTCGCCGATGGCGCAGTGGGTGATGCCCTCGATGGGATCGCCCATGAGCAGCCGCGCGGTGAGGATGCGGCCCGTTTTGACGATGAGTCCAAGTGACATTCGTATTCCTCCTTCAGGTCTGGATCGTGTGGCCTTCGCGGATCAGCACGGCGAAGACGGTCTGGCGCGCTTCCGCTTGACGGGATGTCTCGCGCACCACAAGTTGTTTCGAATCCGCCGTCCGCTCGATCTCGGCGAATACCGCGCAACGGGTATCGCTCCGCCGTTCGACCGGCCGGTGAATCCGGACGGCTGCGTCGGAAAGGACCGTCGGGAAACGGACCACCCATCCCCGCAGATCGAAGCTCCGCAGGACCGGCCGCACGATCACGGCCTGGATGTCGGCTGGGGCGTCCACCTCCGCCGTGATCCTCAAGGCCGCGTCCGTGTCGCGCCGGATTGTCCGCGTTTCAGATGCCGCGCCGACGGCCTCGAACACGACAGCCGGGAAGGCCGGCATCTGGGCGCGGTTCATCGGAACCACGGGGCCCGCGAAGGGCGCTACGGCTAATCGATTTCCGCTACGGATTGCCACGTCTCAGCCTCCCGGTGATTCTGTTCGCCTTGCCGACGTTCCGGACCACCCGGAACATCGGGGTCAGGCGTCCGGCCGTAACGTCGGTCTCCTTTTTGTTTCCCGGTCTGATCGCCATGGGATCACTCCTTCACCGCGCACCAGCCGGGGCCGGACAGGTTGAAGATCTTGTAGGTGACTCCGCCGAGATCGAGGACATCTTCGGAGTCCGTGACCCCGCCGCCGTGGGCGTAGACCTCGATCAGTTCGCCCCTCAGCTCCTTGTAGGCCGCCGTCGTATGGGCCGCGAGCCACGGAAACAACGTGATGAGCCCCTGGCGTTGGTCAGGATTGCTGGCGGTTTGGAAACCGCCGTGGGCGGCACCGCACGAACCGGCCTGACCGGTCGCGCTCGCCCAGCCGTCGAACTTGTTGAGAGCGTAGAAGCTGCCCGGGGACTGGTAGTGGCCGACGACGACCGGCTGCGGGTCCTCGCCGATCTTCGCTCCGAGCGCATAAGCTGCGACGAGGCTCGCCAGGGTGACGGTATTGGGAGATGCGACCGTATCCAGCGCCGTCACCTGGACGCGTTCGATTCCCGCGTTGTCCTTGATCAGGTAATAGCCCCCGACTCTGAAGATGGAGGCGTCGTTGACCTGCAGCGTAACGCCTGAACCCGGAGATGCGGCCGCCTGCGTGACGGCGACGGCTCCGGACCAGAACCGCTTCAAGATGCCGCAGTAATGCGCGTAGTAGACGGCTGCGATCTTGGTCACGATGAAGACGTGATCCCTGTCCGCGTAAATCCAATACAGGAAGGCGGAAGCATCCACGGTCTTGATGTAGGTGTAGCTGGTGTTGAACGCCTCCTTCACGCCCGCGTGCGTCACCGCATCCCAATATAGGTAGGCGCGGACCGCGATTCGGTCGGCTGGGGTGTCGTTGACGAACCGGAGGAAGATGTCTTCGGCTCCGCTCTCTCCCGCGGAGGCCAGCACGTAACTGGGCTCGGCGTCGCCGGAGCGGTCGTCCCGAAGCGTCCAGCCGACCGTTCCCACGAGGAAATCTTTCAGGCGGACGAGGAAATCCGCGGTGTTTGAAGCGGTGCCGGATGTGCTGTGATAGGCCATGCGTTCCTCCTACAAAATCGGGTTTTCCGTACCGGTGAGCCGGAGTTTGATGTCGGTTTTGTTCTGCACCGGCGTTCCGGACGGCACCGTGCAGCGACGCCAGAATGAAAGAGTCACGTCGTGCGCCTTGTCGCCCAGGTTGAGCGGTGCGCCTCCGACGGCGCTACCGAGACCCGCCTGTGTCAGGGCCACCGTGTACCAATCCGACTCGTCGCCGCCGGCGATATCCACCGGTTCGATCACCAGCCCGGTATAGTCGTACCCGGAATAGACCGCGGCACCCGGATCATGGGCGGCCGGGATTGTGCCGCCATAGCCGCGTTCCACCGCGAGGACGGTCGTCCCGCCGCCGCTCAGGATGCGCATCT
>CAZXID010000040.1:0-13573 GCA_964640325.1 uncultured Muribaculaceae bacterium | reverse complement strand
GCAATTTAATTATGCTTATTGCTATTATTATCGCTACATGAATTTTGTAATAGGGGATAAGGAAGAGTATTACAAAGCAAACAAAAGGCTTTTAAAACTAAAACCTTATTTGAATGAAAATCAGCATTTAATTGAAGAGCACTTTAAAAAAGCTAAAGAACACATTGCAAAAAGTGAATTTTTTGATGCCATTGACGAATTCAGAAATTATTCGATTTTAAAACCGGAAAGCGCGCCCGAGTACAAAGATTTAATTAAAAAGCTTGAATCTTACTTGAATCCGGAGGCTTCAATCATTGAAAGTTGTTTTAATATAGGAAATGATTTAGTTAACGAAGGACGATATTCTGAGGCAAAACCTTATTTTTGGAGAATTATGAAGCTTTCATCTCCTCAATTTCTTGAATTTTCAAAAGCCAAAGCCAAATATTCACAGTGCGAAAAAGCTGAGACGGAGCCTTTTGGTGATTAAAGATTTTATGAGAAGTTTTAAAAAATTTTTTTATTCAAAAGTTCTGAAAAAAAAATATTACAGAATAGGACAATGTTTGGGTTGCGGAAAATGCTGTAAAAAGATTTACGTTCAGCATGCAAACCATGTTATTCAAGATGAAAAAGAGTTTCAAAAATTAAAATATCTTCACAGGTTTTACACTTATTTAAATGTTGTAGAAAAAGATGAGACGGGGCTTGTTTTTTCCTGTTCTAATTTGGATGAAAAAACTAATCTTTGCAAAATTCACAAAAATCGCCCCGGAATTTGCCGAAGATATCCCCAGGAAGAGCTTTTTGCAATGGGCGGAGATTTGAGCGAAAATTGCGGCTATAAACTTGTACCCATAATTTCTTTTTCAGAAGTCTTAAATAAAAAAATGAAGAAATCTTAAAAGCTTATTTTGGTTTATAAGCGCATAAGATTATAAGTTTATAAAAATATGTCATCCCGCATTTATTGCGGGATCTGTTTTTGCGGGTTGGAAAACTCGCCATTTTTTGGATTGCTTCGCTCACTTCGTTCGCTGGCAAAGACAATAAGGGCAGATAAAAATGTACCCTGCTACTACCTTGCAAGCCTGTATTTACCCATATATGCTCCGTTTTGTCCATAGTTATTAACCGTTCCGCCATCCCATGCATTAGGACTTATCCTATCTGTATATATAAAAAAGTAATAAATATCTTTACCCATAGTGTTAGGCTCCTTTAGTCCGTTTGTATCAACAAATAGCCTCAAACATTCAGTGGTTTTACTACAATTTATATTCGTTAAATGAAAATATAAAGCAGTTCCATTTAAAAGCACTGCGGTTATTGAAGTTGAAGCTCCCCACCAAGTTATTGTGTTGCTTCCGCCTCCACCTGTGAAAAATTGTCCGTTATCCCACCTTTTTGCATAATCAGAGTTCCAACAGTCGCCTAAAGACGCATTTCCATCACAGGTTTTAATATATTGTAAATATTGTGAATATAAATCTCTTGCTGTTGTTAAATTTGTAAACGCTCCTACAAGGGTTCCGCCGTTATCTTCTCTTATTCTTATTGTAGCGTCTGATATCAGCTGATAATTTTTCTTTAAAGCGGCAGTCCATTGAACCTCTTCCCAAGAAGAATAAAGAGTTTTTAAGGTAAGTGCCGCAACAACACCGATTATTGTAATTACTATAAGCGTTTCTGCAAGAGTAAAAGCATTTTTCAAACATATAAATTTGTGTAAATTTGGCATTTTACTCCAATTAAATCTCAACTAAATCATTTTTTATGCATTTCATAAATTCAGCGGAAATTTCGTTTAAATCAATGACATCAACCTTATATGGGATTGTGGACATTTCTAAGTCGTAAGCTATCATTGACATTGCTTTTGACTCAATTTTTTTGTCTTTTAACTTTAACGCAATATCTACATCCGAGTATTTTTTTGCATTTCCTCTTGCACGCGAGCCGAAAAGATATATTTTTAAGTCAGAATCACTGATGTGATCTTTTATGATTTTTTTAATTTTGTCTATGTATTTTTCGTCTAAATCAACCGGCATTTCTTGATTCCAGTTCTTTTATTAAAAATTCTATTTCTTTTACAAAATCATCCATAATAGAAATAACTTCTAATGCTTTTTCTTCGTTATAAGTATGCGAAGTAATATTTCTTTTTTCACGATATCTTAACCAATCTTCAAGTTCTCCAAGTAATATTTCTTTCTCATTGGCCGTTCTGATTAATTCATTAAATGTAAATTTATCAACATCAATAGCAGCTGTCATTTCCAAAAAACGTTCGATTATTTTTATTGCAAGCCCATAAGTGTATTCAAATCTTTGAATAACAGAATCTCTTATTCCGTCATCGCTTGTGTCTTTATTATATCTTTCGATAATTGTTTTTAAACTCTCAAAAGCTTTTTTAAATGAAGATAAATCCAACATTGTTTGTTTTTCCTTCTTTTTGTTTAATTATATGGTTTACGATTTTTTATGTCAAATATATTTAAAACTTACTTAACATTTTGACATGACTGCTTGTTTGTAGTGTAATAGAGATGAATACGTGAATAGCTTGGGCGTGGGATTAGATGTACATAAAACAGTTAGAAATAGACAATTTTAAATCGTTTGCAAATAAAATGGAAATACCTTTATTGAAAGGGTTTACGACCATTTCCGGCCCTAACGGCTCGGGGAAAAGTAATATTATTGATGCGGTTTTGTTTGCTCTTGGGCTTTCTACTTCAAGAACCCTCCGTGCCGAAAAACTTTTTCATCTTATTTCAACCCACACAAAAAGAAACGATGCGCTTGTAAAAGTTACTTTTGGAGGAGTTGAAGGCGGGAAAGACCTTATTGTCGGGCGCAAAATTAAAAAATCTTCGCAAGGCTATATCAGCACCTATTACTTGGATGATAAAGTTGTAACACTAAGCGAAATCCACTCTATTTTAGAAAAACACAATATCTCTCCGAATAGCTATAACGTCATAATGCAAGGCGATGTTACAAGCATTACAAACTGTTCTTCTAACGAACGCAGAAAAATAATTGACGAAATCGCAGGAGTCGCAGACTTTGACCGCCGTATAGAGCAAGCTACAAATGAGCTTGAGACCGTTGAAAAACGGGTGGAAAAGTCTTCTTTAATTTTGAACGAAGTTGATATTCGTCTTGAGCAATTGAAAGAAGAAAGAGAAGTTGCGCTTAAATATCAAAAGCTTAAAGATGAAAAAACAAACCTTGAATCACAGATTAATAAAGTAAAATTCTTTGATATAAAAAGAAACCTTGAAAAAGCGCATGAAAACATCCTTGAATTCACCAAAAAGAAAAAAGAAGAAGAAGTTAAGCACAAGGATTTGGAAGAGCGTTTAGAACTTATAAAAGGCAGGTATCAGGAGATTTGTGAGCTTGTTAAAGAAAAAGGCGAAGCTCAGCAAATTGAAATAAAAAAACTAGCAGAAGAAACAAAAGGCGCGATTGAAAGAAAACAATCTGCGATTAATTATGCAGACAAACAAATTCATGACGGGCTTAAATCCATTGAAAACGCTAAAAACGGAATTGAAGTCCAAACCAAAAAAATCGCCGATACCGAATTAAAAATTCAGCTTAAAAAAGATGAGATAAAAGGAATTGAATCAAATATCGCAATTCAGAAAACCGAATTGAACAAAATTCTTGAAGAAATGACCGGTTTAAATCAAACAGCAGACCAGCATATCGAAAAAAGAAATCAGCTTCGCAAAGAATTGGAAGCTTTGCAAGACAAGGAAAACAATTTAATTAAAGAAAAATTGCCGCTTGAAAATGATTTAAAAAATCTTCAAAAAGAGCTTAATGATGCAAAAGAGCAAATCGAAAAATTAAAAGATTTTAAAAAGAATTTCGGCTCAAATAAAGATTTGATTTCCACTCAATCAGAGCAGCTAAAGCGTGAAATGGATGATTTGAAAATCGTTCAGCAGAATGCTATGCACGATTTAGATACGACGAAAAATGAGATCTCCGACCTTAATTATGATATTCAGATGGCTTATCGTAAAATTTCTTCAATGGAAGCCCAAAAACAGGCGGTTGAAGATGCGAACTTCGGCAGAGCCATAGATACGGTTATGAACGCTAAACTTAAAGGGGTTCATGCTCCTTTAGTTAAGCTTGGAAAAGTTGATAAAAAATATTCCACCGCGCTTGAAATTGCAATCGGCGGAAGAATTACACACGTTGTGGTTGACGATGAACACGTCGCCTCAGTGGCGATTGAGCTTTTGAAATCTTCGGATGCGGGCCGCGCGACTTTTATTCCGTTGAATAAGATTTCAAAAGCTCCTTCAAAGCTGCCTTTGCCAAAAGACAAAGGGGTTATAGATTATGCGATCAACCTGATTGACTTTGAAGATAAATACACAAACGCGTTTTTCTACGCGCTTGGCGATACTCTTGTTGTTGATAATCTTGATTGTGCCAAAAAACTTATGGGCAGATTCAGAGTAGTCACTCTTGACGGTGAAATTGTCGAAAAGTCAGGCTCTATGACAGGAGGCTCTGTCAGAAAAACAGGGCTTAAATTCAGTCAGAACGATGATGAAGAATTGAATAAATTCAGAGCAAAACTTAAGGAAATGGAAAAAAACCTTGCCACACTCGAGAGCAAAAAAATAGAACTTGAAAAGAAACTCGATAGCGTAAGAGGCGATTATTCCAATACAATGACCGAATACAACAAGGCAAACATCGAGGTTGCAAATTTGGTTAAAAACTCGCAGGAAAATGAAAATTTAATTGCAGAAAAACTTGAATTCATAAAAATTACAGAGCCTCAGATTGAACAAATCTCTAAAAAACTTGACAAAATGGAGTCTTCTCACGTTGAAGTAACTTCTTGCGTACAAGAGCTTCAGGCAGAGATTGAAAGAGTTGAAAAACTTATTAACGAAGAAGATTTGAAGAACCTGAAAGAAAAAACAGAAAGCACAGAATTTGAAATTAAACGTCTTAATACAAATTTGACCAATGCAAACAATGATTTGTCTGAAATGGGGCGTGAAATTGCGTTCTTTAAAGATTTGATAAAAACCAAAGAAGAAGAAATCAAAAACATTGAACAAAGCGAAATAACGCTTGAACAGGATAAAAAGATTTATGCCGAAGAAATTAAAGTGCTTCAGGATAAACTCGATGATTATGAAAAACAAATTGAACAAATTAACGAAAAATTAGGCGAACTTTTGGCTCAGCGTGACCAAATCAATTCAGAATTGCTTGAAATGGAGACTCAAAAACACCTTCATGTTTCTGATCTTGAAAGAATCGCAGAGCAGATAGAATCCTTTAAGGCTCGCCGCAGAGAGCTTGAACCGCAGCTTGAAGTCGCAAGAGAAGAACTTGAAGCGGCAGGACTTGAAGTCAATAAACTCGAGCCTGTTACAATTTCAATCGAAGAGATTACCGCAAAAATTCAACGTCTTGAAAAGCGCATGGAAGATTTGGGGCTTGTAAATATGCGCGCGCTTACGGCTTACGATGATGTATTGGCGCGTCAGCAGGAATTAAAAGAGCAAATCGAAACACTTTCTAAAGAAAGAAAACAAATTTTAGAAAGAATGCAGGGTTATGAAAATCTTAAAAAAGAAACTTTCATGAAGACCTTTAGCAGTATAAACGAATATTTTAAAGAAGTTTTTCACAGGCTTTCAGAGGGTGAAGGAACTTTGATATTGGAAAACGAACAAGATCCTCTGTCAGGCGGGCTTACGATAGAAGCACAGCCCCGCGACAAGAAAAAACAAAGGTTAGAAGGAATGTCCGGCGGTGAAAAATCTTTGACCGCACTAGCATTTGTTTTTGCTATTCAAAAATACATGCCCGCGCCTTTTTACGCCTTTGACGAAGTTGATATGCACCTTGACGGGATTAATGTTGAAAAATTATCGGACATGATTAAGCATCAGGCAGAAAATACGCAATTTATAGTAGTTAGTTTACGTAAACCTATGATAGAATCAGCAAATAGGACAATCGGGGTTACTCAAAAAGAAAAAGGGATTACAAGAGTTACTGGTGTAAAGTT
Organism: uncultured Muribaculaceae bacterium; assembly: GCA_964640325.1. Lineage (GTDB taxonomy): Bacteria > Cyanobacteriota > Vampirovibrionia > Gastranaerophilales > Gastranaerophilaceae > DAOQAU01. Next base: position 7,518 of record CAZXID010000040.1, on the reverse strand, counting down.
AAGAGAGTGACGGGTAAAAGGGACAAATGGCCGAAGCGATTGATTATAATTATGTAAATACTTCCTTGAAAGGGCAGACGAATGCTGATTTTGAATTCGTCTCGCTTAATCCTGTCACGCAAGAATTTGACGGGATTGAAATTCTTGTTTCTATGGCTAAAACAGGGAAAATTAACCCTTGGAATATTGATATTGTTGACATTACAGATAAATATCTTACCCAACTTTTTCAGATGAAAGCCCAAAACCTTAAACTTACGGGCAGAACTCTTTTGTTTGCTGCTATTTTGCTTAAATTAAAATCAAACGTTCTTGAAAATATCGATATAGTCGAGTTTGAAGGCGCAGTTGACGAGGAAGTCAATAACCTCGACTACAATGACGATTTTGACGACGGCTATGATGATTCCGGCTCAAATGTTATCTCGATAGATGAAGTTTTGCAGCGTAGAACAAGCGTAAGATTAAACAGAAATCGTGTAGTCACTTTAAAAGACTTAATCCGTCAATTAGAATTTTATGAAATGATTGACAGAAAACAGTCTTTAAAAAATGCTCATGAGCGTGCAAAGAGGCGGGTTCGCTCTTTTGCAAATCTTTCGCCCGATGATATTGTAAATCTTGCCCATGATGAATACATTGAAAACAGCGTTCAAAGATTAAAGGAAAATTTGGAACAGATTTTTAAGAAAGAAAAGAGAATTGAATTAAATGAGCTTACTTTACTTGGTATGGATAAAGTTACGGCTTATATTGCACTCTTGTTTTTATCTGCACAAAGCGATTATGAGCTTGTCCAAAAAGAATTTTATTCTGATTTATATGTTATAAAAGGCAAAAAATAAAATGGAACAAAATGAACTAAAATCAAGAATAGAAGCGGTATTATTTACCACGGCAAGGGCTTTAAAAGTTAAAGAAATTGCCGAAATTCTTGAATCTCATATCGAAGAGACGGAAGAAGCCCTTTTGGATTTAATTATGGATTATTCATCGCGCGACGGTGCATTGGAAATAGATGATGAGGAAGGTTACATTCTTCAGGTTAAACAAGAGCATATGGATATAGTAGAAAAGCTTTGCCCGGTTGAATTAAAGCCCGCTGTACTTAAAACGTTGACGGTAATTGCGCTAAAAGAACCCATAAGACAGGCTTATTTGAAAGATTTGCGCGGCTCTAATGCTTATGAACATGTTCAAGAGCTTGTCGGTAAAGGTTTAATTTCTCGGAATAAAGATAAAAACGGACGTTCTTTTAATTTAAAAACTACTCAAAAATTCGCAGAGTATTTTAAAATAAAAGGTGATACAAAAAACCTTGCCAAAATTTTGGAAATTGATAAAGGTGTAAAAGATAACCAAGAGGAATGATTATTTGAAAAGAATTATCGCCGTCAGTTTAATTTCACTTTTGCTTATTATAATTTCTTTTAAAAGTATTGTACCTGCTATTTTTTTGAATATCGGCAAAGGATTTTATGAGGGTAAAAATTATAATACAGCGCATAAAATTTTTAAAATTGCGCTCGATTTTAATAGCAAGAACAGAGATATACGCTACTATTATGTTCAATCATTAATCAAACTGGAACCGACTCTTGAAGTACAAAAAGAGTTATGGGAATTTGCAAGTGTTAAATCGGACGATTCAGCGAGTCTGATTGCAGACAAAAAGGTTTCAGAAATAAGAAAACAGGCTTATTTTAATATCGGGGAAAATTACATTGAGCAAGTCCCTTTTAATAATAGGATTTTAAGGTGGGACAGTTCAAAATTCCCGCTGAATGTTTATATCGAAAATACCGTAAAAAATCTTCCCCAATATTATACTGAACAGATTTATTCGGCATTCTCTCAATGGCAATCTTCAACAGGGGGATTGATTAAGTTTAAAAAAGTTCAAGAAAAAAAAGACGCGCAAATTACTGTAAAAATTGTTCCTCTTGATGCTATGAGTATGTGTTCAAAAGAAGATTGTAAATATGTTGTCGCCTACACAACCCCTATTGTAAGCGGTGAATTTCTTAAACGAATGGATATTATTTTTTATGATTCAAATAATCTTGCTCAACATTTTACGCCAAGAGAGGTTTATAATGTCGCTTTGCATGAAATCGGTCATGCTCTGGGTATTATGGGCCACAGCTACAACAAAGACAATCTAATGTTTATGGAAAACAATCTGGATAAAACTTATGACAGACACAGAAGCGTTTTTCAGCTTATTTCTCCTGTTGATTTAGATACGCTTGAGCTTTTATACAGACTTGCGCCTGAAATCACAAATACCGCCCCAAATAAGTTAAATACAAAGAATCTCATTTACCCACCTATTGTTATGGGCTCTGACCAGCAGATAAGTTCAAGAGGCATTATGGAGGCTCAAAATTATATAAATTCAGCACCTGAGCTTCCAAACGGTTATGTCCAGCTTGCCTCGGTTTATGCGGGCATGAAAGAATATAATTTAGCCATAGATGTCTTGAATAAGGCTATATCATTGTCTTCAAACGATGCCGAGCGATATGTCGTATATTATAACTATGCGGTGATTTATATGAATATTCAAGATTGGGATGAAGCACTAAAATATGCCAATATGGCAAAAAGAATTTCTTCTGCATCCGGCGCTGATATAGACGGGCTTATCGCGGCGATTAATTTTAATAAAGGGAATAAAGATTTTGCAAAGCAGGCTTATATAGATGCACTTTCAAAACATCCTGATAAAATAGTCGATTCGATTAATCTTGCAAAAATTTATTTGAGAGAATTTAATTTTGTACAGGCAGGAAAGGTTTTGAACAGGTTAATTCAGGCAAATCCAAATGTAAGAATAGATTCAAGGCTTAAGCCTTACGGATTATTAATCTTTCTTTTTAAATAATTACTGTTAATTTTTGTTAAATTACCCATTAAAAAAGTGAAATATTTTTGATTACGGACTTTAATAAGGATAAGTCAAGGAGGGTGTTTTCATGCAAGTTAACCCTGTTCAAAGAAATAATCCGAATTTTACAAGCGTAATTCCTGTTAAGGTTTTTATTGACGGGGCTCCGGCTGTTGACAGACCAAATATTCAAAAAGCTATTAAAGCTCTTTCAAATATTTTGGTACACGGCTCAAATGGTAAAGAACAGTCAAAAAATATTATAAAAATTTTTATAAATGCGGTAAAAGATTTTAAATTTCTTCCTAGAGTTGAAGAGCCTGGGCGTTGTTTAAGAAATTATATTTCAAAAAAAGATGTCGATGCATATTTATTTACCGGTAGCGAGGCTTGGAACATTGATGCTATAGCAAGAAAAATCGGACCCGCTAAATCAAAAGGTTTAAACGCTTACGGCACAACAAAAACTTTTGAAGCAAAAGCAAGAGGAAACAGCTATGTTAATAAAATGTTGGAATACATAAAAAATCCTAAATTAAGATTAAGAGAAGTTAAAGAAACAGGAAACGGCACGATGATTGGTGAACCGTTAAGATTAAATATCTTTATGACCAGCCGCGGTGAATACGAAAAATCGAATTTTGAATTAAACCTAGAAAATATAGGTTTTGAAAATATTAAAAAATAGACTTAATGCTTATTAATAATTTCTTTTAAATAAACTTTTTTTCTACTACAATATGTAGGTAATAGACTATTGGAGAATTTGATGTATAACGTTGCGATAATCGGTGCAGGACCTGCCGGAATTTTTACTGCGTTGGAAATAATGAAACTGAAGCCTGACTGGAAAGTGGTTTTGGTTGAAAAAGGCAAGAAAATCGAAAAGAGAAAATGTTTTCTTCGCGAAGGTCACAAGACTTGCCCTGGCTGTAAAAAATGCGGATTATTGTGCGGTTGGGGCGGTGCAGGCGCATTTTCTGACGGGAAATTAACCCTTACTCCCGATGTAGGTGGCAATCTCCTTGATTATATGGAAAGAAGCGAAGTTGAAAAATTAATCGATTATACGGATAAAATTTATTTAGATTTTGGTGCAACAGAGGTTGTTTATGGTACAAATAAAGAAGATTTTGCCGATATCGCACACAAAGCGACCCTTGCAGAGCTTAAACTTATTCATTCCCCGGTAAGACATTTGGGAACTGAGCGCAGCCTGCATGTTTTAAAAAATATGCAAGATTTTTTAACCGACAAAATTACAATTATGTACGATGATGCAGTTGATAAATTAATCGTTGAAAACCAACAGGTAAAAGGTTTCATTACAAAAAACGGGGAGAAAATTACCGCTCAATATATTGTAATGGCACCCGGCAGAGAAGGCGCTGATTGGCTTACATCTGAATTTGCAGAAAATAAAATCGGAATGGTCAACAATGCCGTTGATATAGGGGTCAGGGTAGAACTTCCCGCACCTGTGTTTGAGCCGATTACAGAAAAACTTTACGAATCAAAGCTTATTTATCACTCACCTACTTTCGGTGACGAGGTTAGAACTTTTTGTATGAATCCTTACGGTGAGGTCGTTAGCGAAAACTATAACGGTATTTTAACAGTAAACGGACACAGTTACGCAACAAGAAAGACTGCTAATACAAATTTTTCGCTATTGGTATCGGAAAAATTCACAGAGCCCTTTAAAGAGCCTATCGCTTACGGTCAGCACGTTGCAAGGCTTGCCAATATGCTTGCAGGCGGGGTTCTTGTCCAAAGATTCGGCGACTTGCTTGACGGAAGACGCTCAACGCCGGAGCGAATTGCAGCAAGTACAATAACCCCGACTTTATCATCTGCAACGCCGGGGGACTTAAGCTTGGTACTTCCTTACAGGCAGTTATTAAGCATTATAGAAATGCTTTACGCTTTGGATAAAATTGCTCCGGGAACTGCCTCAAGATACACTCTTCTTTACGGGGTCGAGGTTAAGTTTTACTCTGCGAGGGTAAAATTAACAAACGAACTTGAAACGGAAGGGGTTAAAAACCTTTTCACAATAGGTGATGGTGCCGGTGTTACAAGAGGGTTGATTCAGGCTTCGGCATCCGGTGTACATGTTGCGAGAACTATTTGCTCTCGCTAGAAAATAATGGTATAATCCTGCTATGAATAAAGTTAGTATGACTACTCAAAATCGTTTAATTTTAATGGGGTTGGTGTTAAGTACCCTTTTAATTATTTTGATTGCGGTTTTGGCAAGTCTTAATATTCAATCAAAATTAAATGAAGGTTACCAGAATTTCGGCAAAATTATCTCAAAAACGCTTGCGATTGAAAGTACCGAATTAATAAAAGACACCCCCGAATATGCAAAATACAGTACTCTCAGGTATCATACCCAGTCAATTCTTAACAGTAATGATGACCTTGCGTTTATTGAATTTGCGGATAATAAGGGTAATGTAATATATTCCAGTAAAGAAGATTTTCCAAAACAGGCACAGGATTCAAAAGTCGCCGTAAGCTCTCCAATGATTATGAAAAGCTTGGGACAGTCTACCTCTATAGGCTCTGTAATGGTAGGACTTTCGGGAAATATTATTAATCAAATTTCATCTACAACAAGAGCATCTTTGCTGTTTGTATTTGTTGTGGCATGGGCTGTTTTTGCAGTCGTAATCCTTGTTAATACATATCTTATTACCCGCGAATTAAGAATTTTGCACCATGGAGTAAGAAAAATTTCCACAGGCGAATTCGGCTATAAAGTTCAAGGCAAAGGCGTAAGCTCTGAGGTGCAGGAATTATTTGATGCGTTCAATGACATGTCAAGCCGTTTGCACTTGTATGAAGAGCAAAATGTTGAACAGCTTACTTTAGAGCGCAACAAAATGGAAGCGGTCTTAATGAGTATAGCAAACGGAGTTGTGGTTTGTGATAATTATGACAAGGTCGTTTTGGTGAATTCTCAGGCTAAAAAACTTTTGGAAGTGGATGAAAAAGATATTTTAAACAGTAAAATTCAGCTTTACTGTGATTCAAACGGGGAGCTTTGTTTTAAAGAAAAAATAGAACAATTTAAAGATACTCCGCTTGATATTATGGAAAGAAAGCCGCTGGATTTCAACATTGAAATAGATAAAAGAATCATTAAAGCTATTATTTCTCCGATGTTTTCAAGAAATAAAGATTATGTGGGCTATATAATTGTTCTTATCGATGTGACCAAAGAAGTGGAAATGGATAAAATCAGAGGACATTTTATTTCAAATGTTTCCCATGAACTAAGAACTCCGGTTACTGTTTTGAGAAGTTATATCGATACTTTGTATAATTTCGGCAGTGATTTTGATTTTAATACTCAAAAAGAATTTATCGGAGTTATGAATCAAGAAATTATACGTCTTAATAGACTTGTAAATGATATTCTTGATTTTTCAAGACTTGAGTCTGCTAATGTTAAACTTGAGAAAAAAGTTATAAATATTATTCCGCTTATTGAAAACAGCGTTAATTCAATGCAGGTTCTTTCACAAGAACGCAATCTTACTTTTTCCATTATGAAAGAGCCTGATTTACCCGAAATCCCTGTGAATGAAGACAGCATTGAACGTGTGTTAAAAAATCTTTTATCTAACGCCATAAAATATTCTCCTGAAAACGGCAGAGTTAAAATAAGAGCTGAAAGAGCAAGAGTAGGAGAATTTATTGAAATAAGCATTGAAGATCAAGGGCCCGGAATAGCTCCTGAACATTTGAACAAAATTTTTGACAGATTTTTTAGAATTGAAAACGACACCCATACTATAAAAGGAACAGGGTTGGGGCTTCATTTGGTAAAAATAGCAATTGAAAAACACCACCAAGGACAGGTTTTTGTTCAATCAAAGCTTTGCGAGGGCTCTACCTTCGGGCTTAGATTGCCGATTCACCCCGTGATTGAAGAAGAGGAACGAGAGCACAGGCCTTTGCCCCGTCAAGACGAAGAAGTTGAAGATACAGCAATTTTTCAAGAAAACGAAACGGTTTTTGAAGCGACAGAATCCGAAAACCAAATCGAATCCGAAATTACTGAAGATGGCTGGGAAATAAGCCTCGGCGTTGAAAAAAAAGAAGTCTGATAAAGTTTTTAGTTGTTATTTAATCCATTTGTTTTTTCAAGTTGGCTTTTAAGCTTTTTATACGCTTCGACATTATAAAATGTTTCTTCAGGGAAGTTTTCAATTATTGCATTTCCAACAGTCTTGAATTCTGTTTTTGAATTTATATCAGGCCAGATGTCTTTTTCTAAAGCATTAGCTATTTCTTCAACAAACATTTCTAATATATCAGAAGGATAGCCAAAACTTTCTATCGCAACATCTATAGGTGTTTCACCCATATAATTTTTTGATGTGAGAATTTTAATTTTATCTTCATCTTTAAGTCTGTCTAAAATTATTCTTGTTTTTTTGACATTGTTATTGATTTTATCGGCATCCACGGTCCACTTGCTTGTTTGATGAAGGACATTTTCTCCTTGATCATTTTTATTTATAGCCATTAAAAATATATCTATGTAGCCATATTTATTTTTGGGGCTTGCCTAGAACAAATTTTCATGAGAGGGTGAGAATATGTTCAAATAC
>CAZXID010000039.1:0-14001 GCA_964640325.1 uncultured Muribaculaceae bacterium | reverse complement strand
CCCCCAGCACAAAGAATTTTAAATTACCTTCTTTATTATCATTTTTCTTTTCACTGCCTTTAAATCCGACTTTATCAAAGCTCATCATTTTTTTAAAAGGAAGTGGGATTTCAGGTTTGTTATTCAAATATTCACTGAATTCTCTTGCTTTATCTGCAAGCATACATCTTATAATTTGAATTTTGCCCGAAAAAGACTGGGTTTCAACTGCAATTAAATTTTCCTGAAGATTTTTTTGGATATCGGCTTCTCTTTTTTTAACCCAAATATCCTTAAATCCGTCAAGAAACATCTTGCCCATAAAAGCCATCGCGCTTATGGTCAAAACGCCCACACCCGCCAAAATTGTTTTCTGATTAGGACATTGTACCATTTGATAAATAGCCTGATGAGTTTCTTCGTTAATTGCAAGGTTTCTGGTTAATGTCGGAAGTTTTTTTTCTGGCAAAATATTTAAATTTACTTTGGCGCTTTTTTTTGCCACAAAGCTCAACAAAGCCATAGTCGCCATAACGCTTGTTGCAATAATACTTATAGGTAAAAGACTTTTGTCTTTTGAAGTGTTTTTTTCATAAACCTGATCAGGCATACTGGCATTATCGGAGATAACCATCGTGTCATAAAGTTCGTCAATTCCATTTGCTTTAATCAAAGAATTAACCACCACTGCCTCTCTGGTTAAATCAGCATTTTTCTTTTGAGAATCGGTTAAATTCTTTTTTTGTCTTTGATTTTCAACATCATTAATCGGATTAGTTTTCATATTTTACGTTCGCTTTCTTATTATTAATCACGTCACCCTGAACTTGTTTCAGGGTCTCATTTTTTCTCTTGAGATGCTGAATCAAGTTCAGCATGACGTTTTTATTTAAGTACTTTTTAAATTCAAATATTCTTTTATCTTCCTCAATTTTTTTATCTTCATCATCTAGCTTTGATAAATCAGGTAAATCGAATATGGATTTTATGCGTTTTTTAAAGTCTTTTAGAAAATCAGAAACTTTTTTTTCGGTAGAATTTTTTAACTCTCCGAACATTGCATTTAATTTATCTGATATATCTGCCAGTTTTTCTCTGATAAAATTAATCGCTTTATTTATGACCAAAGGCAAATCTTTAATTAAATTCAAAATCGGTAATGCGATTTTATTTAAGATAAAAACAACGGGTTTTGAAATAATATTTGGTAAATTTTGAGCTTTTTGGGCAAAATTAGCAACTTTTTGAGAGAATAAAGCGATATTTTGCGAAACATTTGCCAATCTTGCCCCGAAATTAAGGGGCACGCTAAGTTGTTGTTCAATACCTTGTTGTCTTTGCTGTTGGGCAAGTTTTTGTGCTTTAAGCATTTGTCCAATGGCAAAACACTCATCCCAAGTCATTTCATCGGGCTTTGACTTAATCTCTCGTTTTGCACCGCCGCCACCTCCCATGCCTGAGCAAATGGGGCAAGCACCTTGTGGAAGTCCGTGCGGACACGTTCCGATTTTTGATTTATTCAATGATGAAAGTGGTAATTGCATTAAAAAAGCCCTTTTTTACCACTTCGAGAATTAAGTAAAAAAAGACTAATCTTTTCCACATAAACTTTAGCTCGAAGTTTTGTGAGTTATTTAATACGAGTCTTCCGGCTATAACGGTTGCGGCACAGCTGGAGATGTTAGCTCCATTTCCTCGTTAATTAATCATACTCAAAGGTCTTTTCAAAGTCAATTAAATATAAACTTGGGTTAACTTTCATTAAAAAAACCAATTCAGCTATTCACAAATATAAAAAAATTTAGTAATATAGATTTATGATCGTTGACGAAATGGAAGATTTATATCCTGAGGTCCCACCTACAAAATTGAGAAATCAGGAAGAGGAGTTTAAACCCGCAAGAACTTCACCCTTCTGGCTTTGGGTGGCAAACAGGTTTTTCTTTGGGATGCTCGAAAACAGATTTTTTGCACTGCGTTATAAGGGTTGCGAAAAATTTGAAAAACGCGATAAAAATATTCCGACAATAGCTTTTGCCCCTCATACAAACTGGTGGGACGGAATTGTAGGTTACAATCTTTGCGCAAGAGTTTTTGACAAAGAAATCAGGCTAATGGTGGAAGAACTTAACCGTTTTCCGCTTTTGCGTCGCGGCGGTGCATTTTCGGTAAACAAAAAATCTGCTCAGGCATCAATGGAAGCACTTACCTATTCGGTTGATGTAATCGAAAATTTGAATAATGTTTTATATATTTTCCCCCAAGGAATCATTAAGCCCCCAAATTACAGACCGATTGAATTTAAAACAGGGCTTGCCTATATCATCCAAAAAGCAGTAAAAAAATACGGCAAAGTAAACTTGGTACCGATTGCGGTTAATTATTTTTTCTTGCGCGCAGACCGTCCCGAAGTACTTGTTGAAATCGGCGACATAATTCCTTTTAATGAGGTAAAAACCGACAGAAAAGATTTGTCCATCCATCTTGCAAAATTATTGGAAAATCTTTGCGACAGTCAAAATCGAGACGTATCAATCGGCAATTTTAAAGGCTACAGAACGCTTTTTCAACAAAAATTAAGATGGTACCGCAAAATCGAACAACGCCTCAAAAAAATCGAAATCAAGGGCTCGGGGGTTTAATAAGGTTGAATGGATTAGAGGCTGAAAAGTTTATAAGTTTATAAGTTAATTGTAGATCAAGTACCGTTTGACAAATGTAAATACAGACATTGTCTGACCTGCTTACTATAAAAATCATTTACATTGTTTTTGATTTATTATAAACTCAATACAGAAGAATTTTAGCGGGGAATTAAAAATGCAAGTATCTTTAAACTGGTTGAACGAATTTGTTGATTTAAGTGACATTGACGAAAAACAAATCGCCCATGAGCTTACAATGAGCGGGCTTGAAGTCGAAGATGTCGAACATTTTAAACCTCAATTTAAAAATATAATTACCGCAAAAATTTTTAAAATTGATGCCCACCCTAACGCGGATAAACTTCATCTTGTCACTGTTGATATCGGAAAAGAACAAAAAACAGTAGTTTGCGGAGCGCAAAACATCGAAGAAGGACAAATTATCCCCTACGCATCTGTGGGCTCTGAAGTATTTTCAAGAAAAACCGGTGAAATGTTCACCCTAACACCTGCCGAAATAAGAGGCGTAAAATCCGAAGGCATGCTCTGTTCATCAGATGAATTGGGGTTATCCGACAGAAATTATCAAAGCGAAGACGGAATCTTAATCCTTAACCGCTTTTTAAAAAATGTCGAAATCGCAAAACCGCTTGAAGAAATCTTGGGACTGGAAGAAGACATTATTTTTCACTGCACACCCACCGCAAACCGCGGAGACGAAATGTCTGTTATCGGAATCGCAAGAGAGCTTTGCGCTATATTTGATAAGGAACTTAAATTCTCGCCGCTTGAAAGTACAATGGACTTATCCACAGACAAGTTCAAAGTGGAAATAATCGACCCTGAAGTTTGTAAATATTATTCAATCGGAATTTTAGAAAACATAACAATAAAACAGTCACCGTCTTGGATGCAAAAAAGACTTATAGCATCAGGAATAAGAGCGATAAACAATGTCGTTGACATTACAAACTACGTACTTTTGGAATATGGAATCCCGCTTCATGCCTTTGATTTGAAAAAATTAAAAGGATATTTATGCGTAAGGCGAGCAAAGCAGGGCGAAAAAATAACCACCCTTGATGGCGTTGAAAGAGAACTTACAACAGATAGCGTGCTTATTGCTACAAAAGAAGAAGGAGTCTGTCTTGCAGGAGTTTTTGGCGGACAAAACTCGGAAGTTGATTCAAATACAAATTCAATCGCACTTGAAGCGGCATATTTTACACCCGCAAGCAACAGAAAAAGTTCTCATAGTGTGGGCTACCGCTCAGATGCCTGCGCAAGGTTTGAGCGAGGAGTTGATATAGAGGCTGTAAAACCTGCCTTGATGCGCGCAATGCAGCTTTTAGCTGAACATTCAGGAGCAAAGGTTGTCGGAATGGTTGATGACGGGCAAAATGAAATTGAAAAACCAGAAATAACACTAAGATTTGCTCAGGTTAAAAGGATTCTCGGCTGTGAAATACCCGCCCAAAGATGTATTTCAATTTTAGAAAAGCTCGGATTCAAAACACTTGGTAAAAATGAAGTTGCCGCAAAATTTGAAGTACCTTCCTTCAGGGTAAATGACGTTACCCGCGAGATTGATTTAATAGAAGAAATAGCAAGAATAAACGGCTATGATAAAATAGCCCCGACACTTCCGGGTAAAAATGAATCACCTATAATTTCTCTTGAAGAAAAAACCCTGAAACAAATTCACTCAATCCTGCTTTCATCGGGGTTAAATGAAATTATAACATCTTCCTTAATCGGAAAACCATTTTTAGCACAGTTTTCAGTCCAATACGATAAAGAAAAAGCCGTAGAAGTCGAAAATGCTCAAAGTGAAGAATTTACTATGCTTCGCCAAACCTTAAGCGCAAATATACTTAACTGCTTGAAAGACAATTACGACAAAGGACAAAAGAATTTCTGGGCTTATGAAATAGGAAAAGTTTATTTCAAAAACACACCGGCAGATGAAAAAAATTCGGGTGTAGATGAAATAAAAATGCTTGCAGGTTGCATAACAGGCGAAATCCAAAATTCCAAGTGGCAAAAAACTCAAGGCACAGATTTCTTTACCCTCAAGGGTATTTTTGAAAAATTATTTAATGAACTTGGTATTTCAAACAGGATTCAGCTCAAGTCTTGCAATGACCCATCACTCCTAACCCACCTTCCGCAAGGGTTCAGAGGGGTATCACTTTTGCATACTCATAAAAGCGCCAGCGTGGTTATTTTGGGCAAAAATCTTTTAGAAATAGGATATTTCGGGCAAATTCATCCGATTTTAAGGGATAAACTCAAACTCAATCAGGAAGCATTTTTGTTTGAAATAAACCTTGAAGAAATAATAAAAGCGATTAATCCGAGCACGACAAAATACAAAAAACTGCCGCAATTTCCTGAGGTTCAAAGAGATTTAGCATTTGTTGTGCCTCAGGGCGTTTCTTGCGAAGAGCTTCAAAAAGCTATTAAAAAATCAGTTCAGCAAAATATTTTCAAAAACTGTGAAATCTTTGATGTTTATCAAGGTGAAAATATTGAAAAAGGCTTCAAAAGTGTTGCTTTTAGAATAAAAATGCAAGATGAACAAGCCACCTTGACAGATGAAATTATTGATGTTCAAATGAATTCAATAAAAAACAATTTGGAAAAAACTTTTGAAAAACTTACATTCAGGGTATAATTTTTAACCGGAGGTTTTTATGAAAAAATTTCTGATATTACTGGCTCTGATATTTGGAATAACCGCCGCGAAGGCGGATGTAATGCCATATTACGTAAATAACATAAGCCCAAATTCGATAGGGGTTTATCAGGCATCGCATGACATAAAAATTTATAAAGAACCTAATCAAAATTCTCCTCTTTTAATCAATATAAACTGGGACAGCAAAAATTTCGACTCGCCTGATATTTCTGCAAGCAATCTTTTTGTCGTATTTTTGCCTAAAAAAGATTTGGCACTTCTACTTGTAACAGATGAAAACGAAAACTGGGTTCAAGTTATTTTCAACAGAAATAACAGTCAAACCGGTTGGATTAAAAAAGATGATGAGCTCAAATTTTCTAACTGGCGAACCTTTTTCAACAACTACGGAAGGAAATACGGGCTTTACTATCTTAAAGATGCCCCTGAAAATGCAAAAACCATATATAGCTCAAACGATAATAACGGACAAGTTTTGGGCAGAATTAAATTACCGGAAACAATAAAACTCACTACAACAAAAGGGAATTGGATTTTAATAAGCGTCTTCGATATTGAAAAATTTCAGAAAATAGGCTGGGTTCAGTGGCGCAATACTAATGGAGAAATATACTTATTCCCTTTCATTAAATAAGGCTATGATTTTAGCATTTTTAGGTTATTATTAGCACTTTCATTCAAAGGATCAATCTTAAGAATGCTTTCATACATTTCTATTGCAGTATCTACCTCTCCTTTGTTTTCCAATAAAAGAGCCAGTTTATATTTGGCCTCGATATAATTTTCGTCTATAGAAAGAGCTTTATGTAAAAATTCTATCGAATTTGCCATGTCTCTTTGAGTATCATACAAAACCGCAAGATTGAAATATGCTCTTGAATTTTTAATATCGTATTTTACACAATTGAGTAATGCTTGCTTTTGTTCATAAACATTACCTATTGCTTCATAACACTCCGAGATGGAATAATAATAACTGGCGTTTGCGCTGTCTAATTCTATAGCTTTTTTATATTGAGAAATCGCCTGATTATAGTTTTTAATAAGTTGATTTATAGCACCTAATTTATAATAAATTTGAGGATTGTCCACATCGTATTGAACTGCCAAAGCAAATTTTTTGAAACAAGTATCATTATCCCCTTGGTTAAATAAATACATGGCCCAATTAGAATACAAATTACTCATTTCCAGGTGAACTTTTTTTATTTCTTCAACACCCGCTTCATCAAGAATTTTTTTATAAATTCCTATTGCTGAATCAAAATCGTTATTAGATTCGTAAGCCGTTGCAAGAGTTTTTTTAATTTCAGTATCTTCGGGATTTTTTTCGGTCAAAGTTTTTAATACATCAATGCTTTCATTTATTTGTCCGGTATCCATGAGTATTTTGGCTATATTTTCTGTGGCCTTGTCCTTGTCAGAGAGGGGATTTTCTTTATACATATTTGCATACATCATTGCTTTTTCATAATCATTTATGACAGAATGCAAATCAATTAAAAGCTTAATAGCCCAAATATTGGTTTCATCATTTACATTGAGAGATAGAATTTCTTCCGTAATCTCTATGGCCGATTCATAATCAGAGTTCATTTTATAAGCATCAACAAGATTTTTTTTCACAGCAACATCTGCAGGGTATATTTGTAAGATGTCCTGATACTGCTCGATTGCCTCTTCATATTCCCTGAATTCCGAGTGTAATTTTGCAATAAGATTTTTATTGTTAACTTTCTCTTGATTACTGTAAATAAAATCATCCAACCTTTTGAGCATTTTTATGGCAGATTTTTTTTGATTTGTTTCCAGATAAAGTTTTGCTAAATCCTTTATTGCAACTACATTTCCCGAATCTTCATTAAGTAATTCGGTAAGGACCGAAATTGCCTGCATAGGTTTTCCGTTATCATTGTAGCAATTGGCAACAAAAATTTTCATAGGAAAGTTCTTTGGTTGGTGGTGGCAAATATAATTAGCATGTTCCATTGCCTCATATTTTCTCCCCATTTCATAAAATGTTTTTGCCAAAATAGTTCTTACGCCATAGTCTGAAGGTTTTTTTTCAAGATATTTTTTTGCAAGACTTTCCACAATGTTATATTTTTTTTGTTTATATAAAATATTCACTTGCTCTAAAATATCATGCGATGTTATTTGTAAATCTTCTTCCCTTGGAGATTTTTCAGAACTGAGCATTATGTTGTAAACAAAATATATAAGCGCCACTATTATGACAATTACAAAAAGGATAAAAAATAATTCACTCATACTCAACCTTCCATATAAAAACATTATATACTATTTGCATAGAAAAAAAAAGCCCTTCGCCTCTTTACTTTTTTAAAAAATATATTAAAATATCAATATGAAAAAGATCTTGTCTGTTTTTTTATTTTTATTTTTCGCCTTAGCTTTGCCGGCTTTTTGCGACGATCTTGGGTTAGGAGACTACTCCCAGAGCATAGATAATGCTTGGTTTGGCCAAAAACAAATAACCGATGAAGAATTTGAAAAAACATTAAAGGCCGTTCAAGAAAAAAGAAACAAAAAAAAAGATAAAAAAAAACTAAAAGGTCAAACCATCAACAAACACGAAGAAGGAATTGAAAATTCCGAAAGCCAAGACAAGTTTAAAGACATTTTTGAACATAACTCTGTAATAGGGCTTCCTGTAAACTTGGTTACAATTGAAGGAGAACAAATACCGATAGGGCATTATCAAATATCAGGAAGAAAATCTGCGAAAAAATTTTACCTTGATTTTTATCAGGGCGATTTGAATGTTGCAAGTATTGAGGCGACCGAAACAAAAAGTGATTTTGGAGAGACTTCAATAAATTTTGCAAAAATTATTCCCTGTGACGACACAAAAATAAAAATTATATATGGCTCTGTCGATTTTAACGCCTATGCGTATATTCCTATCGAAAATTAAAATAATAAACATATTTGACCAAAATTTGAAAAAATGTCATAATTGACCTGATGAATTATTATAAAAAATATGTTCCATACTTGTTTTTGCTGCCTGCCGGAATAATTTTGCTGGTATTTTTTTTCATCCCTTTTGTTCAAACAATCATACTGAGCTTTAAAGATTATTCTTCAAGTATTTACCACCCTGACTGGATTGGGCTTCAGAATTATTTTAAACTTATGCAATCGCCTGTTTTTTACAAAGTTTTAATTAACACTTTTTTATATCTTTTTATCGCGGTTCCGATTCTTGCCACTATCCCTTTATTTTTGGCAATTCTTATAAATCAAAAAATTAAAGGTATTACATTATATAAAATTCTCATTTACCTCCCTGTAATTGTATCTATTGTAGTCGCAGCCATTGCTTTTAAATGGCTTTATGCCGAGCAGGGGATTTTGAATTTTGCAATGCAAAAAATGGGGTTTGAAGCGATAGGCTGGCTTACCGACACAAGATTTTCGCTGATTTCTGTTATTATTGTAACCATTTGGAAGGGAATAGGATATTACATGATGATTTATCTGGCGGCACTTATGAGTGTTCCCAAAGAACTTTATGAAGCCTGCGACATTGACGGTGCGGGGTTTCTCAGGAAACATCTTACGGTCACAATCCCGCATATAATGCCAACGCTTGCCCTTGTTTCAACAATAAGTGCTATTTCTGCGATGAAAGTTTTTGCAGAAATTTATGTGATGACAAAAGGCGGGCCTCTTAATTCAAGCAAGACTATTGTTTATTATATTTACGAAAGAGCGTTTGAAAATTTGGATTTGGGCTACGCTTCTGCTATGGCGGTTGTACTTTTGATAATCGTAATGGCATTTTCACTTGTAAACATCATGTTTTTTGAGAAAAATAAGTACCAAATTTAGTTGAAAAGTTAAAAAGTCGAATAGTTTATAAATTAATTATAGGTCAAGCACTGCTTGACAAATGTAAAGTCAGGCATTGCCTGACCTACATGCTACAGATAAAATTTATATGTTTTGTTTTATTTTAATTGCTGAGAATCTTTTTGCATCGCTTGAAGCATTATCCTGCCTTGTTCTTTTTCGCAAAAATCACTTCCAAACTGTTCAACACAAACTTTTAAAAATTTACTTTCTGAACTTATTAACCCAAAACTTTTATCTGCTCTTGAAGCAGTACTTGCTTCATTTTTTGCTTCATCAACAAGACCTTTGATAATCTTAACAACACTATCTTCAGAGTGTAAATGTTGTTTTAAAACATTAGAAAGTCTATTTGAAAGGTCGCCCAAAAGCGGCAGTCTTGCGTGTCCTTTAAACTCGGGATGAAATGTATTAAAACGATTAAAAGATATATCATAAGCAATATGAAAATATAATTCTTTCAACATATTAATCGGAGTTTCAGTCACCTTAGGTCCGCTGAAAGTTCTGCTTTTTAATCCAAATATTTTAGTAATGCCTGAAATCGTAGCCATTTTTTCTCCTTTTAATTATTTACAAATTTTTTAAATTATCTAAAGAAAAAAAATTGCCTGAAAAATTTCTATCCTATCCTATCCTATCCTATCCTATCCTATGCCACGCCTGCGTTTGATCAGCTTAAAACTCATATTTACAAAAATTAACAGTTGCTGATTGTTGTAGTGCTATGTTATAATCACTAATTATGAAAGACAAAAATGAAATTATAAAAATATTAAAAGAAATCAAACCTGATTTAGAAAAAGACTACAATATTACTGAAATAGGTTTATTTGGTTCGTATTTACGCGGGGAACAAACCAAAAACAGCGATATCGATATTTTGATTGACCATAAAAGCGGTCTGACTTTTTTCAAGTTGATTGATTTAGAAAAATTTTTAACCAATATTCTTGGAGTAAAAGTTGACATCGCATTCAAAAAATATCTTAAAAGAAACATCGGGAAAAAAATTCTGTCTGAGGTAAATTATGTCTAAAAGAGATTATTCGGATTTCATATACAACATAATTGAAGCGATTAAATCAATTAATAAATTTATAGGCAAAATGTCTTTTGAAGAATTTTCAAAAGACGATAAAACAGTAAGTGCCGTTACAAGAAAATTTGAAATAATCGGTGAAGCCGCAAACAGAATCCCTAAAACAATCCAAAAAAAATATGACAATATCCCTTGGTCATATATGATTGGGATGAGAAATAAAATTATACACGATTATGATGCCGTAAACTTGATGATAGTTTTTGACAGTGCAAAAGAAGATTTAAAAAATCTTTTGCCGCTTTTAGAAAAAATATTAAAATGAAAAGATTTTTAGAAAAAATATCAATACATACAATTTTAATTTTCGTATCGCTGTTGTCGATATTTCCTTTCATATGGCTGATTTCCACATCTTTAAAAGGCAATGCCGAAAACATTTTTGCATACCCGCCTCAGATAATTCCGCAGGATTTTACTTTTCAAAACTATGTGGGAGTGTGGAAGCGGGTTGATTTTATCGCTTATTTTGTGAACAGTCTTATAGTTGCAGGCGCAACGGTTTTTTTAAACCTTATCTTATCTGCACTTGCCGCCTATCCACTTGCAAGAATGGAATTCAAGGGCAAAAAAACCGCTTTCTTTGCGGTGCTTGCAACTATTATGGTACCGTTTCAGGCAATTATGCTTCCTGTTTATCTAATTACTTTGAAACTGAATATGGTTGACAGCGTGAATAATTTTATGGGATATTTGGGCTTAGTTATGCCATTTGCGGTAAGTGCTTTCGGGATTTTCTTAATGAGGCAGGCATTTTTGACTATCCCCAAAGAAATGGAAGAAGCTGCAATAGTTGACGGCTGCAATGTTTTTCAGGTGTTTTTCAAGGTGCTTTTACCTATGGTAAAACCTTCGCTTGCTGTTCTTGCCATATTCACTTTTATCGGCTCTTGGGGTGAATTCCTCTGGCCAAGCATTGTTCTTACAAAAGAATCAATGTACACGCTTCCTGTCGGAGTTAATAATTTGCAGGGAATGTTCAGTTCAAATTGGCGATTTATAGCAGCAGGTTCCATTCTTGCAACTATTCCTATTGTGATTTTCTTTTTAGCTATGCAAAAATACTTTATTTCAGGCGAGAACGAAGGGGCAGTCAAAGGGTAGAAGTAAATAGTAAATAGTAAATAGAAGAAGGCAAGAAAACAGGTAAAACTATTCACCTATTAACCCTTTCAGCTATTCAGCCTATTTCATGCAATTTTATAAAATTGGTTTTACCCACCATTAAATCAGGAATTGCGCCGGTAAAAATTATTTTATCGCCTTTTTCCAGCCCGAATTTTTCAATAAGAATTTTATTTAAAGAATCAAAAACTTTTACATCCATAACCCCGTCAAAATCTGTTTCAACAGGAAATACGCCACTAAAAATCTTCATTCTTCTGCTGTTTTTAAAACCGGGACAAACCGCCAAAATCGGAACACTCGGTTTTGCCTTTGAAAGCAATTTTGGAGTGTACCCGCTTGCAGTAAATGCCACAATCGCTTTTATTTCAATTTTTTTGACCATATCTATTACAGCCATACAAATTGCTGTCGCATCACCATTTGAAATTTTTATTAAATCTTCAGAGTAATGATTATGCAACATAATTTTGCTGCCTTCAACATTTTGAGCTATAGACGCCATCATTTTAACTGATTCTACGGGAAATTTTCCTGCTGCAGTCTCGCCGGAGAGCATTATCCCGTCTGTTCCGTCAATAATTGCGTTGGCAACATCAGAAACCTCCGCGCGCGTAGGAAGCGGGTTTTCTATCATTGAATCGAGCATTTGTGTTGCAACAATTACCGATTTTTTCTGGGCGTTTGCTTTGTTTATAAGTTCTTTTTGAACAATAGGAACTTTTTCAAGAGAAATTTCTATACCTAAATCACCTCTTGCAACAATAATTCCCGATGATTTTTCTATGATTTCATCTATATTTTTAAGTGCTTGCGGTTTTTCTATCTTGGAAATAATTTTAATTTTACCGTTAAATTTTTGAATAACCTCTTTAAGAGTATTTATATCGCGGGCATTTCTTACAAAAGAAAGTCCGATATAATCTATTTCGTTTTCTATGGCAAATTTCACATACTCAATATCCCTGTCAGTCAGAACTTTGATGCTTCCTGTCGAGCCCGGTATATTTATACCCTTTCTTTGCTTTAAAAGCCCTCCGCAAATAACTTTTGCGCTTACAATATTATTATTAATCTCACTTACCTGCAAAATGAGTTTGCCGTCATCCATAAGAATTTTTTCACCGATTTTCACATCCTGCGCTATTCCTTCATAATCAACGGGAACAATCCCGTTTTCATAATTTTCCTGATGGCAAAATTTAACCGTTTCACCCTCTTTAATCTCAATAGGCTCTTCAAAACTTCCCACTCTTATTTTGGGGCCTTGCAGGTCAAGCAAAACGGGAATAAGTTGATTTAAATCTTTTTCAACCTCTCTTATATAACCTAAATTTCTTAAATGCTGAGCTTGATCTCCATGGGAAGAATTTAAGCGAAACATGGTAACACCGGCTTCAACAAGCTCTTTTATTTTTTCCTTTGTACCCGAACTAGGCCCGAGTGTAGCTATTATTTTTGTGTTTATAAAATTTTTCATACCAAAACCCTCTTTTAAAAATATCTTATCTGAAAAATTAACTGATAACAAGACAAAAATGTCTTTCAAGACACTTTACAAACTTGAAAGTATAGTTTATAATATGGGCAAAATTAATTGTTTTTACAAAAAGAAGAGGTGAATAAAATGAGAAAACTCTTATCGGTTTTTATGGCACTATCGTTATTAAGCTGGAATATATTACCTGCATTTGCGGATAGTATTCAAGTTAACAATCAATGTGGCTGCAATTCTTGCCCCATTGAACAAATAATAGCTACAGAACACTTAAATATAAACAAAAAAGCACCTGTAAACACAGTAAAAATAACAAATTACAGAAAAATAATCTGCCAAAATAACGTTTTAGGAATTGAATACGTTTGCAGATTTTCCTCAAAAAAAGCCTGCCCCGGCGACAGGGTTGATTTTGTTATCCCTGAAAACATCTATTCTTGTGAAGGAAAATTAATAATCCCCGCCTGTACAAAGATTGTTGCAGAAGTTGCGGGAATTCAACAACCAAAATGGTTTAACAAAAACGCAAGAGTCAGTATGAATTTTAAATACCTTATTTTACCAGACGGAAGAACAGTTTCACTTTGCGCAAGACCTTTCACCAAAGACGGTACCCTAAAAGAAGGACCTTGGATGACAACCGGCAGAATAGTTCTTTACACTCTGACAGGCGGAATTATAGGCACAGGCGCAGGTATAGGGTTCGGATTTATTCCTTCTCCGACAAGATTAGGAGTCGGACTTGCAGCAGGCATCCCTGCAGGCTGCGGAATAGGTCTTATAACCGCATTAGTTACAAAAGGCTTACAGTATAAAGCAAAACCCGGAGAGCAAATTTTTATAATTTTAGGTTGTGACACATGTATTCCTAATTAATATAAAAAACGCAAAAATGCTCGGTAATCTAACGTCACCGAGCATTTTTGCGTGTACTTTTTTAATATATTTTATGTTATACTATATAGTAGCTGAATTTTTACGTAAAAAAATGAAGAAGAGATGAAAAAAGGTTTTACATGAAAAACCCTGAGACATTGTTGACACATTTGGTACAATTATTACCAAAGGAGTC
>CAZXID010000038.1:0-14594 GCA_964640325.1 uncultured Muribaculaceae bacterium | reverse complement strand
AATCAATTATTATCCTTGTATATTTATAAAAACATTTACTTATAAAAAAGTGCTCTTTTTTAAATATAAAGTATATATTATCATCCCAGATACATTGTAAATACTGAGTTTTTAGTGTTTTAAGTTTAACTTTACAAATGTTAATAATTCAAACGGTTGATTTAAAATATTTTAAATATAAAAAATGTTACATTCTAAAAATATATTGATAATATAGGTTTTTTCACCTTTTAAGATGAAGTTTTTCAAACTAAAGTATAAACTTTTATAAAAATTATCAAAGTTTTTTGGAAGTTGTGCCGATATAGAAAATATGTGGTAATACTTAAGGGAAAGTAATCGGCATGGACAAAAGAGAATTAGAGTCCGGGGCATCATTGTTCGGGCGTTCGATGAATTTAATAGAAGAAGATCCTTTAGAAGAGATTTTTGCGCTGAATTTGGGTGATTTCATATCTGAACATTTGATTTCAGAAGATTTGGTGCAGAAAATCGGACATAATGTAAAGGATAAGACAGAAAGTTTAAAAAATCAGTTGAAGGAACTTGTTTCAATTTATTCGATTGATAATACGCTTTGTGTGCTCGGTTTTAGTTCTAAAGAAGATTATGTAATTTATAATTCTATAGCAAAAACTATTGTGCAAATGCTTGATATGGATGCATGCCATATTTATTTGACTAAGGAAAATGCCAAGGGACTGGGAAAATCTTCAAAAGATTTACTTTTAGTCGGCTCTTCCGTTGAAATAAAAGATGATTTATACAAACATGATTTCGGGTATAATTTTGCGGATAAATCATTTGTATCAGAGGCTTTTGATACAAAAGGGACTGTTGAAGTGAAAAATCCGAGCCTTTCAAAAAGGTTTACTCCGATTAAAAAATTAAATGAAGATAAAGTTAAGGTATTTACTGCAATTCCTATGCACAATAACGCTAAATCGGTAGGGGTTATAGTAATTCAAAGTTATGTAGATAAGTTTTTCGAAAGTGAATATTTAAGACTTATTGAGGCAACCGCAACACTTTTTGCTACTTCAATGGAGCTTCAAAGGATTATAGAAGAGGCAAAAGACCTTATAGGGTCAAAAGATTCAATAATGGCTGATTTACAGCATATGAGGGCAGAATTAACGGCTTTAATAGGTGATTTAGGCGACCAGCAACAAATATTCGTGCAAAGGCTCGCTTCTGCGGTTGACACAAAAGGTCAATATAAAGTTTCACATTCACAAAATACTGCAGATCTTTCACGCTTGATATGTAAACATTTGGGCTTAAATGAAAAAACTACTGATTTGATTTATTATGCAGGGCTTTTGCAAAATATAGGCAAAATCACTCTTCCTGAAACACTTTTTTCTCATACAGGAAAACTCGATAAGGAAGATTGGGAAAAGCTTCAAAATCACCCTAACGTTGGTGTAAATTTGCTTATGAATATAAATTTCTTGTCTGAAGTTGTTCCATATATTCATTATCACAGAGAAAGATGGGATGGTATGGGTGAACCGGAAGGATTGAAAGGTAATTCCATACCTCTGGGCTCAAGAATTATAGCTGTTGCAGATGCCTTTAGCGCAATGACTGCCGATAGGCCTTATAGAAAAGCAATGCTTAAAAATCAGGCACTTGAAATCATGAAAAATGAAGCCGAAAGTAAGTGGGATCCGATTATTGTGGATTCTTTGGCTCAGATTATAAAACAGATGTAAGTTAAAATATTAAGAGAGAAGAAAAAACAAGGCGGCGCGGTAATTTTACCGCGCCGCCTTGTTTTATAAAGTTTAATTATTTTTTTCGCCTTGTCCGGCTTACACCCATACCGCCGGCTATCCCGCAGCCGGTATGGGTGTAAGCCGGACAAGGTCGGATTTGAAAAATTGCGAAAAATTGTCATTTTTCGAATTTTTCTGAATCCTCTTTTACTATTTCTTGAAGCTCTTTGACTTCGTATTTAAGCCTGTTTATTTCGCAGGAAATCGGATCGGGAATTCTGTTGTGCATAAGCACTCCGTTTTCATCAATTATTTTTTGCATCACAACATGTCCGGGTATTCCCACAACTGTGGCATGTTCGGGGACGTTGTCAACAACTACTGAGCCTGCGCCTATTTTTGAATATTCACCTATTGTGATATTGCCCAAAACTTTTGCACCGGCGCCGACAACCACATTATTACAAATTGTGGGATGGCGTTTTTCAGGTTTTGAACTTGTTCCTCCCAGGGTTACTCCTTGATATAAAAGTACATCATCTCCGATTATTGTCGTTTCGCCTATTACAACACCCATTCCATGATCTATGAAAAATCTTCTTCCGATTGTTGCGCCCGGGTGAATATCTATTCCTGTTAAAAATCTTGCAAAAGTTGATAGCATTCGAGGTAATACGGGAATTTTCCAGCCCCAGAGTTTATGTGAGATTCTGTGCATCAAAAGTGCGTGGAACCCCGGATAACAAAAAAGTACTTCGGGTAAGTTCTTTGCCGCCGGATCTTTTTTGTAGATTGTTTTTATGTCTTCTTTTATGGTTTGTATGATTCTTTTTAGCATTTGGTAGTCCTTTGTATTTGGTTGAATGGGTGAATAGGTGAATGGTTTAACGGTTGTTTTGGATTGCTTCGTCGGGTTTTGCCCTCCTCGCAACGACATTATAACTTTTCACCTGTTCAGCTCCACGGAATTATTCGGAGAATAATTCCGTGGAAAGGTATCTTTCTCCAAAATCGCACATTATGGCAACGATTAATTTGCCTTTGTTTTCGCTTTTCTTGGCAAGGTCCAAAGCAGCCTTTAAGATTGCACCGGACGATATTCCTACCAAAATCCCTTCCCTTTTGGCAAGTTCTTTGGCAAACTTGAAAGAATCTTGGGCGTTTACGGTAATTATTCCGTCAATTTTTTTCTTGTTAAAAAGTTTTGGGATAAAGTTTGCACCGATTCCTTGAATTTTATGCGGAGCAGCTCTGCCTTCGGTTAAAAGAGGGCTTTCCATAGGTTCTACCCCGTAGATTTTAACCGAAGGTTTTAGTGTTTTTAATCCCTCGCACAGTCCCATCGTAGTGCCTGAAGTTCCAATACCCGCTACGACAATATCTACTTTGCCGTCTGTGTCTTCAAAAATTTCTTTTGAAGTTGTTTCTTTGTGTGCAAGTACATTTGCAGGGTTTGAAAATTGTGAAGGAATAAAAGAATTGGGATCTTTTTGGGCAAGTTCAAAAGCTTTATCCACAGCTCCTTGCATACCTTTTTTCTTGGGCGTAAGAATAAGTTTTGCCCCATAACCTTTTATTAACAGCCTTCTCTCGATTGACATGCTCTCAGGCATAACTATAACTATTTTTAAACCCATAACAGCAGCGCACATGGCAAGCCCTATCCCTGTGTTGCCGCTTGTGGGCTCGATTATTACTGTGTTTTTATTAATTTTGCCTGCTTTTATAGCTTCGTTTAGCATGTAGAAAGATGCCCTGTCTTTAACTGAGCCCGATGGATTGAAAAATTCCAGTTTAAGCGCAATTTCACAACCTTTGGTGTTGAAAGTTCTAAGCTTTACCAAAGGGGTTTTGCCTATAAGTTCTAAGATGTTGTTGTAAATCATTTTGCCTCGTTTAGTTTATAAGTTTATAAGCTGATAAGTTTATGAGTTTTATTTTGTCATCCCGAACTTGATTCGGGATCTATCCAATGTACTATACTGGCAAGATGCTGAAACGAGTTCAGCATGACGTAATATATTATTTTATTATTTTAACAAAATTTCTTTTGCCCGCTTGTAAAATTCCTTCTTTATTAATTAAAAAATTCATATCGGAGATTTTTTCGCCATCAAATTTTACTCCGCCACCTTGAATTAAGCGTTTTGCCTCACTTTTGCTTGCAACAAACTTTAATTCGACAAGCAAATCAAGGATATTTTTTTGACTTTCCATTTTATATTCAGGTATATCAGAGGGAATACCCTTATTCGAAACAACATTTATGAATTCATTTTTTCCAAATTCCGCATCTTCTTTTCCGCAGTATTCTTCGGTAATTGTGTATGCGAGTTTTAGTTTGGTATCCCGCGGATTTTCGCCCGATTTCAGCCGGTTTTGAATTTCTTTAAGTTCTTCGTCAGCAACAGCTGTTAAAAGCTCGTAATATCTTATTATTAAAGTGTCGGGAATGCTCATCAGTTTTCCGAACATGTCTTTGGGGTTTTCGTTAATGGAAATGCAGTGTTCGGGGTAAGTTTTCGACATTTTGACAACTCCGTCGGTGCCTTCCAAAAGCGGCAAAAGCATTACCATTTGCGGATGTTTTTTGCCGTAAGCCGATTGAATATCTCTTCCCAAAAGCACATTAAATCTCTGGTCAGTTCCACCTATTTCTATATCGGAATCCACCACAACAGAGTCATAAGCTTGCATTAGAGGGTAGAAAAATTCGTGTACGGAAATGGGTTTGTTTTCGTTCATTCTTTTTGCGAAATCGTCTCTTACAAGCATTTGAGCGACTGTGATGTTAGAAGATAATTTTAAAACATCTACAAAATTCATTTTATGAAGCCAATCGGCATTGTTTACAATTTCGGCACTTTTTACATCTACAATTTTTGACATTTGTTCAAAGTAACTTTTTGCGTTTTCTTCGACTTCTTCTTTTGTCAAAGAGGGTCTCGTTTCTGATTTTCCCGAAGGGTCGCCCACCATTGCGGTTGCACCGCCTACGATAAGAACAATTTTATGTCCGAGTTTTTGAAATTCTCTTAATTTTCGCATGACTACGCAATGCCCCAAATGCAGGTCAGGGCGTGTAGGGTCCATCCCAAGCTTGACCCTTAAAGGCGTGTTTGTTTCTTTGGATTTTTGAAGTTTTATTGCAAGTTCTCTTATGCCTTCTTCAACACCACCGGGTAAAACTTCTGCACCTCTTGCCAAAATTTTTGCCTGTTGCAGGAATTCTTCTTTTATTGTTTTTGTAGAATCCATTTTAAGCCTCTTTTACTTTTAACCCGATTATACCAAAAAAAGTTTTTCCAGTGTTCTTTGTAAACATTATATTAATTTTTGATTGATAATTTTAAATTATGCTGATTTTGCAGTATAATATTTTTAAGAACAGACTTTGGGGAACTACAACAATTTTTTGGTTGCGTTCAGGGGGATAATGAGGGTTTTAGACTCAATTTATAAAGCTTTAAAAATATTTTTGGTATTTGTCATCTTGGCATGTGCCATGCCTGTTCTTGCACAGAAAAAAGATTCATCAGATGTTAATTCGACTATGCCTGAAGATGCAAAGTTGATGCAGCAGATTTTTTCTGTTTCTTCGCAAGATGCCGCAGATGTTTTTGCGCCCGATGCGCAAAAGGTTCCATTGCCGAGCTCTTCTGACAAAAAACGAAAATGGTTTCAAAAAGATGAAGTAAAACAAGCTGATATTTTAATTCCAAAGCCTGTAGATGAACCTTCTGTAATCGCCGCACCTTCTGTTCTCCCTGTTCAAACTTCACCGGAGCCGGTTTTACCTCCCGTTTCTGTTCCTATGCCTGTTTCTGTTCAAAATAAAGCTGTGCCGGAAACAACGGTTTCGTCTATGACTGCTTTGACAAACACTTCAAAGGAGGCTGAAAAAGAGGCAGTTTATATAAGAGATATTGAAATTACCGGCGTAAACGTAATTAAGCCTGAAATGGTTATGAATAAACTTCAGTTTCATGCAGGGGATGAATATAGCCGTGATTTGGTTCAAAATAATCTTAAGGCAATTTATCAAATGGGATTCTTTACAGAAAGAATGAAAGCCATTCCAATCGAGAATTCTGACGGAACGGTTACTTTGAAGATTTATCTTGAAGAAAATACCCCCATAAGTGATTTTACGGTTGAGGGGAATGATGTTATTTCAACACAGGAAATATTAAATTTTTTAACGCCGCTTCAGGGTGAGCCTCAAAACATTGCAGACATTAATTCTGCTATAGAAAAAATACAGGAATATTATTCTTCAAAGGGATATATTCTGGCCAGGATTGATTCGCTTTATGATGATCCTGACGGAGTAATAAATGTTCACATTAATGAGGGTGTAATTAAACGCATTTTAATTGCGGGTAACGAAAAAACAAAAGATTATATTGTTGCAAGAAACATTTTGACAGAAGCAGGCATGGTTTACAACGAAAACCTTATAAGAGAAGATTTGGTAAGACTTTACGCCACACAAGCTTATAAGGATGTAAAAAGAGAAATTGAACCATCAACAGATGATTTGGAAAAATATGATGTGACAATACAGGTTGAAGAACAAAGAACGGCGTCTGTTATGATAGGTGGAGGGCTTGATTCTGCTACAGGTCTTTTTGGTTCGGGTGGTATTGCGGATAACAACTTCAGGGGATTGAACCAAAGGGTTGCATTAAATCTTTTGGCAGGTTCAGGTTTTATTTTAAATGATTCTTCCATAATAACTCACATGAATATGCAGGCCGAATTAAGCTTTTTTGAGCCTTATTTTTTAAATTCAGATAATTCTTTAATGAATAAAATTTTCTTCAGGGATTTCGGAAGTTATCAGATACCGCTTGCCATAGAACGTAGAATAGGTGCCGAAGCAACTCTGGCTCGTAAAATTAAAAACAATAAAAATTTAACAGGAACTCTATCTTTTGGGCTTGAAAATGTAAATGTTAGAGAAGGTGATGAAACAGCAATAGCAAATCTTTATGCTCAACACAGTGTGCCTATCGCAAATAGGGCACAACAGCTTGAAGGCGGAACATTCCTTTCTTTGAGCCCGGGCTTAATTTATGATACAAGAGATACTGTCATGAATCCTCGTCATGGCTTGATGGCAACCGTAAGGTGGGATGAATCTTTGGCTGTTGACGGATTCGATAAGACTTTTGGCAAAATTACGGGGTCGGTTAAAAAATATTTGCCTATCGGAAAAAAATCTTCTTTATCTTTGCTTGCTAAGGCTGGAGGAAAGATTCACGGCGACATGCCTGAGGTTATGGCATATCGTTTAGGCGGTCCTTATTCAATAAGAGGTTTTAGAATGAGCGGTGTGGGTACAGGTGACGGATTCGTGATGGGTTCGGTTGAATTGGCAACGCCTATTCCCCTGTTGGACAGGCTTAAAGTTCAATTCCTTGAAAACGTAAGAATGACTTTCTTTGTTGATGCAGGTAAAATATTTAACTCCACAATTTCGGATGTTATATACGACAGGCCTATGCAGGCTGTTACTGCCGGTGTCGGCTTAAAAATTTATATACCGGGAATGGGTCCTCTTTCGGTTGACTACGGCGTACCTATTCTCAACCCGGGTAATACCGGTTCAACAAAAGGGTACTTTACTTTCGGTGTTGGTGATATGATGATGTATTAGTAAGATTATAAGTTTATCAAGTGATAAGTTTATAAGTTGTAAAAAAATCTGATAAACTGATAATTTTCTAAAATTATAAACAAAAAAGGAGGCATTATGAAAATTAAATTTACAATTTTGGCGATGGCATTTATGGTTTTTGCGTGGTGTTCGCTGCCGGCTAAAGCCGAAGGCGGCATCGGTTACATTAATTATAAAAAAATTCAAGAAAGCTGCCCTTTTGCTCAGGCTGCTGTTAAAGAAGTCGATGCAAAAGGTTTAGAACTTCAACAGTATCTGGTGGATAAGGAAAAAGAATTTAAAGCTTTGGATACGCCAATCAAGAAGAAAAATTTTGAAGAAAAAACGGCAAAAGAATTCAAGTTGAAAGAAGAAGCATATATGAAGTTAAAAGTGCAAAAAGAAGAAGCTGTTTATAATAAAATTCAAGAAGCGGCAAGACAAGTTCTTATTGAGCAAAAACTTGATACAATAGTTGATTTCAGAATAATTTTTGTCGGCGGAATTGATGTTACAGATTTGGTTTTGCAAAAATTAAAGTAAAATTATAAGTTTATCAGATTATCAGTTTATAAGTTGTAGAATAACTTATAAACTGATGAGTTCATGAATAAAAAAGGAATATTTATGCGAATAGTTGATTTAATCGAAAAAAAGAAAAAGGGGCTTAACCATACGCAAGAGGAGATTAATTTCATAATTTCTTCCATGATGGACGGTTCTGCGCCTGATTATCAGATTAGTGCATGGCTTATGGCGATTTATTTCAACGCAATGAATGAAGATGAAACCACATGGCTGACAGATGCAATTATAAAGTCAGGCAGTGTAATTGATTTAAAAGATTTTGCAAAAAGCGTTGTGGACAAACATTCAACCGGTGGAGTAGGGGACAAAGTTACCATTACGTTAATCCCCCTGTTGGCAGCTTGCGGAGTTCCGATAGTTAAAATGTCGGGTAGAGGGCTTGGGCATACAGGAGGAACTATTGATAAATTGGAAGCAATTCCGGGCTTTAAGACAGAACTTTCGATTGAGCAGATTCTTTCTCAGGTTGAAAAAATAAATGTCGCCATTGCCTCACAGAGTCAAAATCTCACCCCTGCAGACGGAAAAATTTATGCTCTGCGAGATGTAACAGCAACAATAGACAGTATGCCGTTAGTTGCATCTTCTATTGTTTCTAAAAAAGCAGCATCAGGTGCTGATAACATAATTCTTGATGTCAAATACGGTTGCGGGTCTTTTAACAAAACAGCTCAAGATGCTGTTGAACTTTCAAAACTCATGGTTAATGTGGGCAAAAGGCTTTCAAAATCACTGATTGCGGTAATAACTTCCATGGAAGAGCCTTTGGGAAGGGCAATCGGTAATTCGATTGAAGTAATTGAATCCATTGAATTTTTAAAAGGTCATACGCAAGGGGATTTAACTGATTTAACCTATGAATTCGGGGTTATTGCGCTTATGCAGGTCGGCAAATTTGATGATGAAAAAGAGGCAAAAGAATATTTGCAAAATATGGTTAAGTCGGGCAAAGCGCTTGAAAAGTTAAGAGAATTAATCAAAGCACAAGGCGGCGACAGCAGCGTTGTTGACGACTATTCAAAATTTTCTCAGGCAAAATATAAAGTGGAAATCAAATCCCAAAATCAAGGATATGTAAGTAAAATTGATGCCTATAAAATTGCCTACGGCTGCAAACTTTTAGGCGCAGGCAGAGAGAAAAAATCCGATGATATAGATTATAGCGTCGGAGTTTATTTAAATAAAAAACATGGCGAATTTTGCAAAAAAGGCGAAGTCCTTTACACTATCTATTCAAACGACCAGGCAAAAACAAAGCTTGCACAAGAGGTTTGCAATCAAGCCTTTGAACTCACTTCAGGCAAGCCTGAAGCTCAGAATTTGATTTATAAAATTATAAAATAAGGAAGCAAGATGTTCAAAAATTCAAGAATGCGCTACATTATAAAATCAGTACCGAGTGATAACACAAATGCACTTGAAAACCTGCTAAATGAAATGTCTCAGGCGGGCTGGGATTTATACAGCATGCATGAGGTTGAAGCAGAAGATGGCGGATACCAATACAACTGCATTTTTGCAAGCGAGAATGCTCAAGAGCAGGAAAATGCGGCAGAAGATGTTATAAATATAAAAAACTTTAAAACCCAAATGGAAAAAATGCTCTCCTCACAGCTTTCGCCTTATGAGTCCTGCAGGGAGCTTCAAGAAAAAATCAAGGAGCAGAGGAAAAAAATAAATAAAATTAAAACTCAGCTTGAGGCACAGTCTGAGGCGCCGATTTCAAAAAACAGAAAACATTTAAATGACGAGATTTCAAAAGGTTTAAGGGAGCTGGAAGATTTACGCCAGCAGCTTATAAAAACCATTTCGCCCGATGTTATGTATTCAAAAATTAAGCAGGAAAAATTATCAATTTCCTTGAGCGAAGAAATTTTGGATTTGGTAAACCCCGATTTGGCAGCTGAACTGGTGTCTGAAACGGTTAACCTGCGCCAAAAAATGACTGACAGGTTAGGATACGTTATCCCGAAAATAATTTTTGAAGATGATGATAATTTAAGCCCTTATGAATTCAGCATAAAAATAAGAGGACAGGAGGTTTTGAACTCTTTTGCTTATCCAAAATATCTTATGTTTTTTGAAGACGATTTGAAGTTGAGTAAAAAAGAAAAGGGAGCGATTTATTCGATGGATGAAATCACAGGCAAAAAAATTGTCTGGCTTGAAGAAAAAAAGACAAAAAGCTTTTGGCAAAAAGGCTTGAAACCGTCTGAATTTATCTGTAGATTGCTTGAAAACACTATAATTAAATATATAGATGAAATTTTTGACTACTCGGATATTAACCGCTATATGGAAATAGTAAGCCAAGAAAATATGTTTCTGATTGAAAATATTATTCCCGATTTTATCTCTGCTGCCGATTTGAGATATATTTTGGTAAATCTTTTGAGAGAAGAAATTTCAATAAAAGATATTATATATATATTTGAAAAAATAAACGACTTTTCCGATGAAGATACAAAAGAAGATTTGCTTGATAAAATAAGGCTTTCGCTCTCAAGATTTATAAGCAAAGGCGTAGCTTCTGCAGATAATGTTATTCAGGTTTTTGAACTTTCCGAGAGCACTTATAAGGGTATTTTTTCAAAAATTAATTCTAAAGAAACTGTAATAAAAATTGACGGAACAAAAATTGAAAAAATTGCAAAAAATATTTACAAAAAAGCAAAATCTCTTAATATTGATTTGGGGAATATAGTCGTGCTTACTTCGCTTGAGGCAAGGCATATGATGTTTATGATTTTGTCGCAGTTTGTTAATAATATAAAAGTGCTTGCAAAAGAAGAGATTTCAAATGATTTTGTCGTAGAAATAATTGACGAAATATAGTCCAGGAAATAGTAAATGGTGAATAGAAGTGAAATGTGAAAAGAAGACAGGCAAAAACTTTTTACCTATTCACCTATTCACTTAGTCACCTTTTAAGCTCCCTCTTGATTTTAAATTATTTTTTAAATAGAATTAATATAGTTACACAGTCGAAAAAGTAAAGGATGAGGTCATGAACCCTGTTATTAATGAATTAGAAAAACAATATCTGGATAAAGAACTTCCCGAATTAAACCCCGGAGATACGGTAAAAGTTTTCGTGAGAATTATTGAAGGAAACAAAGAAAGAACACAGGCTTTTGAAGGAACAATTATCAAAAAACGCGGAAGCGGCGTCAACAAAACGATTACCGTAAGAAAAATTTTCCAAGGCGTTGGTGTTGAAAGAGTTTTTGCGGTTTATTCCCCAAGAGTTGAGAAGATAAATATTCTTAAAAGAGGCGATGTTAGACGCGCAAAATTGTACTATTTGAGAAATCTTTCAGGTAAAGCAACCAGAATTAAAGAGAAGATTGGGGGGTAAATGCAAAAGGTGACTTGTTTACCTATTTACCTATTCACCTATTAACTGAAAAAAAGAGGTATCGACCATGAGTAATGAAACTGAAAAAAGCCAAGTTATTCATGGTCATATTCATTGGTACCCGGGACACATCGCAAAGGCTGAAAAAAAACTCAAAGAACAGCTTTCGTTGGTTGATTCGGTGATTGAAGTACTTGATGCAAGGCTTCCTTTAAGCAGCCGATACAGTAATATTGAAAAACTTTTGGGTGAAAAGCCCCGTTTGCTTTTGTTCAATAAATCCGATTTGGTTAATGAACATGAATTGAAAGAATGGGTAAAAAGACTGGAAAAAGAAACTTCTTGTCCGGTTTTGACTTCTGATGCCAAAAACTCAAAGGATTTGAGCAAAATAATAAATAAAGTAATCGAATTGAGTGAACCCAGAATTCAGGCGTTAATGAAAAAGGGGCTACTTCGTCGCAGTGCAAGGGTTATGGTGGTCGGGATGCCAAATGTGGGCAAATCCAGTATTATAAATAAATTAACTAAAACTTCTAAGACCAAAGTCGGTGCAAAGGCAGGGGTTACAAGACAGCAGCAATGGGTGAAAATTAATCCTAAAATCGATTTGCTTGACACCCCGGGGATTATTCCGATGAAACAGGAAAATCAAGACAGGGCAAGAAGGCTTGCTTTTGTAAATTCTGTTTCTCAGAACGCTTATGAAGATGAGATGGTTGCAAGGGAATTGCTTTTGATTCTTAAGGAAAAATATTCGCAAAATATTTACGATTATTATAAATTAAAATCCGACGAGGATTTGACGCTTGAAAATATAGCCAAAAGCAGAAATTGGATTGTAAAAGGCGCACAGCCTGATATTCAAAGGACTTCAGCTTATGTTTTGGGCGATTTCAGAAATGGAAAAACGGGGAAATTTATTCTTGACAGCATTTAATTTATTTGAGTTTGATAAAAGTTTTAACAAATTAATAATAGGAACAGACGAAGCAGGCAGGGGACCGGGTGCGGGCGGGGTTTTTGCAGGCGCGGTTTATTTCCCAAGTCCTGATGATGAATTAATCAAAAAACTTTCCGAGTTGAATGACTCAAAAAAACTTTCTAAAAAAAAGCGAGAAGAATTATACGAAATAATTCTTAAAAACTCAATAAATTCGACCGTTTGTGTTGAAGTGGAAGAAATAGAAAAAATTAATATCTTGAATGCTTCATTAAAGGCTATGAAACTTGCCTGCGAAAACGTTATTAAAGAAATAATGAACAGTAAATCGGACAAAAAAAAACAATTTATATGTCATCCTGAATTTATTTCAGGATCTAACCGGCATTCTAAATCGGAAAGATACCGAAACAAGTTCGGGATGATAGAATATCTGGTTTTAGTCGACGGAAATAAATTGATTAAAAATTTTAATTCCACCCAAAAAACAATAGTCAAGGGTGATTCAAAATCGGCAAGCATAGCAGCGGCAAGTATTCTCGCAAAAGTTTCACGCGACAGATATATGGCAGAACTTCACGAAAAATTTCCGCAGTATAACTGGGTACAAAACGCAGGGTATTTGACCAAAGAACATTTAAGTGCTATTGATAAATATGGGATAACCCCAACTCACAGAAAGAAATTTTTAAGGAAACATACAGAAAAATGTATAAAACAATTGAGTTTGTACCAAAAATAGAGCCGACAAGTTCTGAGATTTTGTCTTTAATTTACACGCCAGGAGTCGGGCATGCCTGTATGAAAATCAAGGAAAATGACGGACTTTCCTACGTTTATACAAACAGGGAAAATTCAGTTGCGGTTATTTCTTTTGATTACGAAAAATCGCTAAAAAGAGCAATTTTTTTGAAAAGCACGCTCAATATCGACGCTTATCCGCTTGAGTGTAAAAAATATTTCTTAAAACTTGTTGTTGAAAACATTTACCCCAATTTTTGCGGGATTGATTTGACGCTCATTGCAGATGAGATTAATGACATTGAATTTGACCTTGAAATCCCTGTTCTTACAAAAAGCGGCGTTGATATAAAAAACTTTTTTATGCCATTTTCAAAAAATATTTTTAATTTCAATATAAGCCAATTGGAAGGAGATTTTGAACAGCAGTCGCTTTTGCTCAGAGAAAAAGCAGGAGGCGTGGTTGAAACAAAATTAAGTGAAAATAATAATATTTGCCCGCCCGTCGCAATAGTTTCAGACGGTTCGGCAGTACTGGGCTTCGGCAATATCGGAGCGCCGGCGGCAATTCCTGTCATGGAAGGAAAAGCCGTCATATTTAAATATTTAGGCGTGGTGGATGCAATTTCGCTTTGCCTGAAAACACAAAATCCGCAGGAAATTGTCACAATAATTCAGGCTTTGGAAAAATCTTTTTCGGGAGTTAATTTGGAAGATATTTGCGCTCCGAAATGTTTTGATATTGAAAAAGCACTTGTTGAAAGCCTTTATATACCTGTTTTTCACGACGACCAGCACGGCACGGCAATAGTTGTTCTAGCAGCACTTTTAAACGCGCTTGAATTAGCGAATAAAAAAATACAAGATGTTAAAATCGTAATATCAGGTGCAGGTGCTGCAGCACAAGCGGTTTCAAAGCTTCTTTTGTCAGCCGGTGCCAGAAACATAATTCATACAAATCGCAGAGGAATTGTCGTCGAAGGGGATGAAAACAATGATTTTTATCTTGAAAAACTTGCACAAATTACCAACAGGGAAAAAATTAAAGGCACCTTAAAAGAGGCGCTTAAAAATGCCGATATTTTTATAGGGCTTTCAACGGCAGGAGTTTTGAAGCCTGAATTTATTAAAGAAATGAAACCCAATCCGATAATTTTTGCGCTTGCAAATCCGACCCCTGAAATTATGCCCGAGGAAGCCTTAAAAGAAGGTGCGTTTATTGTCGCAACCGGCAGAAGCGACTTTGATAACCAGATAAACAATTCACTTGCTTTCCCCGGACTTTTTAAATCGCTTATCGTTAATAAAATTAATAAAGTTACAGATGAGATAAAGCTCAAATGCGCAATAGCTATTGCCTCACTAATTAAAAAAGAAGACTTAACCGCAACAAATATTTTACCCAATGCGCTTGACCCAAGAGTTCCTCATGCAATAATAAATTCTTTTGATAATTGACTTTTGTCGATTTCTATTAAGAAATGTAAAGTAATATTTAAAAAGTATATAAAAAATAGGCAATTTTTAAATATGAAAATACTTTATATAAATATGAGGATAAATTAAGAGAGTACAAGTTCA
>CAZXID010000037.1:0-15179 GCA_964640325.1 uncultured Muribaculaceae bacterium | reverse complement strand
ATTCTTTTTTTCTTTTCTCAAGGAAATTAAAATACATTTACCCCTGTCAATGACAAACAAGTTAGCTTATTGGCTTGTTCCTTATTTTCTTACTATTAAAACATCGCTGTTTGTATTTTCAAGCACACGCTTGCTTACAGAACCTAATAAAAAGCTTGAGAGTGTAGCTTTTGTTCTTGCGCCCATAACTATCAAATCAATGCTTTCCTGTTGTGCAAAATCGATAATTTTATGTGCAGGAGTTCCTGTCAAAATAACCTCATTAACAACCTCCAGTTTAATTGAAGACAGAATTGATTTTACCTTATTAATAGCTTTACAAGCATGAATTTTTTGTTGTTTATCAATATCTTCAATCCATTTTTTATCCAGAGCCACTTCAACAGGCAGAAGTTCTGGAGTTTCTTTAACACTCACTACATGAATCTCTTTGTCTTTAAAATCAAAAATTTCTATGGCTTGCTTGACTGCGAAATACGAATTTTCGGAACCGTCAATAGCTATTAGTATTTTCTTGCCTTCATTTTTTCTTTTGCTGATAAAAACAGGCATTGAAACATTTGTTAGAACCTGTCTTGAAACAGAGCCCAACCACTTCTGAAGACCTTTTTTGCCGTGCGAGCCCATTATAACCAAGTTATAATGTTCATTTTGGATTTGTTCCAAAATACCCTCAACCGGCGAACCGAAATTTTTAAATTTATTGCCCACAGTGATCCCTTTTTCTTTAATGGCTTCTTCTGCAAAGTTTAGGACACTATCTGCAATGCTTTCATAAGTCCTTGAATACGTTTCCCTGTCTATATTCATAGAATCGGGCAAAAAGCTCCAATCTATTACACAAATTATGTCTAAAGCCATGTTCTTAAGATACTTTGAGACATTTTCCAGCGCTAGTAAACTTATATCCGAGCCTTCCGTACAAAATAAAGCTTTCATTTTATTTCCTCCTTTTTTACCTTAAGAACTTACGGGAAAATTGTGAAAAATTATCATTTTTTGAATTTCCCCGCATCCTCTAAAAAAATAACAAAAGTTAATAAAAAGAACATTGTCTAGTAATCTATTTTTTTTTATTATAAAATTAAGCTGTTAGGGAAATTTAGAGTTATGCAAACAGAAAAAGCTGTAAAGACCAAGCTTAAAGATTACAAAACGTTAATTGAGGTTATTGCAAAAGTTGAGTATCAAAAACTCAATTGTTCGCATTTGATAGATTATTCTGAATTAGTAAACATTGGGACTCATACCCTTTATTTGCTTTTTAAAAACAATAATCCGGAACAATTTAATACCTCTTATCTTTCTACTGCAATAAAATGGGCGATCAGAAACGAAGTAAGACGCAGATATAAGTGGTACTCTCTTAAAAATAAACGGGAATGCGCTGAAGTAGAGCAAGAAGATCTTAGAGAAGCCCTATATAAAACGATTCTTTCAATAGACGAAATGGCTGATGCAGAAAATCCCAAACATATAAAAGATGATTCTAAAAACCCTGAAGAAAATTTGGAATTCTTTGAACTTAAAAACGAAATCATAGCGTCAATAAGAAAGCTCCCTCAAAGAGAAAGAGACTTAATAGAAAGTAAATTTTTTAACGATAAAAAATTAAAAGAAATTGCGCATGATTTTGACATTTCGCCTTCAAGAATTTCAAGAATAATACAGGTCGGGCTCAATAAAGTTAAAAAAGACCTAATTAAAAACAATATAATTTAGAGAAGCAAAAAATGACAAAAACTATTTTTGAAAAAAGTAATAATGCCGATGGAATAAACATAGAAGACCTCGGGGAAAAAATTGATTTTTTAAACAAAAAATTTTTAAGAAATACCCCTTTGAATTTACCGCAAATAAGTGAGCTTGAAGCCTTAAGACATTATAAAGAACTTTCGGACAAGAATTTTTGCATTGAAAAAGGGTTTTATCCTTTAGGTTCATGCACCATGAAATACAACCCAAAAGTAAATGAGTTGTTGGCAAATTTAGAAGGATTTACAAATTTACATCCGCTTCAAAGTGACGAGGATTCACAAGGCGCACTGGAGCTTATGTATAAGCTCCAGTGCGCCTTGATGGAAATAACAGGCATGGATGCAATTTCGCTTCAACCGGCAGCAGGAGCTCATGGGGAACTTGCAGGCATGATGATTATCAAAAAATATTTTGAAACCATAGGTGAAATACGTAAGAAAGTTATTATTCCAGACTCTGCACACGGAACAAACCCTGCAAGCGCAAAGATGTGCGGGTTTGAATGTGTCGAGATTAAATCAAACGAAAAAGGGCAGATTGATATTCAGGCACTAAAAGCCATTTTGGATAAAAATGTTGCAGCTATTATGATGACAAATCCTAATACTTTAGGGCTGTTTGAAGAAAATATATTAGAAATTTCTGAGATAATGCACAAAAACGGTTCGCTTTTATACTATGACGGTGCCAATTTTAATGCAATTATGGGCTACACCAATCCTAAGCTTATGGGTTTTGACGTTGTTCATATAAACCTTCACAAAACTTTTTCAACCCCGCATGGCGGAGGGGGTCCTGGCTCAGGGCCCATAGGTGTGGTTGACAAATTAAAAGATTTTCTTCCTGTTCCGATAATAGAATTTAAGGAGAATAAATATACAAGAAACTATACTTTACTAAGCTCCATCGGAAAAGTTAAAAGTTTCTATGGTAATTTCGGGGTATTGGTAAGAGCTTATGCTTACATTTTAATGACGGGCAAAAAACTTAAAAATGTTAGCCAAGATGCTGTTTTAAACGCAAATTATCTGAAAGAAAAATTAAAGGGAGCATATGAACTTCCTTATGATTATCCCTGCATGCACGAATTTGTTTTATCGGGTGAAAATCAAAAGGAACAGGGTGTTTCAACTCTTTGGATTGCAAAAAGATTAATGGACGAAAATACTCATCCGCCGACTGTTTATTTTCCGCTGATTGTGCATGAGGCGATAATGATTGAGCCTACCGAAACCGAAAACAAGCAAAGACTTGATGAATTTGTTGAAGTTATGATAAAAATCGCAAAAGAAATCGGACATAACCCGCAAGAGGTTTTAAAATCACCAAAAACGACTCCTGTCAAAAAAATAGACGAAACCCTTGCCGCGCGACAACCGGACTTAAGATTTAAACAATAAAAAGAGGCGGACTTAGGAAGTCCGCCTCTTTTTTAAAATTAAAAATTATTTATTAAAAATATTTCTAATTGCATTGATTCCGTTATTAAATCTTTTCTGGGCACCACCCTTTTCTTTAATTTCAGCTATTATAAGCGTTGGTGGAACCAATAAAGAACTCGCCTTAAAAACATTTTTAGCAACCTTGTCGCATCTTTGAATGTGTCTTTCCGTTGCTTGCGGATTTCGCATTTTGCTTAATGCATAAACTGCAGGACCTCCACAATAAATTGAACCTTTCCATGCTTTAACAGCTGATGTAACTAAATTCCCCATAATTTTTCCTCCTCGTTTTAAAATATAATACTTAAATCCCCATATTTTTATAAAAACATTTTTTTAGATTATTTAAAACAGCTTCTTTAAATATTTAGCCCCTTTTATCGTAAGGTAAGGAATTGGTGCCAACATAAAGAAAATTGTATCCTTAGCTCTTGACTTAGAAATATTTATTGTTAAAACATCATCATTTTTTTTATGTATATTTGTGTTTGATTTAGTCGGTGCCGTATAATAGTTATTTATAATAGTAGTGTTATTATTAGTAGTATGAATACTATGAAGATCGTTTTCATTTGTTCTCCGTTGTGGAGTTGGGCCACTAAAATAATTAGAACTTTGAATCGGCATTGATTCCGTTGTAGGTATTGTCATAATTTTTCCCCTCTTTTTTAAAATTTAATCCTCTAAATCCCCGTATCTTTATAAAAACATTTTTTATATTAAAATTAACTTTTGTTTTTTAAATATTAAACAAAAATCCTATATTTTCCTGTTTTGATAAAGTGTTAAGGCAAGTTTACAATTAGTTACAATTTAGATAAAAGTTTTTTTGATATAATTAGAAGGGGGCATTGAGGCAGAAAATGAAACAAAAAGCTGAAAAACAAAAGATAAAAGTAGCGTTTCCGCATATGGGAACAATTTATATTGCATGGGCTGCAGCATTTAAAAAAATCTCAGTGGAACCGTTTATTCCGCCTTATACCAACAGAAAAACTCTTTCTCTAGGTACAAAATATTCCCCCGAAGCTATCTGTTTGCCATACAAGCTTATTTTAGGCAATTTTATTGAGGCGATTGAAGGTGGCTCTGATTACGTTGCAATGATTACATCTCCCGGGATTTGCAGATTGGGCGAATATGGAAACAGCATTAAAAACGCACTTAAAGACTTGGGTTATGAAGCAAAATATATTGAACTGGCGCTCTATGACGGGATTAAAGGAATGTATCGTTTTTTAAAAGAATTAACGGGGAAAAACGACCCGATTTTATTTATCAGGTCAATTCATATAGCACTAAGAACTGTTTTTGTGCTTGATGATTTAGAAACGGCGCTTTCTTATTACAGGGCGCGTGAAATTAAATTTGGCGAAGCCGAAAAACACTTTAAAAAAGGGCTTAGTTATATTATTGAGGCAAATAACACCAAAGAGCTTATGCTAGCCAAGAAAAAAGCTTTGGAAGAAATAGCAAAAACAAAAATAGACAAGGATAGAGAAATTTTACATGTTGATTTAACCGGTGAAATTTTCCTTGTGCTGGATTATTTCTCAAACCAAAATATTGAAAGAGAATTGGGTAAGATGGGAGTTCAAACCCGCAGAAGCCTTACCGTGGGAAGTTTTTTGAAAGATGCCATTATTCCTAAAATTTTCAGAAAAGGCGAAACTCACCTTCAGCGGGCATTTCGCATGGCAAGGCCGTATCTTATGAGAGATATAGGGGGCGATGCGCTTGAGTGTGTTTCTGATGTCGCATGGGCAAGCGAAAAAGGCAAAGACGGGTTGATTCATATAAGCCCTTTTACCTGTATGCCAGAGATTATGTCACAAAATATTTTTCCAAATATGAGAGAAGATTGTAATATCCCGGTTTTGTCACTTATTATGGATGAACAAACGGGTAAAGCAGGTTATATTACAAGGTTAGAAGCGTTTGTTGATTTAATGAGAAGAAGAAAGCGTCAGGGTGCCAACAAACAGGAAGCTAAGGTGTAAAATGATTAAATATTTTTCTAAAGCGTTTAAAATAACCAACGAAAACATTATTCTTGCAACTCCGCTTGTTTTATTCTTGTTTATACTAAGTCTTTATATAGAATTTACCAAACGCGCGCCGGAGAATGTCGCTGCGGCGATTTTGCTTTTAGTGACAGTGCTTTTTATGATAGGCGCGTTTTTTGCAGGTTGGCTTTTTATGACAAAACAAGCCGTAAAAATCTCAAATCAGGAATTTAAAAATGAAGAAGAAAAGGCAAAAGCCTCTTTTGGGCTTTTGAAAGATTTTAATTACGGGGTAGGCGAATTTTTCTTTCCGTTTGTAGGTGCTGCCATTCTTTACGGTATAATGATTTTTCTTATTATACTTGCTGCCTACAAAGCGGGAATGCACTTTATCGGAGATCCGGGAATTGATTTCGTTCAGGTCAAAAAGGCACTCGCCTCAACTGCCGAAATGAAAACACTTATAAATTCGCTATCAACACAGCAGCTTGCTAAAATTAACGCATGGAATTTCATGCTAATTGGAGTTACTTTTGTACAATCTTTTTTAACAATGTTTTGGGGAAGCGAAATAATCTATAGGACCAAAAATCCGCTTATAGCCCTTTTTAAATCGATACAATCAGTTTTTAAAAAAAATTTCGGGGCGATAATTTTATTCTTATACATATCTTTGGTAAATTTTGTTGTTTCTTTTATAAATGCTGTTTTAACGTTCAATTCAATTTTATATTTTCTTTCAATGCTTTTATATTTCTATTTTATTGTCTATATCGTTGTGTTAATATTTTTGTATTATGAAAGAGAAATCCTCACAAAAAAAGAAGATAATTGCAATAGTAGGACCTACTGCATCGGGCAAGAGCATCCTTGCGATTCAGACATCAAAGAAGAATAACGGAGAAATAATTTCTGCCGATTCGCGCCAGATTTATAAAGGGTTTGACATCGCAACCGCAAAGCCAACCATAGAAGAACAAGAAGGAATTAAACATTATTTAATAGATATTGTCGAGCCTGAGGTTGATTACTCCGTTGCAAATTTTGTAGAAGATGCAAAAGCCGCTATTGAAAAGATTTATGCAAAAGGAAAAATTCCAATCGTAGTAGGAGGAACGGGGCTTTATTTCAGGATTTTGCTTGAAGATTTTTCCCCGCCAAAAGTCGCTCCAAACTATGAATTGAGGGCAGAACTTGAAAAGCTTGAAAGCAAAAAACTTCACGAAATGCTTGAAAAATTAGACCCGCAAAGTGCCAAAAAGATTCATTTTAATAACAAGGTTAAAATAATAAGGGCGATTGAAGTGTCAAAGACACTTCAATCGCCCCATTCCAAAGCTGCAGGCAAAAAAGAACCCGAATTTGCAGTCGAGTGGATTGGACTTAATACTCAACACAGAGCGGATTTATATAAAAGAATTGACGATAGGGTTGATGAAATGGTTGAAAAAGGGCTTGTTGAAGAAACCGAAAGTTTGCTTAAAAAACATGGACTAATAAACAATTTTATAAACACAATAGGCTATCAGGAAATTTTGAAATATTTAGACGGGAAAATGAGCCTTGATGAGGCGATTTCGCTGATAAAGCAAAATTCAAGACATTATGCAAAACGCCAGCTTACTTGGTTTAGAAAAAACAAACTTATTAATTGGCAAGAAACTTAAAAAACAAAATATTTTTTGAAAAACTCTACAAAATAATTTTTTCTTCTTTCAAGCTGTTCGACTCTTTGAGCCATTTTTTTATTGTCTTCCAAAAGTTCTTCGACTTTTTGGGATAATTTTTCGTTATCTTGTTCAAGCTTGCTTTCTTTTTTCATGTTTTGGGAAAACTCAATTTTATCAAGTCTTTCGCTCAATTCCTCTGTGACTTTTTGGGCAATAACATCAGCCAAAATTTTTAAATTTTCATTTGTGGTATCAAGCGAAGTGGTCTTAACCTCGGTTGCGGAAATTGATGCGGGCAGGATTTCGTTTGAAAGAATAAGTTTTTCTTTAACGGGCTTTTCCTTAATTTCATCAAAGTGTTTTTCTGCAAGGATTTTGCCGATATGATAAATTATTTCGTCATTATCGTAGCCTTGCGATTTAAGGCTTATGCCCTTTTTAATTTTAACAATGGAAAGATTATCAAAAAATTCAACGCCGTCTTCGTCTTCGTATATGGCATCGATTTTCCAATTTTTGATAAAATTGTTTAAAATTTGCTCGTCAATATAATAATTAAGCTCTTTTAAACTTCTTAAAATATCCTTTTTGCTATACATCATGGCTGTTTTTCCCTTGTAAAATCTTGATTGCTAATATTATAGCGCAAAAAGTTTTTTTTTAAAGTTTTTTGTCTTGCGATTAACCCCAATCATTTACCCCTCATAGCTCTTTGCATATCTCTGTTTTGGGATTTTTTGGCTAAATCTTCTCTTTTATCGTAAAGCTTTTTACCCTTGCCTAATCCTATTTCAAGCTTTGCAAACCCGTTTGACAAAAAAAGTTCAAGCGCGATTATTGTATAGCCTTCTTT
Organism: uncultured Muribaculaceae bacterium; assembly: GCA_964640325.1. Classification (GTDB taxonomy): domain Bacteria; phylum Cyanobacteriota; class Vampirovibrionia; order Gastranaerophilales; family Gastranaerophilaceae; genus DAOQAU01. The sequence continues at coordinate 7,450 of CAZXID010000037.1, read as the reverse complement.
TTTAATTTTACCCAGCATTTTAAAAATTTCTTTTTTATTCAAAAGAAGTTTTCGCACGCGCTCAGGTTCGTGATTATATCTGTTTCCCTGCTCATAAGGTGATATGTGGCAGTTGTGAAGAAAAATTTCTCCGTTTTCTATTTTGGCAAAAGAATCTTTTAAATTTATCGCACCTTTTCTAATTGATTTAATTTCGGTTCCGGTCAGCACAATTCCGGCTATAAATTTGTCAAAAATCATATAGTCGTGATATGCTTTTCTATTGGTCGTTATAACTTTCTTGTTCATACGCCCTATTATATCACAACAAATTTTGTCATCCCGCAGCATAAATTGACGTATTTTAAATTTATTTTCGCTTTGCGGGATCCAAAAAAGATAATATAAATCATATTCCGCAATTCGCTTTGCTCATGCGGGATGACAACCCGCCCCCTGAAATGAATTTCTTTTCTCCAATTCCCTGTCGATTTTGTTTAAGGTATCAAGTTTTTTGCCTATCCACTTAGGCGCAATTAAATTTTTCTTTAATCCGTTTCCCGCAAGGCGATGAATTGTAGTTTCAGGGGGCAAAATTTCCAAAAAATCACAAACTGTTTGAATATATTCATCTTCTTCCATAAAGGAAATTTTGCCCTGTTCATACATTTGAGAAATTTTTGTTTCCTTTAAAGCGCACAACATGTGAATTTTCACTCCGTCAACTTTAATTTCCGCAAGCTTTTTGGCAGTTACTAGCATATCTTCTTTTGTTTCACCGGGAAGCCCTAAAATCACATGCGCACAAACATTTATCCCGAAAATTTTTGCAGCCTCATAAGCCCTCAAAAAACAGTCGAAATTGTGACCGCGGTTAATTGCCTTTAAAGTTTTATCATGAACGGACTGAAGTCCGTATTCAATCCAAGTATAGTAATCATCTTTAAAAGAAGAAATAAACTTAAGTTTATCTAAATCTACACAATCAGGGCGTGTACCTATCGAAAGGCCTACAATATCAGGATGAGAAAGCGCCGATTTATAAATTTTTTCAAGTTCGGCAACGGGTTTATACGTATTAGAATATGCCTGAAAATATGACATAAACTTTTTTGCCTTGAATCTTTTTGACAAAGTTTCAACCCCTGTTTCAACTTGTTTTTCAATTAAAAGTTGATTGGAATGTGCCTGAGAAAAGCTTCCTCCCTCATCGCAAAAAATACACCCGCCCGATGAAATTGCACCATCTCTGTTGGGACATGAAAAACCGGCGTCAATGGTTATTTTATAGACCTTGACGCCGAATTTATTCTTTAAATGCGCGCTATATTGATTATAGCGTTTGTCTGTTTCGTTAAAAAACATATTACGATTGAGAAGCTTCATCCTCTTTTGTTATCGGATAAACATAATGTTCCCCGCATGCCGGACAAATAACTTCCTGCTGTCTGCCATCTTCTATAATTGCAATTTCAAAAAGTTCTCTGCATCCTGATTGAACACATCTGATTGCCCAAGTCGGTCTTATTAATCTTGCCATATCTTTCCCCTTTAACTCTGCCGTCAACTTTAACCTATAAACTGATTTTATCATGTTTTAAAATTTAAGGCAATTATTAAATTCTTCCACAAATAACTCTATCTATTTGTGCTAAATCTTTTTGAATTTCAATATCTTTAAACCCAGCCTCTGCCATTAATTTGAAAACTTCTTGGCTTTGTCCTAACCCCAGTTCAAAAATCAAATATCCGTCTTTTTTTAAAAATTTGGGGGCTTGTTTTGAAATTTTTTGGTAAAAATCCAACCCGTCGTTATCTGCAAATAAAGCAATTTCAGGCTCAAAGCTAACTTCTTTTTGAAGTTTTTGTTTCTCACTTTTTGGGATATAAGGAGGATTTGATACAATTAAATCAAATTTTTCATCTGTTTTAACATTTGAAAAAATGTCGGATTTTCTAAAAATAGCTTTGTTAAAAAGCCCCAATTTTGATGAATTGTCAAGTGCGATTCCAAGTGCTTCGCTTGATATATCAATCCCGATAACTTGTGCTTCGCTTAATTTTGCAATCATGCAGGCGATGCAGCCCGAACCTGTTCCTATATCGAGCACGGCTGAAAGGTTATTTAGTTCTTCGTTTTTTACTCTTTGTTTTTTATTTATAATCTCAACGGCTTTTCTTACCAAAAATTCCGTTTCGTCGCGAGGAATTAAAACATGCTCATTTACTATAAAATTTTCGCCCATAAAATGAGTGGTGCCCAAAATATGCTGAATCGGAATTCTTTTTTGAGCGCGAAGATTTGCCTGAAGTGTTAAATTTTCCAGTAAATCTTTGCGTCTTGACTCATCAAATTCTTTCCCCAACATAAGGTCAATATCATTTACCCCCAAACAATGCTTTATCAACATTTTTGCTTCAATTTTTGCTTCATTAGGTTCAATTCCGCCTTGTATTAAAATTTTTTCAATCTCTTTTATATTCATCTAAAATCTCTTCTATCAAATTTCTTAAATCAAGCTTGGAAAGCTTTTGCGTTTCTTTTTTTTCTATATTATATTTTTTGCACAAACTCTTGTAATATGAAAGCTGTTTTTTTGTCGGATTTTCTTTTGACATTTTAACTTCCTGTAAGAATTTCCGTTTTTTCCTATCAAATTCTTTCTGTGCCTGTTTCAAAGGTTCTTGGGATTTTTTGTAATCATAATATTTCTTGCACTCTTTTAAATAAAGCAAAGTTTCTTTTAGGAAGTTTTCATTCTCAATATAATCTTTTAAAAACTCAAACCTGCTTGCATTAATTTCAAGATAATATTTTTCGTCCTCCAAAAATTTTTGCAAAAGGTTTTCTGCCTCAACATTTGCAGCTTTAGTCAAAGCTCTCAAATGATTACACAAAGCTGATTTTTGGGGTTTTGTAAAGCCCGAAAAAATTCTTTTTTTAACCTCGTACACTCTCTACCCCTAATTTTATCTTTGCGAGCGATAGCGAAGCAATCTGAAAATCATTAGTCATTTAGATTGCCGCGTCGAAACTTCGCTTCTCATCGCAATGACGCAATAGTTAATTACCTAAATAAATCTTTTACCGAAAACTTTTTTTCGATTGGTTCATTGTGAAATTTTGCCAATTTTTTATAAATCGGATTTGTCTGATTAGAATGAACAAATCCGGAACCAATTTTTTTTTCAACAATTTTATCAATTGTATCTTCGGTTCTTTCCAAAACTCTTAATCTTAAAATTTTATTTTCTTCCATAAAAAAATTATACCATACTTTGCTTATATAAATATAAAAAAATTTTTACTAAAAATATTGCGCGAATTCAAATGTAAATTTTTGTAAAAACATGCCAAAGGCACCAAAAAAAGAGCAATTTAAATCAATTTATATACTTATTATATATATAATCTATAAAAGCACGAGGAATTATGATCGAATTTAATTCTGAAAACAGATTAATAATTCAAAATAACGTTAATTTAACAAACGGCGTTAATACTCCTGCGAATAATTCCAATGCTCAAAATAACCCAAATTCAATACTTGTGAATAATCAAACAACGGTAACCCCACAAAATTTAAATTCAATACACACAATAAATCCACAAACAACAAATGCTCAACCACAGCAACCACAAACTCAACCGCCAAATGAAGCGCCGTTTGTCAAAACCGGTGAATCCATAAGCGAGCTTATGGATAGGTATTATACAACAACAAAAACAGTAAATGGCAGAAGAGTCACAGTAGGACGCTATTCAATATCAACTCCTGAAGAAAAAAGAGAATTAATTAAACGCTATATAACACAACACTTTACAAATTTAAGAGGCAGAAGTCGGAGTGAACAAATAAGACTTCAGCTTTCAGATTTTAGGAAAAAACTTCACAACACAAGAGACCCCCAAGACTACGAAGCACTCTCCGGAGCAATTTCCTCATTAATGGAAGAAAACCAAATGAGAGGTGCGGAATCCGCAATGTTTGAAGCTTTTAATGAAGAACTTAAAAGAAGCGCGACAAGAGGTGTCGCCAGGGCAATATCTGAATGTGCAAGCACCAACCAAAGACCACTGACAGACATGGTTATTAAAACAGGTTATACTGATGCGATTAAAATAGGTGCTCAACACTACAGTGAATGTGCGACTGAAAACATTGATTATATTCACGGCGCTTATTTTAATTTAAACAATGAAGAAGTCCAATTGACATTAGGCGGAACTCAAATCAGCAACATCCAGGATGAAGCCGTTCAACGTTTGGTGTTTGAACGTCAAATGACTTCAGAATACCAATCTGTAGTGTGTGACGGAGCTTCCCACATTTACATGTTAAATCCAAACAATCAAACTTACGCTACTCAAATAACAATAAACACCGGAAATGAAGAAGCAATTAATTGTGCAGCTCAATATGCCCACCTTTGCGACGAAGATGTTCGCGATGAGATCAAATACTTACTATATAATTCAGGATATGATAGCGTAAGATACACCCTTTATTGTTCCGAAGAACAAACAACAACCACATCTTGCAATACTTCAAGCTCAAATTCCAGTGTACAGGACTTTAAAAAAGCAAAAATTAATGAAAAAGTTAAAATAATAAATGCTCTAACCAAATCAAATAAAGATTCGGACATCAGAGAATTATTGCGAAATGCTACAAATGCCGAAAAAATAGCAATAATATCACAACTTCCTGTAAGTTCACTACCTGCCATTCTGGGAATAATTTTAGACAGCAACCCTTCAGCAGAAATTCTATCTAAAGTTGCAACAATTATAGGAAATATGAGCAGTAAAGACCAAAACAACATAATTCAAAATCTTTTTACGAAAAATTCATCTAACATGATAGCAAATAATTCTTATCTATTAGATGCAAGTTCGCAAAGAATTTTCTTGAGCGAAATGGCTGATAGAGGCCAAATTAAAGACGTAAAAAGAGAACGCTTATCTTGTACACTAAAAGATTATTATACAGAGTTAATGGGGAAAACTTACGAATAGGGAAAAAGGGGAAACAGGTAGGTAGATTTTAGGCGAAAATCAAAAGATTTTCGCCTCTTTTTTTATTATATTTGAGGATGCGGGAAATTCTAAAAATTGTATATTTTTAAATTATTCCGTGTCTTCTTTGGCAATTTCAATCAAGTCCTTCTTGCGTTTCTATCTTAAGCGTTTTTGTTATAACATCGCTGACAGAAGATGGTCCAAAGTATTGAATAGACCCCGGATAAATATAATCGTCATTTATTGCCCAGCTTTTTCTTAATGCATTAAATTTTTTAAACACATTTCCATTAAGATCAACCAATGCTTTTTTAATAACAGGCTTCATTTTTCCATGGCGTTTTTCCATATTCATCATCATAGTTAAAGGAACTCCGCCAGCTACCCAACCATCAGGGATTTGTGATAAATTTTTCACCGCGGCCATGTATCCGGTTACATTTGAATTTATTAATGCAGCAACATCATAACCCAAAGAATAACAATAATTTGCATCAAAATTTGAAGGGAAAGCGCATCTTCCTTCATATCCTACATAATGTGGTTGAGATGAAAATTTCCCAACATATAACCCCCTGTCTTTCATTTCTTCAAGCTTTGTTTCGACCATTGAAATAAGCATTTTTTCCGTTTCGATTTTAGCAACTTGAATGTTCCCGTGAGGATCTCTGTCCATAAGTAATTGATTTTTTATATCTTCAGGCAAAGAATTAAAAACATTTGAGCTTACAGGGTTTTTTTGTTCAAGATGTTTTGTTATTATTGAATACCGTTCTAAATCAGAAATCGCATTTCCGTAATTTTCATTCTCTTCAAGTTCTACTAAAACATCACTTAAATCTGAAATCATAAATTTCATTTCAGGAATTGACTCAACTAAACCTTCAGGAATAAGAATAACACCGTAATTTTTTTTATTCTTCGCCCTATCCGCAATAACTTCTGCAATGTTGTCAACTATTTCCTCAAGCGACATTTGGTTTTTCTCAACTTCTTCAGACAAGATAGTAATGTTAGGGTGTGTCTGTAAGGCCACTTCAAGTGCAACGTGGGATGCACTTCTGCCCATAACTTTTACAAAATGCCAGTATTTTTTAGCTGAAATAGCATCTTTTTCTATATTACCTACAATTTCTGAATAAGTTTTTGTGGCAGTGTCAAATCCAAAAGAAGTTTCTATTTGGTCATTTTTTAAATCTCCGTCAATTGTTTTAGGGCAACCGATTACTTGTATGGGAACATTGTTTTGATTAAACCATTCAGCTAAAACAGCAGCGTTAGTATTAGAATCGTCTCCTCCGATAATTGTTATTGCAGAAATATCAAGTTTTTTACAATTTTCTAATGTACTTTCAAATTGCTCTGGCGTTTCGAGTTTGGTCCTGCCTGAACCTATAACATCAAAACCGCCTGTATTTCTTATAGAATTTATAATTTTATCATCAAATTCAACATATTTACCATCAATTATTCCCGAAGGTCCGCCTAAAAACCCATATAATTTACTTTTAGGATTGGCCTGTTTAAGTGCATCATAAAGCCCTGTTATAACATTATGCCCACCCGGGGCCTGGCCACCGGACAAAATTACACCGACATTTGTTGGAGACATTAATTTTTTTTCGCCTTTTTTGAACAACAGTAATTCTTGCCCATAAGTTTTAGGAAATAATTTTGCAATTTCTTCTTCGTCTTCAATCGAATCTGTAGTGCCTGCACTTGTAATACCCAAAGAAGAAATTCCATCTCTAAAAACTTTGGGAAGTTGAGGATTATATTTGAGTCGTTCTATTTGCAGCGGGGAAATTTTAACATTATTTAAATTAAAATCATCCTCTCCCCTAAAACTAATACCCTTTTGAAAAACATCTGTTGAATAATTTATTCTTTGTTTCTTATTAACTTCATTGTGTTTATTTAATGTTAGTCCTGATGAATTAAACCTGAATGTATTTAAAAATATTTTCATATTTCACCTTCCTGATTGTACAAATATTTTAAATCCAAACATAAAATTTTTTGCTATTTTATTAATAAAAAATGTTACATTTTTTATTAATAGTGAGGATGCGAAAAAATTCAAAAAATGACAATTTTGACAAAGTGAACAGGCGAGGAACGAGCCTTGTGAACCTGTCCCCATTTATGGGAAAGTTTTTCAAATCCGACCTTAGAAGTGCTAAATCCTTACCGGCTGCGAGATAGCGAAAGCGAGCAGAGGGCGAAACGGCGACGCGCAGGCGGCGGCGTTGCAGACCCGTTTAACGCGAGCTTTCAAGATAGCCGGCGGTACGGGTGCAAGCCGGACATTGGAGCTTGCGAGAAAAATTTTAATTTTTCCGCAAGCTCCGTCCAAATATGGGGCGGGGGGGGTTGTAACAGCCGCGCCCCAGCTTTACAAAAGTTTTTAAAAAAGGTGTTTTGTTTTTGAAGCTTAAGTGGTGTTTT
>CAZXID010000036.1:0-15608 GCA_964640325.1 uncultured Muribaculaceae bacterium | reverse complement strand
GGCGTCCTTAGTTCAGTTGGTAGAACGTCGGTCTCCAAAACCGGATGTCGAGGGTTCGAGTCCTTCAGGGCGCGATTTATAAAAAGGAATACACAATGAACGATGCAATCAAAGGTATCAAAGATTATTTAAAAGGTGTAAGGGCCGAATGGGGCAAAATTACTTGGCCGGAACGCCGTCAGGTTTTTGCTGAAACCTTGTTTGTAGTAATAATCGTATTTGTTTTTACGGTAGCGGTGTATTTTATGGATGTTATTTTTAAGTGGGCGTTGGGATTTATCCCTCACAGATAAGAAAGACCGATAGGTAAAATTATGGCAAAAAAAGAGAAAAAAGAATTAACGGAAGATTTACTGACAGAAGCGATTTTGGAAGAAAAACACGAAGAAATTGCGCCGATTCATGAAAGTGAAAAACTCGACAGAAAAGGGCAAAAACGTTGGTACATCGTTCACACATATTCGGGACACGAAAATAAGGTTAAAGTTAACCTTGAAAAACGTATCGAATATATGAATATGGGTGAAAAGATTTTCAGAGTGGAAGTTCCTCAAAAAACTGTGACTCAAGTTAAAGCGGGCAAAAAACAGGAAAAAGAAGAAAAGATTTTCCCCGGATATGTCCTTGTAGAGATGATTATGGACGATGATAGTTGGTATGTTGTAAGACACACCGCAGGAGTTACAAAATTCGTAGGCTCTGCAAAAAAACCAATTGCGGCAAAAGACAGTGAAATTAAAAAAATCATCCACAGAACTCAGGCTCAGACTCAAAAAGTTCAGCTTGATATTAAAGCAGGCGACAAAGTCAGAATTGTTTCAGGGCCGTTTGCAGAATTTATCGGGGATATTACAGAGGTTTATCCTGATAAATCAAAACTCAGGGCAAATGTTTCGATATTCGGACGTGAAACACCTGTAGAATTAGAGTACAAACAAATTCAAAAATTATAATTGTGGAAGGGGGTTTCCCCGCTAGTACCACGAAAGGAGAATAAAAAATGGCAAAAAAAGTAATCGGTAAAATTAAGCTTCAAATCGAAGCAGGAAAAGCAAATCCATCACCTCCGGTAGGCCCGGCATTAGGTCAGCACGGGGTAAACATAATGGATTTTTGCAAACAATTTAATGCAAAAACTGAAGCACAGGCAGGCTATATTATTCCTGTAGTTATTGATGTTTATGAAGACAGAAGTTTTTCGTTTGTTACAAAATCACCTCCGGCTGCGGTTTTGATTAAAAAAGCGCTTAATCTTCCAAAAGGTTCTGCTGTTCCCAATAAAGACAAAGTCGGACAAATTACTCAGGCGCAAATGGAAGAAATCGCAAAAACAAAAATGGAAGACTTAAATGCAACTTCATTAGAAAGTGCGGTTAAGATGATTAAAGGCTCAGCACGCGCGATGGGCGTTACGGTGGCTGAATAGGTTTATGTAGAAAATTAATTGGGAGTCTTTTACGAGGCGTTATTACCAAGAAAGGATTATAAAATGGCAAAATTAACTAAAAGACAAAAGAAAATTCAAGAAATGTTAGAAGGCTTTCAACAGCCTGCAACCATAACTGATGCTGTAAAAAAAATACAGGAAATTTCGAAAGAAACTTCTAAATTTAACGAAACAGTTGAATGTCATATGCGTTTAGGTATTGACGTTAAACACGCGGATCAGCAAATTCGTTCAACCACCGTTTTACCTGCAGGTTTGGGTAAAGATATAAGAGTTTGCGTTATAGCAAAAGGCGTTAAAGCTACCGAAGCAAAAGCAGCCGGTGCTGATGAAGCAGGTGCTGAAGAAGTTATCGAGAAAATTGAAAAAGGCTGGTTTGAGTTTGATACTTTAATCGCAACTCCTGATTGTATGGGTATGTTAGGTAAATTGGGTCGTGTCTTAGGGCCAAAAGGTTTGATGCCTAACCCAAAAACAGGAACCGTAACTTTAGATGTCGCATCTGCAGTTAAAGATGCTAAAGCAGGTAAAGTGGAATTTAGGGCCGATAAGCAAGGTATGATACACTGTCCTGTCGGTAAAGTTCAGTTTAAAACGGAAGATTTGCTTAAAAACTTTTCAACTTTAGCTGAAGCGGTTATTAAGGCAAAACCTTCATCTTCAAAAGGTACTTATTTGAAATCAGTTTATCTGGCAACGACTATGGGACCAGGGATTAAGCTTGATTCTAAAAGTCTTGCCTCAGAAATCAAAGAATACGTTTCATAATAAATTCAAATACAAAAAGGTGCAGGTTTTAAACCCTGTACCTTTTTGTATTATAATTAATATAATTTGTCATGCTGAATTTATTTCAGCATCTTACCACCTTTGCAATTTGGATAGATCCTGAAACGAGTTCAGGATGACAAGAAGATGGAGATTAATAAGCATGGAGAAGGGATTATTTATAACATTTGAAGGGGCTGACGGTTGCGGTAAGACAACGCAATTAAATCTTTTGCATGAATATTTACTTTTAAAAGGGTATGACGTTGTTTTGACAAGAGAGCCGGGCGGTAAAGGTTTAGGGGAGAGAATAAGAGAGATTTTGCTTAATTATGAGGGCGCTGTGTCTTCACAGGCCGAGGCTTTTTTATTCCTTGCCGATAGAGCGCAAAATGTTGATGTAATTGTTAAACCGGCAGTCGATGCGGGTAAAATAGTTCTGTGCGACCGTCATATTGATTCTACTATTGCATATCAGGGATACGGCAGAGGGGTTGATATTAAACGATTAAAAATGCTCAACGACATTGCAACAAAGAATTTTATGCCTGATTTAACTTATGTTTTTGATATTGATGTTGAAACTTCACAAAAAAGAGTCGGCAAAAACAAAGACAGAATGGAATCTGCAGGAGTTGAATTTTTTGAAAAAGTAAGAAACGGCTATCTAGAGCTTGCAAAAACTGAACCTGACAGAGTTAAAGTAATTAATTCTGCTGATACTGTTGAAAATATTTTTAAACAAGTTAAAGAAATTTTTGAAATTGTATACTGTTAATTTATGTTAAAAAAAATATTGTTTTTTGGAAAATTTATTTTTTACGGTTTTTAAAACATAGTGATTTAATATAAAAGGAGCGTTTATGAAAATTTTACCGATTCAAAATACTAATTATTCAAAAACACAAAATATAAATTTTGGGTTTCAAAAAATGCCAAAAATAAACAAAAATAATGATTCTGTCAGTTTCACTTCGTCAAAATTGGAAAATACTAATGCTATATCTTCGGATAACTCTAAATTACTTGAATTCAAAAATAGCTTCATTACGACCATAAAAAATAGTCCTGAACTTAAAGCGAAGTTACTGAGTCAAATTAACATTGGAAATATTGCCGATTATGCTTTTGAAAGAGAGCCATCACTTTTGGATGAATATTTACTTTTAATCCCTGAGGCATATGCCGGTGAAATTGAGGAAATACTTAATAAGCCTAATAAAACATTACCTGATCCGAGCAAATTGCCCGATGAAGTTGAAATTGAAATAGATGGTAGAATTGTTACTTTAGGAATAGATAAAGAGAAAGCAAATAGAGCTATTTTACCCGGAGTTTTTATAGTAAATGAGACTCTCCTACCGGTTTTTGTTACAAAAATTGTTAATGAAAATGATAAGAAAAAAGTTACGATTGAATACGAACAAACCGGTTTAGTTTCTAAAATAACATCTTTGGATAAAAAATCCGGTAAGATTATAAATTATGAAATACTTAAGCCTTTAAGATTCTAAAATGTTTAAGGTGATTTATTAAATTCCAAAAATATTTCTTTTAATAAATCATATCCTTTTAAAAACGATTTGTAGTCGATTTTTTCATCTATTGAATGCATGTTGTAGATATCTGCCATTCCGAGTAAAAAAGGGCAAATGGTTTCGCCTTTGGAGTTCTTGTTTTGTGCATAAATATGGGTTTCAGCCCCGGCGTGAAATGAGGAAATATTTTGATTAATACTTAAGTCATGGCATACTTTTGAGTGAATTTTTTCGATAAAGTCATCTTGAGCCTTTTCAAACGGAGGTAAATGCTGAGAAAATATAATTTCAGCTTTTGCTAAGTCCTTATATTTTTTGTTAAATTTTTCGACAATATTTTGTATAATTGCTTTTAATTCGTTTTCTTTTCCAACGCTCGCGCTTCTAATAGAATAAGTCGCCTGAGCCTCGGTATTTATAACATTTGTCACAGGGGTCCCGTTTTGAATATTCCCCGCGATAATTGTGCCGATATTAATTGATGTTATCGTACCTGTTTTATCTTTGTAAAAAACACCCTGTGGAATTTCATTAACCGGTTCCGCAATCAATTTTGCAGCATTAAGGCGTTTTTCATCGCCGATATCTAAACCTGAATGACCGCCATAACTCGTTTTTAAATCAAGCTGTGCATTTGTATAACTGGCTCCTGAAACAAGCAGTTGACCGAGTTTGTCGGCATCTAAGACAAGCGCGTATTTTGAATTCAACTTTGAAAAATCCAAGTGTTTAATCCCGCTCATTCCGTGTTCTTCGTCTCGAGTAAAAATTATTTCCAGCCCGCCATGTTTTTGTCCCCCTATCCCCTTGTGGGAGAGGGTTGTGATTGAGGGTATTTCTTGCATTAATTCATAAGCAAGCATTAAAGCACATGCAACGCCGGCTTTGTCATCGGCTCCGAGGGTTCTTGTTTTGTCAGTTTCAATAAAATTACTGTTAATTTGGAGATTAATCGGAGAAGAATTGCCAACGACATCCATGTGCGCAGATAAAAGCAACGGTTGTTTGTTTTTTACAGTGCCGCTTACTGTTATAATTAAATTTCCGTAATCATCGGAATTACATTTAATGTTGTTATTTTTGCAAAAGTTTTTAATCCATTCAATTATTTTTTCTTCTTTCATTGAAGGTGAAGGAATTTGCACTAATTCGCAAAAAATTTCCAATAACTTTTCTTTTTTTAAATCTTCAATCAGCATAAAAAATCCTTTGATTTGTACCGCCTTGTCCTATTTCCACTCTTACCCCGCGTGAGCATTTTGGGCATCTGCCGACATAAGCATCGCCGGTTTTGTTTTTATAAATTCTTGTATAAACATTGCAACAATTAAACATTATGCCAAGGTAGGCTTTTTTCTCTTTTTTTTCGAATTCACTCATATGTACCACTTTATCGCATTTACCCCTTAAATAATTTTTCTTAACTTAAATGGTGTACGTTTTTTTCTTTGGAATTGATAGCGGGTATTTGGCTGTATTTTATAATTATCTTCATCTGTTGGAAGAAATACGCTTGTCATAAGTGTATTTTTATACTTGTCGTCAAGATGAGCGTAATCAAAAATTATTACACCTTTTGAATTAAGCTTTCTTGATTCATGAATTTGTCTTATTAAGTCTTCACTGGAGCCTCCCATAAAGGTTACAAATAGTCCGGAATAAAGCTTTGTACATTCGCATTTATTTTGGATAATGTCTTGCATCATTAAATTGGCTGTTTTTGCATCACTGGTTAATAAAAGAGGCGTAAATCCGTCAATATAACCTCTTTGAGACCAAGTTTTCCAGTCTTGTTGTTTTGTTTCAAGCGTTTTTTGTCTGTCAGGGAAAATAACCGCAGTTAATAATATATTTTTTGAATGTGTAATTTTGCTTATTCTTTCAACAAATAAGGCAATATTGTCTTGCCTGTATTTGTTCCAAACCTGCCAAAGTTCATCTTCGGGTAAAATTTCTATCGGGTCTTTGCAGTATTTTGATTTAAAATCGGCTCTGGCATATTCGGTATAACCCCAATTTGATAAATCATATCCGGGATATTTTGCGGCTAAAGATTGCGGATAACGTATATAGTCAAGATTTATGCCGTCAGGCGAATATGTCGCAATAATTTCTTTTATTAAACATTCCAAAAAGTCTTGTACCTCGGGATTTGCAGGGTCTAAAAAGTATCCGTTATGTTCTGATACAGAAGGTGTAGGATCTTTTTTGTCATAATTTTTTTTAGTTTTGTTGGCCCAAGTCGGTTTTACCGTTAAAATGCTTTGAGGATTAGATTTGGGGGGTTCGTTCCCTACATAAAAGGTTTCAAGCCAAATATTTACCTTAATCCCTCTTTTGTGTGATTCTTGAATCCATATTTTTAAAGGGTCAAAGCCTGCAAATTTTTCGTTTTGTTTGATAAAATTATAAGCAGCCATTGTTTTACTCGGAAAAATGGTTTTGCCATGGAAATATGTTTCAAGAAAAATATTGTTAATTCCTGAAGCCTTTAATCTGTCAAGAGTTTTAATTATTTCTTCCTGAGAGATTTCAGTCGGACGTATCCAAACCCCTTTAAGTTCATCCGCTTGATAAGGCAAAGCACTTGCCAGTGCTAAATTCGCGCTTTCTATCGCCTGTGAGGAATATCGTTGCACGTTTGATGGATCGTGCTTTGCTTTTTCAAGATAATCTTGTGCTTGCTCAATATATTTTTTGGGCTTTTTTGCATCATAAGAAAGCGAGCGTTCTTTGTAATAATTTACGATTTCATTTGCTTCTTTTATTTTTTGTTGGGCCCCATAGAGAAAACTGTCTGAAGTAATATAAACTGTAAGGGTTTTGTCTGTGGGATTAACATATACTTTTGAGCCTAAAATTACATTTTCATTAATCCATTTTTTTGCGCTGCCATGTCCGCTTACAACAAACCCGTCACGAGGAATTAAAGAGTCTGCTCCGCTTAATGATGTTGTTATGTTTTTAGATACAATTGCTTCGGATCCGAATTCATTTGTGTTGGTTCTAAAACCAAAAGCAGAAGTATAGACTATCATTTGGTTTGCGCCTCTTAAGCCCGGATAAAAACTCCCAATTGTGTTTGAGGCCATATTAGGGTCGATAGCGTTGAGAGGATAAACTTTTTGGCTAAAAATAATTTCTTCATCATCTGAAAAGAAGTTAAAATCCTCTGCAAAAGAAGGGCAAAATATTTGCGCCATCAAAGCAAATAAAATAAATATTTTCAAAAACGCTCGGTTCATCTATCCCTTCTTCTATGCATGTCTTTGATTTTATTATCTTAGCTTAATTGTATTGATTTTGTGTCCTATAATAAGAGTATTTTATTAGAGTAAATCGTGAAAAAAATCATCTTAATAAAACACAACAACTACTATTCTATAAATTTTGTTTTAGATAATATTATTGTAGGTACTTTTTGTAAGAGGTTAGATTGAAAGAGCTGATTTTTTTAGCGGTATTTGTAGTTTTGTCGGGGCTTTTTGCCCTCGCTGCTCTTATTGCAAGCTATATCTGCTCTCCAAGAACCCTTTTTGAAGAGAAAAAAACCCACTATGAATGCGGAATGAAATTGTTTTCTGATGCAAGAATCCAATTTGATGTCAAATTTTTTAACTTTGCAATAATGTTTTTAATATTCGATGTTGAAACAATTTTCCTTTTCCCTTTTGCGGTTAATTTTAATCAGCTTGAAGTTTTTGCCCTTGTAGAAGTAAGCGTTTTTGTATTTTTGTTGATATTTGCACTTTGGTTTGCCATAAAAAAAGATATTCTGAGGTGGCAATGAATGTTATAATTTCAAGTATAGATTTTATTTATAACTGGGGACGCTCAAATTCTATTTGGCCGATGACCTTTGCTACTTCTTGCTGCGGAATTGAAATGATGCAAACATCAGCTGCTCACTTTGATATTGCCCGATTCGGCTCGGAGGTTTTCAGAGCAACCCCAAGACAGGCGGATTTGTTGATTTGCGCAGGAACAATTACACACAAAATGGCCCCTGCAATGCTTAAATTGTATCAACAAATGCCTGAACCCAAATATGTAATTGCAATGGGAGCATGCACATGCGGCGGTGGAATGTTTACAGACAGCTATTCGGTTGTTAAAGGCATAGACAAAGTAATTCCTGTTGATATTTATCTTCCTATGTGCCCGCCTACACCGAGTGCGCTTTTGGATGCAATAATTAAGCTTCAGAAAAAAATCCGCAAGGAAACAATTTTGGATAGAAAAAAATATATTGACGCTCATGTTTCGACACTAAAACTTGATGAAGAAAGTGAAATTTTAATTAAAGATTCCGGTATAAACATTCAATACTGGGGGACTTCGGGGGATTTATCCGATGAACTTTGATGCTTTGCAAAATTTTAATATTGAATTAATAAAACACGAAAATTCTTTTGATAAAATTCGTGTAGATAAATCAAGACTTGTTGACCTTTTAAACTTCCTTAAAAATAATGCAGAATTTGATTTTGATATACTTTTGTCGGTCGTTGCCATTGATTTAAAAGATTCTTTTGAATTAATTTACACTCTTTACTCGACAAAATTAAACACTCAAAGCCAAATTTCTGTCCTTTTAGACGCAAATATGCCCAAAGTGAATTCAATTGTTGATGTTTATAAAAGTGTTTACTTTGACGAGTGTGAAATTTATGATTTATTTGGTATAAATTTTGAAAATAACCCTGATTTAAAACGTCTTTTTATGCCAAAAGGTTGGATTGGGCATCCTTTGCGTAAGGATTATGTTGCCGATGACCAAAGATTAGCCTGGAATGAGGTGAAAAATGCCTAATTCAGAGCGCACAAGAATGAAAATAAATATTGGACCTCAACACCCTTCAACTCACGGGGTTTTAAGGCTTGTGTTAGAACTCGAAGGTGAAGTCATTAAATCTTGTGAGCCGGTTATCGGTTATCTTCACCGCGGTATGGAAAAAATGGCGGAGAATCGCACTTATTTGCAATATTTGCCGACAGTTGACAGGGTCGATTATTTAAGCGGATTCTTTAATTCTTATGCCCTTTGTGATGCGGTTGAAAATCTTGCAAAAATTGAAATTTCCAAAAGGACAAAATATGTAAGAGTTCTTACGCTTGAATTAAACAGATTGGCTTCACATTTGCTTTGGCTAGGCACTTACATGTTGGATTTGGGAGCCACAACCCCTCTTTTCTACTGTTTCAGGGACAGAGAAATCATTTTACATTTATTTGAAGAGCTTACGGGACAGCGTTTAATGTATAATTACTATACCTTTGGCGGCTTAAGACACGACGTTTCTTCCGATTGGCTCAATAAAGTAAAAGATTTTGTTAAAATTATGCCTTCCAGGATTAATGATTACGAAGGAATAATTACCAATAATCCGATTTTTGTGGCCAGGGCAAAAGGAATCGGTATTATTTCTAAAAATACAGCGCTTCAATATTCAATGACGGGCCCTAACTTAAGAGCAAGTGGGATTAATGTTGACTTTAGAAAGCAAAAACCTTATCTGGTTTATAAGGACATTGAATTTGAAACTGCCGTAGCACAATCCGGCGACTGTTATGACAGATATAATGTCAGAATCGAAGAAATGAGAATTTGTTTAAAAATAGTTTCTCAATGTATTGATTGGCTTTTAAGCAATCAGGGGGAGGTTTTGTCGACTGTTAAGCAACATTTGCTTAAAGTTCCCGAAGGTGAATATATTTCAAACGTAGAAGCACCCAGGGGGCTTTGCAGCTGTTATGTGAAATCTGAGGGGACTTCTAATTCTTACAGAGTTAAATGGCGCACAGGTTCTTATTATTCTGTTCAAATTCTGCCTAAATTGCTTATTGAATCTATGTATCCGGATTTAATGACAATTTTCGGCTCACTCGATGTAATCTTGCCGGAGGTGGACAGATAATGGATTATTTATATTTCTTATATCTGAATTTGCTGGAAAAGTTTCACATACCTGCTTTTGTAGGTACCGTTACTTTCCCTGTGCTTCCTTTTTGCATTGTTGCGGTTGTCTTAATTCTTGTGGTTTTATTTTTAGTATTGCTTGAAAGAAAAGTTTTGGCTATATTTACCCAAAGAAAAGGACCGAACAGAGTCGGGCCTTGGGGGCTTTTTCAGACAATAGCAGATGCTATAAAACTTTTGTGCAAAGAAAATATTACGCCGGAAAAAAGTGATAAATTTTTGTTTATGATAGCACCCTTACTGGCTTTTGTACCCGTAATGGTTGTTTGGAGCTTAATCCCGTTTAGTTCCGAATTTGATTTTATATCATACTCGGTAAGCGGACTGCTTTTTATTTCTATAGCTTCTATTCCTATAATAGCAATACTTTTGGCGGGTTATGCGAGTAATAACAAATATTCACTTATTGGTTCTATTCGTGCCGTTGTTCAGGCAATAAGTTATGAACTTCCGATGGTATTTTCGTTTTTGAGTGTCGTTTTGTTGGCATCTTCTATGAATTTAAAACAGATAGTTTTCGCGCAAATAAGTATTTATCCTTTTTGCGGGTGGTTTATATTCCCTGCATTTTTGGGCTTTGTAGTGATGTTTATATGCGCACTTGCCGAATTAAACAGATGCCCTTTTGATTTGCCTGAGGCTGAAAGTGAACTTGTGAGCGGCTACAATACCGAGTATTCGGGGATGAGATTTGCATTTTTCTTTCTTGCCGAATATGCTATGGCATTTATTATGTGTGCATTTGTTGCCACCTTGTTTTTAGGCGGATTTTTGTCGCCTTTGGGATTCTATATCTCAGAAAAAATCTTCGGGTACAATGTTTTTTCTCAAGTATTGGTTTACTTTGAACAGGTATTTTGGATTTTCTTAAAAACTTTTGCCCTCTTTATTTGCATGTTGTGGGTAAGGGCTACCTTGCCGCGGCTTAAATCAAGTCAGTTAAATGCTTTTGCATGGAAGTTTTTGTTGCCTGTTTCAATTTTTAACCTTCTTTGGATTAGTTTTTATAAGTATTTTTCTTTAACAAATTGGGGTATTTTTAAATAATGAAGACATTTTTAAATATTTTAAAAGCAACAATAGCACTTATAGTCGGGCATTTGACCGTGGCAAAACACTGTTTTAAAAAGCCTGTTACTCTTGAATATCCCGAAAAAAAACCTGTTTTAAATGAACATTTTAGGGGCGAACATGCTTTGGTAAGCGATGACAAAGAAAAACTCCTTTGTACCGCATGCGGTATGTGTCAGAGAGTTTGTCCTGCATTCGGGACTATCGAAATTGAAAAAGATAAAAATGCCGAAGGCAAGTTTTATCCTAAAAATTATTCAATTGATTTAAACAAATGTATTTTTTGCGGAAATTGTGTTCAATATTGTCCGTTCGGGGCTATAGTTATGACAAAAAGGTTCGACCTTGCCAATGAAAAAAAATCATCTTTAAAATTAGACATAAATACTTTAAAAAAGAACTATTCTGATAATATAATAAAGAAAGGGTTATGAGTTACATTGTCATGCTGAACTTGTTTCAGCATCTCAAAATTTTATAAAAGGGGCACTGAAACAATTTCAGGGTGACGTAAAAGAGGAAAAACGGTGGAGATAGATATCTTAAAAAGCTTAATATTTTACGGATTTGCGGGAGTAATTCTTCTGTTTGCTTTTTTGAGCATTTTTTCATTCAGAATTTTGTATTCTTTGATTTGTGCGGTATGCGTTTTCTTTGCGACTGCAGGGCTGTTTTTCTTACTTGGCGCAGATTACAACGCTGTTATTCAAATTGCCATATACGGAATTGCAATTCCAATTTTATTTATTTTTGCGATAATGTTTACCTCGGATAAGCTTGATAAATCTACCTATTTAACTTTTAAACCCAGATTTTATTTCACTTTTATGTCAGCGGGCGTGCTTTTTTTAGCACTTATATACCTGCTTGCGACATCTTTGAGTTTGAGTTCGAATTCAAACTGGATTTTGCAAAAACAAACCATGTTTATAAACAAGTTTCAAATGTTCAAAGCCATTTCAGACGGATTTTTTACAAATTATGTTATTGCATTTGAACTTTTTTCTGTACTGCTTTTAATCCTCGTTGTAGGATTTTCGACCTTCAATATTATAAGGGAGAAAAACGATGAGTGATATTTTAGAATTGATATTTAACATAGGTCTTTATCATTATTTGCTTTTAGCGTTAATTCTCTTTTTAATGGGATTTTTTGGCGCAATAGTATCAAAAAATGTATTAAAAGTGCTTATATCAATAGAGTTCATGCTGACTGCAGTAAATATTAATTTTATAGCTTTTGCAAGCTTTTTTGATAATGTAAAATTGGAAGGCTTTGTCTTTTCACTTTTTTATATTGCTCTGGGAGCGGTCGAAGTCGCAATAGCTTTGTCTGTATTTTATTTGATGTTCAGGCAGAAAAAAAGTGTTAATACAGAAGATTATAAAGAGTTGAGGGGATAAATTTAGTGGAATTTTTCGTTGAAAATATTTATACCGTTATATTCTTTCCCATTTGGGTTTTTCTGATTATTTCAACAGGAAAATTCTTTGGAATTCTGGATTCAAAACCCTTGATTTCAGGCTTAACTCTTATTTCAACTCTTTGGGGATTAATATTTTCAATTGGTATCCTTTTTGGGATTTTACATAATCCGACTTTCAGCTATGAATCATCAATTCCTTTTTTAAAAATTGAAGATTACGCCCTTAATTTAGGGGTATATGTCGATAATATCGCTGCTGTTATGCTTGTTTTGGTTACAGGAATAAGCTTTGTCGTGCAGCTTTATTCTTCTGTATATATGAAACATGATGCGAGTTACCCAAGATTTTTTGCCTATCTGAACTTGTTTAACTTTTCAATGTTGGGACTTGTATTAAGTTCAAATCTTTTTCAGACCTACGTGTTTTGGGAATTGGTCGGAGTTTCAAGCTATCTTTTAATCGGATTTTGGTACAAAAAACCCTCTGCCTCAAAAGCGGCCAAGAAAGCTTTTATAATGAATAGAATAGGTGATTTTGGGCTTTTGGCCGGTGTTGTTTCGCTTTCTTACTTTATGTATCAATACTCCGGTTTCCCGCAGCTTGCCACAATACCTTTCGCTTCAATTTCTGATATTGCAGATTACCTTTTTTCTTACACAAACGACTTTATTTTTATAACAATTTCGATATTTATGCTTATGGGCGCAATCGCAAAATCAGCTCAATTTCCGCTTCACACTTGGCTTGCAGATGCTATGGAGGGGCCTACGCCCGTCAGTGCATTAATCCACTCTGCAACAATGGTTGCTGCCGGTGTTTTTCTTGTGGCAAGGCTTTATCCGATTTTCGTGCTTAATCATTATGTTATGGATTTTATTGCCATTGTGGGGCTTATAACCGCATTAATTTGTGCTTTTTTTGCAATTACACAGACTGATTTTAAGCGAATTTTGGCATATTCGACAAATTCACAGTTGGGTTTAATGTTTTTGGCTTTGGGTGCAGGCGCTTTTACCGGTGGGCTTTTCCACCTTGTTACACATGCATTCTTTAAGTCAATGCTTTTCCTTTGCTCCGGTATAGTAATCCATTCTGTTGAAAGTCATCAAGATGTAAGGTTTATGGGGGGGATGAGAAAAGTTCTTCCTATTGTTGCGCTTTGTTATTTAATAGGTTGCGTTGCAATTTCGGGTTTGTGTTTCAGCGGATTTTATTCAAAAGAGCTGATTCTTCATTCAATGTTAAGTTCAAAAAACTTTATTTATGTTCAGGCCTTTTTACTTGTTTCTTTAATGACCGCATTTTATATGTTTAGGTCGTATTTTCTTGTATTCGAGGGGAAATACAGAGGCGCTCATGAGCCTGAAAAACATGGCGGAATCGTAAATGCAGCTATAATTATTCTTGCATTTTTCACAATAATTTTAGGGTATTTTACGCCGGTTTTTGAAAAAATTATCCCGCAAATGGCTCAGCTTCCACACATTAAATGGGCGGTTAATCCTGCTTTTGTTTCAATAAGTATAGGTGTTACAGGATTTTTATTTGCTTGGATTTTCTATAATTCTAGAGTAAACGCCTTAAAATTTCCTCTATTATATAAACTTTCTTATAACAGATTTTATATTGACAATTTATATGATTTTATTGCCGATAAACTATATTATTGGGCTTCAAGAATTTGTTCGATTATCGACAAATATCTGGTCGATGGAGTTGTAATTTTATCTGCGCTTTGCACAAGGGCGTTCTCATGGACATTCTCCAAAATGCAGACAGGAAATTTCCAAAGTTATTTGGCTTATACTTTTGCATTTTTGGCATTTGTATTTACGGTGCTTATGTTTGCCTATACTGCAATTTTGTCTTTCGGGTTGTTAAGCGGGTATTAATAAAGGAGAATAATGAATTTCTTATCAGTTTTAGTTTTAATATTTTCACCATTAGTCGCATCAGGACTCATTTTTACTTCTTTTTTCAAAAATAATGAAGTGAGAATAAGAAGGTTTTCAAAAACTTTTGCAGGCTTGCATTTTTTATATACCTTAATGTTTTTGGTTTTTTTCAATCCCCAAAGCGAAGGAATTTCTTACTATAAAGAAATAACTTTTTTCGGTTCAAGTTGGATTGAGCCTTTGGGTTTAAAACTTGCCTTCGGTATGGACGGATTATCACTTTTGATGGTAATTTTAACTTCATTAATTGTCTTTTTGGCTTTGATTGCAAGCAAAAGCAACATAAAACAAAAACATAAATTTTATTATTCTTTGATATTTTCGCTTCAAACTGCCGTTTTAGGGGTGTTTTGTGCAAGGGATATGTTTGTATTTTTCATGTTTTGGGAACTTGAACTTATTCCGATGTACTTTTTAATCGGTCAATGGGGCGATGCCAAGGCAAAATCTTCTGCAATGAAATTTGTTTTATATACCTTCTTCGGAAGTTTGTTCATGCTGCTTGGTATTTTGTTGCTGCATTTTTATTATTTTGCAACTTACGGGATAATGACAGGTGATTTTTCTTCAATTTTGGTAAGCGCACCTGAGTTTCCGCTTGCGCTTCAGGTTTTGATTTCAATTTTATTGTTGGTCGGTTTTGCCGTAAAATTGCCTTTGGTTCCTTTGCATACTTGGCTTCCCGATGCTCACGTGGATGCTCCGACGCCTGTGAGTATGATTTTGGCTGCCGTTTTACTTAAAATGGGTGCTTTTGGTATAATTCGTTTTAACATGCAAATGCTTCCGGATGCTTTTAAGGTTTTAGTCCCTGTTTTGTTAATTATGGCACTTGTTAATATCATTTATACGGCTTTTATAGCGTATTCACAAACGGATTTAAAGCGGGTTGTTGCATATTCAAGTATTTCTCATATGGGGATTGTACTGTTCGGACTTTGCAGCTTAAATTTGATGTCTTTTTCAGGTGCAGTTTTCCAGATGCTCTCGCATGGACTTATTTCTGCGGGTTTGTTTATGGTGGTCGGAATAATTTATATCCGAACTAAGACAAGACAAATATCTGAATTAGGAGGGCTTGCCTCAGTTATGCCAAGGCTTGCAGGTTTTAGTATAATTTTAACTCTTGCGGCTGTCGGTTTGCCTCTTTTAATGGGTTTTGTGGGAGAATTTATGGTGTTTTTAGGCTCGTTTAATTCATCGCTTGATGATATTTTGCCCATAAAATTATATACTCTGATTGCCGTTTTAATCCTTATTTTGAGTGTTTGTTATATGCTAAGACTTTTGCACGAAACTTTTTACTCGAATTTGCTTGAAAGATGGCATAATTTAAAAGACATTATGATGCATGAATTTAGCGTTCTTTCAATCATAAGCTTTTGTGTAATGGTTTTTGGTGTATTCCCGATGTTTATAAT
>CAZXID010000035.1:0-16342 GCA_964640325.1 uncultured Muribaculaceae bacterium | reverse complement strand
GGTGCTCAGCACCCCGCCCTGTCGGGTTTTATAATATTTTACCAAAAAACAGTTGACGGGAAAACATGTTCTTGATAGGCTTTTAGTAAGGATTGACAATATACACTAGTTTGTTAAACTTAATTTCCGTAGCAATACGGGTGACAAGTAAATAATGTAGGAAGTAACAAAAGACAACAGACAACAATCTGTTTTGCAAATGCAATAAGCCCTATGTAAAAAGTCTTTTTGCTTACTCTTTCTACAGAAAAAGTAAGTGCCACTAGCTCAGTTGCCGTTGAATTTTTACGAAGTAAAAGTTCAACAAAGTCAGATAAAGCTCTACCAACTGAGAAAAAGCAAAAAATGACAACTTAATATTTATGCGCCACTAGCTCAGTTGGTAGAGCACTCCCCTTTTAAGGGATAGGTCCCGCGTTCGAATCGCGGGTGGCGTACCATTTTTTAAAAGAAGCCCTAAAGGCTTCTTTTTGTTTGAAGAATTAATGTTCCGCGATACGACCGCAATTGTTTTTCGACATAATTGATAATATTGAAAAATACAATTATCTTTTCAATAAACCCTTTAAAGAAGCTGTTTCGCGTACAATTTTTGAATTTATATTATATCCTAAAGAAATTTCTTCTCTAGCGAAATCTTTATTAAAAAGCTGAATTTGTCTTTTAATTGCTCTAAAAAAGCTCACAATCGGATTTTTTGATTTAACAATCGGATCCGTAAGTTTTTGTACTCTTATACTCAAGCGATTGCCCGCGACAGACTCAATAAAAACATCAACATCTTGTGCCAATGCCTCAAGAGAAGGGGTTGCTTTTTCAATACTGCCTGCCGCTTCTTTCCCTACTGTTTTTGTAATTTTGTCCATATCCATATGTAATGCCATACCAAAATTGGGCTTGTTGTTTTGCTTCACATCAGCAAAATTTGTTTTTGAAATTAACATAGTTTATTGTTCTCTATTTTGTTCAACAAGAATATTAAACCACCTAAAAATATTTTTTGCCATCTTATTTTTTTTTTTACAAACTTTAACATTGTTTTTTAACCAATGCCAACCTGCTTGCAAAATCATCTGTTTTGACATTTAATCTATAAAAAGCAGGCGTTACAAAACCAAGATCTCTTATAAAACCAAGCCTTCCATATAGTTTGATTAAATTATTTTGATTTTTACAAACATCACAAGTTATCTGTTTTGTGCCTGAATCTATTGCTATATTTTTTATTCTTTCTGCCATTTTAAACAATAACTCTAACCCTTTTCTTTTATTCTGCAAATCAGGGTCTAAGACCATCTCCCAAATATGCATTTTGTTTTTCATATTTGAAAAACAAAATCCTCCTACAATTCTCCCTTCATCAGTCTTGACCACTTCTACTTTTGACAAATTTGCAAGTATAGAATGAAGAACAGTTCTAATTGAGCGTGCGATTTTTAAATTAACTTTACTTAAAATACTGTCAGGATTTTTCATTTTACTTTGAAAACCATTGGTAAAAGAGGAAACAAATAGCGAAGAAAAAATCTTTTTATCTTCTGCAGATTTTGCTCGTATTAATCTAAAATTCATCTTAAACGACAAAAAATCTTTGGAAGCGGGTACATATCCTTTTTGTTCTGAGCTCATAATAAATGCTTGAGGACTTATTTTTGTAAATTTTACAAACATCACTTAACCTTTGTTTAATTTTAATATTAAATACAAAACATAAATATATTTTTTTTTGCGGGTATTCTAAAAAATTATTTGATGCATTTGCTCGTGCCTCTGCTCGCTTGAGCTGCGCTCGCATTAAACGGCAACGCTCACAACATAATCGGAAAGCGTGGTTTCCGATTATTGTTGTTCGACTCTCACTTCGTTCGTGCCTCTGCTCGCTTGCAAAAAAATAGCTGCTTATAGCAGCTAGTACTTCATAATCTTGGGAGGAGATTTGGGGATAGTTGTACATGCATGATAATTCACTGAATTGAAAATTGTTACTATTTAAGTCAAAAAATTAATAAAAATTTACAATCTGTTTAAATTATAATTATTTTTTGTTTGTAAATTTAAAAACAAAGCATGTTTCCATGACAAAATTTATACAAAAATTAATGTTTAACGTGCTTTTTCTTTTGGGGCTTGGCATTTTTCTTAACAGCGGCAACTCCTGTTTGATTTGAAGAAGTTTGAACTCTTTTTACACTATAAACTTCCGGTAGTGCCTGCAGGCTTACAACAACTCTTTTAAGCGTATCGACATTGTCCAATTCTATTCCAAGCTCGATTATACCAAGTTTATTATTTTTTGACTTCACATTTGCAAAAACAATATTTGTATTATTATCAGAAACCTGCGTAATAATATCTTTTAAAAGTCCTAACTTATCCTGAGCCTCAACCCTGATTGTTGTGATATAAGTTTTGTTCATATTTTCTTTTGCCCAACCTATATCCATAAATCTTTCCGGAGGAATAGTATCCAAGGATTTGCAATCAAGCCTGTGAACAGAAACCCCTTTTGAGCGGGTAACAACTCCAACAATCGGCTCTCCGGGAACAGGCGAACAACACTTTGCAAGTGAATACATTAGGCCTTCAAGCCCTAAAATATCTTTGTCTGATTTTCTGCTCCTGCCGCTTTGACCAAAAGTTTGCTCTTCAAGTTTTGCCACAGGTTTTTTAAGTTTATTTACAACCTTATTTACTGTCGTTTCACCATAACCCAATGCGGCAAAAAGGTCCTCGGCAGATTGATAATTCATTTGTTTTGCAACTTTTTCAAATTCATCCTGCTTGGTGTGTTCGTCAAAAACGGCTTTTGTAAGTTCATGCTCAAGATTAGCTTTGCCAAGATTAATGTGGTCTTCGCGGTTATTTTTCTTAAACCATTGCTTTATTTTTGAAGCAGCTTGCTTGGTTACAACAAAATTAAGCCAATCAAGACGAGGGGCAGGCGTTTTCGAAGTCAAAATTTCAACAATATCGCCGTTTTTCAACTTTGTATCAAGTTGGGCTATTCTGCCATTTACAAGAGAACCGACCGTTTTATGCCCCACATCAGAGTGTATTCTGTAAGCAAAATCAACGGGCGTAGCATTTTGAGGCAAATCAAAAACATCTCCGCGAGGAGTAAAAACAAAAACCTGATCGGAGAAAATATCCAGCTTAACCCCATCAACGTATTCTTTTGCATCTTCTGTATCTTTTTCATATTCAACAAGTTTTCTCATCCAAGAAAATTGAACATCGGAGTTATTAACTGCCTTTTCAGAGCCTTTTTCTTTATATCGCCAATGTGCCGCAATACCGTATTCTGCAACCTCGTGCATCTCCCAAGTTCTTATCTGAACTTCCAGCGGCTTTGAACGCGGACCGATAACCGATGTGTGCAAAGATTGGTACAAATTGCCTTTTGGCATTGCAATATAATCTTTAAATCTTCCCGGAATAGGCTTAAATTGAGAGTGGATTAATCCCAAAACTTCGTAACATTCACGTTCTGTATCAACGATTACTCTGACTGCCGTAATATCATACAAATCGTGAAATGCAATATTGAGCCGCTCCATTTTGCTGTAAATACTGTAATAATGTTTAGCACGGCCTGTAATAGAAGCGTTTATTTTTGCGTTTTTAACATCCATAGAAATTTTATCTATCAAAAGATTTACCGTAAGTTCCCTTTCGGCTTTTTTTTGAGAAACAAGCTGGGCAATTTCGTAGTATTTATCAGGATGCAAATAACGCAGGGATAAATCTTCAAGTTCGGCCTTAATTTTCCCGATACCTAAACGGTTTGCAAGCGGAGCAAAAATATCTAAAGTTTCTTGCGCTATCTTTTGTTGTTTGTTTGCAGCCATAAAATTGAGTGTGCGCATATTGTGAAGTCTGTCGGCAAGTTTAAGAAAAATTATTCTTATATCACTTGCCATTGCGATAAACATTCTCCTGAAATTTTCTGCCTGACGCTCCTCGGTTGATTTAAATTGAAGTTTTCCAAGCTTAGTAACGCCCTGAACAAGATTTAAAACATCTGTAGAAAATAAATTTCCTATTTCCTCGGGTATAGTATCGGTATCTTCCAAAATATCATGCAAAAGTGCTGCGATTATTGTATTTGTATCCATTTTTAAGTCAATGAGAATTTTGGCAACTTCAACAGGATGAACAATATAAGGTTCTTCCGAAACCCTGTATTGTCCCTCATGAAGCTTCTGCGCAAACAAAAATGCCTGTTCGATTTTTTCAATATCTTCAGGCGCCCTGTTTTGCTCTGCCAGCTTATCTTTTAACTCTATAAAAATGGGTTTTTCTGCCATGGTATAATTATTATACTCTTTTTATTTGCATTTGCATAGGGGTAAATAAGTGAAAAGGTGAGGGGTAAATGGATAAAATAATATTTGATAAAAATAAAAATGGGTTAATACTAAAAATAAAAATTATTCCAAATTCTTCCAAAAACGAGATTGTTTTTGAAAAAGATTTTATTAAAATCAAACTTACTGCCCTACCCGTTGAAAATAAAGCAAACAAAGCTTTGATTGAATTTTTATCAAAAAATTTAAAAACAGCAAAAAGTAATATTAAAATAATAAAAGGCGAAACGAGCAAAGAAAAAACTTTGTTTATTTCATCTATTGACGAAAAAACTTTTAAGGAAAAGTTTAATTTTTAATTACTTATCTCTGTGACCTTCGTGAAGTGCGTGGTCAACATTTGCTGTTTTAACATTAGCCTTCAATCTTGCAGCGATAATATAACCTGTAAGAATAGCCGCACCGATTAAACCTGAAACAATTTTGCCCTTAGTCGAACCTTTTGCAAATGCTTTTTTAAATACACTCAATTCACCACTAAGAATATCTTTATTATTTTTAAATTTACTTACAACAGCTGTCCAAATAGTGAATTTTTTAGCTGCTTCTTCAGCAACTTTTTCAGCCGGCTTAAATTTTCCTGCCGCTTTTAATCCTGAAGACATTTTATCGATAAATAAGGCAACTGCTGTTGTAACACCGCCTACAAATAAACCTTTAAACACTCCCTTTGTAATTTCTTTAAAATTAATCCAAGCAGAGGCGACATCTGCTACAAAAGTTTTGAAAGAATATTTTTTCTTGCCTGCTTTTGGCTCGTCTTTTTTAGAAATTTCAACAGTATCTGCCTTAGTTTCTTCAGCTTTAGGAGTTTCTGTAACTTTGGCTTTGTCATCAGATGTAAAAGAACCAATCTGATTTTGTTTAGCAACAAATTGGGCTAAATAATTATGTTCTGTATCTAAACTTACTGTCATAGCACACCCCTTTTTTATTATTCTAACGTTTTAAACCCTAAAAATACAAAAAATTGCTATTTTATTAATAAAAGTTTACGAAAAGTTGCGGGGAAAATTTAAAAATCCCCCCGCACTTAAAATCATTTTTTATTGTCAATCCCTAGCCCAAAGATTGCAAAATCGAATTTTACAGGATCGTTTTGGTCAATTTTTTTCAAATTTTGCGTAAGCTCAATTACCGCTTTTGCATCATTACTGCTTCTGTACAAAAGTCCCATTTCTCTTGAAAGTCTTGCAACATGAACATCCAAAGGGATTAAAAGTTCACTTGGAGAAATAAAATCCCAAATCCCCAAATCTACAGGTGATTTTCGCACCATCCAGCGCAAAAATAAATTCATCCTCTTCATCGCACCGCCGTTTTGAGGGTTTGGAATTAAATGGTAAAAACCTGCGCCTGCATCTTTTTTTACGTTTGAATAAAAGTAATCGACTACTGCCTGAAGCATTGAATAAATTTCACCCCTCACCCCTACCCTCTCCCGCAAGGGGCGAGGGAGAGTAATTATATTCGTAATATCTGACCCAAATGGCGAAGGTAAAGAATATCCGTATTCAAAAAGTTTTTTTAATCCCCCGTCTTTTGAATAAAGTTTATTCAAAATCCTAAAAACCTCGATTATATCTGAATCTTTGGCGAAACGGTAATTAAAACCGGCCAATTTATTTGGGTTAAAATTCAATACAAAATCAAGAGGTTTGTTTTGCATAATTTCAAACAGTTTATCCAATTTCTTTATAAAAACTTCTCTGTTCCCATAGGCAAACAATGAACAAACAAATGCCGCAATTTCTACGTCCTTAATTTCAATATTCGGGGAGATTGCTTCGGGGGAAGATTTATCCAACGCCGATAATTTTTGTCTCGCAATAACGTCTAAAAAACGATGCGCAAACTGAATCGGGTCATTTTTAATGAACCCTACAACCTCATATTTTTTTGCCAATTCTTCTAATTTATTTTTTGTAATCATCTTATTTTACCAAAAAATTCTTTTATAACATTATCGCATTCTTTTTCTAAAATTCCGCCAAAAACCTTCAAGTCTGATTTTGCCTGTTTTCTCAAGTCTAAAACAGAACCCAATGCCCCGTATTGAACGTCGTAAGAGCCGAAATAAACCGTCTTAATCCTTGATTGTACAATAGCCCAAGCGCACATCGGACAAGGCTCAAGCGTAACATACATTTCGCAATCGTCTAAACGCCAACGGTTTAAAACTATTGAGGCCTTTTTTATCGCACAAATCTCCGCATGAGCGGTTGCATCATTGTTGCACTCTTTTTCATTATGACAGGCGGCAATTATTTTGCCATTTTGGACTATAAGGGCGCCGACGGGCACGTCGGCGCCCGATTTTTCTGCCGTATCCAATGCATGCTTCATGAATTCGTTACTGTTCATTTTACCTTTTCCGGATTAAAAATAGGTAATTTAATTTCCACAACAAAACCTTTTTCTTTTGTAGAGGAAAGTTTTATTTCACCGTTCATCGCCTCAACAAGCCCTTTTACTATATACAAGCCCAAACCGGTTCCCCTTGTGGTTCTTGTTGTTTTATCATCAATTCGAGTGAATTTTTCAAACAGAATATTCAATTTGTCTTTAGAAATAACTTTACAGTCATTTTTGACATAAATTTTAGCGTATTTTTTGAAAATTTTACTTTCAACTGTTACTTCTTTTTTCTCTTGGGAGTATTTTACCGCGTTTTCAAGAAGGTTAACCAAAACCTGTTCCAATCTGTCTTTGTCTGCAAGTACAAGCGGGAAATCATCAGAAACTTTATTTACGATTTTTCTTTCATCACTTTTTACAAGTGTGATTGCGGAATTAATTGTTTTACTCAGCCAAATCGGCTCTATTTGAATACGTAATTTTGAGCCTTCAATATCAGGTACAACAAGTAAATCTTCGACCATTCTGGAGAGTCTTTCGGACTGTTTTTTAATAGTTCTTAGCGATTTTTGCTTTGTATCATCATCAATTTCAATGTCCTGCCGCAAAAGCCTTGAAGTGTAGCCCTGAATACTTGTCAAAGGTGTTCTGAATTCATGGCTTACGGTATCAACCAAATTTGAACGAAATTCGTTCAAGTCTTTAAGTTCAACATTTTTCTTTTTCAGTTGAATGTAAGATTTGTGAATCTGGCTTGCCATGCGATTAAATTCAAATGCGAGAAAAACAATTTCATAAGGGGTAAAAACATTTGTCAAAAGTCTTATGCGCCTTTGATAATTCCCTTTTGAAATCGCTATAATTCCTTTAAAAAGCTGTCTGATATTGATATAAAGGTAATAGGTATAAAGCCCGACAACAAAAATTACAGTCAGGGCAGCTATTAAGACCGCAAGAATTATTTTAAATCGATTGGCGTTAATCGTTTTTCTCATAACCCCTTTTGTAGTATTAACCACAATCATTATATCGGGGCTTGTTTTTTTATAGTAAACAAGCGGCTGATTTTTGGTTTTACCAAAGATTACCGGAATATCTTTTTTAAGTTTTTTGGGAAGATATTTCATTGTATTTTGGTAATCTTTTTCTTTATAATTATGTGCTGCAATCAGCGTTCCGCTTGAAGATAGTACATAAATC
This sequence comes from uncultured Muribaculaceae bacterium, assembly GCA_964640325.1. GTDB lineage: Bacteria > Cyanobacteriota > Vampirovibrionia > Gastranaerophilales > Gastranaerophilaceae > DAOQAU01. The sequence continues at coordinate 8,417 of CAZXID010000035.1, read as the reverse complement.
TGTCTTTCATCTTCCAAAACAGGCTTAAAAAGGCTCTTTTTAACAAAATCAACATTGAAGGTCGCAACAAGAAATTTTTTATCCCGCATCGTTGTATAAATCGAAACATTATTATTTTTCAAATTATTTTCATGAAGCTTCATCAAATCTTCTTTTGAATTTAAAATTTCAAGCTTTTGAAAATGGGGAGAATTTTTTAAAACTTTATTTAAATATTTTGGTCTTGAATAAGTCGCACCCATATAATCTGAGGCAAATTTTACCTGATTAAGTTCGTTTAGAGAAGAAGTTATAAAAATATCGACTTCTTGCGAAACCATTTTTGCAATCAACATGGCAGAATCTCTTAGTTGTGAACGAATTGACTGCTGGTTGATGTTATTTATAATAAACCCGCTTATTGCCATAGGAATTATTACTGCAAAAAGCAATACAACCAATATTTGTTCTGCGATTTTCAATCTGTGAAGTTTTATTTTTTTCATCTTCTAATCCTTAACTCGGGCTTATTCTTCTGTAAAAGGAGTTAATTTATAGCCCACATTTGTGACGGTATGCAGATATTTTGGATTTTTACCGTCAGGCTCAATTTTGTTACGAAGTCCGCCCACATGCACCCTTAACATTCTGACATCTTCGTTGCTGTCATATCCCCATACCTCATCAAGCAACACCGCCAAAGTAACAGGTGAATTAAAATGCTGCATAAGACAGTAAAGAATTTCAAATTCTGTGGGGGTAAGCTTTATTCTTTTGTTGACAACGGCACATTCAAGCGTGTCGGGGAAAATTTCGATATCGCCTGCTCGCAGGACTTCGGATGAAATTGAGTTGTCTTCTTCAATCTGATTTCTTCTTAGCAAAACTCTTATGCGCAAAAGAACTTCCTGAATATCAAAAGGTTTTACCAGATAATCGTCTGCCCCGCAGTCAAAGCCTTCGGTTTTGTCGATTATAGTTCCTTTTGCGGTGAGCATCAAAACCGGAACGGAAAGTTTTGCCTGTCTTATATTTTTGCAAACATCAAATCCGTTCATTTTAGGCATCATAACATCAAGAATTATCAAATCGTAAGCGTTGTTCAGTGCTTTGTTAAGACCTTCCAGTCCGTCTTTTGCCGTATCCACATAATAACCGCTTTGACCTATGTCAAACTCAAGCAATTCCCTGATTTCAGTATCATCGTCAACGATTAATATTCTTTTTTGAGTTTTCATAGAAAATCCCCCGTCTTTCTAATCATTTTCGCAAAAGCGGAAGTTTTTTTCAACCCGTTTATAAAAATTTAATAATAAAGATTTGTCTATTTCTTTCTCTTTGGTTGCGATGCAAAGATATAAATATACAATGACGTCATCTTGAACTTGATTTAGGATCTTATCAGAATACTACGCAGGAAAGATGTTGATACTATTAAAAATTAAATCTAAATAGTGGATAATTTACATGTTCCGTAAGGACATTTTTCACGAAATCAAAGATTTCGGAAAAAGAAGTCAAATAAATTCAGCATGACAAACAGGCTATTTTTCGTAATAAAAATATAGGGGTTTCAGGGGTGTCCCCTGACGCTTTGGCATTTTGTTCGCGTGTTTCTCTTTTTTTCGTCCATTTCTTTCTCTTTGCATCGCAACCAAAGAGAAAGAAATGGACATAAATAAAATATCTGTAATCATGATTTTTAAATCAAAAATACAAACAAAAGCGGGCAAAAAACATTCTGTTTTTTGCCCGCTTTTGCTAAATCTTTTCTATACCAAATCCAATGTGGAAAATCTTTTTCTTCTTGATGTGAATTTTAATAACATTGCTCTCATTATTTTTCCTCTTTCTTTATATATAAAGTATATATTCATGCAGAAATTGCCTTTTTGTAAACGAATATTACAAAATAATTTCATTGTTTTTTGCCCTTGAATGTGTAGAATTAATTTAAGGTGAGAGTTATGCTGATACAAGGTCCGATTTCGAGCGAAAAAACAAAATTGCTGGCACAAAAGTATGCCGAGCTTTTAAACTCGGGCGTGGATAGTTCAAAAATTCTTGTTTTACTCCAAAATTCAAGCAAAAAAGAAAAATTTATTAAAGAAACTCTTGAAAACTTAAACATTGAAGCGGTTGAAAAGCTTCAGATTTACTCCTTTTACGGACTTGTTTACAACACAATTTCAGATAATTGGTCTTTTTTAGAAAATTCAATTAAAGATTCAAACACAAAAATTCTTCCAAATCTTGTTGGACTTGAGGTTTCTCAAAGCATCCTCAAAGAAATAATCAAAGATGTTAAATTTGAAGGATATAATTCCAAAAAATCACTCCTGCACCAGCTTTTTCGCAGATATTCGCTTATTGTCCAAAACAACTTAGACGAAACTGGCGTAAAATGGCGCTCAGAAGAAGTCTTGAAAGAAAGCTTTGCTCCTGACGCAAAAAAAGCTCTTGACGAATTCAAAAAAAGGACTCTTGAGCTTAGAAGCTTTGATTATTTAAGACAGAGCCTAATCTTTAACCACTTGTATAAAAATACGGATTATTTTTCAAAAATAGAATACTTAATTGTAGATGACGGCGATGAAATAACCCCGATTTGCCTTGATTTTATAAAATTCTTACGCCCTCAATTGAAAGACTTTTTTGTAGCTTATGACCCTATGGGCTCAAGCCGTTGGGGATATTTAAGCGCGGATAAAAGGGCAATTTTCGGCTTTGAAGAAATGTCGAATGAAGCACCGCTGATTTTACCTGCGAAAACTACCCTTAAAGACGATGCCCAAACGATTTTTAATAATGCAATAGGACAAAACATTGGGAAATTAATAAATTTTTCGCTGTTTTCAACTTCAAAACGTGCACAAATGCTTGATGAAGGGATTAAAAAAATAAAAAGCCTTATCGACAGAGCCGCACAACCTTGTGAAATAGCGATTATCACGCCGATAATTGATGACATGCTAAAGTTTTCACTCAGAGAAAATTTGCCCAAGAGCCAAATTAATCCGATTTTCTTGTCAGGAAGCGAAAAAATTGTCCAAAACCCCATTGTTTCTTACTGTCTTTCTATTTTAAAACTCTGCGATGAAACGCTTAAACAAGAACTTTGCGAGTTCGAAATAAGAGCAATTTTATCGAATTTTCTTAAAATCCCCATAAAATACTGCAGACAAATACTGGAAGAATTTGAAAAAACAAAACAATTTATATCTTTTACTTTTAAAGATGAAGATTTTACAAAAAATTATATGGCTTTCTTAAATTTGCTAGAAAACCTAAAAAAAACTGACAAACTTTCCGAACAGATTTATGAAATTTCCGAGTTAATCGACTTTAAGTTTTACGATAAAAACGAAATTAACAAATTTAACTTTTTCATAAAACAGATTGAGGATTTTGAAAGCGTTTTTACCGACAAAAAAATCTCAAATAGCCAAATAATAAATCAAATAGAAAATTCAATTATCTCCGAGAATCCTTATTCAACACTTGAAATAGAAGAAAACGACCTTGTAATAGCAACTCCGCAAAAAATTATTGACAATCAAATTCAGACAAAATACCAAATTTGGCTTGACGTTTCAAGCGACGAATGGATAAAAAGTGACACGGGCCCGCTTTATAATGCGTGGGTTTTTCAAGCAGGATGGGATAAAAAAGAATTTACGCTTCAGGATAACATCGAACTGAGCAAACAAAAAACCGCAAGAATTTTAAGAAAACTCACCCTGTGCGCAGGTGAAAAAATTTATACCTACGCAAGCCTTTTTGATTCCATGGGTATCGAAAATTTCGGCGGACTTCAGGGGATAAATTGGGGAGTAAACGCAGAAGAAAATGCGATAAAGGCAGCAGAAACAAAAGTAAAAAAAATAGTCCCTCGCGAAGACCAAAAACCTGTTTTAGGTTACAAAACAGGCTCAATGGCAATTTCTGCGGTTCCCGGTGCGGGAAAAACGACAATTTTGCTTTCATTAATCCTCAAACTTCTTGAAGAAGGGGCGAACCCTGAAAACATTTTTGTTCTGACATATATGGAATCAGCCGCAAGAAATTTCAGGGAAAGAATTCAGCTTGCAAACCCTTACAGCACACAACTTCCGAACATAAGCACGATTCACGGGCTCGCACTTAAAATCTTAAAAGAAAACTCCAATTTTGAAAAACTCGGACTTAACGCCGATTTTGAAATCTGCGACGACAGCCAGCGTTCAAGAATTTTAAGAGAATTGTCGACAAAGCTCAAACTTAAAAAAACAGAGTCCGAAGATTTTGACAGAGCCGTCTCTGTTTTAAAAATAGCCAAAGGAACAAACAAAATTGAAAATAAAAAAGCTGAATTAACCAAATTTCTGGAATTTTTTAGCGAATACGATAAAATTTTAAAAGAAAATAACCTAATTGACTACGACGATATGCTTATTTTATCGGTCAAACTTTTAAAAGAAAATCCCGACGTTTTAAAATATTATCAAGACCTTTGCTTATATGTAATTGAAGATGAAGCGCAGGATTCTTCGCAAATTCAACAGGAATTGATTTGGCTTTTAAGTTCAAAGCATAAAAACTTAATCCGCTGCGGAGATGTAAATCAGGCTATTACAACGACTTTTTCCAACGCAGATGTCGAAGGTTTCAGAAATTTCATTAATAACTCACAGACAAAGGTAAGTATGGACAGCTCACAGCGCTGCGCAAAAGAAATTTGGGAGCTTGCAAACAATCTGCTTAAAACTTCTCAAAAAAATCCAAAAACACAAAACGCTTTTTATGAAATTTTTATGCACCAGGTCGAAGGAAAAAATCCTCAAGAAAGAGTCCCTATCGTCCCGATAATTTTTGACAACGAATTTGCTGAAAAAAACTTTATCCTCAAACAAATTAAAACACTTTTGTCAAAAAACCCCGATGCCACTTTAGGTGTTCTTTTAAGAAACAATTATCAGGTCACAAATTGGACAAAATTTGTCAACAATTCGGGACTAAAAACCATTACAAGAAGCGAATGTTTAGAGCAAAAAGGAATTTTTAGGACAATTTTTGCGATACTTAAAATTATTCAAAATCCGTTCGACAACGAAAATATTGCCCAAAATTATGATATTCTTGCAGAGCTGGGGCATTATACATCGGGAATGTTTGCACAAATAAAAAATTTCCCTTCCGTTTTTGTCCAGACAAGCGCCGATGATATCAAAAACCTTGACCTTATTGATTTTTATTGGGATGTGGATTATTGGATGAATTTTTCCTCAACTCCGATTGAAGAGCTTGCCATTAAAATAGGTCTTTACTATTATCCCGACAGTCAAATAGAAAAATCAAATGTATATCTTATCGCAACTTTAATTAAGCGACTGAGTGTTCAGTACAAAAAGCTTTCTGCGATTTTAGACAGACTTTCAGAACTTTCCAAAAAGCCTAATTTGAGCGGATTTAAGTTCTTTTCGGAAGAAGACGAAAACGACAAAAAATTCCTTGAGGGCAAAGTTCAAATTATGACCATGCACAAATCCAAAGGAGATGAATTTGATTTTGTTTTCTTGCCTGAATTTAGCGAAGAAAGCCTGCCTATTGAATTTGGGAATATGTCGCTAAAGAAAAATTCAAGATTTATGGAAGATGTAAGAGAGCTAAATCCAAATTACAAGAAAAAAACCGATGACGATTTAAAAGAATTTTTGCTGGCTGAAAACTTAAGACTGCTTTATGTCGCAATCACAAGGGCAAAAAGAAAGCTGTTTTTTACGGTAAGCAAAATTTCAAAACCATACGGCAAAGAAAAAGAACAAAAACCTTCGGCAATCTTTGAAAAACTTTTAAATACAAGAAATGCGCAGGTGCCAGATGAATAATTTTTCGCCCAATATGCTAAAAACTTTTGACCAATGCCAACAAAAATTTTGCTTTAAATATGTTGAAAAAATTTCTATGCCTCAAAAGTCTTCAATTTTTGAAAAAGGTAAAAAAATTCACGCACTGGCAAGTTATTTCTTGAACAAAAATGATATTTCAAAAATGGAACAAATGCTTAACAATGAAGAAAAAGCGGATTGGCAAGCCCTAAAAAACAATAAATATTTAAGTCTTGAACCTGTTTCAACAGAATATAATCTGTCTTGCAAAGTCGGTAACTTCTGGGTGGGCGGACGCCTTGATGCTATTGTAAAACAAGGCAATGAATATTTCATTTTGGATTACAAGACAGGAAACATCCCCCCAAATCCACAAAATGATTTTCAAACAATGGTTTATTTGCTTGCAACGGAAAAGTTTTTTAAACAAAAAAATATCCCTTTTGATTCACTGACTTTTGTATATATAGGACTTAAAAAAGGTGAGGAAAAATTAATCCCGCTTGATGAAACTTTGAAAAAAGCTTATGAAGATAGATTGGAAGAGATTTGCAAGAAAATTGATTTTACATGTGAAGCAAAGGCTTTTTCAAAAACGCTTACCGCCTGCCAAAATTGTGAATATAACAAAATTTGTTATAAGGATTAATAATTTAAGCAAATCATTTTAAGTCGTTGCGAGAGGGTAAATATATTTTCATTTTAAAAAATTATTTGTCTTCACTAAAATATTTTGTATAGTTTTCCGCCGCATAATCAACTACTTTATATTTTGAAAGTTCATATACCCATCTTCTATCATCTTCTTCTACGTATATACGTACAGCTAATTTTACTATCTTATTAATAAGTAATGGTTCATCATCTTCAAAATTATTTGATTCATCATAATCATTATTAAAAAGAGAAATAAAACCTCCTTTGTCATGCTGAATTTAATTCAGCATCTATCCAACGTTCGCCTATGAGATCCTGAAACAAGTTCAGGATGACGTAATTATTTGATTATTATATCACATTTAAATATCTTTAATTAAAATCCCCCTTTGAGGAGCTTTTATGACAGAGTAGGCGAAATGCAATGCCCGAAAATTTCACTGTTTGAGCATAGCGAGTTTGAAATTTTCAATGGAATGAGCCATACTCTGACAAAAAGCGACGAGCAGGGGGTGGCTTTTGGCGGAACCTTTTGCCACCCAAAGGTCCCAAAATAAAATATTTAAATTTTATAGATTGCTTCGTCAGAAATAAATTTCTTCCTCGCAACGACGAGATTATTGTATTTACCTGAGTTATTGCTACAAATATTAAATGTAAATTTTGTAAATAATTTTTATAAAAAGGCAATTTTGTTTGTCAAAACAACTTTATATATATGTAGGTAGTGTATATTTATAGGTTGGAAAATGACAAACGCATTTGCATCAGCAATATTTTGTGCAAGAAACGTCGATAAAACCAAACATGGCGAAATCGGACGTAGTGCTGTTGCACTTGGTCAGGCAAAAAGAGTTGTCGATTCCATTATGAAAATTGATGGCAAAATAGGAAGAGGCGCAACAAAAGCTGTAGAAACAGTTATAAATTTTTCAAATAAAAGCAAAGCTTTACAAGCCGTAGGACAAGGAATTAATTATGCAAGCAATCATATTAATCCTTTGATTTGTGTTTCATCCGGAATTAAAGTTGCAATATCAGATGACAAGAAAAAAACATTAATAAATGAAACCGGTGCAATTTCAGGAATGTTGCTAACTGAAAAATTAGCAAAAAAAGTCCTTGGAGAAATTTTTGACAGCAAAACAGTAACACAATTCTGTGAAAACGGAATGAAAGCAGCACAAACAAAAGGTTATAAAAATATTGGAAAACTAATTAAGGCATCTCCTGCCATTGTAAAAGGCGGTTTATTTGTTTTGGCATCAATTAGTGGGTATGGCATGGGACTAAAACTGGCAAAGAAAATTTCTTCGAAGCAAAAAACTGAAAAAGATGAAAACATTTTTGCAAAAGCCCCTCAATCAGAGCAAAAAGTTCAAAATAAAGCGCCTGAAAAAATTGAAAAAGTAGCCGAAAAAGAAGAAGTTACACCTAAAAAAGTAGATATTGCGGCATAGTTAAGGCAGAGCAAAAAGCCCTGTACACTTGACATATAGTTTTTTCGTTAATATAATATTCTTAATCACTTGCCGGTGTAGCTCAACGGTAGAGCAACGGTTTTGTAAACCGTAGGTTGGAGGTTCGATTCCTCTCACCGGCTTACTTTTTCTAAAGAAAAAGTAAGCTAGTCACTATTGGATAAAATTTATTTTCTGAAATGATTTTAACAAGACGTGACGCCATTCTTCACGAAAACAAGTTTTCGGAAGAAGAAGGCAAAAGACTTTTCAAACTCTGTATAGATTGCAGCTAAAGCAAAACAGATTTAAGTTTTTTGGCTTGTCGCTAAAATCAAGCATTGTTTGATTTTTAAAATAACCGTAAAAACAAAAAAGTTATATGCACGCCTCGCCCTTGTGGCTCAGGGGTAGAGCACTCCCTTGGTAAGGGAGAGGTCACGAGTTCAAATCT
>CAZXID010000034.1:0-17062 GCA_964640325.1 uncultured Muribaculaceae bacterium | reverse complement strand
AATATAAAATTAGTTGATTTATACTTATTCAAATTGTCATCAAACTGTTTAGAGTGGCAATTAACTATTTCGGCATCGTTTTTAACTGCCACATTATACATTTTTTCTAGCATTGTTAAATCAAAAAAGTCGTCCGAATCTAATATTGATAAATATTCACCTTTGGCTTTATCTATTCCTATATTTCTACTTACAGCAGCACCTTTGTTTTTTTGATTTAGAATGATTATGCGCCTGTCTTTTTTCTTATACTTTTTTAGAATTTTTAATGAGGAATCTTTTGAACCGTCATTAATACAAATTATTTCAATATCTTTCAATGATTGATTTATAATACTGTCTAAACATTGGTTTAAATATTTTTCCATATTATAAACGGTTAATATTACAGACACTTTTATTTTGTCGGAAGGTTTTTTAAAACTTGATAAACAATCAGCAACGGAGAATAAAAAGTCTTTGTATAAACTTGAAAACAAACTTTTACCATTGGGAGTTTTTGCCAAATATTTGTAATAATCAAACCTACAAGGATGTTTGTATTTGAGAATCCAAGGTTTAAAACTGCTTACGAAATGTAAAATAACAATGTCGTTTTTATTTTTCTTATATAATTCATCAATGTTGTTAATACTTATCTTATTATATTGAAAATTATATTTTTTATCAATGAATTCGACGTTCTCATTAAAGACGGCATTTAACACACATTGATCAACCCACCTTATTTTATCGGGATGTATTTTTACAAAATCAAAACATTTTTGTTCAATATTATCTTCTCTGATTTTTTTTAAATTTAATAATAAGACTCCGGCGTTAAAATATTTATTTAACCCAAGAGTTTCGGTTCTTTCCTTTATATTATTTTCACTTGTCATATTTTGTACAACTGCCGCATATTTATTTTTAATTTCAATATTAAATAATGATTTCAGGCTTTTTTTAACTAAAACATCACAATCCATGTACAATACTTTGTCCAAATCCAGCAAAGAGGATAATTTGAATCTGTAATATGTTGCTTTTGTAAAATGTTCATAAATCGGACAATTTTTAAAATCATCATCATTTATTTTTATATATTTTAAATTGAATGGTTTAATTTTTTTTAATTTTTCGATTCGTTTTTTTTTCTTATCTTTTATTCCGCCATCAAGTACATAAAAATCAAAAAAGTCATTTTTTTTAGAATTAGTCAAAATTGAAACAATTGTAACTGATAATTGTTCTACAAAGTTATTATCAACAGAAAAAACTATTGAAATAATATTATTTGATTTAAGCTCTCTTAAATTTTTAATTTTAATTCCACCCTTATTTTAAAACATAATAATATCATTTATCATCATATAATGAAGTTGTTAAAATTGAAAGATTATTTACTTTTGATATTTTGGTAAGATTTTCTTTTATCGCTTCACTTCTTTTAATTAATTCGTCAATTTCAACATTATTTATTAACTTTTGGTCAAAGTAATTTTTTTCTTTATTTGGGTCAAATCCGTCAAATCCGGCAAGAAAAACTTCTTTTGCCCCTATATTTATCAGAAATTTAATAAGAATAAGCCCCGCATTGTCACTTACCCTGTGATCATCAAGTAAAAGGCTTTCATAGTTAAGCACATAAACATTTTCTTTTTCTTCTTGTGCAATATTTGAAGTAATTATTATCGGTTTGTCTAATTGAAGATTATTAATGATTTTTTTAAACCTTTTTGTATTGCTGACAAACATATAATCTCCTGATTTATGAAGAAAATTGACGCTAATCACAATTGGCTTTTCTTTATTTATAAATTTTTGTATTTTGTCTTTTTCATTCAAGATTGTTTGACCCGGTGCTAAAATAAGAATTTTTTTGTTTTTGAATTTGTTTTTCAATATTTTTTTTGTATTTTTGTCATCAACTCTGTTTTGTTGAATTTTTATGTATAAATTTTCTATTAATTCAATGTCGAAGTTGCTCTTATGTTCTTGCGGAATTTGATTCAAGATAATGTTAATTGTTTCAACGGAAATCGTTTGTTTGTTTAAAAGGTATGTCGAATAATTAGGATGACAATTATGAATTGCGCTTAAAAAATGCGGCAGGGAATAACCCCAAGGTGTTTTGGCAAAAATTGAAGACAAATGTTCATCGTAAATATTCAAAAGGGGAGTGATTTCGTATTTATTTTGAATATTATCATTTATATATCTGGCCAAAAGCTCAGTAGAAAGATTTCCTGCACCTCTTCCCATTCCAAAAACCGATGAATCAATAATAATTTCCCTTTTTGTTTTTATATTTATAAGAGTTTGGGCAAGAGAAAAAGAAAGCTGTAGGTTATTATGCGAATGAAATCCAATTTTGATATTTTCTTTCAGATTATTATCAATTAAATGAAAAAATTTTAACAAGTCTTTTTTGTACATAGAACCAAATGTATCGACAATATAAAAAGCATGAGGATTTAATTTATTCATTTTTTGTATTAATTTAAGCAATTTTTCATCATTATAAAAATTTAATTTAACCGGTTGCATAAAAACTTTATAGCCTTTTTTCATTATTTTTTGAGCGTATTTTACAGCTTTATTTATGTCTTGTTCTTGAAATATAATTCTAATCCCGTCGATAAATCCTTTTTTATAATCAGAAATTTTTTCTAATTTAATTTCGTCTTTTCCGAACTGAATCATTGCAACATACATTAAATCTTCATTTTTCGGATGAATATATTTGGCTAAAACTTCAATTCTATCAAATAATGTAAAGTCATTTTTAAAGGTTTTATTTGTTAAAAATCCGCATTCAATAATATCAATTTTTGATTGTGATAATTTTTGTATCATAATCTTAATGGCGTTTTCACCAAATTCCCAGTTATTTATGTAGCCGCCGTCTCGGAGAGTGCAATCTAAGATTTTTATATCCATATTATTGTATCCCGTATAATTTTTTATACATAAATTCTGCAAATTCAAAATCTGCCGTATCATCTATATCGGTTGCTTCCAGCTTATCTATAACGTAAAGATTAGGGCGCTCGCCTACATAAATAGATCTTTCAATCATTTTGTCTCTTGAAATTATATTTAAAGCGAAGTTCATTGCTAAAATGTTTGGTAAATCTTGACTCTTTGGCATTTTGGGGTGATTATAATTAATAGCTTTTCCATCCAGCCATAAAAAATCTTTAACTAAATTAACCGTATTTAAGGAATCAAATTTATCTAAATTTTGATAATATGATTGAATTGCAAGTTCTATAGTTTCATCTTTTATAAGCGGGTTGGTTACATTTACATAGACGATAACATCTGAATCACAATTTTGTGCAACATTTCGGCACATTTCATTTGTAACATTATCACCTGCGAAATATTCCTCTCGCTTAACAGCCTCGGCGCCAAGTTTTTTTGCAATTCTTAACATTTCATCATCATTTGAGTTCACGATGATTCCATCAAGAGCCTTTATTCTTTTCATTTGGTTAATTTTTATTTCTAAAAGATTGCTATGTGCAAAAGATTTTATATTTTTATGTTCTACTCTCTTTGAGCCGGAACGAACCGGAATAAGAGCTTTTGTAGTCATAATTTGGCTCCTTCTTCGGTATAAATATCTTTAAATAGACCCTTTAGGCCCACAGGATTTATAGAGACAATTTCAGTATTTGAATAATAAATTTGGGCAAATTCTTTAATTTTTTTCCAGCCGTCATTCATTTTTATAAGATGCATTTCGGCAGAAGTTTCGCTCTTAAAATTAGATTTGCTTGAATTGAAATGACCTGATGAATTACAGTCACAACCTACAAGATAAATTTTTTCAGGATTTGTATAAAGCGCGAATTGTGTGGCTTGAAATATTACTGACCAAAAACATGCTAGCGAATTTGTACTTATATCATAATTTATTTGTTCATTATAATTGAAATCATTGTCATTTATATAATATCTTTGCGCATTTGCAATATCCGCCTCATTTTCCGGAATATTAAGTAAACTTTTATTTTTAAAAAGCCCATAGAATTTTTTGCAGGTATTTCTTTCGTAGTTATTTGCTTTAATAATATGTTTTTTATTTGCTTGGTAATCAAGCATAAACAAGTAATCTAACTTAACTTTATCAAACATAAAAGCTGAATTTACTCCGACGTGAATTGCATTTTTAATCGGTTCATATTGGTTTAAAGTCGGACCGGTTGCAAGAAGGACAACCTCTTTGCCTTGGTGGATATTTTTATATTTCGAAAATGTTTTTTGGTGTAAAAACGCGGTACTTAGTCCCTGAGAAATTTTTTGTGAAATTTGTTCGGGCATTTTTTTGTTTAAATTATCTTCTATTGATAAAAGTTTTTTATCTTGGTTGTTAATTTTTTCGTTAATAGTATTAAAATTTTTATCAATCTTTTCTGAATTATTTAGTCTATTGTTAATATTATCTGATTTTATATCTAATAAATTAATTTTTGCTTCAAAGTTCTGAAAATACCATTCGACACCTTTTAGACGATCTTGTTGGCGGATTAGTTGTGTAGAAAAATTATTTAATTTTTCATTTATTTCAGTTACTTTTTCAAGCAAAATTCTTTGCTTATTTTTTCTTTTTTTAAATAAAAACATTTTGAAAAGATAGTATTTTTCGTAATCAGGATATTCTTTAATTTTAATACAATTAATACCTAAAAATTTTTCTTTTCGAATAGTTGGCTTCAATATTAAAACTCCTTGTATTAAACAGACTTTATTACTTATATGCTAGCATAAATTTGTATTTGTGGCTAAATGTTAAAAAAGTTTTATATTGTTTTTCCAAAATTACCTCAAATTACCACTTTGGATTTTGTTCCCAATTCCATGCTGTTTCAATTATATTATCAACATTTAAATACTTTGGTTGCCAATCGAGCTCTTTTTTAGCTTTTTCATTTGAGGCAAAAAGTCTTGGCGGGTCGCCTTCGCGTCTTTTGCCATAAACCAACGGAACATCTTTCCCCGTTACTTTTTTTGCGACTTCAATAATTTCTTTAACGGAAGTCCCGATTCCCGTCCCAAGATTAATATAATCGCTGTTGCCTCCTTTAAGAAGTTTTTCGACCGCAAGAAAATGAGCATCCGCAAGGTCTTCAATGTGGATATAATCTCTTATACAGGTGCCGTCGGGGGTGTCATAATCTGTTCCGAATACGGTTAATTTAGGTACTTCGCCTTTTATTGCTTTTAAAACAAGCGGAATTAAATGGGTCTCGGGGTTATGATCTTCTCCTAATTCACCTTGAGCATCACAGCCGGCGGCATTAAAATATCTTAGAGCGATATATTTAAGCCCGTAGGCTCTGTCGTAATCTTCCATGATTTTTTCAATCATTAGTTTTGTTTTTCCGTAAGGATTAATCGGATTTTGCGGATGTTTTTCGTCAATAGGTGTATATTGAGGATTCCCGTACGTTGCGCAGGTACTTGAAAAAACAATGTTTTTAACTTCGTTTTCTATCATCGTATCAAGAAGATTTAGAGTATTTACAACATTATTTTGGTAATATTTTTTGGGTTCGGTAACGCTTTCCCCCACATAAGCGTAAGCGGCAAAGTGAATTACCGCATCAATTTTATATTTTTTAAAAACAGAATCAATAGCCTTTTTGTCAGCCAAATCAATCTGTTCAAAATTTTTGGTTAAAACAGCTTCTTTATGGCCATAGACAAGGTTGTCTACCACAACAACTTTGTAGTCTTTATCAAGCATATATTTTACCGTGTGTGAGCCTATGTAGCCGGCTCCGCCTGCAATTAAAACAGTTTTTGTCATAAATTTCCCGCCTTTTCTTGGGTCAAATCATTTACCCCTTTTTGTCATAAATTTTCCGCCTTTTCTTGGGTCAAATCATTTACCCCTTTGTCGTTTAATTTCCTTAAATAATTTTAATGCTCTGTCTACCGTTAAATCCATATTATAATATTTATAATCTCCCAGTCGACCTAAAAAGTAAACATTTTTAAGTTTTTTTGCTTCTTTAGAATATTTTTCGTATAAATTTTGACTTTCGGCATTGGAAATAGGATAATATCTTTCGTTTTTGCCTAATTCAAAAATTTGCGGATATTCGTAAGAAACAGTTGTTTTGGCTGATTTTGTATTCAAGAAATATTTGTGCTCAGTAATTCTTGTAAAATCAAAGTCACAAGGATAATTAACCATGGCGGCATCTTGAAAATATTCAACATTTTTTTCTACGATGTCAAAATGAAGGCTTCGGTAAGGTAATTTCCCGAATTTATACCCAAAAAATTCGTCTATTGCGCCTGTAAAAAATAATCTTTGAGAGCTGCTCCCTCTCCCCTTGCGGGAGAGGGTTGGGGTGAGGGGTAAAAATTCATCTTTTAGTTCATTAAAATCAACACCCAAGCGAATTTCGATTTTAGGATGATTCAGAATATTTTCAACCATTTTCGTATAGCCGTTAACAGGGATTCCCTGATATTTATCTTGGAAATATCTGTCATCTCGGCTTATCAGAACAGGAACTCTTGCTGTAACAGTCGGGTCAATTTCTTCGGGTTTTAACCCCCACTGTTTTACGGTGTAGCCTTCAAAGACTTTTTTATAAACAAACTCGGCAAGTTCTTTTAAGTCATTGTCCCCTTCCTTTACCCCCTGATTTTTTAAATCCAAAATCGAAACTTTTGAGTTAATTCCGTATTTTCCGATAAGTTTTTTTTCAAGAAAATCCGCTTTAGATTTTTCAAAAACCTGATGTAGGGTGTTCAGATTAAAAGGCAGAGTGCAGGGTTTTTTGTCGATTATGACCTGAGGTTTAAACTGAAAATCATTGAATTTTGTGAATTTGTTTAAATATTCCCAGACTTGTTCGATTTCGGTATGAAAGATGTGCGGGCCGTATTTGTGGATACAGATGTTGTTTTTGTCAAAATAATCGTGGCAGTTTCCGCCTATGTGATTTCTTCTGTCAATAACTAAAACTTCTTCATTCAAAACCGAAGCTATTCTTTCTGCAATAATAGCGCCTGAGAGTCCTGTTCCAATGACAATATTTTTAAATTTTTCTTTCATACATCTCCGATATTTTTAGCATAAATATATCATAAATTCTCTTTTCATGCTAAAATGTTAAGGGTTAAAATTTAAGGGAGAAGCCATAAGCGATGAAAAAAATTCTTGTCACCGGCGGTGCGGGCTTTATCGGAAGCCATTTGTGCAAAAGATTGCTTAATGAAGGCAATGAGGTAGTCTGCCTTGACAATTTTTTTACGGGCTCCAAGGAAAATGTTAGCGAATTGCTTTCAAATCCTAAATTTAAACTTGTCGAACATGACATAATTGAAGAATATTTTGAAAAAGTCGATGAAATTTATAATATGGCATGCCCTGCAAGCCCTCCTCATTATCAATATGATCCTATTAAGACAAATAAAACTTCTGTAATAGGTATTTTAAACATGCTTGAACTTGCAAAAAAGAACAATGCCAAGATTTTGCAAGCATCTACGAGCGAAGTTTACGGCGATCCGAAAGTTCATCCGCAGACCGAAAGTTATTGGGGAAATGTTAATCCGATTGGGATAAGAAGTTGCTATGATGAAGGGAAGCGCTGTGCTGAAACTTTTATGATGGATTATAATCGTCAATACGGTGTTGATACAAGAATAATCAGAATTTTTAATACTTATGGGCCTAATATGGATCCTAATGACGGAAGAGTTGTTTCCAATTTTATAATTCAAGCACTAAAGGGTCAGGATATAACCGTTTACGGGGATGGAAGTCAGACGCGTTCTTTTTGTTACGTTGATGACTTGGTTGACGGGATAATAAAAATGATGAACAATCCGCAAGGATTTATCGGCCCTGTGAATTTAGGAAATCCGAGCGAAAGAAGCGTTTTAGATTTTGCAAAAATGATTATTGAAATGACAAATACAAAGTCCAAAATTGTATATAACCCGTTGCCGTGTGATGATCCGATGCAAAGAAAACCGGATTTAACCGTTGCAAAAAGGGAATTGGACTGGCAGCCGACCACTGATATTAAAGTGGGAATAAAAAAAACAATAGATTATTTTGAAAATAAAATAAATTCAACACGACAGAGTAAGTAAAGGATAGTCAGTATGAAAATTTGTGTTATAGGAACAGGATATGTAGGATTGGTTGCAGGAACTTGTCTTGCAGAAATGGGTAATAATGTAATTTGTGTTGATAAAGACACGAAAAAGCTTACCCAGCTTAGAAAAGGGATTATCCCGATTTATGAACCGGGGCTAGAGGAGCTGATAAAAGTAAACGTATCGGAAGGTCGTTTGACTTTTTCTGATAAGCTTGACGATGCGGTTAAAAAATCCCTCGTGTGTTTTATTGCGGTGGGAACTCCTCAGGGTGATGACGGTTCAGCCGATTTATCAGCGGTTTATAAAGTAGCAGAAGAAATCGGAAAAGCAATGAATGAATATAAGGTCATTGTTGACAAATCAACCGTTCCTGTAGGTACTGCAGAAAAAGTTACGGAAATTATAAAAAATCAAACTAAATATGAATTTGATGTCGTTTCAAATCCTGAATTTTTGAAACAGGGTGCAGCAGTCGATGACTTTTTAAAACCCGACAGGGTTGTAATCGGTGCAAATTCTAAGCGTGCAGCCGAGATTATGCAAGATTTGTACTCGCCGTTTTTGAGAACGGGAAACCCTGTAATTATGATGGACGTTAAATCTGCCGAAATGACAAAATATGCGGCAAATTCTTTCCTTGCAGTGAAGATTTCATTTGCAAACCAAATTGCAAATATTTGCGAAAAAGTCGGTGCAGATTCTGAAATGGTTAGAATAGGAATGTGTTCTGACAGCAGAATCGGTTCAAGATTTTTATTCCCCGGGCTGGGCTATGGCGGAAGCTGTTTTCCAAAAGATGTTAAGGCAATGATTAAAACCGCACAAGATTTCGGGTGCGATTATAAGTTGTTAAAAGCCGCAGATGATATAAACAAAGAGCAAAGAACCGTATTTATAAATAAAATAGTAAAACGCCTTGGAGAAAACCTTAAAGGAAAAACATTCGGGGTTTGGGGACTTGCATTTAAGCCTAAAACTAACGATATGAGAGAAGCTCCCGCTATTACAATAATTAACTTTTTGCTTGAAAAAGGTGCAAAAGTAGTTGCTTTTGATCCTAAGGCAATGGATTCTGCAAAAGAGTATTTCGGTAATAAAATTTCGTATGCAAAAAATGCGTATGAAACTCTAAAAAATGCTGATTGTATGCTTCTTTTGACCGAATGGAATGAATTTAGAAGACCTGATTTTGACAAAGTCAAAGAATTGCTTAAAACACCTCTTATTTTTGACGGTAGAAATATGTACGACAAAAAACGTCTTAGGGCAAGAGGGATTGAATATTTTTGTATAGGTAAAAAATAATCTTAAGACGCGAAAAATTTTAATTTCTCCGCAAGCTCAATTTTATTTCAAAAATCATCTGTTTAGTGCAGAGGATTAGCGATAAAATGATTTATAATTAAATACAGATAGGTTGATTTATTCAAAAAAATAATTAAAATAGGTTAAAGGGAAGCAAATCAATGAAAAAGAAATTATTAGTATCTGTTTTAATATTATCGTCAATGTTTTGCATTGATTCTCAGGCCTTTTCTGCTTCAAAAACAAAAAAGGTTTCACCGGTCAGCCTTGCAATAAAGAAGTACAAAGCAGGCAATTACACGGGTTGTTTACAAGATATGCAGAGTATTGTTGCAAAAGATCCTTCAAATGCCGTTGCCTATTATTATATTGCAATGTCTTATACTCAAGCCGGCAGGCAGGATAAAGCAATAGAGGCTTATTCGAAAGTTTTGTCGCTCAAGCCCAATCCTACATTATATGAGTATGCCACAACGGGCAAAATGTGTTTGGAAACTCCTGATAAATGTAAATTTGGTGATGATTCCGGCGAATTGGATAAGATGATTAAATATGATTACGGAAAAGGTCTTTCAAATGAAGTCAGAAAAAATTTGGAACAAAAAAGGCTTGATGTAATAAAGCAGGAAATGAACAGCGATAAAGAAATGGATAGTTATGACCTTAGAAAATTTAAGGATTATTCTAATCAACATTCCAGATTAGAGTTATCAGATAAGCTTGCTATGGCAGCGGAAGAGGGCAAT
This sequence comes from uncultured Muribaculaceae bacterium, assembly GCA_964640325.1. Taxonomy (GTDB): domain Bacteria; phylum Cyanobacteriota; class Vampirovibrionia; order Gastranaerophilales; family Gastranaerophilaceae; genus DAOQAU01. The sequence goes on along the minus strand of CAZXID010000034.1, from coordinate 6,893 downwards.
GTGTCGCTTCTTCAAAAAAACGAACAGCCAAAACAGCCGACCAATGATGAAATTGTCGCGGCTCTTAGAGTTTTAAATCAGGCAGGGCTTACAAATTTTGCAAATCCTTTGGCTCAGGCCAACAATCCAATGATGAGTGCACAAAGTGCTGAAATGGCTCAGATGAGCATGATGCTCGGCGGAAATAATATGCAAAATACTAACAATAATAACAACGCGATGTTAAATATGCTGCCGTTTATGATGGCGCAGAAGCAAAACGGAGAAAGTAATTATACTCCGCAGTTGATGCAGGCTATGCTCATGAATTCAATGATGCCTGATTTTAATTACAGCCTTAATAATGATAAATAGAAGTGAGATAATTATGAAAATAAATACAACAAGATTTGGTGAAATAGAAGTTTCGGAAAAATTTGTTTTTGATTTTTCGGATCCTATTATAGGTTATGAAAATGAAAGAAAATATGCTCTTGTTGAACATAAAGAAAATTCTGCATTCAGGTGGTTGCAATCTGTTAATTCTCCGGAAATCGCTTTTGCTATTACAGTTCCGGGATTTTTCGGAATAGATTATTCTTTTGAACTTCCTGAAACAACTCAGGACGTTTTAGGGATAAAAGAAGCGGAAGATATTTTGTCATTTAATATTGTGGTAATTCCTCGTGAAAACCCACGTAAGTCAACAGTCAACCTTCTTGCTCCTATTATTATAAACATAAAAAATAATAAAGCAGGGCAAATTATTTTGAACAGTAATAATTTTTCGGTTGATTATCCCTTATTTGAAAAAGAGGCAGCATGCTAGTTTTATCAAGAAAAAACGGACAAAAAATTATAATAAATGACGATATTGAGATTACAATTTTGGAATCTCGCTTTGATCATTGTAAAATAGCGATTGAAGCACCAAAAAATGTTAAAATTTATAGGGAAGAAGTTTATAAGCAAATTCAGTTTGCAAATAATATGAGTAACAAAACTTCGCTTGAAAGTCTTGACTCGCTTAGCTCCTTAATTCAGGAAAAAAATGATATAGTACCTGAAAAAAACAACAAAGTAATTATCAAAAAGAAATAACTGGTATGTCGGATTTACTTTATGAAGTAGCAAAAGATAAATTTTTATCGGGGGATATTTCATCTGCCCAAATGTTTTTCGAGAATAATTCCTATTTTTTAGAACTGGCTTACTGTAAATTACTTTCAGGCGAATTGGAAGAGGCTCAGAAAATTTTTTCGCAAAACTCTCAAAATGATTTAAGGGCAGACTGGGGGAAAAGGCTTGTTCAGTTTATACAAGGGCATGTAACGACAGCTCCTACCTATTTTCAGATAAGAAATTTTCTTGAAATCGACTTGAATTTTCTCATAAAGGCGCGGAGGCCGGATTATGTGGAAAATATTATAAACGGCGCCGATATTTTTTATTCGGTAAACCCGGAAAGTTATAAATTTATTGCAAGGGTTATGTATAATAACGATTTTGTTGATTTGGCGTTGTATTTTTTAGGAAAAGCCAAGGATAATTTTTATTACGACCCTGAGATGCATCTTATTTCGGCGCATTGTTATTTGAAAAAAGGGCAAACTGAGCTTGCAAAACAATCAGTAAAAAATTGCCTTTCTATTTTGCCCGAATATGCGCCTGCAAAAAAACTCCTTTCGCAGTTAATGTAATATTTTTTTTATATGCGATAATTGAGTTATGAATGAAAAAATTACTGTAACAGGGGCAAAGGAGCATAATTTAAAAAATGTTTCTATTGAATTGCCTAAAAATGAATTAATTGTTTTTACCGGGGTTTCAGGCTCGGGTAAAAGCTCACTTGCTTTTGATACGATTTTTGCAGAAGGACAAAGACGATACGTAGAAAGTCTTTCGACTTATGCGCGTCAATTTTTGGGACAAATGGACAAACCTAATGTCGAACATATTGAAGGGCTTTCTCCGTCTATTTCCATAGATCAGAAGTCAACAAGCAATAATCCTCGCTCTACGGTGGGGACTGTTACGGAAATTTATGACTACCTCAGGCTTTTGTATGCAAGAATCGGTACCCCTTATTGCCCGCAGTGCGGGGATGAAATTAAGCCTCAGACAATAGACGAAATCGTTGATAAAATTTTGGGATTAGGTGAAGGGGCAAAAATCCAGATTTTAGCACCTATAGTCCGTGGGAAAAAGGGCGAATTTCTATCAATTTTTGAAGAATTAAGACAAGAAGGTTTTGTCAGAGTTAAAGTAGATAGTGAAATTTTTAATCTTGACGAAGATGAAATTAAGCTTGAAAAGAATATTAAACATACAATTCACGTTGTGGTTGACCGAATTGTAGTTAAACAAGAGGCAAAATCAAGAATAGCAGACAGTGTTCAGGTTGCTTTGCAAAAAGCCGAAGGAATTGTTATTGTGGATAGAGAAGGTGAAGAAATAATTTTTAGTGAAAAACTTTCTTGCCCCAAGTGTAACTTGAGTTTTGAAGAACTTGCGCCCAGAATTTTTAGTTTTAACAACCCTTATGGCGCATGTGAAAGATGTTCAGGGCTGGGGGCTGACAATGTTGTTAATCCTAATTTAGTTATCCCCGACAGAAAAAAATCGCTTTCGCAAGGGGCGATCTATCCTTGGGCAAAAACAACAAACCAATATTATGCCGATTTGATAAATTCTGTTTGCGAATATTACGGCATTGATAAAGATAAACCTTTTGAAAATCTGACAGAAGATGAGCAAAAAATAATTCTTTACGGCGCAGATGACGAACTTATCAAAATCAGGGTGAAGGATTTTGTGACAAAACGCTACGGCACGCATTACATGAAATTTCCCGGAGTTATAAATTATTTGGAGAAAAAATATAAGGAGAATATCGATTCTGAATATTGGTCAAGCGAAATTCAAAAATATATGATTACAACGCCTTGCACCGCCTGCAGCGGTGCAAGGCTTAAACCTTTTCCGCTTGCGGTAAAAATAGGTTCAAAATCTTTTAATAATTGTCATGCTGGATTTATTGCAGCATCTAAACGGCTTTCGGTAGACGGAAAGATTCTGAATCAAGTTCAGGATGACGGGTTATTATATTGTAATAAAGGGCTTAATATTTATGAATTCACTTTGTTACCCATTGACGAAGCATTTGATTTTGTATCGGAACTCTTTTTGGAATTGAGCGATTACCAAATTAAAATCGCAAAACAAGTTTTGGAAGAAATACGCGATAGGCTTAAGTTTTTGCTTGATGTCGGACTTAATTATTTGACTCTTGCAAGAACCGCAGGAACTTTGTCGGGCGGTGAGGCTCAGAGAATTAGGCTTGCGACACAAATCGGAAGCGGGCTTTCAGGGGTGCTTTATGTTTTGGATGAGCCATCAATAGGGCTTCACCAAAGGGATAATGAAAGATTAATCCAGACATTAATAAAATTAAGAAATCTTGGAAATACTTTGATAGTAGTCGAGCATGATGAAGAAACAATAAAACACGCTGATTATATTGTAGATATAGGCCCTAATGCCGGTATTAATGGTGGTGAAATTGTTGCAAAAGGCAGTATTGAAGATATTATTGCATGCAAAAAATCGATTACGGGGAAATATTTGAGCGGTGAAAAAATTATTCCTGTTCCGCAAAAAATACGTAAAGGAAGCGGGTATTTTTTACGGGTAAAAAATGCCCGCCTTAACAACTTAAAAAATATTGACGTTGATATCCCGCTGGGTAAAATTTCTGTACTTACAGGGGTTTCGGGCTCAGGAAAATCTACGCTTATGCAGGATTTGATTTATGAATATGCAAAATATAAATTGCTTAAAAATAAACCAAAGCCTCAAGGAGTTGACGAGATTGAAGGATTTGAACATATCGATAAAGTTATAGACATCGACCAATCACCGATAGGAAGGACTCCGCGCTCGAATCCTGCGACTTATACGGATGTTTTTACCCATATAAGGGACTTATATTCAAGGACAAACGAGGCAAAAGTAAGGGGTTATAAACCAGGAAGGTTTAGCTTTAACGTCAAGGGCGGACGCTGCGAAGCCTGTAAGGGCGATGGCGTTTTAAAAATAGAGATGAATTTTTTATCAGATGTTTATGTAAAGTGTGATGTTTGCAAAGGTAAACGCTATAATCGTGAAACATTGGAGGTCAAATATAAAGGGAAAACTATTTCAGATGTGCTTGAAATGAGTGTTGGCGAAGCTTTGGAGTTTTTTGAAAACATTCCTTCGATAAAAAGCAAATTAAAAACTTTAAATGATGTAGGACTTGACTATATAAAACTTGGGCAAAGCGCAACAACTTTGTCAGGCGGTGAGGCTCAGAGAATTAAGCTTGCATCGGAATTAAACAAGCGCGCTACCGGAAAAACCCTTTATCTTCTTGATGAGCCTTCAGTCGGTTTGCATTGGTATGATTTGGATAAATTAATTAAAATCTTGCAAAAGCTTGCAGACAATGGAAATACGATTTTAATAATTGAGCACAATATGGATTTGATTAAAATTGCAGATTACATAATTGATTTGGGCCCTGAAGGCGGGAATGCCGGCGGAGAAATTGTTGCAACAGGCACTCCAAAAGAAGTGGGCAAGGTTGAAAAATCCCACACAGGGAAATATTTAAAAAAAGTTTTTAAATATTAAAAGCTAAAACCCGATTATTTGGGACAACTCGGTGTGTTCTAAACCTAAAGACTCAGCCACAGGTTCAGAAACCAGATGCCCTTGGCAGGTGTTTATTCCTTTTGCTAATTCTGCGCAAGATTTTGCTGCTTTTATAAAGCCTTTATTCGCAAGATTAAGTGCGTAAGGAAGCGTCGCATTGGTAAGTGCAATAGTTGAAGTTCTTGCAACTGCTCCGGGAATATTTGCAACTGAATAGTGCATTACACCGTGTTTTTCATAGACGGGATTTTCGTGTGTTGTAACTCTGTCAATGGTTTCAAAAATACCGCCTTGATCTATTGCTACATCAACTATAACTGCACCTTTTTTCATCTGTTTAACTGTTTCTTCACTAACTAAGTGAGGGGCTTTTGCGCCCGGAATCAGGACCGCACCTATCATCAAATCAGCTCTTTTTGCACATTCTTCAATATTTAAACTGTTTGACATTAAAGTTGTTACTTTACCGTGGAAAATATCATCAAAATATCTTAATTTATGAAGGTTTAAGTCTATAACTGTTACGTTTGCGCCCATACCGTAGGCTATTTTTGTTGCGTTTAAGCCGACAACACCTGCTCCGACAATTACAACTTCAGCCGGAGGTACTCCGGGGACTCCACCTAATAGAACGCCTCTGCCGCCATGAGGGTTTTCAAGAAATGAAGCACCTACTTGTACTGCCATTCTTCCTGCAATTTCGCTCATTGGGGTTAAAAGAGGGAGCTCTCCGCATTCTTTTTGAATCGTTTCGTAGGCAATTCCTGTAACCTTACGTTTTAAAAGGGCTTTAGTTAATTCAGGTTCTACGGCAAGGTGCAGATATGTAAAAATAAGCTGCCCTTCTCTCATAAGCCCGTATTCGCTTGGTTGAGGTTCTTTTACTTTTATAATCATTTCGGCTTTTTTATAAACTTCTTCTATCGAAGGAAGTATAATCGCACCAATTGCTTCATATTCTTCATCGGTAAATCCGCTGCCTAATCCTGCTGTTGTTTGTACAAAAATTTTATGTCCGTTTTCAATAAGGGTTTTTGCACCTGAAGGTGTCAGGGAAACCCTGTTTTCCCAACTTTTTATTTCTTTTGGAACGCCTATAATCATTATATTCCTCCTAAAATGGCTCTTTCGCTTAAAGCTGTATTGATTTCATCTATGATTAAATTTACTGCGGCAATTCTATCCGGAGCTTCTGTTACCGGTCGCCCTATAACAAGATAGTCTACCCCTGCATTTATTGCCTCCGTCGGAGTGTCAACTCTTACCTGGTCATTAACGGCAGCCCAGGTGGGTCTTGTTGCAGAGCACATGATTATAAAATCTTCTCCCAATTCGTTTCTTATTTTTCTTGCTTCCGATGCTCCTGCCACAATTCCGTCGAGCCCCGTTTCTTTTGCCATAATTGCAAGCTGCATAATGTAGTCTTCAATATTTTTATCGACACATAATTCTTGTGTTAGAGTTCTTTGCCCAAAACTTGATAATAAACTCACTCCTAAAATAGTCGGAGGCTCTGTATTAAGCTCTTTTGAGGCTTCTTTTATTGCTTTTACTGTTTGTGAGACCATCTTGGACCCACCTTGTAAATGTATATTGAAAAAATCAATATCACGCTTTACTAAATTGGCACAGGCATGGGCAACTGTATTTGGAATATCATGAAATTTTAAGTCACAATAAACTTTGCCTCCTGCTTCTTTAACCATTTTTATCGCTTCAAAGCCGCAGCTTGTAAGTAACTGTAATCCAATCTTAAAAAAGCCCACATAATCTTTTAATTCGGTTACGATGTCCTTTGCGGTATTAATATCGTCAACGTCCAAAGCTAAAACAATACGTTCTTTGGCACTTGCAGGTTTTGTAATTTTCATTTTTCCCCCAAAATAACACAATTAATAATAAATACTACCACTTAGCTATTCTAAAATCAAGTGGGGGCTTTATATTGATTTATTACAAAAAGTATTTTAAAATAGTTTGGTAAGAGGTTTTTATGTCAGAATTTCACAGCTTGGAAGAGTCTTTAAAAGAATTTTTGTCTGCAGCACAGTCTAATACTCCAAACGCGCAGAATATAAATTTATATAAATATAATAATCTTAAGATTTTTATGATGTCCAAACAGAACAAAAACCCTCATTTTGTAGTTAGAATGGGAATATCAGAAACCGTATACAGTTTAAATAACGGTGAAAAATTGTCAGGAGGGTTAGGCTCTG
>CAZXID010000033.1:0-18013 GCA_964640325.1 uncultured Muribaculaceae bacterium | reverse complement strand
TGTTGGTAAATTTTGGGGCGGATTTTTCGGAGGAAAATCCGCCCCGAAAGTTATTTAAAACGATTTGTTAAAATTAGCACCATCGGGAGGCGGAGGTAATTTAACATTATTTTTCTGCGCGTATTCCTCAACAGCTTTTTGTCCTTTGCCTGTAACGTCACGGGGTATTCCTGCGAGAAAAAGGGCATCTTCAAAATCTTTTTGAGGGTTTTGTGCAGGGGCGTTTGGTTGTTTTCCTTCAATCATGGCATCAATTCTTGCCGAGATTGATTTAAGGTCAATTCCGTTTTCGGCGGCATAAATTTTTATTGCACGAGCGCCACTGTTTATTATGTTTAAAGGTATTCCAAGATTTTGCAGAGATTTTTGAATACTTGCTTTGTCATTTGGTTCGAGGTTATCATAATTTGTAAACCCTGAATTATTTGAATTTATGCTTTGAACTTCCATAGAACCCTCCTTTGTAAATTAAGAACCACTTAAGAATTTTATAATATTTTTTTTAAAAAAGCGAGGGTTTTTAATAAAAATTAATGTTCAACAAATAAAGGGGTGGGTGCTAAGGCAAGAAAAGACTTTACAAGAAAAAGTTTTTTTGCTAGAATTTAGGAATATTCCTCAGTAGCTCCAGAGCGTGAGAAGCACGCGGAATTAGATTCAGGAGCAACCTCGTTGCGGGGGTGGGGTAAAATTTAAAATTAAATAGAATAAATACACCAAAGATAATCCTCAGTAGCTCAATGGCGGAGCAACCGGCTGTTAACCGGTAGGTTGTTGGTTCGAGTCCAACCTGGGGAGTTTTTTATTTATAAGGGTTTCAATCTTTCGGAGAAGCCTTTTTAATTTTTTTGATGATATTTTTAATAAAACGACTGAAAGTTTATTTGCAATCTTTTCGTCCGTTTTTTCTAATGCAAAATAAAAGATTGTTTTAGAAGAAAATTTGTGTTATAATGATATAATTGTTTTAATTTCGTTTTTGTAAGTTATAGGTTAATTATGAAATTTATTTTTAATAATTATTATTTTAGGCTAAAAGATATTGTATTTTTAATATCTTTTAAAAACCTTGCATTGAATTTAAATTTCATAAAAAAACAAATCAATAATATATATATTTTAGAGTGCGAAAAATTAGTTTTTTAATGCGAGACGGACATATATCCGATCTCGCTTAGTAATACTTTAATGACAATACCTTATATTGTCATTTTTTGTAAGCACAAGTTAAAAGAGGAAACACATATGAAAAACATTTTGCATTTTGAAGAATTATTTAAAGTTAAAACAAACATTTTATTAGTACTTGACTATAACGGAACTATCGCTCCAACAGAACCAAAAATAAATTCACCATTATCTAATACGACATTTAAAAGGGTTTTAGAAAACTTTTCCCGTAAAAATTATGTGAAAATAGCAGTAATAACAGATAGGTCAATAAAAGAATTTAAAAACGAATTTGGGATTGATTTGAAAGAAATTGATGTTTATGGTCTTTTAGACAATAAATTTCAAAATGAAACAGGTAAGGTTTTTATAAAAAAAGAAGATGTAATACTAAATATTATTGAGAATAACCTGTCATCTAAACTTGTATATATTGGTGATGATAAATTATTAATTAAAAAAACAAAAGAATTAAGCGGGAATTCAATAGGAATATTACCTCTCTGCACTACAGGTGAAAAATTGGTTGATTTTTCAATTTCTCAAAATAAATTTGAAGAGTCTTTAATAACAATTAATAATCTCTATTTGTAAAATTTATTAATCTTAAAATTAAGCACAATTATTAAACTCTGCAATTTGATACAAGATTTCAGCAACATTTTCTGACAACAATTTCTGATACAAAAGTTCGATTTTCGTCCAGTGCGTGGAGTTTTTTATTGGGAACCCACATATAGTGAGCGTTTTCATGTTTTAGGCTTTTTCTTAAATAATATGTATAAAATTGTGAAACTCGAGTCAGGTAAAGAGCTTCACAGGATTTTAAAAAGTTCTGAAGTTGCTTATATTAACTATAATTTAACTTTGACAACTACAATCATCACCACAGTTGCATGAACTGGTTTTAATCCCCATTTTCACAAGTATATTTGCCATTAAGCAAAAGCCTGTTAGTGAAAAGATTATCAAATTGAGCCCGACAAGTGCAGGCAAGATTAACCAATACTTACTGAAAAAGTAAGCCAAACCTAGGCTCAACAAAATCATTACTCCTGCAATCAAGTGCAAGACTCTTTCTAAATACCAACTGTCTTTTTTGGCTATGTACATAATTATTCTCCTTTTTTAAATACCCTCACCCCTACCCCTCTCCCCTCAAGGGCGAGGGGTCAGAACAGGAATAAATATATTACTAATTTCTTGATTTCATTTCATAGTAAAGCACAGGCACAACCACCAATGTCAAAATTGTTGCAACCACTGCACCGAACATCATTGCAATTGCAAGTCCTTGGAATATCGGGTCAAAGAGCATTACAAACGAACCTACAACAACAGCTAAGGCCGTTAACAATATCGGTCTAAATCTCACCAATCCTGCTTTGATTACCGCATTTTTTAAGTCATTGCCCTCTGCCATTTCAAGTTGAATAAAGTCAACAAGAAGTATAGAGTTTCTGACAATAATCCCTGACAGAGCAATAAAACCTATCATTGAAGTTGCTGTAAAGAATGCATGGAATATCAAATGTCCTGGCAATATGCCGACAAGTGTCAACGGTATCGGTGCCATAATTACAAGCGGAGTTATAAAATCCTTAAACCAAGCCACAACAAGTACGTATATAAGAACAAGAACTGCAGCAAAAGCTATTCCCATATCTCTGAACACCTGCAAGGTAATATGCCATTCGCCATCCCATTTTACAGAGTATTTGTCTTCTCTGTCGGCTTCTGCAATATTAAGTTGTTTCAGCTTGCTTCCGTCTGACAATTTTAACTTAGAAACCAACCCTTGCATATCAAGTACAGCATAAACAGGGCTTTCAATTTCTTTTGCGACATCGCCTATAACATAAGTAACTCTTCTTTGGTTTTTATGATAAATTGTTTGGTCTTGCACCCCATTTTGTTCTTTAACCAAAGCACTAAGAGGAATTAGATTTCCTGTTTGATTGGGCACAGTTATTCCTGCTGCATTAGTTTCTATCTCAGAACGGTATTGCATAGGCATTCTAAGCATAATCTCAACAGGTTCTTTCTCTTTATCAAAATGGACAAGTCCGATAGGCATTCCTGAAATTGCAGTTGTAAGGGTTTGCGAAATCGCATCTGTTCCAACGCCATTCAGTGCCGATTTTTCTTTATCAGGTGCAAATGTGATTTTATTTTGAGGTGCTTCCACATACCAATCAACATCTACAACACCTTTTATTTTGTCGAAAATATCTTTAATTTGTCTTGCAATCTCAACTTGTTTTTCTGTATTTGGGCCATAAATTTCTGCCACTAATGTGCTTATTACAGGAGGTCCGGGAGGGATTTCCGCTAATTTGACATTAGCTCCATATTTAACCCCGATTTTTTGTAATTCAGGACGCATCATTTTAGCAAGTTCATGGCTTTGCTTATGTCTATCATGTTTTGGTTTGAAATTCACCTGAATGTCTGCTTCACTACTGCCTGAACGTAAGAAATAATGCCTTACAAGCCCGTTAAAGTTATATGGTGCTGAAGTTCCGACATAAGTTTGATAATTCACGACTTCAGGAATTGTCTTGATATATTTGCCAAGTTCTTGAGTTACCATTGCAGTTTGTTCAAGAGTAGTGCCTTCCGGCATGTCAACAATAACTTGTAATTCGCTTTTGTTATCAAACGGAAGCATTTTAAATTGAACAAGTTTTAAAGGTATTAGCATCATTGAAGCAATAAGCAAACCGATAACAATTTTTATTGATTTAATTCTTTTTTCTCGATTTTCAATTAGTGGGGTCAAAATATTTTTATAATATTCGACCATTTTACCTTTTTCATGGTCTTCTTCACCTTCGACTTTGGTATCTTTTAATACAATGTAGCTCAACCAAGGGCTTACGATAAAAGCGACAAGCAATGAAAATATCATTGCAGCAGAAGCTCCGATAGGAATGGGTCTCATATAAGGACCCATCAATCCTGATACAAAAGCCATCGGCAGTAATGAAGCAACGACCGTAAATGTCGCTAAAATTGTTGGGTTCCCGACTTCGTTAACCGCTTTTACTGCGGTTTTTATACTAGCACCTTCGATTTTAAAATGCCTGTGTATATTTTCAACTACTACAATCGCATCATCAACCAGTATCCCGATTGAAAAAATTAAGGCAAACAAAGTAACTCTGTTTAGTGTGTAGCCGAGTAAAAAACTTATTAATAATGTCAGAGCTAAAGTTACGGGAACTGCAACCGCAACAATTATTGCTTCTTTTCTGCCTAAAAAGAAGGCAATAAGTGCAATAACAGAAATTGTTGCTATAATCATATGACTCAATAGCTCGTCTGATTTTTCTTTTGCAGTTTCACCGTAGTTTCTAGTAACCGTAATATCAATAGCAGAAGGAATTATATTCCCTTTAAGATTTTCTATTTTTTTTAAAGCTCTATGTGCTGCATTTGTGGCATTTGTACCTTTTTTCTTTGAAAGGGCAATAGTAACTGCTTCGCTCGCGCCAAGTTGTTTATCATAATTAAAAACATAATTCACAGGCTCTTGTGCTGAATCTTCAATATCAGCAATATTTTTTAAATATACAGGCACATTATTACTTGCACTGACAATCAAATCGCCTATTTCATTAGAATCTTTTATAAATCCACCTGTATCAACAATAAATTCTTGATTATTGGAAGATGCTTTACCTGAATTTAGCATAAAGTTTGATTTTTGAAGCGATTGAATAAGTTGGAATGTGCTTAAATTATAACCGTTCAACTTTGCAGGGTCGAACATAACTTTGACTTGTCTTTTTTGTCCGCCGATAATGTTTACTTCTGAAACATCAGGGTCTTTTCTAAGTTCATCAGCAATTTCAGCACCAATTCTTCTAAGCTCGTATCCTGAATAATATTTGCTTTTGCTTGAAAGTGTCAAAGCTAAAATCGGCACATCATCAATGGAACGCATCTTTATCAAAGGTTTTGAAACACCTTCAGGTATTCTATCGAAATTTGAATATAATTTGTTATAAAGCTTGATGGTACTATCTTCTGCATTTTGCCCCACATAATAGCGGACAATTGTTAAATTCATGCCGGGTTTTATGATTGAATAAACGTATTCTACGCCGGGAATTTCAGAAATTAATTGCTCCATTGGCTTTGTAACTCGTGCTTCAACCTCTTGAGCTGTCGCTCCGGGGTATTGAACAAATACGTCTGCCATAGGGACAACAATCTGCGGTTCTTCTTCCCTTGGTGTAACGAAGGTTGCAAAAAGCCCTAAGATTATTGATGCAAGAATTATCAAGGGTGTTAATTTTGATTGAATAAACGCCCCTGCAATTTTGCCTGATATGCCAAGCTTTTCCTGTTCTAAGTTTTCTTTATTTTCTTCGTTATTCATTTCCTAATCCTTTAATTTTCCACCGTCAACAGCTTTTTCTACTCCGACAGTAATGATTTTGTCGCCGTCTGAAAGTCCTGATAAAACTTCAACATTGTCTCCGTAAGTTTTTCCTGTTCTTATCAATCGATAAGAAATTATGTTCTCATTGTCAACTGCATAAACGCCTGTTAGTTCACCTTTTTCTACAACAGCAGATTTAGGAACTGTTATCACATCTTTTTTATCTACAGGAATATTTATTTTCGCAAATTGTCCTCCTGTTAGACCTGATATATCAACTTTTGCCTTGAAAGTTCTGGTTGTGGGATCAATATGTTTAACCACTTTTGTTATTTTTCTTTTATAAGTTTTTCCGTTAACTTCAAGTGAAACATCTTCGCCTTCTTTGATGTTGTCTAAGTAACTTTCATCAACATTTGCAACCAATTCGGCAACGCCGGGTACTTCTATGGTGAGTAAAGGTTGTCCTTGAATTGCAGTTGAACCTAAATCAATATTTCTTTTAATAATTATTCCTGAAACCGGTGCGGTTACTCTTGCATAGCTTTGAAAAACTTGAACTTCACCCAACCCCGCTCTTGCTTGTTGAACTCCTGCCATTGCTTGCTGGTATTGTAATTGAGCGACATTTTTTTGCGTTGTCCATTGATCAAATTCTTGCTTAGTGATTACTTTTTCATCATATAAATTTTTATACCTGTTATAAGTATTTTCTGCCATTTTAGCGTTTTGAGCTGCAGAACTTGCCGCCATTTGTGCTGCTTTGATTCCGGCATTTGCCCCGGATGCTTTTTGAGACAAATCTCTTGCGTCAATAGTCAACAAAAGTTGTCCTGCTTTAACACTATCACCTTCCTCAACTGCAATAGAAGTTACTTTGCCTGTAAGCATTGAGGCAACGACACTATTTGTTTTAGCTTTGACAGTAGCTGATGTTGTGTAAAAACTTTCTACCGGTTTTTTACTTACGGTTTCAATTTGAACATCTGAAATTATAGGGTGTTCGATATTTTTAGAATGTTTTGTGCATCCTGTCGATACAAGTAATATTAATGTCATTGTTAGTAATAGTTTTTTCATTATTTACCCTCACTTAATTTTAATTCTTCTCTAAGCACTCCGCTTTCAAAGTATAAATTTATTAACTGTGCTTTTAAGTCATTATTACTTTTTACCAAATTCGCTCTTGCCCTATCTAAATTTGTTTGAGAGTCTAATACATCGACAAATGGAGACAGGGACGCTTGCCATCTTTTTGTAACAAGTCTGTTTCCTTCTTCTGCCCATTGAAGTGTAATTTGTGCCAATTCAAAATTCTTATTCGCTTCTTGAACACTTGCAAATGATTCAAATACTTTAAAATCGATGGCGTTTTTTAAACTTTCCAAGTAAAATTGGGCTTCTTTGACTTTATTATTAGCTTTTTTGGTTTCGTAATTTCTTTTCATCCCATCAAAAGCGTCCCAATGCAAAAATGCACCTGCTATATAGTTGTTGCCCTCTGCTCCGAATGGGTAGCTGTTATTGTATAAATTGTATGAAGCGTTCAAGTTTAATGTCGGAAACCAATCTGCTTGCGCTAATCTTACACCATTTTTAGCATTTTGAACATTAATTTCAAGTGCGATTAAATCATTTCTGTGAAACATGAAGTCTTTATAATATTCAATATTTTTTAATTCTAATACAGGTGTTATATTTGAAATTTCAACGGATTTTTTTGTCCCAAGCAAAAAGCCTAAAGAACGTTTTGCGACATTAAGATTTTTTTGTGCAGAAATTAGTCTTTGTTCTGCTTCTGAAACTTCTGTCTTGGCTCTTAGGACATCCGAATAAAGCCCTAGTTCGCTTTTATATCTCACCTGAGATATTCTCAAGTGCTCGTTTGCATCTTTTAAGCCCTGCTGTGTGGCTTTAACATATTCTTGCGCAGTTCCGATTTGAAGATAATTTTGGGCTACATTTTTAATAAGTTCTTCTTGTTTTCTCATATAAACATAGCCGTTTGCGCTGTATTGTGTTTTTGCCATTTTAAGCGCGACCAAGGACTGTTTATTAAAAACGGGTATCTCAATTAACCCGTAAGTTAAAAAGTTTGTGATATTACCTGGGCTGTTAAAAGATGCAGGAGCTCCCGAAAAATCGGCAGATGTAAGCCTTGTTTGATTTAACTTTAGTGCAAATACCTGTGCCGGATTATTTGTTGTAACAAAATCTTCACCTACTTTTATTTTAGGCAATAAATAACTTCTTGAAATTCCTATGTCTTTTTCTGATGCCGATAAAGCTGCCTTCATTCCCATCATTTCTTGATTATTTTCAAGAGCAATTACAATTGCTTCTTTGAAATCCAAAGAATGTTCTTGCATGTTTATATTTTCGGCAAATGTTTTTGCCCCGATTGCAAATAATATAAAAACTGTTAATAATAACTTTTTCATTTGATTTAATCCTTAATGCTACCCGATATTCAGTAAATTTATTATTTTCTCCGTTTGTTTGTCTACGACTTTATAACAGATTTGCGTGCCTTTTCTATAGCCTTTAATTATTCCTGCGTTTTTTAATATCGTCAAATGCTGAGAAACATTAGGCTGCGAGACATTTAATTTCTCTGCCATTAAGTTCACATTACATTCGCTTTTTTCTAATAATCCGATTACAATTTTGAGCCTTATATTGTTGGATAATGCTTTAAAAATTTCTGCTAAATATTGAATGTTTTGTTTCATAATTAACCTCTTTAAAATATTCGCAATTTATTATATATTAACATTCGAATATTATTATATTATCACATTGCAAAATTTTGTCAAGCCCCCATTTAGATATACAAAAGTTAAAAATTATTTTTTCCCGAAAATAAAGTAGTATAGAGGTAAAACATTATGCGAAACCAGGTTATTAAAACCCACATTTTTTAATTGTTCCATTATTGTTTCTTCTGAAATTCTTTTTTCTATTGATGGTCCGTCAGTCATTTCTTTTTTCTTCCAATCAATAATTGCAATTTTTCCACCTGTTTTTAATAATCTGTAGGCT
This sequence comes from uncultured Muribaculaceae bacterium, assembly GCA_964640325.1. Classification (GTDB taxonomy): domain Bacteria; phylum Cyanobacteriota; class Vampirovibrionia; order Gastranaerophilales; family Gastranaerophilaceae; genus DAOQAU01. The sequence continues at coordinate 9,411 of CAZXID010000033.1, read as the reverse complement.
TCTGTTAGAAGTTTTTCGGGTTCCAAAAGCTCATGGTGAACAGTTATCATATAAACAAAATCTGCTATGCTATTTTCTAAATTAATCGAGTTTTCATTTGTTAAAATAGGAATTATATTTGTTTCTGATAAGTTTTCTTTCATCCAATCAATCATGACACTAGAGGAGTCGCAGGCATAAATTTTACCATCAGGAATTTTCTTTGCAAATTCTTTGGCAAAAATGCCTGTTCCTGCTCCGATATCGATCAAAGTTTTGGGATTGTTCAATTCTAATGTTTTCCATATTGAATCAGGATTTATCCACTTCAGCCTTTCTGAATTATTTAATTTGGCTAATTTTTTAGGGTTAAATTTAATTTCATTATTCATAGTTGTTAATTTATAATGAACAATGTTTTTATTCAATATTCTTGTATTAATTTAAGCGGTATTTTCCAATAACCACGTTCTGAAGTCGTACACTAAGTTGAGTTTTTTATTAAAAGGCAGATTGGCTAAAGCCAATCTGCCTTTTAATTTATATAGTTTTTCAGGTTGCGACGAGAACCTTGGTGAGAAGTCCAGCGGGAGCGAGCAGAGGGCGAAGGAGTTTTCTTTGGAAGTGGCAAAGCCACTGAAAAGAAAATCCGTAGACCCGTTTAACGCGAGCGACCAAGACAACCTGGGGAGTTTTTTATTTGGTGGGCAAATATGCCCACCTTACGGATTACTCCTCAAAAGCTTTGAACCGGATTTGTTTTTATTATATAATTTTTTTAAAGTTAGTATTAGAATAGGGAGTTTAAAATTGAAAAAGTTTACTGTAATTATTTTCTTTTTAGTTTGCATTAGTTTAGCATTACCCTGCTTTGCTTCAAATATAGATGCTAAAACTTATTGTGATAGTGGGTTAAATAAGTTTGAATTAGAAAATTACAGTGCTGCAATCGAAGATTATAATAAAGCTATTCAACTAGAGTCCAATAATTGTGAGGCATACGTAAATAGAGGCAGGTGCAAGTGCGCATTAAATGATTATGATAATGCTGTTCAAGACTTTACAAATGCAATAAAAATTAATCCTTATTGTAGTAGGGCTTATAGTTACAGAGGACAAGCGAAAAATATACTAAAAAATCATATCGGGTGCATTGATGACTGCACGAAAGCTATTCAGTTGGATCCAAATGCTGCCTTCGCTTATTTATCAAGAAGTGCAAGTAAGAAAAATTTGGGGGATTTAAGAGGCGCTAAAGAAGACTCTCAAAAATTTGAGGAGTTAACCCCTTATTTTAATTTATACATAAAAGATATAAATAAAGTTGTAAAGTCAAATTGGAAGCCACCATATAAAAAATCAGGGAAAATTATTGTTCAATTTAAATTACACAAAAATGGACAAATTTCAGACATAAAATTAATACAATCTTCTGGAAATTTAATGAATGATGAAAGTGCTATAAATATTTTAAAGCAAGTTTCTCCTTTTCCACCTTTACCAAAAGAATTTCAGGGTAACAATTTAGATATTCAATTTACTTTTGTAATCCATGCGCCTTTTTCATAAAAATAGAGTTTTTGTGGGAAATGGCCTCACGGTTTTAAAATTGTTTTGGCAAAAAATATTAATCGTCAAATAGTGAGAAAATATATTAGTTGCTTATTTCTCTTTACCTCCTCTCCTTTACCCCTCCATAAAGACAATGGCTTTTTTTAATAAATTCGGGCACAATTTTCTTGAGTGGGCATTAATCAAGGGGCTTTATGAAAACGCTTCAGGAAGATTTTTTCATAATCAAAAAACAAGGTAAAAAAATCCTTGCCGTATTTGTAATTTTGCTTGTTTTTGCAGCAATATATATCTACAATGCCACTTATTACATTATGATACGCTTTGATGAGCTTGGACCTCTGACAAAAAATATGCTTGCCTATTATAATGGCTTTAAGATTGGCAAAATTGTTTCGATTAAGCCTGATAAAGATTTTAAACACATTCTGGTAAAAGTTAATTTGAAAGAAAAAAATCTTAAATTGCCTCAAAATACTGTTGTTTATGTCGAACGTTTCCCTAGCGGCGGACTTTATTTGCAGTTTTCTTATCCTGCAAGCCCTTCGCTTAACTTCATCAGAAGGGGCGATTTGCTTGAAGGAATTGCACCTTACAATGTCGAGCAGTTTATGATGGGGCAAAGCGTTTCGGGGATGACCGATATTGTTTCGGTTCATATAATAAAGGCTTTGAATTCCGCAGATGCAACCAATCAGGAAATGAAAGTGTTTTTTGAGCTTGCTAGAACTTTGATAGAGCAAAATTCAAAAGCAATAAACAAATCCGTAAATAATACTTCTGATATGACAAAAAATCTTGCTCAAATGGCACAAAATCTTAATCAGGTTTCAAAAAAATTAAATAATGCTATTGATGAAACAGAGCTTAAATCGACAACTTCAAATATAAAAGATACAACCGAGAATATAGCCAACGCTACAAAAGACATAGACAAAACAGTCAAAAAAATTGATGAAACAATCGTTCATGTAAATGAAACCGCGCAAAATTTAAACTCCATAACCAACGGGCTTAACGACACTTTAAGCAAAAGATTTGCGGGTATTAGAATGATTTTTGGTAAACCCGTCAAGCAAAATTGTGATATAAGAAACGCCTGTAAATGTAATTAATATATTCCCCATTTGTCTTTGAGTTGAAGTATAGTACCGTCTGATTTTATTTCTTTTATTATTTCATTTACTCTTTTTTTAAAAGAGTTTGTGTCTTTGGATTTTCTAAAGGCTATTCCGTAGGGCTCTTTTGTAAGCCTTCCGGGTAAAAGCAGATATTCTTGGCTTTCTGTTACAAGCCCCTGTAGGAGAGAATCATCGGTTGTTATTGCATCGGCAAAGCCGCTTTTAAAAGATTCCATTGCATCGAAATTGTTGTCGTATCCTTGTATGAGCGCATTTGGAATAAATCTTTTAATATTTTTTTCTCCGGTTGTACCAAGTTCTACAATCACACGCTTGTTCATCAAGTCATAAATAGAATCTATTTTACTGTCTTTTCTGACACAAATCACCTGCCCTGCAAGAAAGTAGGGAACAGAAAAGTCAATTTGTTTTTTCCTTTGGGGGGTTATTGTCATAGTGGAAATGACCATATCAACGTCGCCGGTTTTTGCCGCATTTATTCTGTCTTGAGCGTTTATGTCTTTAAATATTACTTTATCATCACTTCCCAAAAGCCTTTTGACTATTTCTTTTGCCAAGTCTGCTTCAAGTCCTTTGATTTGTCCGTCTGAATCTTTAAATCCGAACGGCTTTGAATCAAAAGAGATTCCGACAATTACGTTGTCTTTTTGAATTATATATTCATAAAGATTGGCAGAATTTTTTCTGCCGCAGCCGTTTAAAATGAAAATGCCGAAGATTAAAAGCCAAAGAATTTTTTTAAACATAACTTGCTCCGATATTTTTTGAGAATACGGAAAAACTTAAAAAATTACATTGACAATAAGTCTAGTTAAATCATTCAATTTCAAAACTTAAACTATACTTTTCTTTTATGAAGGCGGCGTTGTTTTTGCACATTTCGGCTGCTTCTTGCTGATTCTTATTTATCAATATTTTTGACAGTAAAACTCTATATAAAAACAGCATAAGGTCGCCTGATTCTAAATCCTTTTCGAGTTGAATAATGGCATTGTTAACAATTCCGTACGAAATTTCAATGTCTTGTTGCTCAAATTTAAGCAAAGCAATTAAGTATCGCGTCGTATATGTTATCATTTTTAACCCGTTTTTCTCGCTGGCATCAAGAATAATTTGGTATATATTAAATGATTTTCTTTCTTTTTTAAGCTTAAAATAAGCATAGCCGATAAGCAGGTCGCATATTAGTTCTATTTGTGACAATTTGTGTATTTTCGCGGTTATTTTTGCCTGATAAATGTTTTGAGCAAACTTTTTGAAATCCGAGTGATTTTCGCAAAATGCTTTTATTATATTTAAGGCTATTTTAGAAAATTTATTGTCGTTTACCATCATATCTGAGGGTAATTTGCATGCCCTACCTTTGATAATTTTTTCTAAGTAAATGAGTAAATCGAAAATTTCCGGTTTATTTCCGATATTTGTTTGAATTTTTTCAATAAAATTTTGTATTTGCTCATCCCTTTTGAGTAAAATAATTTTTGTAATTCCGACAAAAGCCATAGAATCAAGAATTACTTTTTCAAATTGTTTTATGGACAAATGTTCGGGTTTTAACCGGAGGATTATCTCCGGAGTTAAAATATTTAAAATTTCTTCGCCGCATTCTTCACAGGTTTTCAAGTCTCCGATACTGAATAAAATTTCTATTTTTATAAGCGAAATTAAGAAAAAAGTTTCGTTAAAATTTTTGTCATCAGGGTTAATTGAGGCATTCGAAAATCTCATCAAGATTTTGTGCACCAACTCAAGGGCATAAGAATAATTCCCGCTAATTAGGCATCCTTGCAGCATTTTGTTGCAGAAATTTATAATTTTTTTATCCTCTGTTGTTTTTTCCAAATTATTTAAAATAATTTGAGCAATGTTGTGAATTTCATTTGGTGAATATCTGTACAGAAGATTTGAAATATTTTCATAAACTTCTATTTTATAGTCTTCGATAGATTTTTGTGAATTTTCATTGACATGATCGTCAAGCAGTTTTAAAAATCTTATACTGCAGTTTAAGTAGGCGCTGAAATCACCAAGAGATGCGTTTAGTTGAGATAATTCTTCCAGCGCCAAAAATTCTTGTTTATTTTGTTCAAGTATTTTATATAAATCCGGCTCGTAGGGATGTTTTTTGTTTTGTAAAAATATTTTTTGCAGAAGTTCTTTTGCTATTTTTTGCTTTGTTTCTAACGGAATTTGTGTGTTAAAATTTGTCTTAAATAAAGTGTAATTTGAAATGTATATTAAATTGTCATGTACGTAAATATATTTGTGTTTAACAAGATTTTTTAATATTTTTAAATCATTAGCGCCCAATAGATTTGCCGTAGGTAAATCTATTTTTGGGCCGAGCAGCAAAAACATGCAAAAAAGGTTGAATGAAGCAGTATCTTCCGATAAAAGTTTTAATTTTTTGCCTGCTAATTCATTTAAACTTGACGGTATAAGAATATTTTCTAAAGTTTTTATTTCTAATTTATTTTTTTCAAAATTAAGTATGTTTTTTTTAATTAAATAATCAATTGAACTGTTAAAGTAAGAAACACTTCCTTTTGTATTTTGTGCAATTTTTTTAATATAGTAACTGTCCAAAATATTATCATAATTGTATGGGCTTCTTGCAATAATTTCTTTTATTGAGGATTTTTCAGAAGTTATTTCAATATAATTAGCGTTGGCAAGTAAAAAATGGCAGTTTTTATGAAGAGAAAAATCATTATCGGCGGTAATTAAATAACTTATATTCATCCCATCAAATTTTTCAAGCAAAATCTGCAGTACTTCGTAAGACGTTTCATCAATTTTTTCAAAATTTTCAATATAGATTAAAGATTTTGGCATCATGTGGAATATATTAAAAAATATATCAAAAAGAGAATATCTTATATCTTCGGGATGGGGAAAGGTTCTTTTATTTAAATTTATTAAATCTTTTATAAAGCCGGAAGGGTCAATGTTGTCAAATATTTTAAAGTCATCGTCATTAAAAAGTTTTGGGCTGATAGGAAATTTGTATATCGTCGAAATTAATTCGTAGAAAAATCCGTAAGGTTTATATTTCATTTCATCACAGCATGTTATTTTAAATATATTTTTAAATGCTTTTATCTGGTTTAGTTCTTCCAATAATTCGAATTCTTGTGGCAATAATTCTTTTTCGCCTTTTATAGAAATAATTTTTTTACTGTTGTTTTTTAAATTTTCTATTATTTCAGGAATTATTTTTAATGATTTTATTTTTTTAAAATCGCATTTCACCTCATTAAAACTTATGCAATCAAAGTCATACATGGAGTTTTCATCTTCGGACTCTTCTTGAATATCGTCAAAAATATTTAATTTTGAAAGCTTTAGACCTTCTTCTTCTTCGGGCGAAATTTTAGGTATTGTTATATATTTTTTTAAATTGAGTTCAAAAAAGGTCATCATTTCATCTTTTACGACCTGTGTTGTAAGAGTCGACAGGTCAAATTTTGACAAAAGCGCGTTATATATATGTGAATCGGTTATAATTTGTAAATTGTTGAGCAAATTAAAGTCTTTTTTATGGTGATAAATTAATTTTATATTAAAGCCTGAACAATATTGGTTCGGCTGAGAATAAATATTCCTTTTTAATATTGCTATGTTACATTGCAGGGCGGATTCAGTGAGTTTTTTCATTTTAAAATTCAATTCTGTGATTAAATTTTGGATTTGTATAGCCGCATTCATCGCGTTGTTTGCCGATTCGGCAAATGAAGAATCTTTGTTGAATCTTATAACATAAATATCTTTTAAGATTTCTCGAGAGACCCCCACCGAAGAAGAATAATTTGATATTAAATAATCAAGATTTGCTTTAAATTTGTCTGCCAGCTTGGTGGAGCCAAGGGCGGATTTTATTGTGGAGATATTTGGGAATTCGATTGTAAGACAAGCAAATTCATCAACATTTGATGAATTTATTGCGACGCTTGTATGAGTGCTAAACCCGCATTTTGTACAAATATCATTTATTGTTTGGTTTATTTTACCGCATTTATAACATTTTGTAATAATTACGAATCCGCATTTTTTACAAGTATTGGATTTATTGATTGTCTTACATTTGGGGCAAACTAATTTCAACACTTTTTTGCAACCTGGACAAATAAGCATTTTCTCATCAATCTTATTATTACATTTTGGACAATTCATGTTAAAATCATATAACAAATTTGAAAAAACAAATCATATTTTTATGGTATTATTAAGAGGACTTTGAGGTGAGTTTATGAAATATATTGGAATTATTTTTGATCCTGCAATTTTGACAGTACTTGTAACCTTCTTTGCCATAATTATTTACTATGTAAAAAAGGTTAAATTTATAAATCTGCAGTTGATTAATTTGAATAAATTGTTGAAAAACTTTAAAAAATCCGATTTGGCTTTCAAATTTAACGAATTAGATGATGCTATGTCTAAAAATTCTTATGTGTCAAATTCTTGGGCTGAATTTAAAAATACCCTTGTTTTTTCCGAGAGCATTTCATTAAAGAATAAAAATAATGATATTGTTTTTCAAAATGTCTCTCAGTCTACAGAAAATATTCAGACAACAATAGACCCTATTTATTTTTTCAATGAAGAAACTTTGGTTACTTCAAAATTGAATTATAAATTTATCCAGACAGCACCTACTATTTTAACAGGCATGGGCCCTTTGTTTACATTTTTAAATATAGCCGTAGCTTTTACAAGAGTAGATTTTTCTACTCAAGAAGCAACAATTCAATCCGTTTCAAATCTCATGGCAAGTATGCAAATTGCAGCATTGGTTTCGGTCCTTGCCGTAGGTTCCGCGATAGCATTTTTGATAATAGAAAGAATTTTGTATAACAATAAGTGCAAACTTCCTTTGGCGGATGTTCAAGAAAAAATTTATAAACTCTTTGATAATATTTCATCTGAGAAGTTTTTATTTGAGCTTTTAAAAGAAACAAAAATACAGAACAATTATGTTTCTAATTTACTGTCAAATTTGCCCGGACAGTTTAAAGATTCTTTGGACAAAAGTTTGACGGCAGTTTTGATTCCATATCTTGAAAACTTGGTGTTTGGAATAAATAAGCTCCAAGAAAAAGGTATTCAAGATAAAAAATCAAAGTCTGATATAGTTGATGACTTGTTTTGATAAAAAGTTAGGGTATGAATGATAAGCAGAAGAATTCCAAAACAGAATTACGGTGAAGATGAAAATGTTTTCTGGGTCACAATGACCGATCTTTTGCTGGGATTGGCAATTATTTTTATGACTTTGTTTATTCTTGCTATGACTGGTTTTACGCAGAGTAAGCTTCAGCAACAAAAAATTCAAAGCGATATTGCCCAAGAGTTATCCAAAAATATTTATAAAGAAAAAATTGATGCGCAAGTGGATAAATTAACGGGTCAGGTTAAGATTTCCGATTTGGAATTGTTTGATTTAAATAGCTACACTCTTTCCGAAAAGGGCAAAAAGTATCTGGATAAATTTATTCCGATTTACGTTAATACTATATTTTCAAATTCAAAACTTTATAATAAAATTTCAAGCATCGTAATTCAAGGGCATACGGACTCCCAAACTTTTTCTGACATAAAAACAAGAGAAGGTCAGTTTACAAAAAATATGGATTTAAGTTTAAAAAGGGCGAATTCGGTTGCCGAATATATTTTTAAAACATCTTATAATAAGAGATATACGGATAAGCTTATAAAAACGGTTGTGGTTGAAGGAAAAAGTTTTACAGAACCAGTTTTGACTAATGGAAAAGAAAATTATGATAAAAGCCGTAGGGTTGAGCTAAAACTGATTGTAAAAGATTCAAATTTTAACGAGTTTTTATTAAGCAAGTGAAAACTTTAGCCTTTGTTCTTAACAATTTTTGAAAAATATGCCCGAAAAGGGGTAGTTTTCTTTCGGTTTTATTATGAAAATTTAAAAAAATATGCGGGGAAATTAATTTTTTTACACCTTTACGAGGGAAAACTTTTATGAAAAAACTTTTTTTTATAATACTTTATTTGTTTTTAGTTTTGCCTTGCCTTAGCGAGGAACTTACGCTTGGGATTATACAGCAGCGGGTTCATGCAGGCATGTCGCAAACAGAAATTGTATCTTGCTTGGGCTCGCCGGATATGATTAATAAAGAAACAGACGGGAGTCAAACTTGGATTTATGATAAAAATTCCAAATCAACTCATTCGACTTATAACAAACATTGGTTTTGGATTCTTTTCTTTTGGAAGGGAAAGGGCCATAATGACACTGTTTCAACGCAAAAGACTCTTACCTTAATTATAAATTTTGATAAAAATGATATTGTGCAGAATTTTTCTTACAATACAAAAAGTTTTTGAAATCATAAAACAAAGCTTTGCTTTGTTGTTCTCACACATCTTTACAACATAATAAAAACAGACGATAACATTTGTTATCGTCTGTTTTATGGTGGGCAGGGGTGGGTTCGAACCACCGTAGTCTCGCGACGGCAGATTTACAGTCTGCTCCCTTTAGCCACTCGGGCACCTACCCTTATAGGTTTTCGGTATTAAATTGTCAAATTTTGTTGTGTATGTGCTCCGACTGGCGGACTTTCGTGAGGCTTGGCCTTGAAAAAAGATACTTAATCTTTTTTCTTCGGTCTTTTTGCCTTCGGGCTTACTCGGGCACCTACCCTTATAGGTTTTCGGTATTAAATTGTCAAATTTTGTTGTG
>CAZXID010000032.1:17499-18159 GCA_964640325.1 uncultured Muribaculaceae bacterium | reverse complement strand
CTGTATTTGAACATATTCTCACCCTCTCATGAAAATTTGTTCTAGGCAAGCCCCTTATTGTATAATGCCATAATCTCATTTTTCTGCCCTTGAGGTAAATTCATCAAGGCATCATAATCATTTGTTATTGATGCTTTTAGTTGTCGTATAGAATTTAAGATATCTTGATTCGATATTCCTTGATTTAATGAACTGTTTAAATCAACCCTAATATTTGCAAATTGTTTTTTTATGTCGTTAAAATTTATCATTATTTCTCCTCTAACGTATAAAATAATGATAACAATTTTTAAAAGGCTTTTAAAGTCCGTAAAAATACGTAAGTAAAAACTGTTGATATATGTAGATTACACAAAAAAAATAAAGGCAGCAAGCTAAAAATGCTTATTACCTTTATTTTACAGAATCGGAACGACAGGATTTGAACCTGCGACCCCTACCACCCCAAGGTAGTACGCTACCAAGCTGCGCCACGTCCCGATTTAATATTTGATTGTCATTTTGTTCAGCTTGGTAGGGCTTCGCGCTACCAAGAGCTCCCTTCCGGCTGCGAGCGAAAACAACATTTAGTTGTTTTCTTTTTGTGGCATTCTCCATTGGTCCTTGCCACGTCCCGATTTAATATTTGATTGTCATTTTGTTCAGCTTGGTAGGGCTTCG
>CAZXID010000032.1:0-17399 GCA_964640325.1 uncultured Muribaculaceae bacterium | reverse complement strand
CCAAGAGCTCCCTTCCGGCTGCGAGCGAAAACAACATTTAGTTGTTTTCTTTTTGCGGCATTCTCCATTGGTCCTTGCCACGTCCCGATATCTTTAAAATATCAAAAACAAACATTCTTTTCAACAGGTTTGTAAAATCTTTTGATAAATAATCTTTCAAATAGCCTAATCGGGTTTTTAAATATTTTTTATCTTCGTTTAAACTGTTTTTTAATATTTATTTTGGTGAATTTATGGAAATATTCGAAGAGAAAAAAAAATTGAAGTTGACAGATTTGGTAGATTTAAATTTTTTACAAAAATGTCAGGATACATTTGCTGAAACAACAGGGATGGCAAGTATTATAGTCGATGATTACGGTTCTATAACTAAATCAAGCAATTTTACAGATTTTTGTCTGAAATATACAAGAGGAAGTGAAATAGGATTAAAAAGATGTATTGATTGCGACATTAAATGGGGGAAAATAGCCGCTGGCAAAGGGGAACCTGTTATATATGATTGTCATGTTGGCTTGACAGACTTTGCAGTCCCTATTATTGTTGACGATAAGCACATTGCAAGTATTTTGGGTGGGCAAATTCTTACAAAAGAACCTGATGAAGTGCATTTTAGAAATTTGTCTAAAGAACTTGGGGTAAATGAAGAGGAATATTTAGAGGCATTAAAAAAAATTAAAATTGTACCCAGAAAAACGGTTGAAAGCGCTGCTAATCTTTTGTTTTTGTTCGCAAATTTTATTTCGCAAATTGCTCATCAAAATTATGAATTACTTCAAAAAAATAGTAAAAATAAAATTCTTATAAACACAATAGAAGTTTTGAGAAGTAAGCTCGAACCTGAAGAGATTAAGAAATATTTTATTGAAATAGCAAGCAAATATTTTGAGCCGGACAGATGTCTTTTTGTAGATTATGATAGGGAAAAAGGTAAGTTTCTTCCGTTTAGTCTGGAAAAATTAAAAACGGATGATATTCAAAGTCTTATAGGAGTTGATATAGAAGTCGCGTTTCCTGAATTTTGCCAAAAACTTAAGATTAAGCAGCGAAATATTATAGTAAAAGACTTAGAAAAAACAATCTCCAGAAAGAAACTTCTCAGCTACGAAGCACTTAAAAGCTTGGAATCAAGCAGCGTAAAGTCTGATTACGGGCTTGTAGTTGAATATAATAGAGAAATTATGGGAATCCTTATATTACACTATATTAAGGAAAAAAGAATATTAAATCGTGAAGAATTCGGTTTTTTAAAAACACTTAGAGATAATGCAGGAACTGCGCTTCATCAGGCTGAACTTTATGAAAAGATAAATCAAATTGCAAAAAAAGAATATTTATTAAGAAAAATAATAGAATCAGTACATAGCAACTTAAATATAAATCAAACTAAGAAAAATGTAGTTGAAGAAATTTCTAAAGTTTTTAATGCAAATAGAGTTTTTATTCTTGAATTTGACGAAAATGTTGAAGAATTTAAGCCGTTAAATGAATTTTCTGAATATTTGACTCCAGGAGAAAAAAGTCTTGTAGGTTATAACTTTAACTCTTCTGATGTGGAATTTATTGCAGATATGCATAGAAAAAATGAACCTGTTATAACACAAAACTTTGAAAAATTTATAGAACAAAACAATTTACGAGGAACATCTGTTGAAAATTGGTTTAGAGAGTTTGATATAAAGGCAGGTGTTGGGTTTCCAATTTTTTATGAAGATAAAATATTGGCTATTTTAGCTATTCATTATACAAAACCGACAAAAGAATTAACCCAAGATGTTATAGATTTTTTTCATGATGTGAGCGAACAAATAGGTATAGCCCTGTATCAGGCAAAATTATATGAAAAAAGCCTTAAACAAGCACAAAGAGAGTCTTTAATAAGTGAAGTTCTAACAAAATCAATAAGTACTTTTGATATTAATGAAATTAGGCATATAGTTAAAAAAATAGGTATTATGACAAAAGCAGACAGATGCTACCTTGTAGAAGTTGATCTGAAAAAAATGAAAGGAAAACCAATAGACTATGAAGGGGAGTATACTTCATCCAAAGATATAAAAAGTATTGTAGGATATGAATTTTCATCAGAAGATGTTAAAAAATTTATAGAGCTATTTATAAACGCTAATGATTTGATTTTTTTTGATTATGAAAAAATAAAAGAGACAGATGACCCAAAATATTCAGGCATTAAGCGTTACAGCCAAATTTTTGAATTAAAAAGCGGGGTTGGAATCCCTTTTATTTCAGAAAATAAATTAAAAGCTGTTTTGGCGGTAGAATATATTAAAGAAAAAATTACCCCTTCAAAAGAAGAACTTAATTTTTTAAGAATTGTAGGGAATCAAACAGGGATGGTGTTTAACCAAATTCAGTTATATCAAAGTACAAAACAACAAGCAGAAAGAGAAACCCTTTTAAGAAGCATAACAGAGGCAATAAGAAGTACACTTGATTTTGACGAAACAAAACAAATAATCGTTGATATTCTGGGGAAGACTCTTAATGCCGATAGGTGTTATATAGCCGAATATGATGAAATCAGGAGTAAATTTTTTATAATAGAAGACGAGTATTTATCTTCTGCGGATATTGTAAGTTATAAAGGTGTTGATGTTAATAAAGAATTACCTCATTTTGTTAATATAGTAAAAAAGGGTAATCCTATAATTATTCAAAATAAACAAATAACACTTAAGGATAATGTTGAGAATTTAGATGCCGAAGAGAGGATGATTGAGAAATATAAAATAAATTCCGCATACGCTTTCCCCTTATTTTATAAAGACGAGCTTCTCGGGGCGTTTTCTATTCACTATGTAAGAACTAATAAAAAAATAACCGAGGATGAAATTGAATTTTTAAAATTATTGGCGACACAAATTGCTTTGGCAATTTATCAAAGCAGACTTTACAAGAGAGTTCAGCAGCAGGCCGAAAGAGAAAGGATAAGCAGAAATATAATAGAAATTTTGAGAAGTACTTTGGATAAAAAAATTATTAAAAATCTTTTTGTAAAAAACATAGGAAAGTATTTTGGAGCAGACAGGGTGCTTTTTTCCGAATATAACCCTAAAATAAATGCTTATAGTGCTGTTGACAGTACTTCGGAATATTTGTCAAATCTTGATGAACAGAGTTTGGTCGGATATGATTGGTCAAATTCTGAAATACAAAACTATATGCAGCCGATACTTGATAAAAGGGAGATTAAAATCCCTAACTGGGAAGAATATTATTTGGAAAATTTTGTAAACCCTGAAATAGTTGAATTATATAAAAATTCGAAATTGAAATCCAAATATAATTTCCCTGTTCTTTACGAAGGTTCAAGGCTTGGCTTTTTTTCTATAGAGTTTACTCAAAAAATTTATGAACTTTCTGACGAAGATTTAAGCCGCATTAGGAGTATATGTACTCAGGCAGGAATTGCTATTCACCATGCAGAATTATATTTAAAAGCCCAAGATGCTTTAAAATCGAAAGAAGAAATTATATCGCGAGTCAAAAAAGGAGTACAGGTTCCTGTTGAAAATATTTTAGAAAATTCTAAACTTCTCTTTGAACTTGAAATAGAACGAGATAAGCAAAAAGAATACTTAAACAATATAATAAACAGTTGCAATGAACTTTTAGACCTTACCAAAAATATTAACGGTGCTTTTTAAGAAACATTTTATAATATTTAAAAAAATAGTTAAAGCTCTTAATAAAATTCTTATTTAGTTTTACTTATGAATTGCGCAAGGCTTTCAGATTGTTTTATGTTGTTGTTGGTTTGAATTGGCGTACTATTTTCCTGTTTCTCCTTATTTTTGGCAAAATAAATTACTCCGGCTATAATTGCGCCAAGAGCAACAAAAAAGGCAGTTATTTTAAAGGTTTTAGTTCCATTTGAGGCTTTTTCTGTTATTGTTTTGACTGAAGTTGAAATATCGGGTGTTTTGGGCGGTTCAATTTTAGTTTCATTTTTATAACTGATTGAAGAATTGTCAATTTTCACCTCAGGTTTTGCTTTTATTGGCGAAAGCTTTTGCGGAGGTGATGTATCTGGTTTTTCAGTATTTTTAATGACTTCTGTTTGAGGGGTAAGAGTCTCAGGCTCTTTAATTTTTGTTTGTATCATTTTACTTGAAGTATCAGCATTTTTTGATGCAATTCTTGTTTCGTAATTTTTAAAATATCCGCGATTTTCTAAAAACATATTATATTTTTCAAGATTTGCCTTATGACTATTCACAATAATTTTAGTTACCCTATGGGGCTGAATAGCTTCAGGCGTTAATTTTGAAGCGTCTTTTGTGCTAAAAACTATTGTAGCGCCAAAGTCTTTTGAGGTTCTGTTCATTATGTCTTTTATACTGTCAATATTTTCAAGGGTATTTTTATCGGGAGTAATTAATTTATCAAATCCTTCTACATGAATTATGGTTCTACGTTTAGTTTGTTCAAATATATTTTTTGATTTTTTTAATTCTTCCCAAAGTGCATCGGCCAAATCATCATTGTTTCTATCAGTTAAAGTTATAAAATTACAATCAGCGGTTTTTTTAAGCCATGATACGGGTAATAATTCACTGCTCTCATTTTTTGTCTCAAACATAATGCAGTTAGGTATTTTTATATTATTGTTTTCTTTTTCAAGATTAATTCTATCGCTAAATTCAAGTAAAATGTTTTCAAACAATTTTTTTTCTTCGTTTAATATTTTAAATGAATCTTCAGATAATCCTGAGGAAGCATTTTTACCAAAAGCGACATTATGCTGTTTTTGGTTATATTTATTTGTCGTAAAGATTTTTTGGTTCAAAGTTACTTTCATTTTTTTTATTATTTTCTCCATATTTTGCTTATTATCTATGCTATTACATAAATTCTTTATATGCAGCTTCAAATATTTCTTGTTTATCTTTATCTATTGCAGGAATCGGTGGTGCAAAGCCTCGTTCGGGGTTGCCTTCAATAATACAATCAAGAATGTCTTGTTGAGACAGTTCATTTTTTCCTTGTTTAGCGCTGAAGTCAACAATTTTTTTAATTTGTGCATTGCTGTATTTTCCTCCGCGTTTTTGTCCTACTGTTATTAATTTATCTGCCAATACGTTGTAATCTATTTTGCCATTTATTTCTTTGATATCTTTTAAATAGTGCTGAAACATTGCCATAACATTTTCCTTGTTTGGAGGTTCAATAGCCATAATTACAGGTTTAATTATATCAAGATCTAAACCTAATTGTTTCATATGGTTTGTAGCACCAAAAATTGTACAATGATATTTTTCAGAACAAATTGATGCGAATTCATTGAATTCTTCCAAAATATTTGAATCTTTGCTGACTACTTTTGTTAATTCATCAATAAATAAAATTGTTCTCCTGCCTTCGCTTTTGAATCTTTTTTCTGCTTGTAATGCCTCTTCTTCTATTCTTTCCATAAATTCATTCCGGCTTTTATCCGATATTCTTAATCCACATTCAACTTTTACCAATTTACACCCTGTTTCTTCTGCCACTGCAAGAGAGATTACGGTTTTTCCATTGCCGGTCGGGCCAAAGAAAAGAAAGGTTCCCGGCACATGAGCCGCTTCTCCGGTTTTTTCTAAATCTATATTTTTAAAGAAAAAAGTTTGTAGAATTTTTTTATCTTCGTTATATCCTGCAATATTTTCAAAGCCGACTTTTGGAATATTTGGATTTAACATTTTAATTAATCTGTGACGTTCTATCTCTCTAATCGGCTCAAGCTCAGCTAATTGTCTGGGTAATGAATCAACAAGCGCTTTATTAACTTTGACAGTACTTTTTAAGGCTTTTATTTGAAAATTAAGATTTAAAAGCTCCATTTTTTTTTGATGTAATAAGTCATTGCTCTTTTGAACATCTTCTTCAGTTATCATCGTTTCCTGAGTAAAATTTTCTATCTTACCTAAGCCGTCAAAAGCTTTATTGGATTCATCTATGGGGACACGTTTTTTGTTAAATGAAGATGTTATGAAACTTCTTGTTTTTTCAATTAGGGCTTCGGCATCATTAATTACACTTTTAGCCATTTTTTTCCCGTTTTCGCCAAGATTTATTCCGTTAAAGGAAATATTGCGATATTTTTTTTCAGCTAAAGAATTTGAATATTGAGCAATATTTTTTTTATCATATTGCTTATAATAATTATTTTTGTAGTTAAGCGGTTGGATTTGCATTTTTGCCTTTCGGGTTTTTCACTATATCACAGATTTAAAATCGACTAAGATTCTCAAAACTCGTTGCGGTTGGATAGCTTCTGAAACAAGTTTTGAGGCATTTTTTGTTTTAAATAATATAGTTGAGCCAAAATCTTTGGCGGTTTTGCACATAATATCTTTTAAACTTTCAATATTTTCAAAAGAGTTTTTCCCTTTGGTAATTAACCTGTCAAAGCCTTCAACTTGGATGAGCGTTCTTTCTTTGGTTAAATCAAAATGTTTTTTAGAGTTTTTTAAAGTTTCATCTAAGTTATCCATTAGGGTGTCATTATCAATATCGCTTAATTTTATAAATCGGCTTTGAGAGTTTCTTTTTGTATAATCAATCAATTCTTTTGATACATCGTCATAGGGGTCTTCTATCATTATTGCATTAGGTATATCGTCTATGTTTGAACCTCGTTTTTCAAGGTTTATTTTATCGAAAAATTCTGTTGCCAGTTGATTTTTCTTTGAGCTCAATTTGTTAAGATATTGAGTTTTTGCTATAGCTGCTTGATTTTGTGCTTCAACGTCAGCCAGTTTTTTGTCTAATTTTCCTTTTGTTGTCTCTATTTGTGTCTGCCTTAATTTATTTGCATTAATCAACTCTTCGTTTTTTAAATGTTGGATTAGTGTTGATATTCTGTCAACGCAGGTTCTGGCTCTTTTTTCGTGTGAGGGTCTGGGGTCAAGTATTTTATCAAGCTGATTACCGAGTTCTGATCCCCCAAGAGAATATATTGCTAAAGCTGTTCTGGCAAAAAATCTTCCTTTGCGAGTTTTACAATCGCTGACAAAGCTCTCACCTATATTTTGGTAACCGTAAAGTCTTCGAGATTCTTCGAGTGCTTCTTTATATAAAGTATCGCGCCAAGAAGTATCTTTGGCATGCATATATTTTTTTGCAATTCTAATTTCCGTCTCTGAGTATTCTACTTCACCATATTTTATATTTTCACGAAGGAATCCGTGTCCATCGTAAAGAGTATGCCCAAAAAAATATTTTATTTCATCCTCAATTTTACCTTTAAAAACAATGTTTGACTTAATTAACGATTTGTTAAAATTGTCTTCTTGATTAAAGTAGTTGATTTTATTTTGTCTTGGATTTTGTTTAATTACATCCTTAGTTTGTAAATTGGATACAGGTAAAATCATGTTTTCTCCTTTTAGTTTCTGTGACTTTTAAATTTTAAATCAATTGAGATTTTTAAAACTCTTTGCGGTTGAATGGCTTCTGAAACCAGCTTTGAAGAGTCTTTAGTCCTAAAAATTATGGTTGAGCCAAAGTCATTTGCACATCGGCACATTATATCCTTAAGGCTATCAATATTTTCAAATGAATTTTCTCCGCTTGTAATTAATTTATCAAAGTCTTTTACATAAATTAAGGTTCTTTCTTTGGTTTGTTCAAAATGTTTTCTTGCACCTTGGAGGGTTTCCCATAAATCATCCAGTAAAAATTCTCTATTTTCATTATCTAGGTCCACAAAATTACATTCAGAATTTTGCGCTGTTAAAACAACCAGGTTTTTTGATATATCATCATAAGGATCTTCTATCATAATAACATTTGGTATTTCTTCTATATTATTTTCTCTTTTTTCTATTTTTATTTTTTCGCTAAATTCAGTTTTGATTATAGAATTCAATTCATCAATTATTGATTTATTAAATATTGAATTTAATAAATCAGTAGTCTCTTTTGTTTCTTGTATTGTTTTGTTTATTATTTCATTTTGTTTGGCGGTTAAAGCATCTTCAGCTGCTTGTTTGTCAATAATCATTTGATGTTCTCTTGCTTTAATTTCCGCATCAGAATAAGGGATAATAAAGTAATGAGTTGAAAATAATTTGCCTGTAAATGTATTTTGCAATGCTGATTGGGCAAATTTTTGTCCTTTGTTGTTTGGGCAAGAATATTGCTTATAATAATTATTTTTGTAGTTAAGCGGTTGGATTTGCATTTTTGCCTTTCGGGTTTTTCACTATATCACAGATTTAAAATCGACTAAGATTCTCAAAACTCGTTGCGGTTGGATAGCTTCTGAAACAAGTTTTGAGGCATTTTTTGTTTTAAATAATATAGTTGAGCCAAAATCTTTGGCGGTTTTGCACATAATATCTTTTAAACTTTCAATATTTTCAAAAGAGTTTTTCCCTTTGGTAATTAACCTGTCAAAGCCTTCAACTTGGATGAGCGTTCTTTCTTTGGTTAAATCAAAATGTTTTTTAGAGTTTTTTAAAGTTTCATCTAAGTTATCCATTAGGGTGTCATTATCAATATCGCTTAATTTTATAAATCGGCTTTGAGAGTTTCTTTTTGTATAATCAATCAATTCTTTTGATACATCGTCATAGGGGTCTTCTATCATTATTGCATTAGGTATATCGTCTATGTTTGAACCTCGTTTTTCAAGGTTTATTTTATCGAAAAATTCTGTTGCCAGTTGATTTTTCTTTGAGCTCAATTTGTTAAGATATTGAGTTTTTGCTATAGCTGCTTGATTTTGTGCTTCAACGTCAGCCAGTTTTTTGTCTAATTTTCCTTTTGTTGTCTCTATTTGTGTCTGCCTTAATTTATTTGCATTAATCAACTCTTCGTTTTTTAAATGTTGGATTAGTGTTGATATTCTGTCAACGCAGGTTCTGGCTCTTTTTTCGTGTGAGGGTCTGGGGTCAAGTATTTTATCAAGCTGATTACCGAGTTCTGATCCCCCAAGAGAATATATTGCTAAAGCTGTTCTGGCAAAAAATCTTCCTTTGCGAGTTTTACAATCGCTGACAAAGCTCTCACCTATATTTTGGTAACCGTAAAGTCTTCGAGATTCTTCGAGTGCTTCTTTATATAAAGTATCGCGCCAAGAAGTATCTTTGGCATGCATATATTTTTTTGCAATTCTAATTTCCGTCTCTGAGTATTCTACTTCACCATATTTTATATTTTCACGAAGGAATCCGTGTCCATCGTAAAGAGTATGCCCAAAAAAATATTTTATTTCATCCTCAATTTTACCTTTAAAAACAATGTTTGACTTAATTAACGATTTGTTAAAATTGTCTTCTTGATTAAAGTAGTTGATTTTATTTTGTCTTGGATTTTGTTTAATTACATCCTTAGTTTGTAAATTGGATACAGGTAAAATCATGTTTCATGCTCCTTGTTGTAGGTAGTTGGTTTTTATATAAACCTTGTAAAAATATTTTTTGCTATTTATTTATTGAATTATATTTAGGATTTTAAGAAAGTTGAAGATTTATTCGAAAGTTCCATTCCAGAAATTTTTTAGCATTTCGTTTAAGGGATTTAATTTTAATTGCATTTTCTTTATGAAAGATGAATTATCTTGATAAGGGCTCCCGGCAAATGGATTTTTGACCGGAATTAAGCTGTCTTTGTCAATAGAATTTGCAATGCGTTTTGATAAATCGCAAGCCACAGCATCTAGAGGGTCATTTAGCGCATATTGACTAATTGTTGAAACTTTTTGCCCGTATTTTTGTTGATACATTAAAACTTGTTTAGGATCTTTAAGGGATTGTAATTTTTTTAATAACAGATCTCCATCGAACAAATCTAAAAGCCTGTCTTCGTGAGCTGAGTGAATAAATTCATGAAATGGTATATCTAAGAAAAAATCGGTACTTGCCAGTTTGTCTTTATAACGTCTATTTGAAATTAAATCTATATTTTCCCATTTTTTTAAGGAATTAAAAAAAACAACCCGGCTTGGGATAATTTCGTCAGAACTTTTTCGTAATTCAAAAGGGGCTAAATTACAAAAACCATACATTTCAAGATCATCTACATTTAATTTAGTAAAATCTTCAACATAAATTTCTTTGGGTAAACCCAAGTTTAAGCCAAATTGTTTGTTAAGTAGTTGAAAAATTTCCACGGTCTTATCACAGCACCAAGCTAAAATCTTGTTGCCGTTGAAATCATTCACAATACCATTTTGGGCCAATTTATCAGATATTTCTAAAATGTCTGCTTTTTTAATTTCTTGAATCATTTTAGGTGTTAAACCGGCCCTAAAGTCGATATTTTTACAGGGTATCTTATTTCGGCTGTTATTTTGTGTGCAAAATGTTAATCTCAAGAGAAAAACCTTATCTTTTGGTTACAAAGTCAGAAATTCTACAAGTTTTCAGCAGCTATAGCAATGGATTCCAAAACTTTTTTGCCAACTTCTTTAATTGCTACCCATGCGCCTTTTATCGCACTTTCATGAACATCGGGTATTAGTTCTTCTGCTATTGTGCCCACAACTTGACGTCCTGCAGCTGAAGCACCGTCGGAAGCCAATTCACTTGCTAAATCAATAACTTGAGGAACAATTATATCATTGGCATTTGAAATTATTTCCTCTGTTACATCCAGATTTTCTAAAGGGATTCGAACAACACCTTGGCCATCTCCAATAATATGTATTAGATCTGAAGCCGGAGCAATAAGAGGTTTTTTCACCAAGGGAAGTTCCCTTACCATTTTTTTTGTTATTTTGGCTGCTTCGTTTGCCAGGTTCCCTTTGAAAGAAATGTTTCCGTGACTTGGAAATATTCCCTTTGAGTTGTTTGTTTTAAAACTTGATACTGCTTGAATCATAAATTAATACTCCTTTTTTTTACTTTATATTTTACTATTTTATTATTTTAAATAAAACAAAATTTATTTACACTAAGTTACCATGCGAACACTTTCTAAAGTAACAGATGCTATTGACTTTATAACTGTATCAGAAACTCCTGCTACTGCGTTACCAATTAGGTCTGCGCCCATGACTTTACTTAAAATAGGAATGTCGGCGCCTATGATAATATCATCAAGACCACTTACATGAATAAGACCGCCTCCGAGAAGATTTCTGACAGTTTTTGTTGTAGTTCTCAATGCCTGGGATTTGTGTTGGCTTTCTATAATAGCAGCTTTATTGTCAAATGCGATTTTTCTTTGTTGATTAAATACATTACAAACAATCGCTATATTTTTATTTAATTTAGCGTTTGTATCTTCTAATACTTTTAAATAAGCAGCTTTATTTACTTTGTCAATAGGCGATAAAGTTTCAATGAAGGCACTTTTTGCATCGTTAAATCTGTTTATAAAAGATTCAAGATCTCTATATATGTGAGTATGAATCAGACCGTTAATATCATCAGTTAATTCATAACAGCAGGCTTCCACTGTGTTTTTAAAACTTCCCGTCAAAATGCTTTCCCATTGAGGCAGCAAGCCAAGCACCGGCACTCTGGAATATTTTGGGGCCATTTTTCTGATTTTTTTATATTCTCCAGCTGAAACAGTCGAGTAATCATTGCTTATAGAAACAGCACTGGCTAAAGCTTTTGAAAAATGTCCCACTTCTTCTGCAAGTAAATTATAATTTTTTTTAATTCCGGCTTCCACACTGGGTGCATTTTGCATATTTTGTTTTATTTTTTCTGGGGTCAGCTGTATTCTGTAAGATAGTGCATCTCTTTCTTCTTGTGTACCGTAGACGATGGTTCTTTTATAACCGGTAAAAGAGATTTTTGGGGATTCTTGAGATTTTATGAAAATATCATTATTTTCCTTTGCCCAAGTAACTTTGTTATATTTTTCATCACTAAGAACTTCAAAATTATTGCTAAATAATTTTAGGTTAAAGCTTGGTATCGCGCTAATCAATTTTATACTCCTTTTATGCGGTTATTATTTGAATGCAGGCTATCTATTGTGTTAAAACCCAAGTCCAATTGGCTTTTTAGTGAAAGGATAATTATTTTTAATCATTATAACTCTGCAAGTTTTAATTTCAATAAAAAAAAAGTTTTTTTAAGAAAAGTTAAGGGATTTGGTTTTATAATTTATCTATATTGCTATAAAATTAAAAAGGGATATTTTATGTATTTCGCAATTCGGAAGTTTTGAGCGTAATTTTGCGAAAGCAAAATAGCTCGAAATATATATTTAAAGGTTCAATTCCGGTTTGGCAAAGGCATACGAGAGTCACTATTGTATATTTATCTCTAAAGCAGTAATAAGCAAAAATATGCCGCAACTCGGAATTGAACCAAGGACACAGGGATTTTCAGCTTTCCAATAAACTTATCTCTAAAGTTCTATTTAGTTCTGTAAGGTTACCTATAATTACATTTCAATACCTTTGTGATTCAAGAAATTATCGATTTAATTCTCGAAAGTTACATGAATTTCCAAATAAATCGACACATGAATGACACACGACCACCTTATAACTAATTAAAAAGAAATCTCTAGACACACCCCGAGGGCCCTTTTTGTGTTTAGAAATTTATTAGAGCCTACCCATATACCCCACAGGGTTCCGAAATGGATTTCTATAATATTATGCACATCCAGCTTTTGCTGCTTCTTCAATCCAATCACTTATGTTATTATAGCCGTCATCATCTACCCAATCATAAACTTTAGGTTTTCCATTAGACCAATTCCAATAATCAAACGGATTTTTCCCTTTTGAACTTTTATTACCATCCTTATCCTTTAAATTATGAACATAAATTCCAAGTATTCCATTACCTTTATTGTAGCTAGATACTATTTCGTGATTTATCCATTTTTTACCATAACTATCTTCCCCTATTAAAACAACTGTTACTGAAGTTCCGTTCATTTGTTCATCTATCCATTTTTTAATTGATTCATCATCTTTTTTCTTTACTTCTTCCCATTCTGCTGAATCAAAAAATCCTGCTTCTTGACACCCTTGACAAACCCAACTATTACGAACTATTCCCGCACGCCAATTATCTTTTTTGTAACGAAAACTAAAAAATGTTCTTCTTACCATAAATAGTACCTCCTTAGTTAAATAATAAATACATTACCCATTAAAACAATTGCTAACTATAATAAAAACTAAAAATATTAATATGATGATAGTTAAATAAATTGGCTTTATTGAATCAGACCACATTATCTGCCATATATTATCAACTTGAAAGCTAGTAGCCTTCATATCAAACAAGACTACATTATTAGTTTCATTATTATAATCATTTTGGACTTCTTTGTATAATTTTTTATATTTTCTTTCTAATTGCAAATAATAAGCATCAAGGTACCAAAACGTAATCGTTGGTAACAACGCTATCCAAATAAAACAAATATTAGCGTCCAATTTTACAAAAACTAAAATAGCTGAAATTAAAGAAACACTCCATCCTTTTAAATAAAAAGAATTACTTGCCATTCTTTTTATTATATCTTCAATCATTTTTAAATGCTCAATTTTTTCTTTACTTTTTTCTGTGCTCATACTCTTGATAATCCCAACCAATTTTCTAAACTAGAAGCATTGCTTCCTTCATTTAACCATAACTTTTTCTTTGTTTTCTCCTGAGTAAAGGCTTCATCAACATATGGATATAAGCTTAAATATTCTTGTCCACTAAAAGTACTCGTTGTAACATCTGAAATAGGAACAATTGCGACTTTTCCATTATATCCGTCAAAGTATCCTAACTCCCACGGCATCCATTTTGAATCAGGGCTGTTATCTGATGTTGCATAAAACAAGCATTTGCATTGATTCATTCTTTTCCTGATTTGTTCAGCTGTATCTTTATTAATTTTAGATCTGTTTAAATGACTATCAACTATCCAGTCCACATATACTGAGTAACCATAGTTTTCTAATAGTTGTTTTAAACCAATAATATATTCTTTATCTTTATAGCTATGTGAAAGAAAAATATCAAAACTATTTTGTAATGAATTTTTATAAATAGATTCATTAGCCATTTCATAATAGTTTGATGATGTGCGTAGTTGCGATTTTGTAAATAACATTGTAAATCCCTTTTGAATTAGGATATTCCAAAGTAGCCTAGATGTCTATTAGACATGCGACTAGTCTTAATTTTGAGATTAATTTTGTAGAATATTTGTTACTTGTTTTGTGTAATTAAAACAAAAACTTATGAATCAAGTTTTAAGGACAACGAACCGTGTTTCATGTTCGATACTAGAACTAAATCTTGTAAAAAATTTAAGATATTAAAAAACACACAAAAATAGAAGTTATATTGTGTCGGAGAAGGTGTTTTAAATAATTAACCTTAGTATTTATATACCTAAATTAATTGAAGTTGAGGGTAGTTTTTTGATTAACAACGAACCACGAACCGCTGTCTATTTTTTAAGGGAAAAGTATTAAAAAATACTACTCGTAGTTTTAATTTTAAAAATAATTTTAAACAATCTTCTATTTTCAAAAACTAAGATTTTTCAGTTTCTTATTATTAACAAGATTACATAAATATTTTAAAAATATAATAAAAATAATGTTAAAATGTTTTAATATTATTTTTAAAATAGCTTGACAAAAAAATGAACATCATAAATAATATATGCGTAAGATAATTTGATAAGGATAAATAAAATGGTAGCTGAAGAGACAAAACGAGAAAGATTTTTAAGGATAGCAGAAGCGAGAACGAGTAAAGTTCTTGAGATGCTTAGGCTATTAGGTAACTGTGCAAACAAAGGGACATATGAATATACGGATAAAGATATTAAAACGATTTTTAATGCTCTCGAAAAAGAATTAAAATCTACTAAAAATAAATTTTTAGGCATGGAATCAGGAGAAGAAAAATTTACATTAAGATAACAGGAAAGGATTAATATGGCTAAGTTAAGCTTACAATTTCCACCTTTAGGATTTGGGAATGAGCAAGGTTATACAAACAGTGGAATTGAAACTTTTAAAGGAAATGAATTAATTGATAATTTAGCTAGAGAAATTTGTCAAAATTCTTTGGATGCTAAATCCCCTCATGATAAAAATCCTGTTGTTGTTAAATTTAAACTTCAGACATTAAAAACAAAAGATTTCCCAGTTTTTAGTGATTATAAGTCCTGTATTGAAGGATGCAAGAAATATTGGGTGAGTAGAATGGATGTAAAATTAAAAACATTCATTCAAAGAGTTGATGAAATAATCAAACAAGATGAAATTAAAATACTTGTTGCAAGTGACTATAATACAACTGGTTTAACAGGAATAGATGCACAAAACTATGAACATTCTACCTGGAGAGCACTAGTTCAGTCGGATGGGGTTTCTTCTAAACAAGAAGGAAGCGGTGGATCTTATGGCATAGGGAAAAATGCTCCTTTCGCTTGTTCTGATTTAAGTATGGTTTTTTATAATACCTATGCAGTTGATAACAAACAAGCGTTTAAGGGCATTGCAAGGTTAGCAACATTGTTACAAAATAATGAATCCACTCAGAGCGTTGGGCATTATCAAAATAATCAGGATATAAAACCAATACTTCCATCAGATGAATGCCCGTTAAGAGATAAATTCAAAAGAAATCAATTTGGAACAGATATTATTATTACCGGCTGTAATAGATTAACGGAAAACGATAATTGGCAAGAGAAATTAGAGCAGGCTATAATTAAAAATTTTTTGCTTGCAATAATGGAGGGAAAACTTGTTACCGAAGTTGAAAATACAGTTATCAATGCAGCTTCACTTCCTAAATTAATTGAAAAATATACCGAGTCCAAAAATATGCAATTAGCAATTAACATTTATGAAACACTTACTTCCCCTGACAGAACAGATTCAACAAAAATCATTGAAGAAACACAAGAAACTGATGTTCGAATATATATAAAATCTGATAAAAAATACAAAAAAGAAATTGCTAATTTCCGATCTACAGGAATGCTTATTGGAACAAATACTAAAAATATGTTGCAAAAATATACTGCTGTTATGGTTGCAGAGGGAGAAACTTTATGTGAACTTTTAAGAGCTTCTGAACCGCCTAAACATAATAAATGGGATTATAAATTAGTAGAAGATAAAAGTCAGCAAAAAAAAGCTAAAGAAGCCCTTAAAAAAATTAATCAATGGATAATAACATTACTTAAAGAAGAATATGAGTCAGTAACATCAGATCCTATAGATTCAGGAGAAGGCGAATACTTACCTGATGAAATTGATGATTTGACAAATATGAAGTCAGGAGATGATAAATTAAGACCAGTACAAAAAATATTAGAAATAAAAGAGAAAAAGAGTTCTTTTGATACAGATATTGATATTGCTAAGAAAGAAATGGGCGATATTATTGAAGAACCATTGGAAACAAGAAACCGGAATGTAAATCCAACACCATATCCAAAACCAAAAATACCAGTGCATGTTGACAATAATACAGATACCGAAGACAAAACAGAAGGTATAAACAAGGGGAATGGCACTAAAACTCTTATTACTACACCTGAAATTAAAATGCAAAGAGTTTTCCCAATTAACTATAAAATTGGCTTATATCAGGTTGTAATACTTCCTCAAAATAATTGCGAGAATACATTTATCAATTTTTCTGTAATTGGCGAAGGAGGAACAAAAGAACCTCTTGAAATACTCATGTGTAAAGTAGATAGCCAACCGATTCCATTTAAAGATTCAAGAATCGGACCTCTGAGTTTATCTGCAGAGAAAACACAAAAAATCTTTGTGAATTTCAAAAATAAAGAAAAAATGCTTATTAACCTTGAAATAACAGAGGAGAAGAAGAAATGAGAAAAATAAAAAACGAATTCCCTCATCCGGTTTTGATAAATGAATGTGAAGATTATGTAAATTGTACTTTTAAAATTCAAAATATCGCAAGTAGCATCGATAACGATAATATAAACATTGAAATACAATATGATTTAACATCTAAATATCTATCTGATTTGGTAAGTATAGGTAAATCAGAAATTCTTATAAAGGTTTCAAGTACCTCTACATCTTATAGAAAAATATTTTCATTTCAACCGAATAAATCATCCTTGTTACTTCAAATTCCCAAAAATGATGTTGCTAAAACTGTTGAGTTTGCTGGGTTAATTGTTGCCAAAGAACCTATCGAACATTTTTCATCAGAAGAACACAATAAAGTTTTTTTTGAAAGTGTTGAATTTGAAATTAGAAAAGGCGATATAATTGCTTATGATGATGGTTTTATACTGAAGCTTGACGATAGTGACCTTGAAGCCCCGGTAGTTTCAATATTCACAATTGCACAAATCGAAGGAAATGAAGTAATCCAACCTGATTTTAATGATGATAAAATTGTTATAAATTTGAATAAATTAACACATGAAATTTACCAAAATTTAAGAAAAATGGAAACATTTAG
>CAZXID010000031.1:0-19743 GCA_964640325.1 uncultured Muribaculaceae bacterium | reverse complement strand
GGGTTTCGTTTACGAAACCCGCCGCCTTGTTATTTAAATTATTAATTATACAGAGGTGCCAATTTAGCTTCTTGTTGAGGAATTTTGCCTTCTTCAATCGGCAGATACACTCTGTAATCGATTACTTCAAAGCAGTTATCGATTGCTTCAATTGATTTGAGATAAGCTTCATCTATTGAATTGTTTTCAATCATATCGGCAAGTTTTTCAAATCTTTCGACGTGTTCTCTGAATCTGTCTGTTGCATAGTCTTTAGCCTGCCATGTTGTAATCAAAAACGGCCAGTCTGAACTTTGCAGAAGCAGATTTTCTCTTGCAAGTTGGTTAAGCGCTCTGAAAAGAACTTTGTCTTGAGGAATTTGTTCATATTTTGAAACAACTTCCATAATTCTTTTCTCACAAGAATGGATTATAGGCCACATCCATTCTGTTAAATGGTTTTGCCATACCCAGAAGTGTCCGCCTTGCCCCCATGAACTTTCGGGGATTTGGATTGCTTCTGTAGGAGGGTGTTCTTTAACGTATTCACAAGCGGTACAT
The DNA here is from genome assembly GCA_964640325.1 of uncultured Muribaculaceae bacterium. GTDB lineage: Bacteria > Cyanobacteriota > Vampirovibrionia > Gastranaerophilales > Gastranaerophilaceae > DAOQAU01. The sequence continues at coordinate 19,203 of CAZXID010000031.1, read as the reverse complement.
CTTTCGACTTCAGGAACATAAGCTGAAAATTTCTTGATAACCTGTTTTATGAATTCTACACCTTCAAACCACCAGTGACCGAATAATTCCGTATCAAACGAAACCATCACAAGGCCTTCTTTACCGGTTGCAAGCTTGTAATCATTGAGCAAGTGGTAGATCATTGTCGTATAATGGTCTGAATTTTCATTAATTTTATTCAAGGCTAAAACAGGGTCATAAAGCATTTTATCGCCTAAATCAGTTGTAGGGGAGGTTATTCTCCAGTAGTGAGCACCTGATTTATCGTCTTTTTTATGGAATTCTCTGAAACATCCGTCGCCCGGGTATCCATCTGCGGCAGACCAAACCTGGTATCCTGCTCTGTCGTTTCTTCCCATAACAGCAACTTGTGCATCGGGTAACCAATAGGCCGAATATGTATCATAACCGGTAGCTTCACGCTCAGGCAAAGGAATATATTCAATATTCCCATAAACCCCGATAACTCTGCGGTTTCCGATTGAATTTCCGCCTTCGATTACGTGAGATTCGGTAAAGAAGTATTCAATATCGTTGTTTTGGAGTATAACTTCAATAGCAGGACGCCATTTTTTCTCACCATCTTTTCCCACATACTCATACCCTTGCCTGTAAGCACATTCCGGAAGCCAAGCTCCACAAGGTTGTTGGCCGAAAAGTTTTTTGGTTGTATCTGAACCGACTTTGAATTGTGCATTCAAGTTCGTATCAGTTTCAAACAAAGGTGAAAACCCGTGCGTTGCACCGGAAGTTGTAATTTCTATACATCCGAGGTCCTGGTATTTTTTGAATGTTCCTATCAAATCCATTTTGTATCTGTTTACATAAGAGTCTTTGATGTGGTTAAACCAGTCAAAATAGTATTTTGCAAGGTATTTTAAATGTTGGGAATGAGCAACGTTAGGATCAGGATATCTTTCTAAATCCTTTGAAACGGCTTCAATTCTGCTGTCCAAAAATTTTATGAATCCTTGCTGAAGGTGGTCGTCGTTTAGTTGTTCAGCCAAAATCGGTGTGATTCCGACTGTTAATTTTGCCTTGATACCTTCATCATAAAGTTCTGCTATTGCATTTAATAGCGGAATATAGGTTTCAGCCATACACTCGTAGAGGTTTTCTTCCCCGAAAGGCCACATTCCGGCTTTTCTGTAATAGGGGAGGTGGCTGTGTAACATAAATACAAATTGTCCTACTGACATTTCTGCCTCCATTTTCTTTTTTCTAGGTTAGTTCTACATTATCCTACAATCTTACCTAATATTTATATAGCACAATTGGTTAAAAAATATAATCCTTTAGGACTAATTCTTTAGAATAATGTTACAAATGTTAAAGAAAAGTTTACAAACGACATGACTCTTAGTGAAGTATGAACTTTAGAGTCATGTCGCCCTGAATTTATTTCAGGGTCGCATGGACGGGTGTTTTTGAGATCCTGAAACAAGTTCAGGATGACGTAAGCGTAAATCGTAAATTCATTATTTTTATTAAGTTTTTGTGAAATGCAGGGTTGCTGGTATAATTAAAATATGAAAATTTTGGGAATAGATCCGGGAATGGCGATAGTAGGTTACTGTGTCATAGAATTTGACGGCAGAAATGTTGAATTGCTTAATTCCGGCTCTATTAAAACTTCAAAAGACAATACCGAATCTCAAAGGCTTTTGGAAATTTTTGAAGACATAACGACGATAATTCAAAGGTATAAGCCTGATATAGCTTCTGTAGAAAAGCTTTTTTTCTTCAAAAATCAAAAAACGGTTATGCCCGTTGCAGCAGCCAGAGGTGTTATTATGATGGCAATTGAAAAATGCGGTGTTGAAGTATTTGAATATACGCCTATGGAAGTAAAACAGACACTTACGGGATACGGAAGGGCGGATAAAAAAGAAGTCGAGCAAATGGTAAAAATTGCACTTAACGGGCAGGCTTTACCAAAACTTGATGATACAATAGATTCTATGGCAATTGCAATTTGCCATGCCAGAAATTATAATTGTGAAAAACTTTTAAAAGTGTAACGGAGGGAAAATGAATCCATTATTAATGAAACAAACTGCGATTTTAAGCGCGATTTTGGGCGGAATTTTAGGAGTTTTGACCTTAATTCCTTTTGTAAGAAATTTTTCGTTTATGATTTTAATTCTTTGTATATCGGCGGTGGTTATTGTCTATATGAAAAGGCACGAACTTATCGGAATAATTGATTTAAGAGAAGGTGCGCTTTTAGGGGCGATTATCGGATTTGTGTCTTTCATAGCTTTTTCGGTTGTTTTTATTCCGCTTGTGACAATTGTCGGCTGGATTTTTAAGGGCTATTATACTTACGGAATTTCTTATATGCTAAAAGTCTCGGGATTTTTTGTACTTGTAATGCTTGTGATTTTTCTTGCAGTGTTAAGTGCTCTTATGAATGCTTTTGCAGGGCTTGTTACAGCATATTTCTACGAAATTCTGCTGGGGATTAAAAAAGAGGAAAAAGAAAAAGAAAGTATAGAATTTGAAATTAAAGAGTAGGGGTAAATTAATTAAATGAAAGAATTCAAATCAAAGATTAAAACAATAGAATGGGTGAAAAATTGTTCTCGTATGGTTGATCAGACGGTTGTGCCGTATGAGTTTAAGTATGTTGATATTAAAACAGGTCAGCAGATGTATGATGCGATTCAAACGATGGTAGTGCGTGGGGCGCCTGCAATCGGGATTGCAGGCGCCCATGGGGTTGCACTTTTTGCACTTGAATTGGAAAAAGAAAATTTTTCAAAAGAAGAATTCATTTCAAAACTAATTGAAAGTTCAAAATATCTTGCAAGTTCACGTCCCACGGCGGTTAATTTGCGTTGGGCGATTGAAAAGCAAATTGAACTTGTAAAAAATTGTCATTGCGAGGAACAAAGTGACGAAGCAATCCAAAAAATTGTTCAAAAACTTATAGAAAACGGCATTAAACTTGAAAATGAAGATATTGAAATAAACAAAAAAATGGGCGACTTTGGCGCAGAAATTGTACCGAAAGGTGCTACAATCTTAACCCACTGCAACGCGGGCGCACTTGCAACCGTGGGCTATGGAACAGCACTTGGGGTTGTGCGCTCTGCTTGGGCAAAGGATAAAACCATTCAGGTTTTTGCCGATGAAACAAGACCGCGCCAGCAGGGGGCAAGAATTACCACTTTTGAACTTGTTATGGATGAAATTCCTGTAACGCTTATAACAGACGGTATGTGCTCTTATTTTATGAAAAAGGGTATGATTGATATGGTTGTGGTAGGTGCCGACAGAATTGCAGCAAACGGTGATACAGCAAACAAAATAGGGACTTACACGGTTGCGATTGCTGCAAAATATCATAATATTCCGTTTTATATCGCCGCTCCTTTGTCCACTATTGATATAAGAATAAAAACAGGTGATGAAATTCCCATAGAAGAGCGTGACCATGAAGAAGTTACATATATTAACGGCAAAAGAATTTGTGCCGAGGGTGTAAACATAATAAATCCGGGTTTTGATGTAACGCCAAATGAGCTTATAACAGGGATTATAACCGAAGTTGGAATTTTAAAGCCGGATTATAAAATTTCTATTGCTAAAAGCTTTTAAAAAATAACGTTCGACAAAGAATTAATAAGAAAAGAGTAGTTTTATGAAGTATTTGATAATGTTTTTTTCAGTTTTATTTATGTTGAATAACGCCGTTTTTGCTATACAAAGTACTATTAATCCGGAAATGTTGACTATAAGTGATTCTATAAATTATGAAACAATTAATAGTTTAAGCACTCAACTTTTTAAGAATATTGAAACTTCGATAAATACAGATCTTTATCCATATAAATATGATAATTTTCCGCTTCTTGAAAAAAAATGGTATCAAAGTACCGAATATTATTATTATGTGAGTTGCGAAGATGTTGAATTAATTTTTAATAAAAAAACGAAAGATTTAGAATATATTTCTTTTCCTCAAAAAGGTTATCCAAAGTGTTTTATTATTTATGAATATCCATCAGGCAATTTAAAAATGGTCAAAATAGGGTTTTCTAAAAATGAAATTTATATTTTTAATTCAAACGGCAAATTTGTTGATTTTAAAACATACGTTGATGATGTAAATCAAAAAATAAAATCGAATTGGATTGTTCCGAAAAATGTTAAAAATACAGGATTGATAGTACTTTTAACTATTAATAGGAAAGGGCAACTTGAGAATTATAAAATAGTGCAGCCATCCGGCTCAAAAGATTTTGACGACAGTGGAATTAGAGCTATTTTGCAGTCAGTACCGTTTAAGCCAATTCCTGAAAGCTACCCCATTAAAACTATATGTATTAATTTTATTTTTATCGTTGAAAATGCACGTTATAAATTCCCCTACAAAAATAATCGATAATTGTATGGTATAATTTTTGAAAAGGACGGAATTAATGAAATGTAAAGCATCAGAATATTACAAACAGGGAAATTCTTGCTCGGAGAGCGTTGTAAAAGCGGCTGTTGACAAGGGATTGTGCGATAAAAGCCTTGTTTCTGTCGCAAGTGCGTTTTCAGGCGGGATGTCTTCGGGCTGTCTTTGCGGTGCGGTTGCAGGCGCGCAAATGGTTTTGGGAAATAATTACGGAAGAGAAAATTTGAAAAATAACGAAGAAGTTGCTCGCCAAAAAGCAAGAGAATTCATTGAAGAATTTAAGAAAAACAGAAAAGCCACTTGCTGTAAAGTTCTGACTGCAGGGCTTGACCCGGATCAAAGAAAACAAAATTGCACTTCTTTGGTGGAAGAATGTGCTCAAATTCTCGAAAATATGATGAATTGATAATTAAAAGAGGTACAGAAATGATTAATGTTATTGCTATTTTTTTAGGCGGCGGACTGGGGTCTTTAGCCCGTTATTTTATGAGCATCATGTTAAGGGTTTACAGTATGGATTTTCCGTTTGCGACATTAACGGTAAATGTAATCGGATGCTTTATTTTAGGGCTTGTGGTTGCACTTTTTTGGGAGAATACAAACATCCATGAAGGCTTCAAACTTGCAATTACAGTGGGGTTTTGCGGCGGATTTACCACTTTCAGCACTTTTTCGGGTGAAGTTTTTGCCTTAATTAAACAAGGTGATTATATGCTTGCCGTTATTTATGTAATAATAAGCGTTATAATTTGCCTTTTGGCAACAATTCTGGGGGCATTTTTAGCAAGGTATGTCTGATTTTAAATTTTCAAAAAGAGTTTTATTTGTCGGAATCCCCGATATGGCTTATATCTGCCTTGACGGGCTTATAGCGGCAGGAATTAATATTGTGGGAGCTTTTGGCGCAAAAAAAGACCATAACACCTATGAATCCTTTAAATATTTTGCAAACAGCAGAAATATTAATTTTATAGAATATGACAGTTTAAAAAGCGAAGAACTTATTTCAAAAATAAAAGAGTTAAAGCCTGATATCGCAGTCGTTTGTTCTTTTAACTATAAAATACCAAAAGTTTTACTCAATGCGGTGCCGGGCGGATTTATTAATATTCATCCCTCTCTTTTGCCAAAATACAGAGGCGGAAACCCTTATTCACCCGTGATTATGAATGATGAAAAAATCACCGGCGTTACCATTCATTTTATGGAAGAAGCCTTTGACACGGGTGATGTGATTTCTCAAATACAAATTCCAATTACTCCAAAAGAAACTATGGGAACTCTCTTTAACAGGTTAAACCTTTTGGGATTAGAGATGCTTTTGGCTGCCTTGAAAAATTTCGAACAAGGGGAACTTCCCAGAATAAAACAACCTTTGGGCGAATTTCCCGTCGGTAAATTACTCTCGGATGATGAGCTTTTTATCAATTTTAATAAATCGGCACAAGAAATAGAGCGTTTCATAAGGGCACTGAATCCGTTTTTTAACTCATCAACATTTTTCAGAAAAACTTTTGTCAAAATATTTTCTGCAGAGGTTGCGGATTTTGAAATCACTTCACAAAATCCACACGGAACAATCGAAAAAATTCAAGACGGGAAATTTTTCATAAAAACTTCAAACGGTCTCATTGCACCGAAAGTTTTACAATTCGGAAGCTTTTTTGTCTCAGATTCAAGTGATTTTATTAAAATATTAAACGTTAAAGAAGGAGAAATTTTTGGATAAACTGAATTTTCTTACCGCAGGAATACCTCTGAGGGCAGAGCCCAAAAATTATGAAAATGCATTTAAGGTTTTAAAAGAAATGAACCTTGACGGCATTGAACTTGAATTTGTACATGGGGTAAGAATGAGCGAAGAAAGCCAAAAGACTGTAAAAAAAGAATCCGAGGATTTTATAATAACCGCCCATGGCCCTTACTATATTAATCTCAATTCCAAAGAACAAGAAAAAATTGATGCCAGCAGAATAAGAATAATCGACACAACACTTATGGCAAATAAAGTCGGGGCTTACAGCATTACCTATCATGCTGCGTTTTATATGGGAAACGATAAAGAAATTGTTTTTGAACGGGTTAAAAAACAAACTCAAAAAATTATTGATGAGATTGGCGGTGAAAACAAGGTTTGGATTCGCCCTGAAACAACTGGTAAAAAAACTCAATGGGGTGATTTGGATGAAGTCATAAGGCTTTCAAAAGAGTTCGAAAAAGTTTTACCCTGCATTGATTTTTCTCATCTTCACGCACGTTCAGGGGGTAAATTTAACACTTACAACGATTTTTGCATGATTTTAGACAGGATAGGAAACGAAATCGGACAATATGCTCTGGATAATTTCCACGGGCACCTCGCAGGAATTGCTTATTCTGATAAGGGCGAAAAAAACCATCTTGAGCTTGAAAATTCAGATATGAATTACAAGGATTTGCTCAAAGCGATGAAAAAATTCAAGGTTAAAGGCGCGCTTGTTTGCGAAAGCCCCAACATAGAACAAGATTGTAAATTAATAAAGGATTATTATTGGAGTATTTAATGAAAACTTTAGAAAATAAAGAAGGAAAATTGCTTTATCAAAAAACTTACCCCGTAAAATATTATGAAATGGACTTTAACAGAAATTTAAAGCCGTCTGCGCTGATGAATTTTCTTCAGGATATGGCGACTCAAAATGCGCAAATGCTTGGATTTGGTCCCTCTTTTGTATTTCCGAACAATTATGCCTGGTTTTTGCTCAAATATCATATGGAATTTGATGAATATCCCAACAATCTTGAAAATATTTTAATCCAAACAGAACCCAGAGGCGGGGCAAAAATTCTTGCTCATCGTGATTTTTGGTTGTTTAACACTGAAGGTAAAAAGCTGGGGCGAGTCGCAAGTACTTGGGCTTTGGTGGATTTAAAAACAAAAAGTATGCTCCATATCTTGAAAACAGCGCCGGTAATGCTTGAATTTGAAAAAAGGGACGATGACCTTCAATATGAAAAAATTAAAGCCCCTGAAAAAATTGAGTTTGAAAAAACTTTTGAAATAAGATTTGACGATATTGACGTAAATCATCACGTAAATAACGCAAATTACATTGTATGGGCGTTTGAAGCTCTGCCTTATGAATTCAAGTCACAACATAGGCCTAAAATTCTTGATGCAGCCTACAAAAAAGAAATTGCTTTCGGCCACAAAATACTTTCTTTGGTTCAGATTATTCAAGAAAATGGCCAAAAAATTTCAATTCATGTTGTAAAAAATGCAACAACAAACGAAGAACTTTGCTTGGTTAAAACCGTTTGGGAATAATTAAAAACCAAGGGCGGATTTTCTTTTTAAGAAAATCCGCCCTGTTTTTTGCCTTTCACACAAAAATTGAGTCTACTGCACAAGTGCAGAAAATTTGTTTTTTCTCACTTTTGCAGTGGTTGGCCTTACAAAAGTGAGAATGGCTAAATCGGGACTGCTAGTGCCATTTAGCCATTCGACACTAGCCGTCTTTAAGGCTTTTTAATTTTAATATTTTTTATCCACTCAAAGGGCTTTGCAACAAGCTTGCTCAAAGACTTAATTTTAGTTAATCCAAAAATTGCGAGACCTGCAAAAAGGGTAGCGGCCAAAACTTTTTTCCAACCTGCTATTTTTATATTAGACTTTTTAAATTCATCTTTTTGCGGCTGTTCTTGAATTTTAGCATTCAAATTTGGTGCTGTAATTTGAGGCGGGATTCCGTATCTGGGTCTTTCACCTCTTACATAAGCATTTGCATCAAAATCTATTACGCCCCCTGAGACAAGATTATCCAATGCTGTTGGTGCACTTAATTCAATCATAATCCAACCCTATTTTAATACACACTTATATAAAGTTTTTTTTTGTGAAAAAATTGCTTTTTAAGTGTTGTTTTGTTAAATTCTATTAATATATGAAAAAGTTAAGTTTAGATTCAAAATATTTGGTTTTGCTGTGGATTTTGCTTGGAGTCGGATTTTTTTTGACTTACGCTCATCACGGGCACCTGATTATAGATTGCGGAAGAGAAGTTTATTACCCGACACAAATATTAGAAGGCAAGGTGCCTTATAAAGACCTTTTCAATATTTACGGTCCGTTTTCTTATATGTTTAACGCCGCTTTATTTAAACTTTTTGGAGTAAATTTAAACGTTTTATACTGCGCGGGGATTCTTTGTTCTTTTTTATTTATAAATTTAATTTATAAAATCGCAAGAAATTTCTTGCCCGAATTTATAAGTTTTTCGATAGCTTTTTTCACAATTTGCACAGGAGTTTTAAACACTAATCTTTTTAATTTTATTTTTCCTTATTCTTATGCAATGTTGTACGGAATGGTTGCTTTTTTAATATCTTTTTTGTTTTTGATTAATTATATTAAAGCGCCTCAAAAAACACTGAATCTCTATTTGAGCGGAATTTTTGCAGGACTTTGCATTATAAACAAATACGAATTTTTACCTTATCTTTTAGTGTTTTTGTACATGATATTAAAAATCGAAAAAATTTCTTTTAAAAAGATTTTGCTTTTATTATTGTCTATTTTTTCAATACCTTTGTTTTGTTTTTCAGTTTTATTTTTACAAGGTTTGGGGGTAAATGATTTGGTCTCAACTTCCGAAATGATTAAAAAAATGGCACAAAGCCAAACTTTAAAATATTTTTACACAACCCAAGGAGTAATTTTTGACAAAAAAACATTAGGCTTTTTGGCTCTTAATTTTATTAAAACTGCCATTCCGATAACTTTAATGGCTTTCGGATTTATGATGAGCAAAAAATGGCTGTCTGTTTTATTGATTATTTTTGCAGCTGCATCAGGTATAATTTTTATGAGCCCTGCATCTTTAGCGTTTTTGCCTGTTTTACTTTTAGGCTTATTTATTTTACATTGCAGAAAAGATAAAAACAAAAAAACCGTTTTAATTTTGGCACTAAGCGCAATTTTAATCAGTCTTAAATCCTTTTGGGGCTTAGCAACTTTGAATTATGGAGTATTTTTTGCAGGATTTTTGCTCATTACAATTTTTGCCTTAATTGAAAGCAAATTTTACCAAAAAGCTGCTTTTGTATATGTTGTCCTTTTATCTTTTATTTTGGGATTTCAAAATTTAACGGCACTAAAAGGCAAAAGTTATTGTATTCAAACCCAAAGAGGGGAAATTTGCAGTGAAAATTATTTGACAAAATCTTCCAATGATTTGATTGATTTTATAAACAAAAACACTAAAAAAACAGATAAAATAGTAATTTTGCCAGAAGGTTTAGTGATAAATTTTTTAACCAACAGAAAATCTGATAATTATTATAATTCTTTAATACCCCTTTACTGGGAAGTCTTCGGAGATGAAAAACTTATAAAGCATTTTGAGAAAATAAAACCCGAATATATAGTTTTCAGCAATTGGGACAATAAAGATTATTACTTTAAATACATTTGTTCTGATTATGCGGTTTCTTTTTGTAATTATGTGGCAAAAAACTATAATTTCAAAAAAATACTGGAAGGTAATTTAAGGTATTTAATATACGAAATCAAGTAACAATTTTGTTACATAATAACAAATTAAAAAATACTTCAACTTAAAGCATACAACAAGATTAGCATGTGTTAAAAGGAGAAGTATTTTGATTACGAAGATTGGACAAAGATTAGATTTTAATTCTAAAAATTATTTATTGAATAACAAACCAAGCAAAAAAGATGATAGTGTTTGCGCAAATCCTATTGAAACAAATAAGGTTAATTCTGCATTAATGCAAAAATATTATGTGAGCTTTGGGGAAAATAAGGGTAATTTATATAAAATATCGGATTCTGAAACCACTAAGTTTTTTGATAAAATTTGCACACAAAACACAAAAGATTTGTTAAATGAAGCGGCAAAAATTGCCAAACAAAAAAAACATTCTGAAATTAATCAACACCATATACTTTTGGCTTCGTTAAGATCATTAAACCAATACATGAATGATTTAGACAGCGGAAAGAAAAAATACACATCCGGAAGTCTTTATTCCTTACCTAATTTTTTTGAAACTGAAATTATTGAAAATATTTTTAAAGATGAAAAATTAAGAAAATCGGTTAAGCCTATATTTGAGCAAGAAATTAAAGAGATTGATAAATTGTTAGACGATGAAAAGATTTATAAAAAAACAACAGATGAAAAAATGACCGGTCTGAATTTGTCAGCAGATGTTGTTGAATCTTTTGAAACAATTTATTCTTCAATGGCGACTTTATTAGATACGTCTGAACTTAAATTTAATCAATCTCTACTTTTATCTTCTCTTTTTTCTTTAGACGCAGAAAATACTGAGAGTCCTTTTTCAAGGCTTGTTTATGATCTTAATGATAAAATTACTCTTTTAGAAGATCCTAACAGTAAAGTAATTCATTTATCATGTTATGATGAACCCGCAAAAAAAATATTGAAAAACTTGTCTATGGGCACAAATATGTTTATTACTTATGAAGCCGGTTCAAGACCAAGGTATTTAATTGAAAGTATTAAAGATATATTAAAAAATCAAAAAAACAATTTTGGTAATATGTCTGCAGATAATACAGAAGTAATAGCTTTTAATAATAATATAAAATATGACCATTTTGTTGAAAAAATAAAAAAAGAAGCAAAAACAAATCCTGATAAGAATTTTGTTTTTGTAACTAATTTGGAAATATTGATGCATAATTCTGCTTCAGATGAAGAAAAACAAAAAGGCTATTATATTTTTCCTGAAGATTTTAACGAATTATTGAAGGAAGAACTTCCAAATGTTAAATTTATTTTTATCACAAATAGGGAAGCACATTTAGTAGCAATGAAAGAAGGTTTATATAGAGCATTATTCAAAACTTTTAGCGAAGCAGCATTTTTAAATATGAATGTTGACCAGGCAAGAGAAGAATTTTTAAATAATCCGAACTTAACAAAAGACATAAAAGAACCTAAATATACTTCGGATGCAATAAGCAAAATCGTAGAACTTTCTTCACAAAAAGAAGGCAATTTCCCTGATAAGACTTTGGATTTAATGAAACAAATCTCTGCTTATTTTGTTAATAAAAATGAAATTACCGATAATGATGTTTCCGAATATGCATTAGATGCAAAAGAAGTTCTTAATTTTAATGTTGATAATAAACTAGTTAAATTTATTTATAGCTCAAATATTAAAGCAGACGACTTAATAGGTAAAGAGGCAACAAAAAAAGAAGTAAAAGCTTATGCCCAACAAATAAAAGATAAAACACTCGGCACAAAAGGGGTTCTTATTTATTCGCAAGACGGGAGTGTAAATGCAGGCAGAAGAACTACAGCAAAAGCAATTGCAGGAGAAGCTAAAGTCCCTTATTTTGAAATAGATGCTATGGATTTTAATACAGATGAAATTTCTCTTTTAAGAAAAGGAGAAAACGGCTTTGAAAAAAACATAGAAAGCGTTTTTTCTGATGTAGTAAGTTATGCAGAAGCAAATGAAAATAAATCGGCAGTTTTAGTTATAGATAACTTTGATAATACTATTACAGGACAATATGGATACCAAAGCTTTATGTCGATATTGAATAAGAAAATAGATGATGCCAACAAAAAAGGGTTGAATATTTTAGTAGTAGGGTCTATTAAATATAGTGAATACATTGATTATTTTAGAGAAGAATTTGGGACTTTTTCAGATATTTTGTGTGTGGACAGTCCTGCATATAATTTGACCGCAAGAAAAGAAATTTTAAATAAATTTATAAAAGAACAAAATGTTCAAATAAAAGGTCCTGAACAAGAGCAGCAAAAAATTATAAATGATTTTGCACAAACATTAAAATATGCTTCTTTTTCAGATATACTGAAATCAATTAATACTGCCAAAATTGTAGCAAAAGAAAGAGGTCATGAAAAATTAGAAAAAACAGATTTTACAGAGGCTTATTTAAGATTGACAACAGGTAGAACCTCATTTGCCCCTATGGAAGAACATGAAAAAGATATAGTTACATCTCATGAATGCGGACATGCACTTAATTTACAAATCATGAGGGAATTGGCAGAAAAACAGAATATTCCTTGGCGATTACCTGATGAGGTTAATTTTATCTCACTTGATCCGAGAAGTTGGTATTTAGGAGTTGTATATTCTAAAGACGGTGGCAATAAAGAGCATTCGTTTGAAAAAATATTTTCTGACTTGGTATTCTCTTATGGCGGGCATTCTTGTGAAAAAGAATTTTATCAAATGGACGGTTCTTGGGGAATTACAGCAGATATTGAAGGAGCTACCGAGTTAGCAACTCAAGCGGTACAAATTATGGGGCAAGGTCCAAAAACGGGAAAAATATCTTTAGCCGGTTTAAACATGAAGCCTGAAGGAGAACTAAGAAAAAATATGGATTCGGATGTGTCAATATTTTTAAATAATGCACTTGCCGTGTCTGATATGATAACAAGAGTTTATGCCGATTTTAATAAAGAATTTACTGAAAAATATGCAAAACTTGTCGGAACAGGCAATTGCTTAATTCAAGGAGATAATTTCAGAAAAGAACTTAAAGAATGGCTTGAAAAACAAAGTCCCGAAAAAAGAGAAGAAATAAAAACAGCCGATGAAGCTATTTTGAAAATTATGGAAGCCACAAAAAAAGGTATAAAAGTTAAAAGAGCTGATTAAGCTTTTGGATATTAGGAGAATGGGAGCGCAGCTAAAGCTGCGCTCCCATTCTTTTTAAATAAAAAGCCGTGCCACTACCTATCGACAAGGGCAAACAAGGCCTTCAAAGCATATTGCCTCGATTTTAAAAATACAATACCCGTAAGTAATGCCTTAGTGCTGCTATGTTTCCATCCTGACACGGTTCGACAGCTTACGCCATTATATTTTAAAACGTCAACGACAATATATTTGTCAACATTATTCACACAAGCCTCACGGTAGGCTCTGCACCTCGCATAAAGCGTTCGAGTCGAGAGATCCGCAACCTCCCCGTGGAGCACGGCTTATTTTCATTTTAACATAAAGCTTTTATTTTTTAAGCAATGGGTTCAAAAAGGTCTTTTTCTACGCCGCAAATAGGACATGTCCAATCATCGGCTAAATCTTCAAATTTTGTTCCTTCTTTTTCTTCGTCATAAACCCATTGGCATACTGTGCATACGTATTTCATGATTTTTCTCCTTGTGTTAAATATATTTACCCCTAGTAATCAATTTTTCTCATCGCAAAGTAAGCTTTCGGATGAGCACAAACAGGGCAAACCTCTATAGCTTTAGTGCTTTCAAGTATGTGCCCGCAGTTTAAACAAATCCAAAAAACTTTTTCTCTTTTCTCAAAAACTTCTTCGTTTTTGATATTATCGTGAAGCTTTTGATATCTTTCGTTATGGTCTTTTTCTATTTTTGCAACGCTTTCGAAAAGATAAGCGATTTTGTCAAAACCTTCCTCTTTGGCTTCTTTTGCAAAAGTAGGATACATTTGTGTCCACTCATAATTTTCGCCGTTCGCGGCATCTTGAAGGTTTGTTAAAGTATCTGCAACTTCTCCGCCATGCAATAATTTGTACCAAATTTTTGCGTGCTCTTTTTCATTATTTGCAGTTTCTTCAAAAATTTGTGAAATTTGCACATAACCTTCTTTTTTTGCTTTTGCCGAATAATAAGTATACTTGTTTCGTGCCATTGATTCACCGGCAAATGCCGCTTCTAAATTTTTTTCTGTTTTGCTTCCTTTTAATTCCATTTTTATGCCCCCTTTCAAAATATGTATTTTCCATAATAGCATAAAAAATATTTAAGTAAAAATTTTATGCTAAAATGACTTTATGGAAAACATTTTAGAACAAAAAGTTTATTATTCTGATACAGATGCCTACGGAGTTGTCTGGCACGGTTCTTATTTAAGATGGCTCGAAATGGGCAGAGTCGAACTCTGCCAAGATTTAGGATATAACCTTGTCGAACTTGAAGAACAAAACATTGTTATGCCTGTTGTTAACATCAATGTCCGCTACAAAGCATCGGCGAGGCTTAATGATGAAATTATTGTTACAACAAAAATCAAAGAATTTAATTCTATTTGCGTAAAATTTGAGCAAAAAATTAAGAACAAAAATACAGGCAGAACCTTTATCGAAGCTCTTGTTGAAGTTGTTACAGTTGACAGAGAAGGCCAATTGTACCGTAAAATGCCTCAAATACTTACAAAAGCCTTTGAAAAAGCAATGAAAGATGAAGAATATGCGCTTAAATAAATATATAGCTTCATCAGGTATTTGTTCAAGAAGAAAAGCCGATGAACTTATCGAAAGCGGCGTTGTTTCTGTTAACGGTAAAAAAGTTGTCGAATTAGGTTTTTCGGTAAACGAAAAAGACAAAGTTTTTTTAAACAATGAACTTATTCGCCCCAAAAAGCTTGAATATTACAGGTTTTATAAACCAACAGGATATATTACGACAAGCGATGATGAAAAAGACAGAAAAATAATTTACGACCTGCTTCCACCAACCATGCACAATCTAAAACCAGTAGGACGGCTTGACAGAGATTCAAGCGGGTTGATAATTTTAACCAATGACGGTGACTTGATAAACGAATTAACACACCCTTCCATAAAAGTTTCGAAAGTCTATGTGGTAAGCGTTGAAGGAAAAGTCTCACTTCACCACCTTGAAAAAATGGCACAAGGAATTGAAATCGAAAAAGGAAAAATTGCTTATGCTGATTCATTAATTCTTGAAAGCACAAACAAAAAAACAACCTTGCAAATGACTTTATATCAAGGACTAAACCGCCAAATAAGAAAAATGTTTGAAAATTTAGGCTTTGAAGTAACTTCGCTCAAAAGAATTCAACATGCCACAATAACATTAGAAGGCCTAAAAAAAGGTCAATTTAAACCAATAAAACCACTTCAAGTCAAAGAACTAAGAAATTTCTTATCTAAATTGGAGCATAAAAAATGATTAAAGTTGCAATTACAGGCAATATCGCAGCAGGCAAAAGCGCTGTTGAAGAAATTTTAAGGAAAAAAGGCTATCAAGTCTTTGATACAGATGCGGTTTCTCATGAATTGCTTGAAAATAAAAAAACAAAAGCCCAAATTATAAAAGAATTCGAAGAATTTGATATTCTTGAAGACGATAAAATATCCAGGCATAAACTTGGTAAAATTGTTTTTTTTGATGCTGAAAAAAGATCAAAGCTTGAAGGGATTTTACATCCGTTAATAAAAAAAGAAATAGGGCGATTTTTTCGCCGCTGCGAAACAGAGGGCGAAAAAATCGCCTTTGTTTCGATTCCTCTGCTTTTTGAAGCAAAAATGGAAAGACTTTTTGATAAAATTGTTTTGGTGCATGCAGATACCCAATTTAGGCTGCAGAGGCTTGTAAGCCGAAACAATCTGACTATTGAACAGGCAAAAAACAGAATTAAGATACAAATGCCGCAAGATGAAAAATTAAAACTTTCAGATTATGTTATATACAACAATAAGACTTCTAAAGAATTAGAATTAGCAATTAACTCTCTTGAAAAAACATTAAATTTGCTTTAATGTTTATGCTATTTGACCTTTTGTAGGCGCAAAGACCGTAAAAGAAGTATTCATATTTGTAATCAAATTTTGAACATGGTCACTTGCCTCTTTTCCATTACCTAAAGTTACGGCAATATGTCCATGAGGATTTCTTGATGTCCTATTCCAAACAATTATACAACCGGCAGGTAAATTTCTTAAATTTCCCCTGGACACTTGAACCTGTTTAAAGTTTCTGTTATTTGAAAGATTATTTACCGCTTGATAGGCAGAATTACCCAATGATTCGCCTTTATGAAGGCCTGCCCAATTAAGTGCTTTTCTTACTCCACGCAAACACCAACCGACAGTACCAAGTGATCGCGCGTTTCTATTTGCAATATTTGCAAAAGCATTTCCCAACTCCGCATTATAAACATTTTTTAAAGAAGCAAGATTAGTATTGGTATTAAAATTTGTTGTTACTATTTCAGAGCTTTGGCGGGGTGTTATTTTAGTCCGTGCAAAAAGATCAAATAACATTAATGAAGACATAAAATCATTAAATGCAAAAGGGTTATAACTAAAATCTATAGGTTTATAGATATTTTTTTCAGTATTTAAACTATCGGAAAACAAAAAAGAAGAATTTGAACTAATTCCGAATCTGTTTGCACTATCAATATTTGACAAATCAATCATAAATTCTAATCCCCATAAATCCCCATATATTTATATAAAGTATTTTTCTTTTAAAAAATTGCCTAAAATCTCCAAAATAGTTTTATTACTGTTTCACTATTGTAAATTTTGGCTAAAGATTGGATTATTAAAACAAGCTGTGAGCCCATTTTCTATAATTCGGGCAAGCTCTCATTAAGGAAAGAAGGCAAATTTGCCCAAATTTCACAAATTATTTTTTTATAATAAACAAAAGATATCCGACTATTAGGTTCAGCCCGATAATAAATATTATAAATATTGATTTTATTATATTCTTTAAGTTTGTTTGAATTTGCATTGTTTGATGATAACTCTTAAGAATTACCACATAACCGACAAAAGTATATAAGAAAAAATTTAATCTGTCCTGTTAGGTAATAATTTATTACTAAATTATAGCCATAATAGATAACAAAGGAGCGGTTTTTTCCTTAAGGAAAAAACCGCTCCTTTGTTATTATTAAATTAAACCTACTTTTTCATTGGTTTTTCGTCGACAGGACACCCAAAAGGTGACGGGTGCGGCGCGTCAAAGTCCATAAATCTATGTTTATGGTGTCTTTTATGGGCAGGACATCCCATTTTAACCATTTCGGCTCTTTTTTCTTCTCTCAGAATTTTAAGTTTTGCCTGTTGTTCTTTTGTCAGTACTGCTTCAAATTCATGTCTTGATTTATAAAAATGTCTTTTAAGGGCTTTTTTAGCTTTTCTTAGCTCTCTTTTTTGTTTTACAACCACACAAATGCAAACTTTTTTATCTTTTAATTCTGCCAATTTGTTTTTTTCGCATTTGATATTATCCATCAACTTTTTAGCTTCCTCCCTGTTTTTTTTATCTAGGGCTTCAGCCTTTTTCTTTTGTTCTTCAGTCATATTAAGCGCATTGTACATAAGTTGTCTATCTTTGTTCATTTTAGCTTCAAAACGCTTTTTGGCCTCTTTATCCGGCATTTTAAATTCTCGTTGAGGCATGTTTTTAAAGTCCGGATTATTCGGACAAGGACATTTTTCCTTACTAATAGGACAAGATGCAATTGCGGCAGTTGTCGCCAATGCCAAGCCCAATGATAAAGTAAATAGATGTTTTTTCATATAATTCTCCTTCCGGTATTCAAAATACCATTCACCGAACAGTTAGATTTTACAGCTAAAAGAATAAAAATCAATAAGTAAAAAGGTTTATTTTATGTTAAAATTTAACAATGGAAGAAATGAACTTAAGAAATTATGCGCATTTAGGCGATGCTGTATGGGAATTATTTATAAGAGAAATTACCATACAACAGACTCAAAATGCAAAGGAATTGCATAGGCTTACGATTAATAAAGTTAATGCAAAATTTCAAAATGAGCTTTTGTTAAAAATACAGGAATATTTAAGTGAACAAGAAGTTGAACTCACCCGAAGGGGAAGAAATTTACCTGTGCCTGTAGGAAGAAGAGCAAATCAGAGCGAGTATCGGATGGCAACTGCTTTTGAAGTTTTAATCGGTTGGTTATACCTTAAAAATAAGCCCCGCTTGGATGAACTTTTGACCAAAATCAAGGATTTTTTGGCTTAAAAGTCTTTACAAAAAAAAATCAGGGGGTATAATTTTAATTAAATGGCAGTTTTTTTAGCCGTATTGTCAAAAAATAAAAATCCAGAATCAGGTTCGGGATGAAAAATAAAAAGACGGGGGATTAGCTCAGTTGCCCCAGAGAGGCGCAAGCCAAACGGAGTTTAATTAAAGCTCTACCAACTGAGAGTAAATGTGATTTTAATCTCATATACTAATGACAAAATAATAGTTTTTAATAACGCGGGGGATTAGCTCAGTTGGTAGAGCGCCTGCCTTGCACGCAGGATGTCGCAAGTTCGAATCTTGTATCCTCCAAATAAAAAGACCCTATCATTCGATAGGGTCTTTTTATTTGGCAAAATTTTTTAAGATGAGAACGACCAAGCGAAGCTTGGTCAAAGTTCGAGCGAATTTTGGCAAGTGCACCGTGCGAATGAAATGAGCCCAGCACGTCCTTGTGAGCAAAACCACGCTTTTTCGAACTGCCAATAATCCAAGACAGCGGATTTTGGCAACGAGCCTTTAGGTTATTGCTTGACAAAATTATTAATTTTACTATCTTTTTTTATAGAAAACAATTAAAAAGTTCTACGGCTGGAAGCAGCATTAATGGGAATACTCCCGCAGGTCATCCTTTCCTATGCAAGCATAGTATCCGTAGAACTTATATTCATGATAATATATTTTTGTTAAAAAGTCAATGGATTTAGAGGTGGTAAATGAATGAGAGAAATTTAAACGAGTTTGCTTTCTTTTATAAAAGGGTAATTCGTATAGAGAAATATTTAAAAGAACTTATTGTGGAAAAATATAATGCATTTTATAACGAAAAAGCTTACGATATTTTATTTAATCGTTATTTTTTAACTCTTGAAAGACGAAGATCTAATAAGGATTATACTTTTAGCGAAATAAAAAGAAAAAATAAAAACAATTATGAAAAACTTTCTTTATCCGTTGATAAAATG
>CAZXID010000030.1:0-20185 GCA_964640325.1 uncultured Muribaculaceae bacterium | reverse complement strand
AGGGGTATTAATGGAGATTGACATAATAAGACAAACTGATTCTGAAGTTGCAATTTTTATTGAGGCAGAATTAAAAAGACAGCAGAGCACGATTGAGCTCATAGCAAGTGAAAATTTTACTTCAAAAGCAGTAATGGCAGCATGCGGGACTGTTTTAACCAATAAATATGCCGAAGGCAAGCCTCATAAAAGATTTTATAATGGCTGTGAAAATGTCGACGCGATAGAAGAATTGGCGCAGGAAAGAGCAAAAAAACTTTTTAACGTGGCGCATGCTAACGTTCAACCCCACAGCGGAGCACAGGCAAATATGGCTGTATTTTTATATGCGCTCAAGGCCGGCGACAAAGTTATGGGAATGGATTTATCAAACGGCGGACACCTAACTCACGGTTCACCCGTTAATTTTTCAGGACTTTACTTTGATATTGTAAGCTACGGAATCGATGAAAACGGTTGTATAAATTACGATGAAGTCGAAAAACTTGCCCAAAAAGAAAAGCCTAAAATGATAATCTGTGGCGCAAGCAACTATTCAAAAATCATTGATTTTAAACGCTTTAGACAAATAGCAGATAGTGTAGGCGCTTATCTTATGGCAGATATAGCGCACATCGCAGGACTTGTAGCAGGCGGAGTCCATCCGTCGCCTTCAGGATATGCTCACTTTATAACAACAACAACACACAAGACATTGAGAGGTCCTCGAGGCGGAATAATTATGTGTGACGAAGAACACGCCGCAGGTATTGATAAAGCTGTATTCCCGGGAATACAAGGCGGGCCTTTGGAACATATTATAGCAGGAAAAGCCATTGCGCTTTTGGAAGCTTCAAAGCCTGAATTTAAGCTTTATGCCCAACAAATTGTCAAAAATGCAAAAGCACTCGCGCAAGGACTTATTGATGAAACTATGGAAATTGTCGGAGGTTGCAGTGAAAATCATTTAATGACGCTTGATTTAAGAAAATTAAACAAAACGGGCAAAGACATGGCAAATGTACTTGAGCATGTCGGTATAACAGCAAATAAAAATACAGTTCCAAATGACCCGCAAAGTCCTTTTGTGACAAGTGGCATAAGACTTGGGACACCCGCTGTTACAACAAGAGGATTCAAAGAAGACGATATGGATGAAGTTGCAAAAATTATTGCATCTGCAATACTTTCGTCAGATAATGAAGTCGGCTTAAATAATTTGCGCGAACGTTCGCTTAAATTATGCAATAAATACCCTTTATATTAAGGACAAATCGTGATAATAAAACTTTCAGAAGCACATATAATCGGAGCAATAATTTCCTACCTGTTAGGGGTATTTATCGTGCCTTTGGTAATTTCATATTCTGAAAAACAAGGCTTGATTGACGAGCCAAACGAAAGAAAAATCCACAGGAAGCCCATTTCAAGGCTTGGAGGAGTTGCCATTTGGCTAAGTACAATGCTTACTTTTCTTTTCCTTGTATTTTTGAGTTATTATCCTTATGGAAGCTTGGTTTCGGGGATTTTGCTGGGAAGTTCGCTGATGTTTTTCTTGGGGCTTATTGATGATATTTATAATTTGGATGCAAAATTTAAGCTTTTTATACAAATTGCAATTGTGACTTTGGTATATTTTCTGGGCGTAAAAATTGACACCATTATAAATCCTTTTGGCGGAGTAATACATCTTGGGCACTTTTCCTACATAATAACTTTGTTGTGGATTGTAGGGATAAGTAACGCCGTAAACTTCATTGACGGAGTTGACGGACTTGCCGGCTCTGTTATAACGGTTAATTCCATAACACTTGCCATAATTGCAGTTGCTATGGTTCCGCCAAGTCCTATAAGTGCGTTGATAGGGTTTATTCTTGCAGGTTCAATGCTTGCGTTTTTGACTTACAACTTCAACCCTGCAAAAATATTTATGGGGGATTCGGGAGCTTTGTTTGCAGGCTTTTTGCTTGCGGCACTATCGATTACCGGGGTGATGAAAGCAGCGGCTCTTGCAATTATTTTGCCTTTTGTGGTTTTAGCGGTGCCGATTGCTGATATAACTTATTCAAGCTTAAGAAGAATTTCCAAAGGAAAATCTCCTTTTGTTGCAGATGCCGAACATATTCACCACAAACTTTTAAAGGCGGGATTTACTCAAAAGAAAACCGTTTTGATACTGACTTCGGTCGCTGTTTTTGCAGGTGCTGTTGCTGCGTTTTTTGCAGGGTCAATCAAACATTATATCGTCTACATTCTTGCTCTTATTTTAATTATGATTGTTATGAATCTAATTAATATTTTCAAAAAAAGTGTTTGATTAATTTTTAAACATTTCTTTTCTTTGTTTTTTTATTTCACAAATTTGTTCAAAATAATCTTTGTTCAATAAATCTCCCACAGATGAGTAAAGTTTTAAAAGAGCATTTTGAATATTATCGGAGTTAAGATTAATCATATCTTTAGCCATTTCTTCATTTGACATTGCAAGACGTGTCATATCTTTAAATCCGCTTGAGGCGATTTTTAAGGCAAGTTCATTTCCGCAAGCCGCCTTAAAAATCGCCTGCGAAATTAACATCGGCATATGAGAAATTAGAGCAACGGCTTGGTCATGGTCATCCGCGCTTGTGAAAACAGGTTTTGCCCCGAGTAATTTTATTATATTTCCTAATTTTTCAATATCTTTTTTTGAGGTTTTTTCAAAAGGGGTTAAAATCCAATTTGCGCCTTTAAATAATCCTTCAAAAGAATTATCAAATCCGCTAAATTCGGTTCCTGCCATCGGATGTGACGGGATGAATTTATAAGGGCGATTTTTGCTTTGCAAAAATCGCTTTAAGCTGCAAACATCGCTTACGATAGTCTTTTTATCTAAAATATTTTCCAATTCATCAAGAATTGAAAGGATTTTATTCATCGGAGTACAAACAAAAACTATATCGCAGCTTTTAATTGATTGAAGCGAATCTGATGCGTTTGAATATTTTTTTGCTTTTTTGATTGTATCGGCACTTTTTGAAACCCCGATAACGTCAAACCCCAACGTACAAAGGTCTTTAAATATGCTCCCGCCGATAAGTCCTAATCCGATAACACCAATTTTTAATTTTCTATCCATAACCGAATTTTAACATAAATAATTAAATGTAAAAAATTATTTTAGAAGGGTTTTTATGATAATATATAAATTAATGGATTAACTCTGAGGATAGCAAATAAAATATGATATTATCTAAAATCCCGAACAAAGACAACGCATTTACTATGGTTGAAGTTTTAATAACACTGGGAATAATTGGTGTAATTGCCGCTTTAACTATACCTACCTTAATAAAAGAGTATCAAAAGCAACAGGCAGTAGAACAATTAAAAAAAGCTTATTCTATAGTAAATCAGGCAGTAAATACTTCAATTGCAGAAAACGGTGCCATGCCATATTGGGGGATTAATGATGTTTCAAATAATACTCAACAGACAACATTTGTTGACACTTATATTGCACCTTACTTGAGTGTATATCAAAAATGTAATCCTAATTATTGGAATCATGCAACTTGTAGAGCAACAACCAGTTATTATTTAGATAAAACAACAGTATATGCACCAACCTGCAGAGTTTTAAGGTTAAATAACGGAATGGATACTTGTTTTGTAGTTTCAACATGGCATAATCCAAGAGATCTACAAATATCTATCGATATAAATGGCGCAAAACCTCCTAACCTTGTAGGAAAAGATATTTTCATAAATATTATTACACTTGAAGGTAAATCTTTTTTTTATCCCAATGCAACAGCCTCAAGAAATACATTAAAAACAACAGGTGCTTCAGGCTGTAATAGTCAGGCTACGTCACATGGAGGAAATTACTGCGGAGCATTAATACTTCATGACGGTTGGAAAATATCAAGTGACTATCCTTGGAATTAAATTAAAGGAAAAATGTTTTTTCAAAGTCGGGAAAAGATATATTAACCCACTCAAAATCATTGATTAAAATCGGCTTGTCACAGATTAATCCTGCTACATAAAGCATCATGGCAATTCTATGGTCATGATAACTTTCAACTTCAACCCCGCCTTTGAGTGCTGATTTGCCTTCAATTATAAAACCGTCAACTGTTTCTTCTATTTTTGCACCGAGTTTTTTCAACTCCGAAACAACGGCACTTATTCTGTCTGATTCTTTATTTCTTAAATCCTGCGCATCTTTTATGACGGTAATCCCTTGTGCCTGCGTGGCAAGAAGAGCGATTATCGGAAGCTCATCAATTAATTTGGGTATAATCTCGCCTTCAATGGTACAAGATTTTAAATCACTGAATTTAACTCTTAAATCTCCGACTTCTTCGTTTGAAATAAGTTTTTTATCCAAGATTTCAATATCTGCACCCATTTTTTGCAAAATCTCTAAAACACCTGTTCTTGTAGTGTTTAAACCCACATTTTTAATCAAAATATCGGAATTTTTGACAATAAGTGCCGCAACAATAAAAAACGCCGCAGAAGAAATATCGCCTGGCACAGTTATTGTTTTAGGCTCAATTTTTGATTTTTCAATTATCGTGGTCTTTCCTGAACAGGAAATATTTGCTTCCAAATACTCAAGCATATTTTCCGTGTGATTTCTTGAAATAAAAGGTTCGGTGAACGTAGTTTTTCCTTTTGCAAAAAGCCCTGCAAGAAGAACACAGGATTTAACCTGCGCCGAAGAAATAGGTGAAGTATAATTAATTCCATGCAGTTGTGTGCCAAAAATTTTCAAAGGAGCAGTGATAATTGTATTATTTATTTGCCGGATAGATCCTGAAACAAGTTCAGGATGACGTTGGGGTATTTCACTTGCAATTATGTTCGCGCCCATAAGGCTAAGCGGTTCAATAATTCTTTTCATAGGGCGTTTTGACAGGCTTTCATCACCCGTTAAAACGCAATCAAAATTTTGCCCTGCCAAAGTGCCCGACATAAGCCTAATTGTTGTGCCGGAGTTGCCGCAAAATAAATCTTTTTCAGGTGCTTTAAATCCGTTTTCAGAATTAATAAAAAGTTCACCGTCAGAGCCGAATTTGGTTTCAATGCCTAAATTATTCAAAACACTCAAGGTTGAAAGGCAATCTGCGCCTTTTGAAAAATTCTTGATAACGGACTTGCCTTTTGCCAAAGATAAAATTATCGCAGCCCTGTGAGAAATCGATTTATCCGCAGGGGCAACAATCTCGCCCTTAAGCCCGAATTGTAATTTTCTGACTTCCTTTTGCATAGAATAATTATACTATAAGTTTGGGTAAATCCTTCAAAGGATAAAAAATAGAAGCGGCATTTTTGAACTGCTCAGGATTTGCGCTTACAAAAAATTGCTCGATTAATTCATTTTCATTACTATTTAAACCTATTTCTTCTATTCTGCTTTTAATAAAATCTGCAAAATAAACAGAAGGGTCAATAAACATTTCTGTTGGTGCAAATTGGGACAAAACATCCATTAAATAAGGATAGTGGGTACAGCCCAAAATAATTTTATCAGGCTTATTTTTGAGCATTTCTTTTATATATTTTTCTATTAATTCAATATTTTCTTGCAGACTTTGAGTTTGATTTTCAACAATTTTAACCCATTCGGGCGTAGCCGTTTCAAATACTTCCAAATTCGGATTGTATTTTTTAAGTTCTTTTGCATAAATACCCGATTTAATTGTTGCATTGGTCGCAAAAACTCCGATTCTTTTTGCCTGAATTTGAGAAATGGCTTTTACAGAAGCTTGAATTATGGGATAAATTTTGAACCCGTAATTATCCTTAAGTTTTTCATAAACGGTTGCAGCTGTTGTATTGCAAGCCATTACAACAGCTTTTGCATCTTGTTTTTCAAAGAATTTAAGAATATTGTCAACAAATTTATAAAGCTCCTCAGGTGTTTTTTCTCCATAGGGAAGGTTTTTTAAATCGCCGAAATAGATATAATTTTCATAAGGCAAGAGTTGTTTAACCCTTTTAAAAACTGTTATTCCTCCGACTCCGGAATCAAAAAATGCTATAGGTTTTTTGTTCATAAATTTCTCTTTTTATAATGTTTTATTTTTTACCCTGATTAAGATATTTAAAAATACCTTCGGCAATAGCCTGCGCTGTTGCCTGTTTGCGCTGTTCTGTTACCAATTGTACTCTTTCGGCATCGTTTGAAAGAAAGCCTATTTCGACTAAAACGGCAGGAACTTCCGTATGATTAATAACATAAAATTTAGATTTGAACAAGCCTCTATCGGAGGTTTTGATTATACTCATAAGCGATGAATGAAGTGTTTGCGCCAATCCGACACTTTGGGGATGATAATAATGCGTTTCAATTCCTGTAATTTCGGGTTTTGTGCTCGAGTTTACGTGAATACTGACAAAAATATCAGGATTATTCTCACAGCATATAATAGTCCTGTCTTTAAGCGAAACAGTATCGTCTTTAACTCTTGTCATCAAAACCGTAACGCTTTTTTCACGAAGTATTCCTTCAACGCGTTTTGAAATATCAAGGGTAATGTCTTTTTCATTTATACCTGCACGGATAGCCCCATAATCCGCTCCGCCATGCCCCGGATCTAGCATAACTTTATGTTCAGAACCGGTTTGTCTTTTTGGTATAGCATAAGTTGTTTTTTCACCTCTTATCGTTATTTTAAATGCTTTTGCATCGGCACCCAAATCACAGTTAAGAGCCGTTTCTTTTTTTAGCGGAAGTGTTAGTTTTAATCCTACTTTTGGGAGCAGTTCCATTTTCATGTTTGCAAAAGCCCCTGCGTTGAGGGAATTTTTAAAATCCACATCGTTGTAGCGAAGCGCATTATAGAAAGTTATTTCTACCTTTGAATCATCTCTTTGAATCCCCGCAACCAAAGAAGTGTTAAATGCAAATATATATTCCTGTGTCGTAGGATTAACCTGTTTTGAATAATAAGTTACAATATCTGTTGTTTTGTTAAAAAGCGAAGTTGAATCAACATTTTTTGTGTCAGAAATAAAAATTGACTGACCATCAGATGAAAAAATAGGAAAATATTTTTCTTGTTCATCCGATGTAATAACTATTCTAACCTTATTTGCAAGAAATTGACCCACTTTTAGAGTTTCTTTGTCATTTAATTTTATTTCTTTATTGCGAATTTTGGGATTTGCAACCGAATTTGGAATGTCAAAGACAATTCTTGAAGGATTTGATAAGTAAATCGGTTTTTCAACACTGATTGCGCCGAAGCCGCTCAGTAAAATTCCGCCCTGTTTTGGATATACAGCATCTAAATAGTATTTGGATTTGAGCTTTAGCTCTTTTTTAATTCCTTCTGAAGTGACAGAATTGGTTGAAGTGAGGTTCACCTGAGGAGCGATACTGGCATTAAAAGCCTTTTGAATCTGATTAAGGACTTCGTCCTGTTTTTGCGTATCAACGGCAACTTTAACCGTGTTTGCGTCTTCGTCGGAGATTGACAAATATTCATAAAAATCGCTGCTGGAGGTTCTTTCGTCACGGTAAATATTTTGGAAATAATCTTCTTTACACATTCCGTCTTTTAATTTAATTACAAGATTGTTGTTAACTTTAAGAAAAGAAATTTTTTGGGCAGAAGCTCCTTCATCAAAATACAGTACAACCCTTACCTTATTTGGATTTGTAGAAAATTGCCCGACTTTGACTTGTTTTAATAGGCCGGTATTGAAAAACCAATTTTGCCCAGGCACTGTTAAAACCGCAGAATCAATATCAAAATAAGCCCTTTCGGGGTCATGAAGTTTTACAAGTTTAATGTTTTTTAAAACAGGCTCAATAGTATTGTCAGGAGAAGTTAGTAATATCATTGAATTTGAAGTGTCAAAATTAACCGAAGTTATCTTGAAAACTTCTTCACAAAGTGCAGATTGTATAAATACAGCTATGAATAAAAATAAAATTAAAAATTTCTTAATCATTTTTAAAAAAATAAAATCCCCTCTTTTAATATTATACTATTAAAAAACGCCCCAAACAATTATGTAAACTAATGTTTAATATATTGAATTATTTGCAAAGTAAGCTATAATATAATGGTAGGTATTGGGGAATTTTTATGAACAAAAGATGGTATGATAATCACGACGAAACACTTCAGACATTTGATATTCTTAAAAAATTAGATAAAGAATCCAGAAAAAGACTTGCAAACGATATTGTTGACGTTGCAAACCAGATTAAGGCTATTCACAGAGAAGAAGAAGAGCCCTCTCTTACAATCGGACTTGAAAGAGTGCTTGGCATTTGGCAAAGTACCAATGCCCGTCGCTGGTATGATAAACAGCAAGACTTAAATATTGCAATAAAAACTATTTCTACCCTTCCGGAAGACGATTTTCTTAATATCATGGAAGGAATTTGCGTTTCACTGAAAGAGTGAAGCTTATTGTTAATATTTGTAAAATTTTTGATGCCAAAGTAGCAAATTTTTAAATTTTAATACATTAAGGCATTGTAGCGAAAGTATTTTCTATAAAAAGGAGTGTCAAAATGCAAGTTAACAAAGTTTCAAACAGTACATCTTTTAATGGTAGATTATTAATCCCCAGTCACAAGGATGCTAATAAGCTGGTAGATTTTTCTGAAAGAAGAGTCAAGTTATTACTTAAAGGTAATATGTCTAAATATGATTTAGGAGAATACATTGGATCTTTAAAAAATCTCTTTAAATCAGTGAAAAAAGAACCGGAAAATTTTAACTTAACGGTATATCCGGTTCCGGAAAATGGGAATGTGAGATTTTTATATAACGTGGGAGAAAATATTTCAGAAGTATTTGAACAAACCGCTAAACATCTTAAAGTAGTTGGTGATGAAATAGCTATAAGCTATCGCCAAATGATTCATAAATAAAAATTTTTGTGATTTGAATATTTTTTTGTAAGCAATAAAGTTGATTTTTTAAAGTACCGTTGTTTATATGTCGACAGTAAAAATGTTAATACAAAGGACGGTATTTTTATGGCAAAAATAATGGAAAATGAAGTCGGCAGAAGAATAGTAAGGCTTTCTGTAGATGATATCATAAGCACGGTTAGAGAATATCAAAGAATAGTCAGAAATCCAAAAACATACGAAGGAATAAGAATTCTTTTAAAAGATTCGCCCATATATTTGCCTGAGGATTTATAAAAACACCCAATCGGGCAAGTAAAAAAATAGACAAGTGGTGTTATTGTTAAACTATGTTTGTTGTATCCTGTAAATAATAGGAGGGTATATGTCATGAAAAACTTTTCAATCATCACTTTGATTTTTGTTATTCCATTGGTGGCTTATATGATTTTGACCAAGCCTGATGCGTCTTTTGCAAACAAAGCAGGCACCGGAGCCAAAGCTCAGGTAATCAAATTTGCATCCCCAATGTGTCTTGACTGCAAAAAAATGGATAAAATTTTAAAAGAACTTCATCCGAAGTATGAATCAAGTATCACTTTCATTGAAATTCCGGTACAGAACGATGATGAATACACAAAAGGACAAATAGAAAAATACAATGTAACGCTTGTTCCGACAATGATTTTTGTCAACACAAAAGGGCAGAAAGTTAAAAAAATAGAAGGTTATATAGATAAAGACGAATTAGAAAAAATTATGAAAGATTTAATTAATGGATAATTACATTTCTCTTTTTTCTCAAAATGCGGCAGGCGGCGCACATTTCCAGATAATTTTGCTTGCAGTTTCATTTTTGGGAGGGCTTCTTGCTTCGATTTCGCCCTGCTCGCTTGCTATGTTGCCGATTATTATCGGTTATATCGGGGGGTATTCAAAAGAAAGCCCGATAAAAATATTTATCCAGATGATGTTTTTTGTATTCGGCACTTCGCTTGTTTTTGCCACAATCGGTGTGATTTGTGCCGTGACGGGAAAAGTCTTTATTTCGTTTGCCCCCGGATATTTTATTTTAATTCTTGCCTCGCTTTTAATGGTAATGGGACTGAATATTTTAGGGATTCTCGATTTTAATATCCCTGTTGTAATAAAGCAGATGCCTCAAAGTAACGGCAGAAATATGTTTTTGTATCCTATTTTATTGGGTGCGGTTTTCGCACTGGTGGGAACACCCTGCTCAACGCCGATTCTTGCAGGCATTATGGCTTTTGCTTCGTTGTCGACAAATATTGCACTGGCTGTTTTAATGCTGTTTTTGTTTTCTTTAGGGCAAGGGCTTATACTTATAATCGCAGGTGTTTTTACATCTACACTTAAGGGATTTAAAAGTTTTGCGGTTGTGTCGGAAGTTTTGTTAAGATTAAGCGGAATCCTGCTTTTGGGCTCTTCTTTGTACATATTTTACAAAGTTTTTGCCCCGTTATTGTAAAAAAAGCTTATGTGTAGTAAAATTAACGCAGATGAGGCAGGGTTAAATTTTTACCCCTCACCTCAATCCTCTCCCCCTGGGGGAGAGGAAGAATAATTAATTTTACAATACCTAGGGAGAGAAACTATGGCTAAAACTTTTGAAGGTAAACTTACCGTAAAAAACGAAAAATTTTGCATTATCGTTTCAAGATTTAATGAATTTATAAGTTCAAAACTTCTTTCAGGTGCTATTGATGAACTTTCAAGGCACGGAGTCAAAGAAGAAAACATAAGCGTTATTTGGTCACCCGGCGCTTTTGAAATTCCGCTTCTGGCTCAAAAAAGCGCCAAATCAGGAAAATATGATGCGATTATAACTTTAGGCGCAATAATCAAAGGTGCTACCTCGCATTTTGATTATGTCAGTGCCGAATTATCAAAAGGAATAGCAAGCGTAAGCCTTGAAACAGGTGTTCCTGTGATTTTCGGAGTGCTTACCACAGATAATATTGAACAGGCAATCGAAAGAGCCGGCACAAAATCAGGAAACAAAGGTTCAGACGCTGCAAAAGCCGCTATTGAAATGGCAAATCTTGTTCAATTGATATAATAATTATAAATTTGTCATGCTGAATTTATTTCAATACAAAATGGGGAAAGAATGAGCGAAGTAATCACCGAAACGCGAAACCTCTTAACAAGAGATATTGACATCATTTCCACAAGAGAAATGGTGCAAAAAATAAATGACGAGGACAAACTCGTTGCTTTTGCGGTTGAAGAAGCTCTTGACGAAATATCTCAAGCCATAGATATAATCTCAAAACAGTTTTTAAAAGGCGGAAAACTTTACTACTTCGGTGCAGGAACTTCGGGAAGATTGGGTGTTCTTGATGCATCAGAGTGCCCTCCGACTTTCAGCGTTGAGGCTGATTTGGTTCAAGGGATTATGGCAGGCGGCGATAGTGCCTTTAAAATAGCCGTTGAAGGCATAGAAGACAACTTTGACGCGGGGGTCGAAGATGCAAAAATTTTAACAGAAAAAGACGTTGCAGTGGTTATTTCTGCAAGCGGCAACCCTAATTATCTTTTGGGTGTTTTGGCGCAGGCAGAAAAAGTAGGGGCAAAAACCATAGGAATTACATGCAATCCAAGCGGAAAAATATCCGAAGAAGCAGGTCTTGTAATTTGCGTGGAAGTAGGACCCGAAGTCATTGCAGGCTCCAGCAGACTGAAAGCGGGTACCGCACAAAAAATGGTCTTAAACATGCTCACTACAGGTGCAATGATAAAAATCGGCAAAACTTATGAAAATTTTATGATTGACCTTAAAGCAAGTAACGAAAAACTTAAAGACAGGGCAATAAGAATTGTTGCAGAATTAGCACAAGTCACCCACGCTGAAGCACTCAAAAAACTTATTGAATGTGACTGGGAAATAAAGCCTGCGATTGTTTCGCTTTACCTTGCAATAGATATTGACAAGGCAAAAGAACAGCTTAAAAAACACAACGGAATTTTAAGGAAAGTGATTTAAGCGATTAAATCCAAATCACCTGTTTTTGCAACAATTTTATCATCATCTTTTTTGTTAATATTTATAGTTTTAACTTCAGGTGAATACGGGTTTTTTAAATTCAAAACTTTAACATCACCTTTTTTGTCGGGATATGTTAAAACTATTGCAGCAAAGTTAGAATTCTGCTCTCCTTGCATTCCTTTTTCATAGTCATCAACTCTAACTATATCCATAGGATGAACGTCTTTTAGATTGAAAGCACCGTGATGAGGTCTATATTTAACAAATAATTGATTTGCACAAAAATTAATATTGTTAATCATAATTTTCTCCTTTTATTCTTATGAAGATATAAAAGTCATAAAAATATTTTTTGTTATTTCCCAGCGTTTTCATTTACAATTTGTAACGTGCCACATATGTCTATTTTTGGTATAATTATGCTGTCGTTGCGAACCCTTTAGGGTAAAACAATCTAAACATTTAACAATTATTTGGATTGCTTCGCTAACGCTCGCAATGACATGGAAGCAACGAAGGAGAAAATATGAAATTAACTGTTTTAGGTCCGGGGTGTTGGGGGTTAACTCTTGCGTGGCTGCTTACAAATAACTTCGATAAAATAACTGTTTGGGGTCGGCAACAAGATTTATACGAAGATTTGATAAAAAATAAACATTGTTCAAAGCCGCTTGAAATTCAGCTTGATGAAAAAATAGAGATAACTTCTGACCTGCAATCTGCGATAAAAGATGCCGAAATTATCCTGCTTGTGGTTGCCACTTCAGGCATAAGACCTGTTTGCGAAGCCTTGAAAAAAGCAGGCGTTAAAAAAGAACAAATTCTGGTAAACGCTTCAAAAGGCATAGAATTACCTTCGTTGATGAGAATGTCTGAGGTTATAAAAGAAGTTTTGCCCGAACAAAAGCTTGCAATTCTGTCAGGTCCGACACTTGCGCAAGAAGTTTTGTTAGGCAAGCCTACTGCAGCATCTGTTGCCTGCGAAGACTTAGAAATCGCAAAAATTGTTCAGCGCTCATGCAATGTCTCAGGGCGTTTCAGACTTTATACAAACAAAGATGTTGCAGGTGTTGAGCTTGGCGGAAGCCTTAAAAATGTAATAGCTATTGCATCAGGCTTTGCCCATGCAATGAATTTGGGCGACAACTGCATGGGAGCACTCTTAACCAGAGGAATGGCCGAAATCGTAAGAGTTAGCGTACAATTCGGGGCAAACCCCTCTACTCTTTACGGACTTTCCGGCATGGGCGATTTAATAGCCACCTGCTCAAGCCCGCTTTCTCGAAATTATACGGTTGGGGCAATGCTTGGCAAAGGCAAAAAAATAGATGAAATTTTAAATGAATTAGGTTCTGTCGCAGAAGGTGTAAAAACTTCAAAAGCAATTTGCGAACTTGCAAAAAAATTAAATATAGAAGTCCCTGTTTCAGAAGCCATATATGAAGCTGTTTATACTGATATTACTCCGCCAGAGGTATTGAGTAAGCTTATGAACAGAAAGCTTAAAGAAGAAGAATCATATCTGTGATAGAATAAATTTATGAAATACGCTGTAAGATTATTGAAAAACACTTTCCATCCGCTGCAAGTTCCCGAAACTCTTGAACTGGAACACGGTCAGATGGTTTTGGTCAGAACTGAAAAAGGCGAAGAAGCGCTAAAGGCCTTTTTGGTTAGTTCTGAAATTTCTCAACAGTGGGAAAAAATTAAACCTGAGCCGCTTCCGGTTATCAGAACTTTATCACAAAGAGATATACAGACCCTTGATGAAATCAAGCAAGAAGAGGTCGAATCTTTCTATAAGTGCAAAGAATTAATTAAAAAACACAACCTGACAATGAATTTGGTACAATGTAAAATAACTTTTGACAGAAGAAAAATAACCTTTTATTACACTGCAACAGAAAGGGTTGATTTTAGAGAATTGCTGAAAGATTTAACACAAACTTTTAAGCGTGTAAGAATAGACTTAAGACATATCGGGGTGCGTGATGAAACTTCAATAGTAGAAGGTAACGGCATTTGCGGAAGACCTTTTTGCTGCTGCTCTTTTTTGAGAAAATTTGATTCAATAAACGTAAAGCTTGCCAAAGATCAGGGAATGCCTATAACTCCCGGTAAAATTTCGGGGACCTGCGGAAGACTTTTGTGTTGCCTGAATTATGAGTATTCAAACTACATCGAAGCGGCAAAGGATATGCCGCCTGTAGGCTCAAGCGTTATGACACCAGATGGCCTAGGTAAAGTCTTTTCTTTACAATTTTTAAGCAGTAAGGTTAGTGTTAAACTCGAAGACGGAAAAATTAAAGATTATAAAAATCATGATCTTGAAATGGTAGATGCCGAAGTTAATATTGAAATCGATATACCCGTTGTTACATATTCGGAAGAGGCAGAACACGTTGATATTTCACAACTTGAGGATGACAAAAACAGTTCTACCGGAAATGTTTAGTATAAAAGCAGTGCGGTTTTGCTTTGCAAGACCGCACTGCTTTTTAATATAATTTAAGCAAATATATTAGCAATTTTTTCTTCAGTTTCTTTTTTCTCTGATTTTAGTAATTCTCCTTTATAGAAAGGGTTTGAATTACCTTTGTCTTTGTCTTTTAAATCAGTTGCAGGTTTAACTAATTCTGTGAATTTTGGTACTGTATAGAGGCTTTTTGCTTTATTTGCTTCTTCTGAAGAAGGAAGGGCTATCCTACCTTCAACATTTTTAAAAATTGATTTTGATGCTTCACCGTTTAAAAATTGAAGGCTTTTGAGTGCTGTTTCGCTTAAAGAAACTTGCATTCCTGAACTTGCCATTGAAATTTCACGGGCTGTTGAAGCATCAACCTTGCCGCTGTAAAGATCCAATCCCAAATCTGCCTTTTTAAACTTACCGAAGTCTAAATTTGACAACTCAGAAGATTTAGATTCCGCTCTTTTGAAGATTTCTTGAGTAACTTCTCTAAGAACTTTTGAATCTATTCCTCTATTAATGCTATTGTTGTAAGATACATTAAGACTCATGACGATATCCCTTATCCCTTTTTCGTAACTTTTTCGTAATCCATTCCTTATGATTAATTTATCGGCTGTTTTCAGGTAAACTTAAGGCATTAAAAGAAAATGTTACAAAAAATTTACAAAAAGAGATAAAAAGTCGGATCAAAAAGGGGCGGATTTCCAAAAGAAATCCGCCCCTTTTATTGCATTAAGGCTTATTTTTTACAATCAGGTCCTTCACATTTTTTAGGCTCCTCATTAGTTTTAGGCTGAGCTTCAGGCTGTGTTTCTGTTGATTTTGCTGTTATTTGTACCGTATCTGTTTTGGGTTGCTCAGTAGCGGCAGGTATTTGTGTGGCAACAGCTGTTTCAGCTTTTTTATCTTCGCCTCTGAACAAAGGATAAACAGATGGTCTGGGGCAACAGTTTAACATTACTTTCATTTAAAAAAATCTCCTCAACGATATCTAACAGAATAATTATAGGCTTAATGACAAAAAAGCACAAACAAAATGAGTGTTTAAATTTACAAATCTAAACAGGTTTTATAAAAAAATAAATTCTTTCAGCCTTAAAATTATACTTAAAATCGACCGATTAGGTGATGTTCATTTTTTAATAATAAACACAATAGAATAAGAGGATGCGCAAAATTCTAAAAGGAGGCTAACATGCAAGTAAATGATTCTTTTGCACAGGAAACCTTTAATATAAGAAAATTATGGAATGAACAGCATCCCATAATCCATGCTTGGTTTTTGTTGAGTTCTATTTCAATTTGTTTTTTATCTGCAATATTATTTATAATCCCTTAAATATACTCCTCAAGACTTGTCCATAAGCATAATGTAAAAAAAAATTTTTCATTCTATGCTTAGGTGTTAAAGTTAGAAGGAGAGGGAAATGAAGCGTGCGGTAATTTTACTTGTGTTTTACCTTTTTAGCGCAGATTTGGGATTTTGTGATGTAACATACTTTCCTCCGCTCCAGCCGTTGGGAATGAATGCAAATAATGCTTTTGCACTCAGAAATTATAATCAAATGAATAATGCGGATTATCAAAAAATTACTCAAATTGAAAATTCACTTTACGGAAAGAATTTTGCATATCAAGACGTATTGATAAGACTTTCAAGGATAGAAAAAAAAATATTTAACAAAACATATTTAAATTTATCGCTTTCACAAAGGGTCGATAATATTGTTGCAAATTATAATCAATCTGTAGAATACCCGAATATTTCAAAGAATATTTTAACTAAAATGGAAATAAATATTTTTGGTCGTAATTTTAACACAGATAATAGTCAAACCAGAATTGAAAGGCTTGAACAGCAGGTTCTGGGAGCAGTACAAAGCGGAGATATAACAACGAGGTACGAAACACTTAAAACATTAGCAGGAAACTACAATTCAAATCAATATTCACCAACTTATTATTCTACACCGCTTACCGGCACCCAAGGCGGATGGAGGGGGGTATTAGGAAGCCTTGGGGGCATGCTCCTTGGTGGCAATGGCTCAATGACAGGGTTTACTCCTCCATTGGATTCTTATTATACTACGCCCTACAACAATTATGCTTCGCTTGGCAGTCCTGGCTACGGCTATTACAATGGTTATAGGACAAATCACGGATATTACGACAGATTTAATAATTACGGCTCTCAAACCGGCGTTACTATATTAGATTAAAAATAAAAAAAAGCGGGATTGCTTTGTATTTGCAATCCCGCTTTTTTTTATTTTTAATCTAGTTTATTTTAAAATCTTCTACAGATTGAGTTGTCGGATAATTATCTTTTAGTGTATCAAAGTTTTTTACTGATTCAGAGCGAAGTTTTTCCATATAAACCTGTCCGTTTTTAACAACTTGTTGAAGCTGAATAAGATCATGTTCAATATTTGTAAGCACTTGTTCTGCATAAAGTTCGGCGCCTTCTCTGATTCTAATAGCTTCATCGGTTGCTATAACCCGCATATTTTCGGCATCAGAAAGAGCTTTTCTTTTGATGTCCTCACATTCAGATATAACCTGTTCTTTGATTTTTTCAGCTTCTCTTTGTACTGCTCTGAGCACATCGGATTCACTTAAAAGCCTGCTGGCTTCATTTTGAGCATCAATAATTATTTTTTCAGCTTTTTGTTGCGCTTCTATTTGAAGTTCTTCTCTGCGCCTAAGAAATGCGCGAGCTTCTTGGACTTCTGTCGGTAAAGAAGCATAAATTCTGTCTATTAAAGATTCAACCTCTTTAACTTTAATCGCAACCAAATAATTTGGTAAAATCGGAAAGCTTTTTTCCAGAACGATTTCAAGTAATTTTAAGAGTTCATATATCCCGCTTTGTTGCATGTTCATAGTAAACGATACCTTTCTTATTATATTCTATAACAATAAATTTTATTTGGCAAATTTCATTTTTAAAAATTTTTCAACTGATTCAGGGACAAATTTTGAAATATCGCCTTGCATTCTGGCAATTTCTTTAACCGTACTTGAAGAAATAAAGTTATACTTGGGCCTTGTGGTCAAAAACACCGTCTTAATTTGGCCTGCAAGTGAACGGTTTGTTTGTGAAAGTTGCAGCTCGAATTCAAAATCCGAAACCGCCCTCAGTCCTCTTATAATGACTTTAGCACCCTTTAATTTTGCATATTCTACCGTCAATCCTTCAAAAAAATCCACCTCTACATTTTCTAAATCATTTATATTTTGTTTAATCAAATTTATCCTTTCTTCAAAGGTAAGCAGGGATTTTTTTTCACTATTTTTTGAAACGGCAATAATAACTTTGTCAAATATTTCAGACGCGGTTTTTAAAACATCTAGATGCCCGTTAGTAATCGGATCAAAGCTTCCCGGATATACTGCAATTGTCATATTTTCCTCTTAAAAATAGTATCTATCTACAATTATATAATCATAAAATTAAAACCCCTAATAACGGGTAATTTTTTCATTACAAAATTTAACAAAGGGCTTATTGTAACAAAATGTAAAGAACTGAAAGGCTCTTTTAACAAGCCTTTTGGGCATAGTTTCATAAGTAAAACGGATCTAAGGTAAATTTTTAAAATCAAAAAACGTTTATTTATATAAGGTTAGGTCTTATTTTTGGAGGTTATATGAAAATACTTGCTAATTATATTACACCTTTGTGGAAAGGGGTAAGGCGTTTAGGGTCTGAATATCTTCACTTTACATTTGGAACGTCAGGAGATGTTTTTTCTTCAAGTTTGTCAAAAGCAGTAAAAGCTGAAGGTTACAATAATTTGGCTAGAAA
This sequence comes from uncultured Muribaculaceae bacterium, assembly GCA_964640325.1. Lineage (GTDB taxonomy): Bacteria > Cyanobacteriota > Vampirovibrionia > Gastranaerophilales > Gastranaerophilaceae > DAOQAU01. The sequence goes on along the minus strand of CAZXID010000030.1, from coordinate 2,049 downwards.
TATAAAAACGGCATATAGTGCTGCAAAACCGGCAGTTGGAACAAGTTTTTGGAAAAGTACCTGGACTGCAATAAAAACCATCCCCGGAGATTTTGCAGCTGCAGGGAAATCTGCAACTGGCTTTTGGGCAAAAGCAGCATCACCTCTTAAAGTCCTTGGCAAAAGAATGCCTTTAATCGGTAATATCATTATGGTGGCAATGGAATTACCAAATATAGTAAGAGCCTTTTCAAAAGGCGGCGTTGGTACAGGAGTTAAAGAAATAGGTAAAGCTGCTGTAAAAATAGGTGGATTTGCCGCAGGCGCTGCAGTCGGTCAAGCATTGATTCCAATACCATTTGTAGGTGCAATGGTTGGCGGGTTAATTGGAGGATGGCTTGCAGGTAAAGTTGTCGGAAAAAGCTTTACAGAAAAACAAAAAGAAGCCGCTGAAAAGGTTAATGTAAATTCTCAACAGGGATTGCAGCCTCAGGGACAGCAAACAAATCCTGTAATGGGATTAAATAATCAAAACGGCTTAGATCCTTCAATGACCGGAACAGGGATTAATCCTTTTGAAGCAGTCCCACAAGCTCAGATTCAGCAACAAGTACAGCCACAGACAAGCGCATTTGGTGTAAATAATCCTTTTGCAACAGGTATGCAAAATCAAATGCCAGGGCTTGCTTATAACGGATATAATCAAGGTTTTAACCCATATTTGTTAGGTAATAATTATCAATTACCTTATGCGGAAAGAGATTTTATGGCAATGACAGCAGGATTGGCCTAGAATAAATATTTAATAATCGGGCGAAGATTTCATTTATGAAATCTTCGCCCGATTATTTGTGTAAAAGTTGCATTTTTTAAAATTAGAATTACAATTATAGATATAGCGGAGGAGAGAAAATTATGAAAATAAAGATTTTAATATTGTTGTTGTCAGTTGCTTTTGGATTTAATTCTGTTTTTGCAGCACCTTTCAAGGCGGATGCAAAAACAAAAAGAATTCCGGCAGGTACTAAGCTAAAGGTAGAATTGATGGAAGCTTTGTATACGCAAATTGGTAATCAGGGAGATGCTTTTAATGCTATGCTTCTTGAAGATCAAAAATCGCCGACAGGCGTCGTCCTTCCGGCAGGGTCAATAATCAGAGGTAGCATCGGCAAAATAACCCCAAAAAGAATGTTATCCCGGGGTGCTGTTTTATATATGGATTTTGACCATGTAGTAACACCAAACGGACGTCAATTGCCTTTGTCGATGGGAGTATGCAACAGGGCTAAAATAACAGATGATGGCGGACTTTATGAAACAAAGGGTTATGGTGAGGCTTTACAAAAAAATTGGCAAAAGACAGTTGAAATAGCCCAAAACACAACTCAATTCGGAATTGATGCCGGAGAAAGTTCTTTCAACGGTGCCGTTTTTATAACTGCGCCTGTTTGCGCAATAGGCGGAGCAATGGGCGGCGGAGCTTATTTGATAGGCGATAGTTTAGTTGATTTATTTAGAAAAGGTCTGGATGTTCAGTTAAATAAAGGAACCGTCTTGGATGTAATGTTAACCCAACCCATTGATGTACCTGTAAATTGACGTGGCTCTTGGCGAGGAATAAGCCTTAAAGCCGTGTCATCCCGGAACATGAGTTTTCTGATTTACAAAAAACGATTGTTGTAAATCGGATTTTTGTCATCTCTTACTTGATGCGGGATATTGCACATTAATAAAAATAAAAATATCATCCCATAGCCCACTGTCATCTCGCATGAACAAAGTGAATTGCGGGATCTTTTATCATGATGTCAAGACCGGCAACTGTAAGACATTTTCATTATCATACAAATTAATTAAATTAGGATTAACTTCTTTAATTAAATTCCATTTCTATGCTCTTTTCCAACGCTTAATGATTTTTTCTCTCGAAATTGCTTCTAAGATATCATAATGAATTTCGTAAAATAATAGCTCTTTTATATTGTATTTTTTTGTAAATCCATCAGTTAATTCGTTATTATGCTCATAAGCTCTTTTCGGTCCCCCTCCAATAATAAAAAAGAGGCGAGT
>CAZXID010000029.1:0-20504 GCA_964640325.1 uncultured Muribaculaceae bacterium | reverse complement strand
GTATTTGAACATATTCTCACCCTCTCATGAAAATTTGTTCTAGGCAAGCCCCAAATTTAAAGATATAAATGAGGCTTATGAAGTTCTTTCCGATAAGGAAAAGCGTGGTCGTTATGATAGTTTGGGCGCAAATTGGCAAGAAGGTGCTAATTTCACCCCGCCGCCCGGATATGAGAATTTCAACTTTAACTTTGGTCAAGGCGGTACTCGCAGCCAAGCTTTTGGCTTTGACGAAATGAGCGGGTTTTCCGATTTTTTCAGCTCGCTTTTCGGGGACATGATGTCGGGACAAACAAGGCAGTCTTCTTCAAGAAGAAATATTTATGATGATTTCGGATTTTCTCAACAAGCCCAAAAACAACAAGCACCGAAAGCTCAAAATTTGGATATAACACAGAATTTAACCATAAGCGCAAAAGATTTATATAACAAAAAACCGATTCCCGTCAAGTTTAAAATTATGGAGAAATGTCCACATTGCCCTCCCAGAGGCGGATTTTGCCCTTCCTGCGGCGGAACCGGAATTATTTCAGAACAAAAGAGTGTAAATGTTAAATTGCCCTCTGAAGTTACTGACGGTCAAAAAATAAGACTTAAAGAAGAGGGTAAAACGGACAATTACGGTAGAAAAGGTGATTTGTACTTAAAATTGAGCATTAAAGACAACGAATATCAAGTTGATGGAATAAATTTAACTAAAGAAATTGAAATTACGCCTTCTCAGGCTGTTTTGGGCTCTAAAAAAGATATTCAAACCTTGCACGGTAAAATTGGTATTAAAATTCCGGCAGGGACTTCCTCAGGACAAGCTTTAAGATTAAAAGGTCTGGGTTTACCTGATAAGTCCGGGAAATTCGGCGACTTAAACGTAAAAATTAAAATTGTGATTCCTAAACATATTTCACAAAAACAAATTGATTTATATAAAAAACTTGCAGAGTTAGACTGATTTTTAAATTATTTGTTAATTTTTTGTAATATACTAGCAAATTATTTTATCACAGAGTTTAATTTATCACACTAAATATAGGAGAAATTTATGCAAATTAATGGTGTTTCTAATTTTCAAAGCAGAATCAATTTTACCTCACATGTTTTTATGAATTCCGAATTTTTAAAATATGCAAGACAAAATCCTTCAGACAAGGATGCTTGGAATGAGGTTATCAATGCAATGAGGCATAATGGTGACAAGTATGTCGTAAATATTTCCAAGTCAAAATCCCATTTATCCGATGAAAATGAAAGTACAGGGGCTGAGCAAAAGGATATTTTTCAAGTTTCAATTTATGACCCGGAATTAAATCAAACAAAAAATATTATTAAAACTTCTGATAACGGGATATTTGACCCGCTTGCCTTAAAAACAATTTATGGACAAGAAGACGAATATTTTCATAATCAAAAAACACATTTAACATGGGTTTAATTTAAAGTCACTACGAATTTAAGCTAAAACTTTTTTAAATTGGCATAAGCCGCATCCATTGCTTTTTTGCCTTTTTCGCCGAAATCTATTGTGTACATCGTACTTTCATTGATTTGGGTCACTGCTTCAATGTGCCCGATTCCTAATTTTTCGTGAAATACCCTTTCGCCTTCATTGAAAAAATAAGGTACAGAATTGAACTTTTTTTGTGCTTCAGCATTTTTCTTTGCTTCTTCTTTTTTCTTTTCGGCAAGCATACGTTTTATGGCATTGTCTTTAAAAAATTTATCAATTTTTTCCTGTTCTTTTTCTTTATTAATTTGTGATTTGTTTAAAATAATTTTACTTTGAGGATATTTTCCATCTCCCCTTGAGGAAAAAGGTGCTCGAAGGACAGAGGAGTTATTTAGACTTCGGCGGGAGGTTTTTTGGATTGCTTCGTCGCTATGCTCCTCGCAACGACGTAATTTTTCGTTTTCATTTACCCATTTTTCTTTATTTTTGGGCGCAACAAAGTTCTTTCCGAACCCTGCGCTTGGCGGGATGTAGCCGAAGCGGTCTGAATGCGCCGAAGGCGAAGCCTTCGGCGCATTATAATCCTTACCTTTAATTTTATTAACTGCACTTGTAAATGTCGCCTGAGTTTCGTAATTTTGTGAAACCGAGCTTTCAAGCAAATTTTGCGGAATTTCTTCCAAAAAGCGGCTGGGGTTGTAATATTTAAATTCTCCCCACATTTGTCTGCGCTTTGCACTTGTAAGATAAAGTTTTTCTTCCGCCCTTGTAACTCCTACATACATGAGCCTGCGCTCTTCTTCAAGCTCAGAGGGTGAGTTGAAAGTGCGCTGGTGCGGAAAAATTCCTTCTTCAAGCCCCGCAACAAAAACTATTGGAAATTCAAGCCCTTTAGCTGAATGAAGTGTCATCAAAGTAACGTTATTTGAAATATTATCTAAGCTATCAATATCAGATACAAGTGCAATTTGGGCAAGAAATTCGCTGTAAGCATTGTTAATATCTTCAGGTTCAAATTCGCCTGCAACATTTACCAATTCCTGCAGGTTTTCAATCCTTGATTCGCTTTCAGGTGTTCTTTCTTCCTGCAATTCTCTTAAATACCCGCTTTTTTCAATCACAAGCGATACAAATTCTCGCAAATTGTATTTTGGCTGAACTTTTTTGAAATCTAAAATTAAGTCTGTAAATTTTTTTAATTTTTCTTTTGTTTTTGAGTTGATTCCCTCAACTTCGTCAAGCTGCAGAGCCGCCTTAAAAAGGCTTACGTCTTTTTCATCTGCAATCATTTGAAGGGTTTTTATTGTTGTATCGCCTATTGCACGCTTTGGAGTATTCACAATCCTTTTAAAGCTTATTGAATCATCTGTATTGTGAATTAGGTTCAAATAAGCAATTATATCTTTTATCTCTTTTCTATCGTAGAATTTCAGCCCGCCGTAGATTCTGTAAGGGATTCCGTGTGTGATGCATGCTTCTTCAAGTGCCCTGGATTGGGCGTTTGTTCTGTATAAAACCGCAAATTTGTTAAAATCAGGTGAAATATTTTTGATTGCTTGGACAATAAAATTTGCTTCATCGGATTCATCTTGGGCTTCAAAATACTGGATTTTTTCGCCCGAACCTTTTTGCGAATACAAAACTTTTTCGACACGTTCTTCGTTATTTTCTATAATTGCGTTTGCAACATTTAAAATATTTTCGGTTGAGCGGTAATTTTGTTCAAGCTTAATCATTTTTGTATCTCGAAAATCACGTTGAAAATTAAGCAGAATCTTAAAATCAGCACCTCTCCAACTGTAAATAGATTGGTCAATGTCGCCTACGACGCACAGAGAACGAGAAGCGTGGATTCGTGGATGCACAGAGTCGTGGCTTTTTTCATTATCTTCTAAGCGACTACGCATCTTCGCCTCTTGTTTTCTTTCTCCTTCGTTCGTATAGAGCATATTTACAAGTCTGTATTGTGCTTGGTTTGTGTCTTGAAACTCATCAACTAAGATATGCTGAAATCTGGCAAAGTATTTTTCTCTTACTTGCGGGTTTTGTTCTAAAAGCTTTACCGCAAGCATGAGCATATCGTCAAAATCCATTGCATTGTTGTTGTTCAGGATGTTTTCATATTCTTCAAAAACAGAGGCTATTTTTTGTGATTTAAAATCTCGTGCAAAGGTTGAAAATGAATAAGCATCCTGCATTTTGTTTTTTGAATCAGAAATAATTGTTTTTATAAGTTTTGGGGCATAAATTTTGTCGTCAAGATTGAGTTTTTTTAATCCCTGTTTTATCACCGAAAGTGAGTCTTGTTCATCATAAATAGTAAAATTTTTATCTAAAAATTTGCCTGATTGAAATTTGTAATTTTCGATATCTTGGCGCAAAATTCTTCCGCAAATACTGTGAAAAGTGCCTACCCACATGTATTTTACTATTTCTTCTCCAAGCATTGAGGCAAGTCTTTCTCTCATCTCTTTTGCGGCTTTGTTGGTAAAAGTTACCGCTAAAATTTCTTTTGCACGCACTCCGGATTTAATCAAATAAGCTATTCTTGAGGTTAAAACCCTTGTTTTTCCGCTACCTGCGCCAGCCAAAATAAGTAAAGGACCTTTAATGGTTTTTACCGCTTCAAGTTGCTCTTTATTTAAATTATCTAAAATATTTTCCATTATATTAGCTTAAAGGCTTAAGGGCATAAAAATTATTAAATTATTTACCTGTTTAACTATTCACCTTTTCAGCTTATGCTCCCCTCTTTTCAAATTTATTTTTTGTGCTACAATTATCATACTAAAAAAAAGTTTTTTTTAAAGTTGACTGTGTAAAGAAGGTAAAAAATGGTAGAAGAAAAAATTTTAAATTCAGATGGCAAATCCGATAACGAACAGCCGTCGATTATGGTTCCGGTAGATGATTTGGATAAAGTTTCGGACTCGTCTCCCGATGCTATTGACGAGCTTGCAATGGAATTGGCTACAATTCAACAATCGGCAAAACGTTTTGCCATTATCGGAAGTCGCAATCTGCCGATTACGCATCAGCAGCTAATTGAAACTTTAGCTATGGCACTTGTTATGCAAGGAAGTACAATTGTTACTTCAGGAGGTTCTTCAGGAACTAACGCTGCTGCAATAAGAGGCGCGATGAAAGCAAACCCCGATAAACTGAAAGTCATTTTGCCCCAAACTATCGGCCAACAGCCCTCTGACGTCCAAGATCAGCTTATCGGCGTCCCAAATATCATAGAACATCCCGACAGAGCCATGATGACCCTTGCAGATGCTTCAAGAGTATGTAACAGAGAAATTATAGACGATTGTAATCAACTTATATGTTTCCTTTCTCATACAAGTAAAACTTTGCACAAAGCGGTTGAATATGCCGAAGAAGCTCACAAAGTAGTTACCGTCTTCTATTTGGACTAGCTTATGTCTGAAGAAATTGTCAAAAAACTTACAGGGAAAAACCCTAAAGATTTTGAATATGCGGCTGCACATATTATTGACAATTCAGATGTAAATGCTTTTTGCATTTTAGTGGAAAAAAGCAATTTTTTATTTGATTTTATTAAACATAATGTAGCAAAAAGACTTGCTGCAGCTATAAATGAAACCAATTATCTTAATCTTTTGAGTTTTTTGGCAGCTTATTGTGGTGATTATGAAGATGTTATTGTAGATGCCCTTACCAAATATGCAGACGAAGACTTAACCGATAAAATGCTTGAACTTTTAGAAAACGGCTCGGATTCTCAAAAAGCTTATTGTGCAAAATATTTTTCTGTTATTAACGATACTTTAGCTATTGATTTGCTCAGAAAACATTCTTATTCAGATTTCGACCCTCTTGCAATGAACTGTGCCGTGGCTCTTTCTGAAATGAAAGATGAATTTTCTTACAATCAGGCTATACAAAAACTTGATTCAAATGATGAGTTTGAAAAGCTTTCGGCTGTCAGGTTTTTGGTTTCATACAACGACTCTAAAGCTATTGAAAATATCTTTAAAACTATGAAAACATCATCCATGCCTGAAAATATTGCCTCAGAAATTTCTTACCTGCAAAGTTTTTTGGAGTTTTTTGATACAGATTTAAAATATGATACCATTTTAGCTGTCAATCATATAATAAACGGGCTCGGTGAAATTGTTTCACTTTGTCAGATTTTTGATTTTCAGCTTTATGATATTTTGGAAAGACTTATTGAGTTGCAAAAGGACGAAAAAAGCCCTAAAATTGCGATTGTTCTTTTGAATGCAAAAATTAAATTCGAGCAATTGACGGAAAATGATGAATACATTTTTGATGAAGATAAAGAAACAAAAAATGAAATTTTTGAAATAAAAACACTTTTAAACTCCCAAATGGAGCTTTTTTGGAATATTCAAAAAGATTTAGTATTAAACGAGCTCGACCAATGGAGTGACTTTATTTTCCCTGCGCTTGAGCTTGTCCAGGAATTGAACATGCACCAAGCTTTTGATGAATTAAGAAGCCTTTTAAGCTCGACAAACCAAACAATTATTTTAAAAACAGTTGAAGTCATAAAATCATTAGGAAAGCTTGAAAAAATTAATATTGAGGATGTATTGTCAAAAATAACGGATGAAAATATTAAAAACGTTATAAAGGCGCTTTTTTAAGGAGCTTATGCAAAAATTTTACGAAAAAACATTAAATTCTAGAGATATATTTAACGGGATTGTTTTTGATGTAAAAAAAGATGACGTTGAACTCTCCACCGGAGAAACGGCGATAAGAGAAGTAGTAAATCATCCCGGGGGCGTCGTGATTCTTGCATTAAAAGATAAGCAAACGATTCTTTTGGTAAAACAATATAGGTATCCGCTTAAATTGGTTTCACTTGAACTTCCTGCGGGAAAACTTGATAAGGGAGAAAACCCTGACATTGCAGCAAAAAGAGAATTTGAAGAAGAAACAGGATTTGTGGCAAAAAAATGGGATAAACTTGGAATTGCTTATTCAAGCCCTGGTTTTTGCGACGAAACTCTTCATTTTTACTTTGCCCGTGATTTAGAATACAAAAAGCATAACCCCGAAGACGGTGAAATCATAGAATATTTCGAGTATAATTTGGATAAGGTTTTTGAAATGGTAAAAACCGGTGAAATTAATGATGCAAAAACAATTTGTGCACTTACAAGAGCAGGCTTGAACGGATTTATAAAATTACCTTAGAGGGAAATTCATGGCAGATATTAAACTTATAGCGACCGATATTGACGGCACTATCTTGAAATACAATTTTGAATTTAATCAAGAGGTTAAAAATTGCATTAAAAAATTATCCGATGACAGCATCAAGGTTATTTTAGTTACCGGTAGAATGCATGCGGCGACAGATTATATAGCAGAAGAGCTTGGGCTTGATACCCCTATTGTTTCCTATCAGGGCGGAATGGTAAAATATAGAGACAAAATTCTTTATCAAAGAGTTTTGCCGGTGCAGGAAACAAGAGAAATTTTAAATTGGGCAAAGCAAAATGACGTCCATGTCAATTTGTATATGAATGACGAGCTCTATGTCGAAAAAGATGATCAAGTCGTAAGAAGATACACAGGAGAGCGCTCTACCGGCTTTATTGTAAAATCGTTTGACGGGATTGATTTGCATGATTTAAACAAACTTCTTTTGATAGATTTTGATAATCAAGAAAAAGTGACAAGCTGGCTTAATTATTTATCAGAAATATATCCTCAACTCCATATAGTAAAATCAACTCCTTATTTTTGTGAAGTTTGTCATGGTGAAGCGACAAAATTCTGTGCAGTTGATTTTTTAAGGCAGTACTATGGATTTAAAAAAGAGGAGGTTATGGCAATCGGCGATCAAAATAACGATATTGAACTTCTTGCCGCAGGCGGGATTAAAGTCGCAATGGGTAACGCCACCCCTGAGCTTAAAGAAGTTGCCGATTACATAACTGATACGGTTAATAATAATGGCTTTGTAAAAGCTGTTGAAAGGTTTGTGGATGCTTACAATGCAAAAGTTTAAAATTGGAACAGGATATGATATTCATCAATTAGTCGATAATCGGAATTTAATTATAGGCGGGGTAAAAATCCCTTACAAAAAAGGGCTTCTGGGGCACTCAGATGCTGATGTTTTAATTCATGCAATTATAGACGCAATGCTCGGGGCACTTGCACTTCCCGATATAGGAACATTATTCCCTGACAACGATGCTGAATTTAAAAATATTTCAAGCCTGATTCTACTAAAAAAAGTATACGCCCTAATTACAGAGAAAGGCTATGAGATTAATAACATTGATTCAAATATAATTGCTCAAGAACCTAAAATGATGCCCTATATACCTCAAATGAAAAAAATTCTGGCAGATACCCTCGGCATTGATGTAGATTTAATCTCGATAAAGGCAAAAACAAACGAAAAAGTCGATGCGGTAGGCAGATTGGAAGCAATTGAGGCAAATGCGGTTGCATTATTAGTTAAAAAATAATAAATTTTAAAGGAGACATTATGAAATTTTTACACACAATGATTAGGGTCAAAGATATAGAAAAATCGCTTAAATTTTACAATGAACTTCTTGAACTTGAATTGGTAAAAGAAATGAGGCTTGGCGACTGTAATTTGTTTTTTCTGTCTGATAAACATGGTGAAGTTCAAATCGAATTGACTTACAATGACGAAACCCCCGAAAACGGCTACCAAATAGGTAACGGGTTTGGGCATTTTGCTTTTGAGGTTGATTCTATGGAGGATTTCAGTAAAAAAATTGATGAAATGGGGCTAAAATACTTATATGAACCTTTTAATATCCCAAACAGCAAATCTCTAATCGCCTTTGTGAAAGACCCTGACGGTTACGAAATAGAGCTTATTGAAAAAAATTAATCGTCAACCCCGTAAACAAATTCTAAAAAACGTCTTTCCACCGCTCTTTTTATTTTGGTAAAAAATGGCGGGCTTTTAAATGTTGATAAAACGATTTCTCCCGATTCTAATCTTTTTAACAATTTTTGGGGCGATTTTGTACCTTTAGGAAAACCGATTTTTTTTGTTATTTCATAAAAATTATTTTTTTGTGATTGTGCCTGTTTAAGAATTTGTGCTTCTTTACCTGTTGTTATCATATATGCTCTAAAATTTTTATCAACGCTGCTGGCTTCCAGTGACATAAATCTAAATGCTATATTTTGTTTTGAAGCTTCACTTACAACATGTTTTAGTAAATTCCCTACCTGTTTTTTATTACCGGCTACATTTACAACACCTCCAAAATTTAAATCAGAATTAATTTTTCCGACTTCCATAACATAACTCCTTTTTAATTATTGTTTATTTAAAACACATAAATATTTTTTTTGTTAGTTTGTAAACTTTGTTTAAGTAACATGCAATTTTTTGTTAAAAAAATACTTTATATATATAAGGGATATAAAGGGATTTTTAATTACAAAATAAGGGAGGACATAAAAATGGGAATTTCAATTGGCAGAATTGGTGCAGTTAATTCAAGCACACCGGCAGTTAAAGGGATTGAAGAAAAAGAAGAGCCCCAAAAGGGAAAAATGGCTTATGCATCAAGCCTGATTAGTGTTTTTCAGGGTCAAAATTCAGGCACTCAAGAAGCATCAGGCTTTTTAGGATAATCTTTTAAATATAAAATATTTATTATAAAATGGTTCTATCAAATAATGGGACCATTTTATGTTATTAACTGTAGATATCGGAAATACAAGTATTACTCTGGGCATTTTTGAGCAGGATGCGCTTGTTGAAGAATTCAGACTTGCCTCGGACAGGGATTTGTCTCAGGCTGAATATGAAGTTTTGCTTAAAACTCTGCTCAAATCTTTTAATATTAAAGGCTGTATAATTGCATCTGTGGTAGAGGAGTTAAATTCAAAGTTTAAATATGCCATTGAAAATGTTTTAGGTATTTCTCCAACGTTTTTAACAAATGAACTTAATATAGGTGTTAAAATTATTTCAGATACTCCTCAAGAAGTCGGTGCAGACAGGATTGCAAATGCTGCCGCCGCTTTTATGCTTTATAAAAGACCTTGCATTGTTGTTGATTTCGGAACAGCGACTTCTTTTGATATTATCAATGAGAAAGGTGAATTTATAGGGGGAATTATCGCCCCCGGCTTGAATTTACAGATGAATGTTTTAAATAAATTTACTTCAAAATTGCCCAAAATAGAGGTTGCTATTTCAAATTGTGCAATAGGGAAAACTACTCAGGATGCGATTTTATCAGGTGTTATAAGGGGCTCAGCCGCTATGATTGACGGACTTGTACAACAGTGTGAACAAGAACTCGGTCATAAGGCAATAATTGTTGCAACAGGAGGCTATTCGGGGCTTATTTCAAGCTATATGAAACGGCCGTTTGATTTTATTAATCCAACCCTAACCCTTGAAGGGCTTAGATTTTTGCATAATTTGAATCAGCCCAACAATATTCCCGCGATACAAGCAGACATGTAAGAAGCAAGCGTGCCGCAAATTAGTGCGCGAAGTCCTAGTCTGGAAATATTTTTCCTTTGATTAGGTGCCATTTCTCCGATACCTCCGATTTGTATTGCAATTGAACTGATATTTGCAAATCCGCAGAGGGCAAAGCTTGATATTACAAAGCTTTTTTCAGTAATAATATTTTTAACTGAAATTAAATCAATATAGCCTAGCATTTCGTTAAGGATAAATTTTGTGCCTAATAATGAGCCTACAATATTTGAGTCTTTAAGCGGAACACCCATTGCATAAGCAAGTGCTCCAAAAAGTTTTCCCACTACAGATTTCATTGAAAGATTATCAATATCAAGTCCAAGGAAGGCAAGATTTATATGTAAAGCATTGTGTAAAAATACGCCGGCTTTTCCCAGTATCCAGTCTATCATTGCAATTAATGCTACAAAAGCAATCAATACAGCAAAAACCTTCAGTGCTATCGAAAAGCCGTCTGAAGCGCCTCTTGCTATTGAATCCACAACGTTAACATGGGTCCTTCTTTTGCTGATTTTTACTTCACCTTGAGTTTGAGGTGCGCCATCTTCAGGATAAACTATTTTGGAAATGACAAGAGCCCCCGGGGCTGCCATAATTGAAGCCGCAAGAAGATACTGTGCCGGAATCCCCATCCCTACGTATATAGCCATAACTCCGCCTGAAATACATGCCATACTTCCGGTCATTGATGCCAAAAGCTCTGAACGTGTTAAATTCGGCAGATAGGGTTTTATCATAAGTTGTGCCATGATTTGTCCTACAAAAGCACTCGCAACGTTTGAAAAAGATTCTGCACCGCTTACATTCATTAATTTATACATTCCTTTGCTTAAAACAGCAATCACACGCTGCATAATTTTGTAATAGTATAAAATGTTTACGATAACACTTACAAAAACAGTTGTTGCAAGCAATTGAATTGCAAAAACGATAGAGCCTTTGCCAAAAACGTTGCCGAGTTTTATGTTGTCGGTAAGTGGACCGAAAAGAAATGCCGCACCTTGATTAGAAAATTGGAGAATTTTTTGAATAAATAGTCCTATATCATAAAAGATTGCTTGCCCTATCGGGGTTTTTAGAACAAAGACCGCAAGCAGAATCTGGAGTAAAAAGCCCATTCCTACCGTTTTTATATTTATCAGTTTTTTATTGTTTGACATTAAAAATGCTATTAAAAATATTACAAAAATGCCTATAAATCCAAAAAATCTTTCCATTTAAGTCTCTCTTTCTTTTTTTATTTTAACTAAAGATATAACAAATAAAAATATATTTATCAAAAATGTTGATAAAAGTTTATGAATCTGAATCCATAGTTTTCTTAATGAAAAACAAAACGACGTTGATGTTTACAAAAAGCCAGAAAACATTGGTCGATTTGTACTGTATTAATCTATACAGAGTGGCTACGTGCGTAGCATAAAAAAAAGCCAACTTTTCAGTTGGCGCATTAAACGTTACGAAATTTAGGGAATGGGTAGGATTAATTCTTATTATCCGAACACTTTGAACGAATGTTCAATATTCTTTTCAATTATCTTTTTAACAGATTCATATTCGGTTTCAAGAGCTTTATGTTCTGTCTCTATTTGTTTTAATTCAAGTTCGAATTTTTTATCTTTAGCTTGCACTTTAGACGTTTCAAGAGAGTATTTTGCTTCTGCTGCTCTATCGTCAGATGTGTCATAAACTTCTTGAAGCAAGCTGTCAGCATTCCATTGTAACTCTTGAGCATGACCGGTTGAAGATAATTTTTCTATTTTTAAATTACCGTTGAATAATTGGTCATATAGCCATTGTGGGTTGCTTAAATTTTGATCGTCTGTAGTTGCATATCCGTTGGCTTTAATTTGATTAAAAATATTCGTGTAATATCTTACCGCATCAGCATTATATATGTACCTTTGTGCAGGCGGTGTGACAGGAGGTGTCACGGGCGGCGTAACGGGCGGTGTTACAGGCGGCGTAACAGGAGGGTTTACTACCGGAATAATAGGTTTTTCTCCTATTATATTGGTATCTTTATCTGTTCCCCAGCCCACAGGTGTTACTTCGCTACCTGTTCCTTTTGGACTATTTGTTGTAGTATCATTTTTATCTGATTCTGCTTCAGTTGTTGCCGCAGATGCTATTATTTCGTTATGGCTTGAATCTTCAGTTTCTTCTTCTATATTATTTGAATGCAAACTTGTATAACCAAATTGATTTAAAAATGTTTCAAGATTTTCTTCAGAACGATCATAAGCGCTTGCAACGGTGCTTGATACTAATATTCTGCCGTTTGTATCAACTAATATTCTTTGCGCTTCCACTTCAGATAAAGTTTTAAATCCTGTTAAAGAATTTGCTGTAAGCGGAGTTGATGTCCCCTGAGCTACAAATTTTTTGTTACTTAAAGCATCAGAATAATTTTTGGCAATTGATTCAGTTTGTCTTGAAAGTTGAATTCTTGCGTTTGTAAGAGACATTGCAGCGAATTCTAAATCAGACAACCTTGCGGTTAAAGACAATAGCCTTGCTTGTGATGCTGACATACCCATTGGTGTTTCTCCTTAGGTTTTAATTTCCAGTAACGTTCTTTTTCCCTATACCTTATGTATCGGCATCATTAATTTTAAACTTTAAAATTTAAACATGAATTGTAAAATATCTTTACAGTTCATGTTTTTCTAAATTATTATTTCCCCTGTATAATCTTAAGAAGCAAATTGCGAAAGTAGGCTGAGGGGCAAAAGCGTGGTTTTGCGAACAGGGACGAATTTCGTTTCACTTATTTTTGCCGAAATTAGCCAATTTTTTTTGCAGCCTCAATTAATTAATTTATTGTTAATATTTTGTAACAAAATATTTTGTCTATGTTATAATTTAGACAAGATATTGGAGAGGATATTTTCAGAAATATGTTGAGTTTTTTATTAAAATTAATCGGAGACCCTAACGAAAAAAAAATTAAATCTATAATGGGTATAATTGATCATATAAATGCCCTTGAACCTGAAATTTCAAAATTGACAGATGAGCAGCTGCGGGCTAAAACTGATGAATTCAAGTTGATTTTGTCTCAAAGAAAAATATCAGAAGATTTCATGCAAGACAGAGTTTTGGAAAAAGAAGCTCTGGATAAAATTCTTCCTGAGGCTTTTGCGGTGGTGAGAGAAGCCGGCAAAAGGGTGCTTCAGATGCGTCATTTTGATGTGCAGCTTATCGGCGGATATTTTCTTCATAACGGACATATTGCAGAAATGAGAACAGGAGAGGGTAAAACTCTTGTGGCTACGCTTCCCGCCTATCTTAATGCTCTTACGGGTAAAGGTGTTCACATCGTTACCGTAAATGATTATCTTGCGAAGCGCGATAGTGAATGGATGGGCAAAATTTATAAATTCTTAGGACTTTCTGTCGGAGTTGTTCTGTCCGGCGGACGTGGGGATAACGATTTTGATTTAAAAAAAGCGGCTTATGCCTGTGATATTACTTATGGAACGAATAATGAATTCGGGTTTGATTATCTTCGTGATAATATGGCGGGAAGTCTTGAAATGCTTGTTCAAAGGCCATACAATTATGCAATTATTGACGAGGTTGACAGTATTTTGATTGACGAGGCAAGAACTCCTCTAATTATAAGCGGGCGACTCGAAAAATCTGCCGAAACTTATAGAATTATGGCGAAAATTGCGCCTCAGCTCAAAAAAGATGTCGATTATGAAGTTGATGAAAAAAATAAAAATATAATCTTGACAGAAGAAGGTATAGATAGAGCGCAGGAACTTCTGGGAGTCGATGATTTGTTTGATATTTCGACTCAATACGCACACCATTTGTTGCAAGCTTTAAAGGCAAGAGAATTATTTACTCGTGATACCGATTATGTTGTAAAAGCGGGTGAAGTTGTTATTGTTGATGAGTTTACAGGCAGGATGATGGAGGGAAGACGTTGGTCTGACGGGCTTCATCAAGCTATTGAAGCAAAAGAGAACGTTAAAATTCAAGACGAAACTCAAACGCTTGCAAGTATTACTTTTCAAAATTTGTTCAGGCTTTATCCGAAACTTTCAGGTATGACAGGTACTGCAATGACCGAAGAAGCCGAGTTCGGTAAAATTTATAATCTTGAAGTAACTTCAATTCCTACAAATAAAACCGACATCAGAAAAGATTTTCCCGATGTTATTTATAAAACCGAAAAACAAAAATATTTATCCGTTGTTGACGATATTATCGAGATGAATAAAATAGGAAGACCTGTTTTGGTAGGTACTATAAGTATTGAAAAATCTGAATACATCTCAGACTTGCTTAAGAAACGAGGAGTTAAACATAATGTTTTAAACGCAAAACATCACGAAAAAGAAGCTTATATAATTGCTCAGGCTGGACGTTTCGGGGCGGTTACCATTGCAACCAACATGGCAGGCAGAGGAACAGATATTTTGCTTGGCGGTAATGCCGAATATCTTGCAAAGGAAGAACTTGAAAAACAAAATATTACTGTTGAGACTTCAAGTTACGAGCAAAAAAAGAATGAGATTTTGCAAAATTCAAGAGAATTAACCGAACTTGAACACCAAAAAGTGGTTGACGCGGGTGGTTTGCACGTTATAGGGACTGAAAGACATGAATCTCGTCGCATAGATAACCAGTTGAGAGGTCGTGCAGGTCGTCAGGGAGACCCCGGCTCAACAAGATTTTTCCTTTCACTGGAAGACAATTTGATGAGAATTTTCGGTGGTGATAAAATCGTCGGACTTATGGAAATGCTTAATGTTGAAGAGAACATGGCGATTGAATCTCCTATTATTTCAAGACAGATTCAATCAGCTCAGAAAAAGGTTGAAACTTATCACTTTGATATTAGAAAAAGCGTGCTTGAATATGATGATGTTATGAACGTTCAAAGGGAGAAGTTTTATGCCCAACGCAGAAGGGTAATTCGCGGAGAAAAATTAAACGAAAATATTTTATATATGATTGAACAAGAGATTGACAGACTTTTAAGAAGTTGTATTTCGCCTGAAATGCAGCCTGAAGAATATATTTATGAAGATCTTCAAACCATGATTAAAGAACTTCATTCGACTATCCCTCAATTGTCTTTGTTTGGTGTTTCAGACATCCAAGGGCTGAAATTTGATGCGATATACGAAAAAATTAAAGAAAATGCCTTCTTGGCCTACCAGAATCATGAGCGCGAAATCGTTGATTTTTACAATGATGTCATCGCAAAATATGAAGAAAGTCCTAAAATTGAAGAGCCTTTTGTAGCAAAAAATGTTATGAGAAACATTGAAAAAGATATTTTGTTAAGAGTTATCGACAGTAAATGGATTGACCATCTTCATAATATTGATATGCTCAGAGACGGTATAGGGCTTCGAGCTTACGGTCAGAAAGACCCTCTTATCGAGTACAAAAAAGAAGCCTATGACCTGTTTAACAAAATGATGTTTGAAATTCAAGGTGAAACGGCCAGGCATATTTTTAGAACAAAATTCGGTGTTCAAATTGTTAATATGAAAGAAGATGAAGTCATTGAAACGGATTTGGCAAGAGCCGCCGAACAATTTCATCCTTCAGAAGAAGTCGAACAAGCTATAAGACAACCTGAACGACACGATAATAAAGTCGGCAGAAACGACCCTTGTCCTTGCGGCAGCGGTAAGAAATACAAACATTGCTGCGGTATGCTACGCACGTAGGAATACTGTATAGATTAATGCGAATGCCATTGATTTATGTTTTTTTGGATTTTTGTAAAAGTAAACGTTGTTTGAAAAAAATGTAGGGTGAGATAGCAATCACACTAAAAAGGAAAAAATATGTTAAGAGCAGGAATAGTCGGATTACCGAATGTAGGAAAATCAACTTTATTTAATGCACTGACAAGCGCGCAAAATGCGCAGAGTGCCAATTATCCATTTTGCACAATTGAGCCCAATATCGGCGTTGTCAATGTGCCTGATGAGAGGCTTTATGTTTTAAAGCCTATGGTAAAAACAGATGTCGTTATTCCAACCGCAATCGAATTTGTTGATATTGCAGGGCTAGTAAAAGGCGCAAGCAAAGGTGAAGGTTTAGGAAACCAGTTTCTGCACACAATAAGAGAAGTTGATGCCATAATTCAGGTTGTGCGATGTTTTGATGACGAAAACACAATCCATGTCGCAGGGAAAGTTAATCCTATTGATGATATTGAAATAATAAATATGGAACTTGCTTTAGCCGATTTATCCACCGTCGAAAAAAGGCAGGCTAGGATTTCAAAAGTAGCAAAATCAGGCGATAAGGATGCAATTTTGGAAGAAAAAGTTTTGAAAAAATTGCTTGAACTGCTTTCTGAAGGTAAATTCATTAATGTCAAAGACCATTTTGAAGGGGATGAATTGCTTGTTATCAGGGGCTTGCATTTGATGTCAACAAAGCCTGTTATATACTGTGCTAATGTGACAGAATTTGATTTAAAAAACGGTAACGCTTATACAAAACAAGTTCAAGATTATGCCAAAACGCACAACGCAGAAGTGGTAATTGTTTCTGCCAAAATTGAATCTGAACTTGCTGATTTGTCCTCCGAAGAAGCTAAAGAATATTTGCAAGAGTTGGGGATCGAAGATTCAGGTATAAACCGTATGATTAAAGCAGTTTATCATCTTTTAGATTTGAGAACCTTTATAACAGCCGGAGAAATGGAAGTCCGTGCTTGGACAATACCCGCAGGTGTAAAGGCACCTCAGGCAGCGGGCGTTATTCATACCGATTTTGAAAAGGGTTTTATAAGGGCAGAAGTTACCGCTTATAGAGATTTTATCGCATGCGGTTCTTACTCTGCTTGCAAAGACAAAGGTTTAACTCGTCTTGAAGGCAAAGATTATATCGTTCAAGACGGAGATATTGTGCATTTTAGATTTGCGGTTTAAAAAACGTCATGCTGAACTTGTTTCAGCATCTCATAGACGTTCGCAGATGAGATCCTGAAATAAATTCAGGATGACGGTAATAAAAGGGGCGGGATTTTCTTTCAGAAAATCCCGCCCCTTTTAATTTTAACAAACAAGGGGTTACAACCCCTTGTTTGAAATATATTATCTATTCCTTCAAGAAGCTTTCGTAATTTCTTGCAAGGAGGTGTGTTCTGACTTGATTAATTAAGTCGAGTGCAACTCCGACCATGATTATTAATGAGGTTGCGCCGATACCTTGCAAAGTTTTAATATTGGTAATATAACTTGCCAGCGAAGGTATAAGTGCTATAATTCCAAGTCCCATAGCTCCGATAAAGGTTGTTTTGCTTAGGATTTTATCTAAAGCATCGGAAGTCGGCTTACCTGGTTTAATTCCAGGAATTGAAGATCCGTATTTTTTTAAGTTATTTGCAATTTCTTTGGGCTGCATGTTCGGCATAATAGAAGCGTAAAAGAAAGTTAAAGTAACGATTAGCAAGAAATAAATAATGTAATATGTCGCACCGTTTGGATTCATAATTTGCGTAAGCTGCATAATAAAATTTTTCAAAGCCAAATTATGAATATTTGCCTGCCCCACTACGCTCAAAACGGTTGTCGGGAAAAGCAAAATTGCAATTGCGAATATAATCGGCATAACTCCGCCGGGGTTAAGTTTAAATGGGATAAAAGTGTTAACTCCGCCGTAAACTTTATTTCCGACTTGTCTTTTAGGGTTGACTATAACAACTTTTCTTTGAGCCTCTTGCATAATTACGATGAAAACCATTGTCGCAAAGAATATTGCAAGCAATACTAAAAGTCCTAATTGCAAAGCCGAATCCCTTGCAACAAGCTGACCTGTTCTTTGAGCATAAATCGGGATTCCCGATAAAATACCTATAAAGATAATCAAAGATCCGCCGTTTCCTATGCCTTTTTCTGTTATAAGTTCAGAAAGCCACATTACAAGTACAGAGCCTGCTGTTAATACCGCAACTGAGCTTATAAAAAACAGTCCTGGATTTACGTTTGGTAAAATTGCCCCGGGAAGTTTTGACATGTAAACCATAAAAATAAATGATTGGAATATTGCCAAGACAACCGTAAACAATCTTGTATATTGCGCAAGTTTTCTCCTGCCGGCTTCACCTTCTTCTTTTTGAAGTTTTTCTAACGACGGCACCACTACTGAAATTAATTGCATTATGATTGATGAAGTGATGTAAGGTCCTATCCCTAAAGCAAAGATTGAAACTTTACCCAGAGCCCCGCCGGAAAATAAATCCAAAAATCCTATTATGTTATTTTGCGCCGCCATATTTGAAAAAATTTCGTTATTTATCCCAAAAATAGGCATCTGAACGCCGAATCTGAAAGCCGCTATCATTATGAAAGTAAAAATAATTTTTTCTTTCAACCCTGAAGCGTGCCACATAGACATTAAGTCTGCAGTTGTGGGCATTTGAACTTTTTGCTGCATTATACTAACTCAACCTTTCCGCCTGCTGCTTCGATTTTCGTTTTTGCCTGAGGTGTAACGTAACTAGCTTTAATTTTAACAGATTTAGAAATTTCACCATTACCCAACACTCTTAAACCTACTGTTGAAGGATGTGCTTTTTTGCTTTCTTGCAAAATTTCAAGTGAAACTTCTTTTAATCCCAATTTTTCTATCATACCGACGTTAATTTCGGCATATTTGAGTTGATTGATAAGTTTAAAGCCCTTCAATTTAGGCAATCTTCTGAAAGCCGGCATTTGTCCGCCTTCAAATCCTCTTTTTGCAGAACGTCCTGAACGCTGACCTTCACCGTTGTGGCCTCTGCAACTTGTTTTACCGTGACCTGAAGAACGTCCGCGACCGACTCTTTTTGATTTTTTGGTCGCACCTTCTGCGGGTTTTAAATCTGTTATGTTCATTTTTATAAATCCTTTCTGAAATTTTTATTTTAATGCTTTAAATACATTAATCTTATACGTCATGCTGAACTTGTTTCAGCATCTCATAAGCTTTCGCATTTATGACTATTTTACTACTTTAACCAAATGAGTAATTTTTCTGACCATACCCATAATAATAGGTGTTTCGGCCTGCTCTACTATTTGATTTGTTTTTGTTAAGCCCAAAGCCTTAGCAACTTTGCGCTGTGCTTGTGAAGAACCGATAAGACTTCTGATAAGCTGAATTTTAATTTGATTTGTTTTAACTTTAATTTCAGCTTTTGCTTTGGTTTTTACTTCAGCTTTAACTACGGGTTTAACTTCGATTTTTTCTTCTATTTTAGCTGCAGGTTTAGCTTTAGGCTTTGCCACGGTTTTAGGTTTAGCGGCGGTAGTTTTAGCCTTCGGTTTGGCTGTAGCTTTAGTTTTATTTTTAGTTTCTGCCATTTGTTTTTTGCTCCTTGTTTTTTCTTTTACGTCATGCTGAACTTGTTTCAGCATCTAATTATTTTGGATTGCTTCGTCGAAACTACGTTTCTTCTCGCAATGACATATTCGTACGGTTCGCTATAGCTTACCTACGACTATGTCAACTTAAAATTTCTGCAACTGTTTTACCGCGTCTTCTTGCAACTTCTTTGAATGGTCTTAAGTTTCTAAGCGCGTCTAAAGTAGCGTTTGCGGCGTTAAGAGGTGATTTAGAGCCCAGAGATTTACACAAAATGTTTTCAACCCCTGCAAGTTCCAATACAGAGCGGACCGCTCCGCCCGCGATAATCCCTGTACCTTGAGAAGCGGGTCTTAACATAACGCTTCCTGCTCCTGCGCGCCCTGTAATAGGATGCGGGATACTTGTTTTGAAAATAGGTACTTCGATAAGGTTTTTTCTGCCGTCAGCGATTGCTTTTTGAATAGCGATGATTACTTCTGCTGCTTTAGCACAGCCAACGCCGACTTGACCTTTTTGGTTGCCGACGATAACAACTGCTCTAAAGCTGAGTTTTTTACCGCCTTTAACTACTTTTGTAACCCTTCTGATTTGGACTACACGTTCTTTCCACTCTGATTGAACAGGTGCTCCTGCATCTTGAGTGTCAATTTTTTTTCTTTTCTTAAATTTCTTTTCTTCTTGTTCTTCCACTTTTATTTACCTTTCTTTTAAGTAATGTACTAATTTATAAATTAATAAATAATTTACTTATCGAGAATACATCAAAAACAAGCCAAAATCGGCTATTTGAAATTGTATTCGGTTGTCGTGATTTCTGACATTTATAATCATATTATAAAAATATTTAATTGCAAGAGGGTAAATGGTGAGGGGGGAACAGTAAATTACAAAACCCTTTAGGTCATCCCGTGCTTGTCACGGGATCTGTTTAGTAGGGCGGAATTGCCATTCCGCCTTCAAAATGTCGGGATAGCAATCCCGACCTACAATCTTTTTTAATATCTACTCACGTCATTGCGAGGAGCTTGCTTTGCAAGCGACGAAGCAATCCAAAAAAGGTGGGTTGGGTAACCCGCCATATGCACTTCGTTAGCTCGCAACGACGTAAAATCGTTAATAGTTGGCTTAACAATTAAAACAAGCGCAAACGCAATAATAATAATAATAATAATAATGTAAAAACTTTGCCCAAAGTTTATTTTAATAGTATGATTGATT
>CAZXID010000028.1:0-21556 GCA_964640325.1 uncultured Muribaculaceae bacterium | reverse complement strand
CGTACATTGTTGTTTCCTATAAAATTTTAACTTTTCCCGACCGCTCCTAAAAATTGTGGGGGGGGGGTGTTAAAACAAGCCGCGCCCCATATTTACAAAAGTTTTAAACAAAAGTTTTTTGTTTTTCAAGCTTAAGAGTTATTGTTGTTGCATCACAAACAGAACTTGGCCCAAAGTATTGTATAGCTCCGGGGAAAATATACTTATCGTCGTAGGCCCAAGTTTCTCTGTTTTTCTCTAAAACTTTAAATACAGGTCCGTTAAGTTCTACCAATGCTTTTTGAATAACGGGCTTAAATTCCCCATGTCGTTTTTCCATGTTCATCATCATCGTTAAAGGGACTCCGCCGGCAATCCAGTTATCCGCAGACTCAGTCAAATTTTTAATTGAAGACAAATAACCGGTAATCCCAAAATCGATTAAAGCAAAAGCATTAAATCCAAGCGAATAGCAATAATCGGAATCAAAATTTGAAGGGAAAGCACATCTGCCCTCATATCCAAAAAAATGAGCCTGTTCGGAAAATTTACCTATATATTGTCCCTGTGATTTCATTTCTTCAAGTTTTGTTTTAATCATCTCAATCAAAAGCTTTTCCGTTTCAATTCTTGAAACCTGAACATTTCCATGAGGATCTCTGTCCATGAGAAGTTGTGCTTTGATAAGCGCGGGAAGAGAATTAAATACCTTTGCATTATTTTCCTGAAGCCTGTTTTCAACTATTTCAAATCTTTCATGAGTCGAAGTGGCATTGTTATAGTTAAAATCCTGTTCCAATTCACCCATAATATCATTCAAATTCGCAATCATTGATTTCATTTCAGGAATAAATTCTATAAGCCCTTCGGGAATAACGGCTATACCGAAATTTTTTCCGTTAGCTGCTCTTTTTGCAATAATTTCAGTCATATTATTTATAATTTCATTTAAAGACATTTGTTTTTCTTCAACTTCCTCAGAAATCAAAGTAATATTAGGTTGAGTTTGTAAAGCAGCTTCAAGTGCAACGTGAGAGGCACTTCTGCCCATGATTTTTATAAAGTGCCAATATTTTTTTGCTGAATTTGCATCGCGTTGAATGTTTCCGATTAATTCTGCATAAGTTTTAGTTGCAGTATCAAAACCGAAAGAAATTTCAATTTGTTCATTTTTTAAATCACCGTCGATGGTTTTGGGACAGCCGATTACCTGTACTCCGCAATTATTTTGAACAAACCACTGGGCAAGAAGCGCAGCATTTGTATTTGAATCGTCACCGCCTATTATAACAACAGCAGAAATATTTAACTTTCTGCAAGTTTCAAGCGATTTTTCGAATTGTTCCTGAGTTTCAAGCTTTGTTCTGCCCGAGCCTATTATGTCAAAACCACCTGTGTTTCTATATTTATCAATAAAATCATCGCTAAATTCAATATATTTTCCGTCAATAATCCCCGCTGGACCGCCCAGAAATCCGTAAAGTTTATTTTGATGATTTGCTTGTTTAAGAGCATCATAAAGCCCCGCTATAACATTATGCCCTCCGGGTGCCTGACCGCCGGATAAAATTACGCCGACGTTTTTTACACAAGAATCTTTTTCATCATTTGAACCCTCAAACGTTATTACAGGACTTCCGTATATGTTTTCAAAAAGATTTTTGATTTGTTCCTGATCTCTTATGGACTCTGTCTGTTTTCCTTTTATTAACTCTAAATATCTTATTCCTTTCCTTAAAGAATTAGGCAATTTCGGCTGATATTTCAATCTCTCAATTTGTAACGGCGAAAGTTCTCTCATATAGTTCTCCTGCTTTTGTAACATGATTATATTTTACAATAAAAATAAACCTTGACTTTGCATTAAAGTTAAATTTTGTATCAATTAATTGTGTGATAGCAACTTTTTTTTTGTTAGTATTTTAAAATATCGTGAAGAAATGTGAGGTAACTATGAAAGTCAGTTTGATTTCAAATTTTAAAAATTCGTACACAAATAATTATTCCCCAACTTTTGCAAAAAATAATTTTTCTCAATACGTCTCTTTAAAAGATGAATTGTCCATAAGAAAAGAATGCCAAGATGATGATTTTGATTTCTTAGGAGAAACGCAACAGCTAAAAGCAAAATATTTAACAAAAGATGAAAATAAAAATACTTTTGCGCACAAAGCAAATGCGGCTGAAATTAAAAAAATGAACAAGGAATTGTCTTTTTATCCGGAAATTCTTGAACAAATATATACAGCAGAAAATAAATTCGGCAGTTTACCAGCTTATACAGTAAGTGCAAAAAAACTAAAGGAAATAAATAAAGTGCTTCCGCCTAAAACATTTGCACAAGTTTATTCTCATCAAAATAATTTCGGTGATGTTGTAATGTCCTACTTTGCATTGGATTCAAAAATGAAAAAAGAAATAAACGCATTAATTTATAAGTATACAAAGGATACAAAACACTTAACTCCGAGCACGGCTTTAAAACTGCTTGAAAATAACCAAATTTATTTAGACGATAAAAATATGTTTAGATTGTTTGCTTTATCAGGCAGAAATTCTTAGGTTTTTGGAATTTTCTTAACATTTTGTTACAAATAAATAGGCACTTATTACATATTGAGTAGTTATTTAATATATATTTTTTAAATAATCATTCAAGGATAAAACCTGTAAAATTCAGTTATATATGAATTTTACAGCAAATCAAATAAAATTAAACTAAAACAACAAAAGAGCAATTTTAAAAAATCAAATGTTTTTATATATGTAAGGTTAAGGTTAAGGTTAATTTAATTTGGTAGGAGTTGGAAAATGGGTTTCTTGATTTTCGCATATCGCAAACAGGATGTAATCCGAAGAAAATTTGATCTTGAGTTAAAGGTAGTTAAACTCCAGCAACTTTTAAATGATTTGCACAGCTACTCATCAAGTATCGCTGACGGGAATATATCACTCAGTGATCTGACAAATGCTCCCGTTTCGGTTTTTGACAGAATGTCAAACTTTATGATGACTTCTCATAACGGAGCGATGGCATCTGCAAGGCAACAATTTTCAATGTACCAGGCTTCAGGGCAAATGAACAACGTCGCCCCTCAGTATAGTCAACAATACCAACAACTTGTTTTTAAACAACTTTATGACAGAGAACGTGGAAGATACCAAGAAATTGAAAAAAATATTTTGAACGAAAAAGAGAAAAAGATAACTCTTGAAAAAACTAAATTAGATGAGCAATTAAAATTACTTAATACAGAACTTGAAGAATTGAACAAAGGCGAAGACGCGGCAGCTAAACAATCTGCACCTAAATTCGGCCTAGGCTAATAAATAATTAATTTTAAAAAAGACCCGCAATTTTTTATTGCGGGTCTTTTTTATTTTAAAATCCTTTTTTCGGAAATTATTATATTTACGGATTCATCAAAAGATTCACAAGGTATATTATCAACAATTAAAACATCTGGGATTGCTATTATTTTAATTGTTTTTGAACCTATTTTTGATAAAAACCTGTCATAAAATCCTCCGCCATAGCCAAGTCTGTTGAAATTTTTGCCTGCCGCAACGGCGGGAACAAAAACAATATCAAGCAAATCCGAAGAAACAGAATTTGATAACGGTTCTTTTGTTTTAAATTTTGAATCAACAAGTTTATCATCTGTTTGATAAGAACAAACCAAAAGCTCCTGTTTACTGACTTTTGGAAGATAGAATTTTTTTGAAGAATCCCTCATTAAACCAAGCAAATTAATTTCATACTGCAAAGGATAAAAAATCATTATATGGCAGGCTTTTTGATATTCTTCAAGCGAAAAAATTTTTGAAACAATTTTTTCGCTTATAAAATTAACATTCAGCGATTTTCTTATTTCTTTACATTTGGTACGCAAAACTTCCTTTTGAATCATTTTTTTAATATATAATAAATGGGGAAATGAAACAAGATAAGATGATTAAAAAAATCAAGAACGGAAATTTAATAAACCCGACCTGGGAACAGCACGGTTACATCCAGATTTACACAGGAAACGGAAAAGGCAAGACTACCGCTTCATTAGGTCTTGCCATGAGGGCTTTGGGCAGAAAATGGAAAGTTCTTTTGGTTATGTTTACAAAAGGCGGAGATAACTACGGTGAGCTGGTTTCTTTCAGAAACCTCTCAAAAGATATTTCCAATAATCTAAAAATCGTACAGGCAGGATTAGATAGAATTGTATACTCACACAATAAATCTAACGAAGATGAAATAGAGATTAAAAAAGGCTGGGAACTTGCAAAAAAAGCCATAAAGGGAAACAAATACCAGCTTATAATTCTTGATGAAATAAATATAGCAATTGATTTGGGCATAATAGATATTGATGAAGTTGTGGAGGTTTTAAAAAATAAACCTAAAGCAATGGAAATTGTTTTAACCGGAAGAAATGCCAACGAAAAAGTGATTGAAATAGCTCATCTTGTATCAAAAATTGAGCCCGTAAAGCATTATTGGGACACCGGAATTATTGCAAGAAAAGGAATTGAATTTTAGGGTAATATTTCATACTACTTTCTGCTTAAATAATTGTGCTAATTTTTTCTTTTTTTAAATAAAGACGCTGTGTAATGGGAATTTCTTTCAATAATTTTTATCCTGAAAACGGGGTAAATTTATGAAAGAATTACTGATTATAATTTTATATTTTGCACTTTGCGGGGGAGTTTTTGCACAGAGTCAATTTTGTTCAATTATTTCAAAAATGGAAACTTCGCTTTTTGGAATTCAATACGAAACCCAAACCGATGAGGCCCGTCTTAGCCGCATTGAAGAAAATGTTTACGGAAAGTCTTACTCCCAACCTATAAATACACGCATTGAACGGTTAAAAAAGGATTTATCGGCTGATTTAATAGGTCAGGAAATAAAGCCCAAAAGAGACACTTTTGCAGAAGAGGAAGGGGAAATCAAGGCGGATGTCCCCAAAGCAGACCCTAATATAAATTATCCCATAGTAAATAATCTAGAAAATGAAATTTTTAAAACAGAATACAAAAACCTTGAAATTAACAAGCGTCTTTCAAACTTGGAGCAAAAAGCCTTTAACAAGAGTTTTCCCGATGAAAGCTTAAACTCCAGAGTTGACAGGCTAAAGGCCAGAATTTTGCCCGAAACCAGACTCAGCGAAGGCCCCAAGGAAAATGATTATTTTTACAGCCCCGAAGACCTTGATAATTTGCCGATGCAAGGGACAATGAGCGGAGCTGCTGCGCCAAACAATTTTTCTCAAAAAGATTTCGGCGATAATTTTGATGACTACGAAAGCAATGCAGATATAAGAGCACCGCTTACATCACTGGAAAAATCTTTATTTAAAAAGGCTTTTCCTGAAGATACCGTTGAGAATAGGCTTACAAGGCTTGAAGCAAAGGTTTTCAGCACAAGTTTTGTACAGGATGACCCTCAGACCAGAATGGCTCGAATTGCAAGCGCTCAGCAGGCAAAAAAGAGCGCCAAAAAATATGACGGAAACAAATTTGCACAACACATGTCAACGGCAATGCAAATCGGAGCAATAGTTTTGATGATACTTGCTTGTGTTTTATGAATTCAAAAGGCTTTCGTAAACATCCATGTAGTGCTTTGCGCTTTTTTTCCAGCTGTAATCGTAGTTCATCGCTGATTTTACAAGCCCTGCCCATTCATCCTGATTTTTAAAAACGCCTATTGCGTACTTAATTCCGTTGAGCATATTGGTTGAATCATAATCCCAAAACTTAAATCCGTTTGCTTTTTTAAGCGGATGCCCCACAACACTGTCTTCCAGTCCTCCGGTTGTCCTGACAACAGGCAAAGTGCCATAGCGCATTGCTATCATTTGACTCAGTCCGCAAGGTTCAAATTTGCTTGGCATCAAAAACATATCGCAGCCCGCATAAATCTGATTTGCAATTTCATGCGAAAAACTTAAGTGCGCGCGAACATTATCTGTTGTCTTTGAAAGCCAGTTAAAATGGTCTTCGTACCACATATTTCCTGTACCTAAAATCACAAAATCGGCTTTTAATTTTTTTAATTCTTCATCAATTCCCCAAAATAACTCAAATCCCTTTTGCTCTGTCATTCTTGAGACCATACCAATCATTGGGCGTGTTTTTTTGTATTTAAGATTAAATTTTTCACACAAAAGCTTTTTACAGGCGACTTTACCTGCCAAATCATGTTTGTCAAAGTTTTTAGGAATTAATTTGTCGGTTTTAGGGTCAAATTCTTTTGTATCAATTCCGTTTAAGATTCCGACAAGTTTATGAGAATTATCTCTTAGGGTACAATCTATGTGATATCCGCCTTCTGGAGTTTGAATTTCCTTTGCATAAGTGGGCGATACTGCAACAATTTTATCCGAATAATTTATCGCGCCTCTCATCCAATTTACGTGCCCGAAAAGTTCAACGCCCCAGGAATACATAACTTCATCTTTTGGAATTTGCGCAAAATCAAGCACGTCGTCGTAAAACATTCCCTGATAGGCAAGATTATGGATAGAAAAAACAGTTTTTGTATTTTTGAAGAATTCATTGTTTTTGTAAGTTGTCTTCAAATAAACCGGAATCATCCCTGTGTGCCAATCGTTTGCATGAATTATATCGGGCTTGAAATTCAAAAGCTGAGTGTATTCTAAAATCGCCCTTGAAAAAGCTATAAAACGCTCTTGATTGTATCTCTCGTCGATATTATAAGGATAAACACTGTTAAAACAAGAAAAATATTTTGAATTATCAATGAAAAAAACGTTAATTTTTGTTCCGGGTAATTGTCCTATATAAAGATTGAAAATATTTTCGCTCCACCCGAAACTTATTTGCAGGCGGGAATTTTCAAGCATTTTAATATTATATTTTTCTTTGTCTATGCAGCCGTAAAGCGGCATAAAAACAGCTATTTCAGTGTTTTTATCCAAATATTTAGGCAAGCTTCCGACTACATCTGCAAGCCCTCCGACTTTGGCAAAAGGCACAACTTCGGCCGAGGCAAATAATACTTTCATCTAAAAATCCTTGTAAAAATACAACCCGTGTATAAATAATATATGATTTTATATAAAAAATCAATCAAAAAAATTTTCGCGATCCACAGCTATTTTTCGTGTTATAATTTGCAAAAAAGAAAAGGGGCGGCTATGACGGTTTTTAACGAAAATTTTATTCTTGAAACGATTAATATGATTAAACTTCACAATTTAGATATAAGAACCGTGACGCTCTCTTTAAGTTTAAGAGATTGCATTTGTGAAGATATTGATCAAGTTTGCGAAAAAATTTACAATAAAATTATAAAATACGCAAAAAATCTGGACTCTTTTGCAACAGAAATTGAAAACGATTTTTCAATACCTATTATAAATAAAAGAATTGCAGTGACTCCAATTTCACTAATAGGCGAATCCTGCGAAAAGTTTGACTATGTAAAAATAGCAAAAACACTTGACAAAGCAGCAAAAGAAGTAAATGTAGATTTTATCGGAGGCTTTTCGGCACTCGTAGAAAAAGGGTTTACAAAAGGTGACCAGGCTTTAATCGAAAGCATTCCCGAAGCTTTGGCGCAAACCCATAGGGTTTGCGCCTCCATAAACCTTGCGACTTCAAAAGCAGGCATTAATATGGATGCGGTTTTAAAAATGGCTGAAATTATCAAAAAATCTGCTGAATTGACTTTTGAAAAAGACGGAATAGGCGCAGCAAAGCTTGTTTGTTTTTGCAATTCGGTCGGTGATAACCCTTTTATGGCAGGGGCTTATAGCGGTTATGGGGAAAGCGAATGTGCACTTAATGTCGGTGTTTCAGGCCCCGGGGTTATAAGAGCCGCAATTGAAGAAATGCCAAAAGAAGCAATTTTTGAAGATCTTGCGAACAAAATTAAACAAATTTCATATAAAATAACCTCAACAGGTGAACTTGTAGGAAAAGAACTTGCCAAAAGACTTGAAGTCCCTTTTGGAGTCGTAGATTTATCCCTTGCGCCTACACCTGCTTTAGGTGACAGTGTGGCAGGAATTTTCCAGGTCATGGGGCTTGAACATGTAGGGGCGCACGGTACAACCGCAGCGCTTGCGATGCTAAATGATGCGGTTAAAAAAGGCGGAATTATGGCAAGCTCAAATGTGGGAGGACTTTCAGGGGCGTTTATTCCTGTTTCCGAAGATGCCGGAATGATTGAAGCTGTGACATTAGGACATTTGACTTTTGACAAACTGGAAGCTATGACTTCTGTTTGTTCAGTGGGGCTTGATATGATTGCAATTCCGGGAGATACTCCTGTTGAAACAATTGCAGGAATAATTGCAGATGAGATGGCAATAGGAATGATTAATAAAAAAACTACGGCCGTGAGAATAATCCCCGTTCCCGACAAAAAAGTGGGCGAAAAAGCTGTCTACGGAGGGCTGTTGGGCGAGGCCCCCATAATGCCTGTAAATAAGCTTTCGTCTTCGACTTTTGTGAAAAGAGGCGGCAGAATCCCTGCACCTATTCACAGTCTAAACAATTAATTATTCCTTTAAAAAACCGGTTATTGCGCTCTATGATTTAAAATGGTATAATCCTTGAATGCGAAAGTTTCTCTTTTATTTGTTTATTTTAAAGAAAGCATTTTTGCTTTTGATTTATCCTGTTTTTAAGCAAAAAGGTGAAATATTTAAAACAATAAGAAAAAATATTGAAAATTATTTAATTTTTCAGCCCTCAAAACTCCGTGCATTGAGAATTCAAAGGGACTTACTTAAAAAAATTCAGCCTATACGTTTTATCAACTCCGATAGAATAAAACTTTATGCCTGGTTTTTAAAACCAAAAAAAAACATGCCTGTATTTTTGCATTTTCACGGACAGGCAGAATCTATTTTGAGCCATCAGGGCATCGCCTCCTTTTGTGCGAGAGAGGGCTTTGGGATTTTTATGCTCTCTTACAGGGGGCATTACAAATGCTGGGGAAAGGCAAGCGAACAGGGGGTTTATAATGATGCACAGGCCGCAAT
Source organism: uncultured Muribaculaceae bacterium (assembly GCA_964640325.1). Classification (GTDB taxonomy): domain Bacteria; phylum Cyanobacteriota; class Vampirovibrionia; order Gastranaerophilales; family Gastranaerophilaceae; genus DAOQAU01. Next base: position 12,563 of record CAZXID010000028.1, on the reverse strand, counting down.
TTATGAACTGAAAAAATTGGGCGTAGATGCCGACAAAATCATTTTATGGGGACATTCTCTCGGCAGTGCGGTTGCAATTGAAACGGCACTGCACAACAAAGTTGCCGGCGTAATTCTGCAATCTCCGATTAAAGAAATTAAGTCGGCGGCAATTGATGTTTATAATTTTTATTGCAAAAGAATTCACCTTGATTTAATCGGTTTTTTTGCAAAAACACACATTCAACTTATTGATTTTATACAAAAATTTGACAACATAAACAAAATTAAAGATTTACAATGTCCTATTTTAATAATGCATTCAAAAATGGACAAAATTGCCCCTTACAAAAATTCTGTTGCGCTTGCAGAACAAAACAAAAATGCAGAATTATTTTTATCCGAATACGGAAGCCATTGGGATGCGGATTGGTGTTTTGATAAAGTTTTAAACTTCGCTTTAAAAAATGAACCTGTTAAACAAACCTAAAAACTCCGTTTATTTTCTTCTAAAAATTTTTGAAACATTTTTTGGATTAATTTTCTCTGAATTTACTGTTATTTGAGAATTTTCAGAAAAAATAGGTTTCCCTGCCGTTTCAAGGGTTTTGGTATTTAATATGCCGTCTATTTTAGAATTGTCGAAAATAAATGTATCACCGTCAACATTGGTCTTTGAACCTTCTAATAAAAAAGCTCCGCCTTCTATTTGAAGCTTCTTTTTAACAGACAAGGTCCCATCCAAAACGCTTCCCCCGTAAAGATTAGCGGTGTCATTTACGATGTTCTCGCCTTTTAACGTTGCACAACAAACATTAAGATTATCTGCCTCAATGCCAGAATTGATTCCTCCGACAAAATTAACTATTTTGGCCTTTAATTTTCCGAAAATTTCTCCGCCTCTTTGAATAATTACATCGGCATTGAAATTATCGGGAATTTCTTCATTTCCGTCCTCAATAATTATTCTCTTTATACGTGAGGCAAACCTACCGCCTGCATCGGTTATTTCATCAACCGTAATTCTGCCGCGGCCTTCAAATGAAACATTTTTAAAATTTAATTTTAAATCCAAAGCTTAATTCCTTACCATTTTGGCACAACACAATTAATTAAAACAAAAAAAATTTTTTTATTGCTATCTGTTAGTAAAAATTTACAAACCTAATTAATTCTTTAACTTTTTGGTAAAATGTATTTATGAATAACGATCAAAGCAAAAAACTAAAAATCATGTCAGGGATGCGTCCCACAGGAAAACTTCATTTGGGGCATTATCTTGGGGTTTTAACAAATTGGGTTAAATTCCAAGACGAATATGACTGTTATTTTGCAATAGCAGACTGGCATGCGTTGACAACAAAATTTGATAAGACCGAAGACTTAAAACAAAATGTAATTGAAGCCGTTATGGATTGGCTTTCTTGCGGAATTGATCCGAAGAAATCAACAATATATGTTCAGTCGCTAGTACCTGAAACTGCTGAGCTCAGCATTTATTTAGGAATGATTACTCCCCAAAACTGGGTGGAAAGAGACCCCACGCTCAAAGATATGGCAAAAATTTTAAAGAATAAAGAAGGCTCTAACAACCAAATCAGCTACGGACTTATGGGCTATCCTGTTTTGATGAGCGCTGATATTATGACATTTAATGCTTCTGTTGTTCCGGTCGGGAACGATCAGCTTGCCCACCTTGAAATCACAAGGGATATTGCAAGAAGATTCAATTACACATATAAAGCTGATTTTTTCAATGAACCCTTGCCGAAATTAACTCAAACCCCGCTTATATGCGGTCTTGACGGTAACAAAATGGGCAAATCTTTTAACAATGACATCAAGATTTCAGATGATGAAGAAACCACCGCAAAGAAAATTATGCAGGCAGTAACAGACAGAAGCCGCGTTCGCAAAGATGATTTAGGGCATCCAGACAAGTGCGAGGTTGCTTTTAAATACTGGCAAATTTTTGGTGAAGAAAAAACCGTTGAAACAGTAAAAATTGAATGTCAAAAAGGGCTTCGCGGATGCGCCGATTGTAAAAGACAATTAGGCTGTGTAATAAACGAAAAGCTTGCTTCGATAAGAGAAAAACGCCGCTACTATGAAGCTCACATTGATGAAGTTGAAGATATAATAAACAAAGGCTCTGCAAAAGCAAAACTTGAAGCACAAAAAACTTTAACACAAGTGCGAAAATTGGTTAAAATGTACTAGAAAGTATTGACACAAAAAACAAATTACATACTCCTAGTCTTTTCACCCTGCCCTTCGCATCAAGTCAGAGAGTTTAACGTCTTTTTTTGTAATTGAAACATCTTTTTCAACAGGTTTTATAACAGGACGTCTGAATTGGGTGAGACCGACTTTCATAGTATCGTCATCTTTTATCATAAATATATTTTGAACAAAATTTAAAAATTCTTTCATTGGTATAATATCTCCTTATTCTTATTATAGCCCAATCTGTGTAGCCGTTATCATACATTAAAACTATTTTTTCAAAAAAAATCATCCCTATTTGTGATATATTTGTGCTAAACAAAAAAAGGATAAAAATTTGAATAATACTTTTGATAAGACTTGGGAAGAAAATTTTAATAATTCTTTGAATACAATCTGGCAAAATCATTCTCACGAAGAACTTTTAGGGTTTTTGAAAAACGGAAATATTTATCAGAAACAATTTGGGGCACTTGAAATTAAAGAGCTAAAATCAAAAAATGATGCAGAAATTTTGGTTTCTAACCTGATAGGACAAGACGGCAAAATCAGAGAAGCTGTTGCCTTTAAGATTAACGAACTAGCTAAAAACAAAGATTATATAAAATTTTTCATTGACGAAAACATTTTTAAAACACTTTTGTGTGGGATTATGGATATTAACGGAAATGTTTGCAGGAATATAGTAGGCTGTGAACTTTTTCATAACAAAGATTTTCGTATTTTTCTTTGCGAAAATTTACCTGAAAAGATTGATGAAATTTTGAAAGTAATCAGAAATTTAAGCAAAGACGAAAAACAGTATAAAATCAGCAAAAGGAACTTTCAACTTTACTGGAGTCTTGAAGCTTTATTTGAAATAATTGATGAAATTGATTTAGAAAAAATTAAAAAAATATTTTTTGAAACATCAGATTTTGAAGACTATACAATAAGGGAAAAAACTGCTAAAATATTAACTAAAGTTGATTCTCCGTTTTTCGCAGAACTTAAAGAGAAATTAAAAAACGATGAAAATTATTATGTGAAAAGATATTTGAATTAATCATGCGCTCGTAGTTCAACGGATAGAATATCGGTCTCCGAAGCCGAAGGTTATGGGTTCAATTCCCATCGAGCGTAAATTTCTTTTTATAATTATAAAAATGATAAATAATATTAACTAAGTATTCCCGTTTGTAAAAAAAAATTGTATACTTATTTACATAAATTTATTTTTGTTAATAAAATGATAATGTAACATCTCGAGAGTATAAAATTGGTCAACAACTACGAAAATTTCGACAATCTTGAAACATCTATCAGAAAATCCTCTGTAATCCAAGAGAGGGTTAATCTTGTTTCGACTCACATGTATAAACAATTTTTAGATTATCAACATGCAAGTCTTAATACAAACGAGGTTTTTTTAAGGATGACGGATGACCTTCAGGCTGTCGTTGAAACTCTTAAACAGTCGTTTTCTTCGCGCGGAATCACCACACAAAATATTTACCTTGAAGTCGATGTTCAAAAAACAGTAGCGGTAATAAACATTTTATGGCACAAAATAAGCTTTACTACCCGTTGCAATTTTCAGCCTCAGGCCCTTTTTAGAGGAAACGAAATTTCCCCGCTTTTTTCAAGCAGAATTATGGCGGTAAAAGGCAGTTATTACGAATTGATGAAAAACATTAAAGACGATGAAATGGAAATTTTATTGGATAATGAAATCGCCTCGCTTTTTGTTCCGCCGGATAAAACTCAAAATTCAATAATGACAATAAGACACCTCGCAAATAAAGAATTTTTCTTAAACCAAATGGATGCGCCTAGAGAATTTGTACTAAAAGTTACAGAAACTATTTGTGGCGGCGGGGTTTATCACGAAATGGGAACAAGAAAAACCTTTAATATATAAGGATACGGAAAATTCTAAAAATTTTATATTTTCGGATTATCTCATATCCTTTATAATAGTTTGTGTTTTTTTTTGTTTATGTTAGCATAGTAATTGAGGTTACACTGGCTCGATAGGCTTTGCCCTAGTTTTATGATTGTAACGTCATGCTGAACTCGTTTCAGCATCTCAAAATCAAATATTTATGAGATCCTGAAATAAATTCAGGATGACGAAAAATAAAATGGAGCGGTTTAACCGGTTATTACGCAGGGTGTATCGGTTTTTAGATTTTATTCTCACCACCGTTATACTCCAACCATAAGGAGAAGAAAGATGCCAACAGCATCCATGATTGAACTATTAGAAGCAGGTGTGCACTTTGGCCACCAAACACAACGCTGGAATCCCAAAATGAAACCTTTTATTTACGGCTCCAGAAACGGTATTTATGTACTTGATTTAAGAAAAACAACCGATTTGCTTGATAAAGCTTACGAAGTTGTAAGAGAATTTTCTGCACGCAACAAAAACATACTTTTTGTAGGTACAAAAAAACAAGCAGCGGAAGTAATCGCTCAAGAAGCAAAAAGAGCCGGCGCTTATTACATTAACAGAAGATGGCTCGGCGGAATGCTTACAAACTTTGAAACAATTCGTTCAAGAGTTAACAAACTCAGAGAACTTGAAGATTTTGTTTCAAGCGGCCACATTGAAAAATTACCTAAAAAAGAAGTTGCTCAACTTATGCGTCAAATAACAAAATTAAGCAAAACATTAGGCGGCATCAAAGAAATGAGAGGGTTGCCCGATTTAATTTTTGTGGTTGACCAGAAGAAAGAACTTATCGCCATTCAAGAAGCTAATAAGCTTAACATACCTGTAATCTGTCTTGCAGACACAAATGCAAACCCTGACAACATAGATTATATAATCCCCGGAAATGACGATGCAATCCGCTCGGTTAAGCTGATAGCTTCCAAACTCGCAGATGCTATTTTGGAAGGAAAACAACTTAGAGAAAACAGGGCTGCGGAAATGTCTAAAATCCAGAAAATAGAGGCAAAAGACGCAGGAGTTGAACTCGAAGAAAAAACCGAAGAAGTAACTCAAGAAGTTGTCGAAACAGCTGAAGCCACTGAAAATACACCGACAGAAGAAGTTGTCGAATTAACGGAAACTGCTGAAGTGGTTGAAGAAACAGTAGAAGCGTAATAAAATAACGTCATCCTGAACTTGTTTCAGGATCTCACAGTCGTTTGACCTTGCGATGCTGATACTATTGACAACAAAAGCTAAAGAATGGACAATTCAAATATATCGTAAGGACATTTTCCACGAAATCAAATACTTCGGGAAAAGAAGTCAAATAAATTCAGGGTGACGGGATGTTGATAACAAAAAATGGAGGACAAAATGGAAATAACAGCCACTATGGTAAAAGAACTTCGCGAACAGACAGGTGCGGGCATGATGGACTGCAAAAATGCGCTTGTTGAAACCGAAGGCGATATGGAAAAAGCTATAGAATTTTTAAGGCAAAAAGGAATCTCATCAGCCGATAAAAAAATGGGAAGAATCGCAGCCGAAGGCCGCATTGCTTCTGTAATAGACGGCAATGTTGGGGCTATGGTAGAAGTCAACTGTGAAACAGATTTTGTAGCAAAAAATGATGAATTTAAAGGTCTTTCAGAAGCATTTGCCCAAAGAGTAATTGACTTAAACCCAACAAGCCCTGAAGATTTATTGAAACAAACATGTCCGGTATTTCACAAACCTATTGAAGACGTGGTAAAAGAAAAAATTGCCACTATCGGAGAAAAAATCACTTTAAGAAGATTTGTAAGATATGAAGGTAATCTTGCCACATACATTCACAACGGCAAAATAGGTGTTTTGCTTGAAACAGATAATAAAAACGATGAGCTTGCAAAAGACATTTGCCTGCACATCGCAAGTGCAGCACCCGAATTTGTTTCAAAAAATGATGTTCCGCAAGACGTTATTGATGAAGAAACAAGAATCGAAATGGGTAAAGAGGATTTAGCAAATAAACCCGAAGCTATCAGAGGAAAAATCGTTGAAGGCAGAGTCCAAAAACTTCTTGCTCAAAAATGTCTATTGGAACAACCTTTTGTTAAGAATCCCGATATGACAATTCAACAGCTAATTGAGGGGAAATTTAATATAAAAAGGTTCACAAGATATATGCTCGGCGAAGGGCTTGAAAAACGTTCAGAAAATTTTGCCGAAGAAGTAATGAACCAAATCAAATCATAATTAAAGTTATAATTAATAGACAAATAGGCATTGAAAAAATTTTTTCAGTGCCTATTTTTATTAATATAAGGTAAATTTACTTAATAATTAATGAACTATTTTAGTCTTTGTAATATAATCAGACAGTACTAAGTAGGAGGATATTTCATGTCAAAACGTTTTGATGCAGGGGAAGTTATTACCGCAATGGTAACGCCTTTTAACAAGCATAAAGAAATCGACTATGACAAAGCCGAAGAACTGGCAAAATATCTTGCGGAAAACGGATCCGACACAATTCTTGTTGCAGGAACAACGGGTGAGTGCCCTACGCTAACTCATGAAGAGGAAATCGAACTGCTTTCAACCGTAAAGCGAGCAGTCGGGCAAAGGGCAAAAGTTATGATGGGTGCGGGTTCTAACTGCACAAAAACCGCCGTTGAAGCTGCAAAAACCGCCCAAAAAGAAGGCGCGGATTTAATTTTATCAGTTGCACCTTACTATAACAAACCTTGCCAAAGAGGGATTTTTGAACATTACAGCCAAATTGCCCAAAGTGTTAAGATACCAATTATTTTGTACAATATTCCCTCAAGAACCGGTATAACAATTTCTGCCCAAACAGTAAGCGAACTTGCAAATAAATATCCCAATATCGTGGGACTAAAACAAAGTTGCCCCGATATGGATATGGTTTCCGAGTTAAAAATGCTCTGTCCCGAAGATTTTGTAATTTATTCCGGCGATGACAGTTTGACTTTGCCTATGCTTGCATTGGGGGCTGAGGGAGTAATTTCGGTGGCTTCACACCTTTGGGGAAAAGAAATTAAAACAATGATACACAATTTTAAAACGGGGAATTATGTTTTTGCAAAAAACATGCACTTAAAACTTTTTCCTGTTATGAAAAAAATATTTATGGCGCCTAATCCTGCTCCTATAAAAGCTGTTTTAGCCCGCCAAGGACTGATTGAAGATTGGGTAAGGCTTCCGCTGACAGAACTTACCGAAGCGCAAAAAATCGAACTTTTTGAAGTTATAGACGAATTTAATAATAATTAGAGAATTTACAAAGGATAAAAAAATGAAAAACAAAGTAATTATGTTCTGGGCGATAGTTATAATAGCAATCATTTCGACTGCCGTTATTTTTATAAAGCCTACAAAATTAGGATTGGATTTGGTAGGCGGCTCTAGATTGGTGCTTGAAGCCCAAACCACAAATACAGTCGCAAAAATAACTCCTGAAATGATGGATAGTTTAAAATATGCAATCGAAAATCGTATTAACAAACTCGGAGTTGCAGAAACAGTCGTTCAACAGACCGGCGAAAAAAGGCTTTTAATAGAAATCCCGAACATTTCTGACCTCACAAAAGCAAAAGAATTCTTAGGAGAAACCGCGGAATTAGATTTCAAAAAAGCAGGCCCTATTTTAAACAGCCAACAAACTTGGGTTTCAACGGGCTTGAGCGGAAAAGATTTGAGCAGAGCGATTTTAAGCACAAACTCAACAAACGGGCAATGGGTTGTAGACTTACAATTTAATGATAAAGGCAGCAAAAAATTCGGAGATTTAACCTCCAAAATGGTAGGGCAGCAAATGGCGATTTTCTTTAATGGAGAAATGCAGTCAGCTCCTGTCATAAGAGAGCCGATTTTAGGCGGGAATGCCCAAATTTCAGGCGGAGACACAGGATTTCAATATGAAGAAGCCAAAAAAATGGTTGACCTATTAAATGCCGGCGCTTTGCCTGTTCCTGCAAAAATTATTGAAGAAAATACTGTAGGGCCTACTTTGGGTGCCGACAGTATTGAAAAATCAAAAGTGGCAGGAATGGTTGGACTTGGTATCGTAATGCTTTTTATGATTCTATTTTACCGATTACCAGGCTTAATCGCAGATATTGCTCTGATTTGTTACAGTTTGATTTTATTTGCACTGTTTAAAACAATTCCTGTAACGCTTACCCTTGCAGGTATAGCCGGATTTATATTAAGTATAGGTATGGCGGTTGATGCAAACATATTGATTTTCGAGCGGACAAAAGAAGAATTAAGAGCGGGAAGGACTCTGTTTACAGCTATAAATGCCGGTTTTGACAGAGCTTTTACAAGCATATTTGATTCAAATATGTCAACGATTATCACATGTACAATTCTTTATATGCTCGGAACAAGTGTGGTAAAAGGATTTGCCCTTACGCTCGCTTTAGGGGTTATGGTTTCAATGTTCAGCGCAATAACAATCAGCAAAAACTTTATGCACCTGATTTTCGGAACGGGTGAATTAAAATATCCGCAGCTTTTCGGTTTAAGAAAAGATGAAATAGGAAAAGCGTTTGAAGTCAAAGAAACTAAACGCGAAAAAGCAAAATTTGGAGTATTGGATTAGTGGACTGTGAACAATGGACTGTGAGCAGAAAGGCAGGGTGCATTTACGCCCCAAAAAGGAGAAAATAATGTCAGAAGAAAGAAAATACAGATTTGATTTAGTAAAATATAGAATATGGTGGATAGTGTTATCGGCATTTTTGGTTTTGCCGGGCGTTTTTGCAATGATTTATTCAAGCATAACTTATCCCAACCATGCACCGCTTAAAGTCGGCATTGACTATACCGGCGGAACAATTCTGCAATACTCTGTGGATAAAAAAATAACTCCACACGAAATTACAGAACTGGGAACCAGTCTTAAAAAAGCCGGAATCGAAAACCCTTACTTGCAAAATATAAACGTGAATTCAACCGACAAGAAAAGCGAAATTAAGTCAATAATTTCTATAAGAACAAAATTTATTGATGAAAAAAATACCGCGCAATTAGAAAATGTTTCAAATGTTGTTAAGTCTGAATATACAAATTCAAAACTTATTCAAGTAAGCTCTATAGGACCTACTTTAGGCAAAGAGTTATTTAGAAATTCTCTTTCCGCCTTAGTTTTGGCCTGTTTAGGGATTGTAATTTATCTTACAATCCGTTTTCAACTTGATTTTGCAATAGCGGCGGTACTTTCTCTATTACATGATGCCCTTTTTGTAATAGGATGTTTTTCTATTTTAGGATTACTTTTTAATGTCCAGATTGACGGGCTTTTTATAACTGCCATCTTGACGGTAATAGGATTTTCTGTCCACGACACAATCGTTGTTTTTGACAGAATTCGCGAAAACCTCAGATATTACGCCAAAAAAATGTCATTCGGCGAAATAGTTAATTTTAGCGTTGATCAGACTTTGGTAAGAAGTATAAACACTTCACTGACAACGCTTATAACACTTTTAGCCCTCTACTTCTTCGGCGGAGTAACCACAAAAGATTTTGTATTAGCGATGATTTTGGGTATTGCGATAGGAACTTACTCGAGTATTTTCTTTGCAAGTATTGTAATTGACTTTTGGCGCGAAAGAAAAAGTAAAAAGTAAATGGGATTTGACGAAGTAAAAAAAGAATCAATATTTGAAAAAGCAAGAGGCTACGGGGCTTTGTTTGCCAATCGAGATTTTTGCATGCTCTGGGCCGCACAAATATTTTCACAATTTGCAGACAGAATTATTTTTGTCGTTTTCGTAACTATAATCGCTATAAATTTTGACCCGACGGGAAAATCTGCCAGCCTGCAAAGCTGGCTATACATAGCTTTTACGATTCCGGCTATTCTTTTGACCGCAGTGGCAGGAGTTTTTATTGATGTATGGAACAAAAAAGCAGTGATGATTATTACAAATATTTTAAGAGGGATAATTATCCTTCTTCTGCCGCTTTTTGATAAAACCCTTTTAAGCCTTTACGCGCTTGCGTTTTTAATGTCATCGGTAACTCAATTTTTTGTGCCGGCAGAAGCTTCTATAATTCCTTCCGTTGCAAATAAATATCAACTTTTAACCGCGAATTCGCTGTTTTCAACTACGATGATGGCGTCTTTGATTTTCGGTTTTGCCCTTGGTGATCCGATGATTAATATTTTTGGGATAAATTTTGTTCACTATGGCATAAGTTTATTTTTCTTTTTATCTGCTTTTTGTCTGATTTTTATGAGCTACAAACCCTCACAAAAAATCGAGGGCAACAAATTTACTTTTCTTGAAGATTTAATTGAAGGTCTGGTTTACATAAAAGACAATCCTATTGTGCGCTCTGCAATGCTTAAACTTGCCTCTTTATTTTCCGTAATTGTAATGCTTTCGATTTTATCAATCAGTTTGAGCCAAAACTACCTTTACCCGCAAAATCCGACCTTGGGCGCACAAAAATTTGCTTATATAGTTGTTTATTGCGGAATCGGTATGGTTTTTGGAGCTTTTTTGGTCGGGCATTATTTCAGGAAAGTCGAAAAACATCTTTTGGGATATATAGGAATTTTAACCTGCGGAATAGCACTTGCACTTTTTGGGGCACTTCCTTTAATTCCGCAAGCAAGCGTTTTTCACTTTGAAACAAAATCCATTTTGATTTTTTATCTGGAACACTTTGATTTTACTTATCCGATGTTATATAGCTATATAATAGGGGCTTTAATCGGAGTTTCGACGGCGTTTGTAGCAATTCCGACACAGACAATTTTGCACACAGAAATTGACCCGAAAGTTAGAGGGAAAGTTTTTGGAATTTTGTTCACACTTTTAAGCACAGCCTCGGCACTTCCCGTTTTGGTTGCCGCATGGGGCGCCCAAATACTCGGCGTTGCCAGAATGATGTTTATCCTCGCCACTCCTGCTCTATTTTTCAGCATATTTAAACTGATAACCTACAAAAATAAATTCGGAGAAAATGCTTAAAACTCTTCCCCTAATCTTTTACGGGAGAGAATAGTATAATAAATAATCAAGCCTGATAATCAATTTTTGGTGCGCCTTTTGAATAAGTGCTTATGTAGGATAAAATTGCTCCGCCGATTTCTTCGTCGGCAGAGGTTTTTTGAGGATTTTGAGCATTTTGTATCAGCATTTTAACCAATGGTCCGAAAGCATCAGGAACTTGTGTTTTGCGATAAATTCCAGCCAAAAAGGCCTGAATATTAGGTGATTTTGTATCATTAAACCTAGAAAAAACCGGATACATCGCAGGAATACCCTTAACTCCAGCGTCAATCATCCTATCCGCAATATAAAGTGCTTCAACAATTTGCTTTTCATCCTGCGAGGTCTGTAAAACTTGTTTTAAATATGGCAGGGCATTTTCACGCTGTGCGACAAAAAAAACCACTCTGTTTTGGTCAAAAATTGTATAATTTCTCTGCGCTGTGTGCATTTGAATATTTACAGAAGCAGGCGCAGACGAATATTTTATATTCGTCTGCGCCCTGTTTATTAAATTTGTGTTAATTGATTGTATCATAGTTTTTTGTCCTTTCCTCTCCCTCAAGGAGATAGGGAAAATAATTATTTTTTTAGATTGCCACGTCGCTCATTTTATTCGCTCCTCGCAACGACATATTTCTATGGTTCACTTCGCTCACCAAGAACTATGTCGATTAGGAATAAACAAACGGAGGTCCGTTTTTGACTTCTGACAAAATATTTTCAGCCATGGTTTTGAGTTCTTCTTTGGGTTTTGTGTTTTTGACCTGAGTATAAAATTCGTCACAAAGCGGATTGATTGCCGCTTCTTTTTTGGCTTTAAAATTTCTTAACTCTGTCGAAACGAGCCTTTGTTGGAGCTCAAGTTCTGTTTGTGCGTTAATTTTTTTCACTTGAACATCTTTAACCGCTTCGCCTAAGACTTTTCCGCCGTATGAAACTGCAGAAACACCTGTTATTGCAAAAAATAGATTTTTAAAAAGCGGATTTGAAGTTTCCAAAAGCCAGTTGTAGAAAAAGGCACGATAATCATTAACATGCGAATAAAAAGCGGGCCTTGGAGTCCCATCACCGCCCATTGTTTTTTCAACGGTCGCTGTTGACTTTGTATTGTTAAACAAAACTTCGTCAATAAATTTTGATTTTTCCGACTCGTCCCAATTTAATTCTGCCAATTTCTTCTTAACAAATTCGGGCTTTGCATCAACTGCCTGAAACATATTTTTTAAGTTGATTTTATCAATTTCTTTTGTTGAGGCATTGGATTTATCAACAATCTGAGAAATTTTTTCAATTGTTTTTCCAACATATTCTTCTAAATAAATCTTTCCTTTTCTTAGATTTTTTAAGGATAAAAAGCTCAATCCGACAACAGCACCCAATGTCAAAGCCCCCAGCACAAAGAATTTTAAATTACCTTC
>CAZXID010000027.1:0-21963 GCA_964640325.1 uncultured Muribaculaceae bacterium | reverse complement strand
TAATTTTATCAATAGTGCTTGATTTGAAGCATTATAAACTTGCAAAATGGATTACTTTATTGGGAATTTTTATTTCCACTGCTCTTTGTACAAAAGTTGATATTGAACCAATTACATATACTTTTAAAGATTCATTCGTGTCTGATCACTACACACTATTTTTTAAATGTATAATTTTAATAGCATCATTTATCATAGTTTTTCTTACAAAAAAAGCTATTACCTCCCGTCGTGATAATGCTTTTCAGTTTAATGCCATTTTACTTACCGCCGTGTTGGGCTCATTAGTTTTAGTATCTGCAAATGATTTTTTAACCATGTTTATATCAATGGAGACCCTCGGTTTTGCAACTTTTTTCCTTCTTGCTTTTGATAAAGGGTATAAATCCAAAGAAGCAACTTTCAAATACATTCTTATAAGTGCGGTTGCAACAGCAGTATTTTTATTCGGTGTTTCTTATATCTATGGACTTACCGGTACGGTTAATTTCTCAAAAATTTATGAATATTTTTTGGATGTTGATCCCACTTTGATTTATTCAATGGCAACTATCTTTATTGCTTCGGGATTGTGTTTTAAATTAGGTGTAATCCCTTTTGCAAATTGGATTTTAGACGTATATGAAGGGGCGGATACTTCTGTTGTAACTTTTGTATCAATAATCCCTAAAGTTGCAATGTTCAGTATTTTATCAAGATTGCTCGTATTTGCGATGAGCTATAGTTTCGAATTGACTTTTGCTTTAGTAATGATTTCTGTTATGACAGCGCTATGGGCAAATACTTTAGCAATAAGGCAAACCAATATAAAAAGACTTCTTGCATGCAGTTCAAGCGCAAATGCGGCTTATGTTTTGTTTGCTGCGAGCTTAGTTTCTGTATTTAATTTATCCACTGTACTATTTTACCTTGTAGCATACGTTTTTATGAATATAGGAGTCTTTGCGGCAGTAATTATTCTTGAGAATTCTCAATTTTCAAACAGATTATATGAATTTAAGAATTTTGCTTACACTAATCCCATTTTTACTTTGTGTTTTTCGATTTGTATATTAGGTTTGGCGGGGTTTCCAATAACTTCGGGGTTTGTTTCAAAATTGTATTTATTTTCGGCGATAATTCGCTCAGGGCTAGTATTTTTACCGTTCTTAATCATAATGATGCTCACGATTGTAGCCTCAGTTTTTTACTATTTAACCGTTGTAAGGCTTATGTTTGACAAATCAGATAAAGTTGAAAGTGAAGTCATACCACACAAAACGAGCTCCGCAATAGTCATTCTTTATTTTTGCGCTTTAATCACTGTCATTATGGGCGTTTTTCCGTCAAAAGTGATAGAACTTTGCCAATTTATAGCGTATAACGTTTAAGATTAAATATCATCATATCGTGTTGTAAAGTCTATATTGTGTTGCATAAAAAGACCGTCATCAAGTCCACAATCCAAGTACATAAAAACTTTTCTTAAAGCACGTGAAATGGGCGTGAGATAAATTTCGGGCTGGGGGGATTTATAGTCTGTATTAACTGTATTTATTTGGCTTTTTTGAAGATCAATTAACCTGGACATTTCATCGCTATGTCCGTGATTATCTATATATTTTTGTGATGAAATATCATTGACACTTAAATCAGCAAATGCCGGCGATGATAAAATTAGAACACAAAACAATGATAAAAATTTTTTCATAAATACCTCTTAGAGAATAATAGACTATTTTTTACAGGATTACAAGTTTATTATACAATCTTAACATAATAATATTATAGGCTATTTGAGTGATTTTTTTATTATTTCGTCAAGTTTTTGTATAATTTCGAATTCAGGAACTTTGCAGATTATTTCACCTTTTTTAAAAATATACCCCTCGCCGATTGCACCGGCGACCCCAAAATCAGCATGTTTGGCTTCACCCGGTCCGTTAACCGGACAGCCCATAACTGCTATAGTAACAGGTTCTTTTAGATTTTTAAATTTTTCTTCAATCTGTTTTGCAAGTTCAATCAAGTTAATTTGGCAACGTCCGCAAGTCGGACAAGAAACAAAATTTACCCCTTTTTGGCGCAAATTAAGCGATTTTAAGATTTCAAAGCCAGCCCAAACCTCTTCAACAGGGTTTTCTGTCAAAGAAACCCTTATTGTATCACCAATGCCTTGAGATAAAAGGCTTCCCAGTCCTACAGATGATTTAACCAACCCTGATTTGAGAGTTCCGGCTTCCGTTACGCCCAAATGTAAAGGATATTCGACTTTATCCGAAATTAATTTATATGCTTCAATTGTAGATAAAACGTCAGACGATTTAAGCGAAATTTTAATCAAATCAAAGTTCAAATCTTCAAGAATTTTAACGTGTTTTAGCGCACTTTTGAGCATTTTTTGAGGCAAAGTTGTATTTTCTTTGGCGATTTCTTTTTCCAAGGAGCCTGCATTAATCCCTATTCTTATGGGAATTTTCTGCTGTTTTGCAAGCGTGACAACTTTTTTTATATTCTCTAAATTACCTATATTACCCGGATTCAACCTTAGTGCATGAATTCCGTTGTTTATGCACTCGATTGCCAAGCGGTAATCAAAGTGAATGTCTGCAATGACAGGCGCTTTTGATTTTTTGACTATATCTTTGATAGCAAAAGCGGCATCTTTATCTAAAACCGCTAGCCGAATAAGTTCGCAGCCTGCATCTGTAAGTTCGTTAATTTGTTTTAGCGTGGCTTTTATATCTCTGGTGTCGGTATTGCACATTGATTGTACTGAAATTGGAGCATCACCGCCGATTTTTACTCCGCCTATTGAAATTTGTTTGGATTTTCTTCTGTTTATCATACAATAATTTTAGCATGAACACGATACGTTACTAAAAAACACACTCTTTGTCATCTCGAACTCGTCTTCTCGTCTTGTTCCCGAAACTTGTTGAGGGTTACAAGGGAGAGTATCGCCGGCGATGTATCGGGATCTATCCAACGTACGACACTGGAAAGATGCTGAATCAAGTTCAGCATGACATAAAGGGCTAGGAGATATTTAATGAAGATAGCAATTATCTCAGATATTCACGGAAATATGCAGGCATTGGAAGCTGTTTTGGCTGATATAAAAGTTGAAAAATGCGATAAAATATTTTGCCTTGGAGACCTCGCAATGGCAGGGCCTGAGCCTGTTAAGGCAGTTGAATTTATTAAAAATATGGCAAAAAATGATAATTTTTATTTAATTCAAGGCAATACAGATGAATTTATTGCAAATTACTCGCCAGAGCTTAAAGAAAAAATAGCTTCAAGCTTCCCTGTAATGGCGCAGGCGCTTGAAAATGATGTTCAAATTATGTCCGAAGATGATATAATTTTTTTGAAAAACCTTCCCAAACAAATGGAATTAGAAATAGAAGGGGTTAAAATTCTATTGGCACACGGTTCCCCGAGAAACAACAGCGAAAATATTTTTCCTGATTTACCTATAGAAAAAGTTGAGGAAATGATTAAGGGAGTTGATGCGGACATAATTTTTTGCGGTCATACCCATATTCCTTGCGGATATCAGACAAATACAAAACAAACCGTTGTCAATGACGGTTCTGTCGGCCGTCCGTTCACTTTGGACCCAAAAGCCTGTTACGTTATAGCCGAATTTAAAGACAAAAAATTTAATATTATGCATAAATTTATCGACTACGATAAGCAAAAAGCGTCCCAAATCCTAGCCAAAAGACCTTTTAAAGGAAGCAAAAATCTGGCTAAAATGCTTATCAATCCTGAATTAAGACACATTTAGCCTTTGTTTTCTCTTATAGTTCCTCGTAAACTGAGTAAGCTTAAACTATCTTCGTATACATCAGTATCATAACCAACAAAAGAAGGATTTTTAACTATTTCTAAAAGCATTTTGATATTTTTACCAGTATTTAATTTTGAATCATTATAATCAAATCGAATGTATTCAATGCCAAGCTTTTCGCATCTTTTTTGGAAATTTTCATCCATATCGCATAAGGCAATAAATGTCTTTATCCCTGAGTTTTTGAGCTTTTCTAAGGATTTGTTTGCATCATTAATAGTACCGCAACATAACAAATCCCCCCAAACGAATTTAAAGCCTAATTGTTCGAGATTAGCGCGTTTTATACCATTTTTATTTGAAGAATTTTCAAGGAGTTCGGATATTTCTTTTTCAGAACATTTTTCTTTCCAACTCTCGATGTTATAACATTGAGATAATATATTACTTCTCATGACTTCTTTTGCCTCTTTGTCATAATGGTCCACATTATAGCCCCAGTTTCCGTCGTCTTCATAATTGCTAAAATCAGCTTTCGTAGTTGGACTTTTACCTTGCATGGGAGTTGATTTTCTATTGTATAATATTGTATTTAATGTTACCTTCATAAATAATATATCCAATTTTTATGGTTAACACTTTATTAAAACTTATAAATATTTTTTTTTGTGTGAAATTTAAAAAATAATATTGCTAATACGGTGCAAGTGCTTATTGATCCTGAATCATGGCATATTTAACGAAACGTAATAAATTTGTGTTATTTTGATAAAAATATATAATATTAATATGTATGAATTATACCCATATTTCACTAACGACGGCTCTGTCGGGCTATTTAGCAGACAGGACGACGACATATACCACTCTATCTATGGCGCGCTAAGCGAAAGCTGGCAAAAATTTATATTACCTGCGCATCTGCAAGAGTACATGCTTAAGCATGATAGTGTGAAAATTCTTGATATATGTTATGGAATCGGATATAACACAAAAACTGCCCTGCAAACTTTTTTAAATGTAAGCGAAAAAAAATATAAAAATAATTTAAAAAATAAAAAACTTTTTTTAAAAAAAACAACTCACAATTTTAATAATATCGCGGCGATAGATACTGATAATATTCCAGTAGGGGGGTTAGAGCAAAATCATACTATTTATCCCATAAATAGCGCAGCGATATATTCCGATAATATCTTAGAGGTTAGCGAAACTGTATACGAAGAAAAAATAGACAAAATTTTTATAGATGCTGTTGATACTGATAAAATTTTAATGCAAATTTCTCCGTTTATCACAAATGAGAGTAAAAATTATTTTCCCTCTAACCAGAACAATTTAATTTTTAAAAAAAATTATGAAAATAAATTTGAACAAATCAAAAAAGTTCAAAAAAATAAAAAAACAAAATTAGAAAAAAAATATAGAATCAAAAAAGAAACTTCAATTTTAATTTTTGAAAAATTAGCACAAAATAATCCGGATTTTTTTGATAAAATTTTGACCAGTATTTTGAACCAAAAAAAGAATTCACCATTTTTATCTAAATTTATGCTCAATTTTGCACGCTTCTATCAAAATCAGGGGTATAATAATGACAAAAACTTGAATAATTCGACCTTTTTACATAATATATATTATAGGTATATATCTAAAAGCTATAAAAAAGCAAAAAAATACGATAAAAACAATAAAATCACATTAAACTTCCATCATTTTGATGCCAGAAAGTACATAAAAACCACAAAAAACACTTATGACTTCATATTTTTAGACGCATTTACACCTTCAAAATGTCCTTGTTTATGGACTCTAGAGTTCTTTGAACAACTTTACGGAAAATTAGAAGATGACGGTATGGTTTTGACTTACTCAAATTCTGCAGCGATAAGAAATGCATTTCTTAAAAGCGGATTTTTCGTCGGCAAAACTTTTGATAATAAATTAAATAAATTTGTAGGAACAATCGCTTCAAAAAATCCTGACCTTATAGAACATAAGCTTAATGAACAAGATTTAGAATTGATGAAATCTAAAGCAGGTATATGCTATAGAGATGAAAATCTTGCCTTTGATAATCATGTCATTTTGGCAAATCGAAGCATAGAAGTAGAAAGAAGTGAACTTAAATCAAGCTCTCAAGTTTTGAAAGGGGCTGAAAAATGACTTCTGATAAATACGATGTTGTTATAATAGGCGGCGGCACAGCAGGCTGTGCCGCCGCCTATACCTGCGCCAAACTCGGCTTAAAAACGCTTTTAATTGAAAAAAACATTCACTTAGGGGGTACAATAACGTCAGGGCTTGTAATTCCTGCGATGAATACTTCTAAAAATCAAATAAACACAGATTTTTTCAATGCTTTAATTTCTGAATTGGCCGATATGAAAGGTCAAATTACTTACGAAAGTAACCCTGGATGGTTTAATCCTGAGCTTTGCAAAGTCGCCCTAGATAGACTTATGTCAAAAGCAGGCGTAGAAGTGCTTTTTAATACAAGAATAATAGGTGTAAATACCATAGGTAGGAATATTAACGGAGTTACAATTTCTTCTGAAATGTTATCGGTATATATCGCAGCGAGTAATGTTGTAGACACAACGGGAAATTGTGAAGTCGGAAAAATTTTAGGATGTAATTTTTTAAAAAATGAAAATGAATTTCAGCCTGTTTCGCTTCGTTTTGAAATGAGCGGAATTGATTTAGACATCTTTGGTAAGTGGCTTTTGGATTTTGATAAAGACAGGGCTGTTACATCAATGCATGTTATAGACGGGCAGGTGCATTTATCGACTGCTTACACCTGGGATAAAGGCAGAAAATGGGCTCTAAAGCCTCTTTTTGATGATGCTGTGGCGAAAAACATGCTAAAAAACACTGATAGAAGCTATTTTCAGGTATTTTCCATACCCAATATGCCGAATTCATTGGCTTTTAACTGTCCCAGAATTTATTTTGACAAAGAAATAGACCCTTTAAATAACCTCAATGCCTCAAAAGCATTAATAGAAGGGCGTGAAAGCATATTAAGAATAGCCGACTTTTGCAAAATTTACTTTCCAGGGTTTGAAAAAAGTTATATCTCAAATATTGCAGATGCTTTGGGAGTCCGTGTTTCAAGGCGGATTAAAGGTAAATATGTTTACACTGTGGATGATTTAAAATCCGGTAAAAAATTTAAAAATCCTGTCTTAAAATCAAATTATCCAATTGATGTTCACTCAAACAAAGACGGTAAATCAATTTTAGAAAAGACTGAAAAAGAATATCAACTTCCGGTTGAAGCCTTAATCTCAGATGATTTTGACAATTTTTACGTTGCAGGACGTTGCTTAAGTGCGGACTTTTTGGCGCAAGCGGCGCTTAGAATTCAGCCAAGTTGTTTTTCTATGGGAGAAGGTATAGCAAAGCATATTGCCTCTGTGGATAATTAATTTTCCTTTACTTTGTTTGTAATCTTCTTTATATATGGAGGAACTATGGACAAAAAATTAGAAGGTACAAAAACTCAGCAATGCCTTATAAACGCATTTTCAGGGGAATCTCAAGCTCGCAACAGATATACTTACTTTGCTTCACTGGCAAAAAAGGCGGGGTTTGAACAAATATCGGCGATATTTATTGAAACCGCCGACAATGAAAAGGAACATGCGAAACTTTTTTACAAATATTTGGGAAGCGGAATTCTAAAAGTCGATGCCGAATACCCTTTTCATCTCGGTTCAACGCTTGAAAACCTTAAACATGCTGCGATGGGAGAACATGACGAATGGTCCAATATTTATTTAAATGCTTCAAAAACAGCCGAGGAAGAAGGTTTTTACGATGTAGCAGAAACATTTAAGCACGTTTGTATTGTTGAAAAGCATCATGAATCGCGTTTTTTAGCACTTGCAAAAAATATTGACGAAAATATGGTCTTTAGCAAGTTGGCTGAGGTCACTTGGAAGTGCAGGAACTGCGGCTTTGTAGCAAAAGGAATTGACGCACCTTTGATTTGTCCGACCTGCTTCCACCCTCAGGCATTCTTTGAACTTCTTTGTGATAATTTTTAGCGCTTAACATATTGATAAAAATGAAATGTTTTTATTTATTAATTTTACCTTTGATAATATAATTAAATGAATGAAAGCCAGACTTAAAACACTAATATATATACTTTTTTTTGTGATTATTTATGCTTTTTACTATTGGGGGATCCCTTCACTGGTAAACATACAGCATAATGTTCTAACACTTGAAAAAATTATACATAAAGAATTAGGGTTAAATATTAAATTTAAAAATCCTCAGTTAAAAATGGGACTAATTCCTTCGGTATGGATTAACGCTGAAGAATTTAAAATTTTGGATTCTGATAAAGCTCCTTTAATTCTTGACAATCCGAAGCTTAAAATAAGACTTTTGCCTATGTTTATGGGAAAAATTAACCCTGCATATTTTTCTTGCGACAAACTTAATTTAGATCTTAAAGTTGACAAGCATTTGCATCTATATTTGGGAAATATTCTTTTCATTGAAAAAGCAAACCCTAAACTTTTACTTGAAGACATCCAAGTATATGTCCAAGATTACAACATCTCATTAAAGGATGAATTCCAAAATAAAGACATTATTTTCAGCGGAGATTATTTCAATCTATACAATTTTAATTCAAAAAAATTCATTAAATTATCAACGAATTCAAGAATAAATGTGAATAATAAAATTTCAAAAATTGATATTGATTTAGACTTCAAGCTGCCCTTTAAAAAGAGTTTTGAAACAAAAGATGTTGTATTTGATGGAACCGTCACAAACCTTGATTTAAGCACATTTTCAACATACATTAAAAAATTCACTAAAAATAAAGTTTTAAATACCGCAGGTATAATTAATATTGAAACGAAAACAAATATTTTGGATAATTCCAGAAAACGCATAAATTCACTGATTAGCATTGACAAGCTTAAAATAATTGAAAAAGACCTGCCTTCATCAATTTTATTTGATAAAAAGCTTGTTATATCTACCGTTTTAGATGTTTCCAAGGGTTTATTGAATATAAATAAATTTAAAATAAAGTCCAATAATATTAATGCTGAATTTTTTGGTGAAATAAAAAGAATGAATGCCCAAAAACCTTGGCTCAACCTTAATATAATTGTAGAAAAATCAAGAATTGAGGATTGTATTTCTCTTCTGCCTACAGACTTTGAGATAAAAGAAGTTGACATTTATACCCTTAAAAAATACGGCTATTTTTCAGATATTCAGGGTAATTTGGCGATAAAAGGAAGAGCCGACAGGCCGAATTTAATTGGAAAAATCCTCTCCACAAATGCTTATGTAATAAAGCCCTTGCCTTCACATATTCCAAAGGCGACTGTCAGTTTAGATTTTTCGGGTGAAAAATTCTTTTTAGATGTTTTTGTTCCTTCCGAAAAAGATGAGCACGTAAGCGTAAAAGGCGATATTTACTTATATGATGACAAAAAAACTTTTTTGGATATTACAAGTACAAAAAATGTTAATTTAAAAACCGCGCAAAACATTTTAATACCGATACATCAAGTATTACACTTTGATTTGGGTCCGGTTCCGGTCATGGATATACACGGATTTGGCAATATTAATCTTAAAACTTCAGGGACAAAGCTTGCGCCTAGCCTGTTTGGGGTTTTCAATTTTAGAAACGCCAGCGTAAGCATTAATGATCTTGAATTGACTTTAAAAAATGCCGGAGGGAAGTTAGAATTTAAAAATGCCAACACTTACTTTGAAACAGCTCAGGCATATCTGAACAATAAACCGGTAAAAATTAAAGGTTCTTGCACTCTACTTGGAGAGCTTAATTATAGAGCTTTTGCTGAAGGTCAAGACTTAGGTGATCTACTGTTTATACTTAAAAATTCTCCGCTATTGGGAGATATACAAAAACAAGTTTCACAACTTCAAAACGCCAAGGGAAAGGTGAATTTCACTCTAAATCTTAAAGGGAAAGTCAATTCAATTAATGATTTTAAACTCGGGAAAAATATTTTTGCAGACGGGACTATTACACTATTGGGAAATAATGCCAGTATAAAGGGACTGTCGCTTCAAATAAAAAGTATACTGGGCACCATTAAGTATAAAAATACAGATTTAGAGGCTGATTTACTGTCCGTTCTGAATAAATCAAAAATTAAAATTAAAGGAAAAATTAAAAATAATTTTGCCGACATACATTTTAAATCAGAAAGGCTTTATATCTCAGATATAATCGATACTTTACCATCGCTGAGTTTTGATAATTTTAAATATATAAGCACAAGTACGAATAATTTTTTAGAAATGAGTGCATCATACATAGGGCCTACAGATAAAATTGATACGGATAAAATTTCAATATACGGCAAAACAAGGGTTAACAATATTAAGTTCACATACTTACCGCTAAATTTACCTATAAATATTTATAGCGGGACTTTTGAAATTAAGGGAAATACAATAAATTTATATAAAATAAATTCCGTATTTGATACAGTCCCACTACTTGCTGACGGCACAATCTATAACATTTTTAAAGAACCCAATTTAAATATCTATCTGAATTCCAGACCAAATCAAACTTTTATTGATAAATACGTTAACACAAGGGCGATATACCCTGTAAAAATTAAGGGCGATATTACCTTTTCATCAAGAATCCAAGGGACAAAAAAGCTTTATGCCACAAGGTCTGAAATAAATCTTCAAGATGATGCAAATATTTATTATATGGGGTCTGTAATCGGTGATTCTCAAAATCCTATTAGAATTTTATTAAACGCCGATATTGCGCCTACTTACATTAATATAAACGGATTTCAGTACGACAAAATGATTTCTTCGCAAAATGGCAAAATATTTTCTCAAAATCAACTTTCGGCAAAAGGGTTGGTTGATTTTAATACAAATAAAAAAATTGTTCTTGAAAATTTTTATATAAAAACCACAAATCCGACAGATGCCAAGATCTTTAATATAATATTCAGAAAACCCCTTATAAAACAAGGGCAATTCACTTCTGATATCGCAATCAGCGGTGATTTATCAAGGCCCAAAATGATTGGTGATATTGATTTTACAGGTATAGATATTCCTTTATTGGATACGACTGTTAAAGATATTTCATTGGATTTTTTCAATGACTACATAAGCATAAAAGCTACGGGGGAAATATTTTCAAATAAAATCATGCTTGAATCAAGCTTGAAAAATAAGCTTGAGGCACCGTATGTCTTTAATAACATTAACATTTCAACAGATAAGCTGGACATAAATGCTATCGCTAAAAGTGTTTCTAAACTCCAAATCGAAAGTGACAAACATAAAATTACAAATGAAGCACAAAGTATTGATCTGTCTAATATAATAATAAATGACGCACGCCTAAGAGCTACTGAAGTTATTGTAAAAAACGTTCAGGCTAACAATCTTAATGCAAAAATTTCTCTTGATGATAAAATGCTCTTTAGCCTTGATGAGTTCGGGTTTGATTTAAAAGACGGCAAAGTAAACGGTATTTTTGACTATAATCTCCTCAGCTCGAAATCACATTTAATTTTAAAATTTTCAAATGTTGATGCAAATCAGGTAGCAGATTCATTGTTTGAACTGCCTAATCAAATTTTTGGGAAACTTACCGGAGATGCCGATATAATGTGCAATTCAAAGACAGAAAAACTTTGCATGGAAACACTTAACGGCATAGGCTACTTTGAAGTAACAAACGGGAAAATGCCTAAACTCGGCTCACTGGAATACCTTTTGAGAGCATCAAATGTTGTAAAAAGTGGAATAACCGGCCTTTCGATTAACAATATAATTGATTTGCTTTCTCCGCTTAAAACAGGACATTTTGATAGCATTAAAGGGAAGTTTGACATTGATTCGGGGTTTGCAAAATCAATTGAAATTTACTCAAAAGGAAAGGATTTAAGTTTATTTTTAAGCGGTACTTATAATTTTTCAACATTAATTGCAGATATGAATATTTTCGGTAAACTTTCCAAAAAGATTACAACAATACTCGGCCCTGTAGGTAATGCTTCTTTAAATTCTTTGTTTAATACTATTCCCGGAATAAGCATTGACGAAGCCAAACAAAACAAGCTTTACAATGAAATGACAAAAATTCCCGGATATGAACTTAATGACGAGCTGTACAGGATATTTACCGTAAAGATCTATGGTGATATTAACGGTGACAGTTATGTCCAAAGCTTTAAGTGGATTGAATAAGATGTCAAATTATATTATAGATACACATTCACACATTGATATGCAGGATTTTAAAGATTTTGACGAAGTTATTCTAAACGCGACAAATGCAGGGGTTAAAAAAATTATTGTACCGTCGGTAGACAGAAATTCTTTTTCAAAAGTTCTCGATTTGGCTCAAAAACATGAAAACATATATTGCGCACTTGGAATTCATCCAAGTGAAGTGCAAAAGGCAGATGAAGAGGACTATAATCAAATTTTAAGATTAGGCGAAGATAAAAAAGTAGTCGCAATAGGAGAATGCGGGCTTGACTATTATTGGGATAAAACGTTTATTGACCAACAAAAAGTTGCTTTTGCAAAACAAATTGAAATAGCCAATAATTTAAATAAACCATTAATTGTCCATAACAGAGATGCTCATAAAGATACTTTTGATATTCTCACCGAAAACATAATGGGAATTGACGTAATAATGCACTGTTTTTCGGGAAGTTATGAATTTGCAAAAGAATGTATTAACAAAGGATTTTACATAGGTATTGGCGGAGTAGTAACTTTTAAAAACGCAAAAAAAATACATGAAATTGCAAAAAATATTCCTTTGGAATATATTTTACTTGAGACCGATGCGCCATATCTCACACCTGTCCCATTTAGAGGCAAGCGCAATGAACCGGCATACACAAAACTTATAGCCGAAGAAATTGCAAAAATACGCGACATACCATTTAACACCGTAGTTAAAGTCACGACGGAAAATGCCGGAAAGGTTTTTAAAATTTGAAAAAAGTAAGACTCGACAATTTTTTGGTAAATCAAGGTTACTTTGAAAATAAAAGTAAAGCCTCGGCAAATATTATGGCCGGAAATGTTCAAGTTGATGAAGTTGTAATAACAAAATCAGGCCATCACATTGATTTGACAAATAATTACGATATAAAAATTAAAACCACACCGTTTGTTTCAAGAGGCGGATTTAAACTGCAAAAAGCACTCGAAACTTTTAAATTAGACACAAAAGATAGGATTTGTCTTGATGCAGGAGCTTCAACAGGAGGCTTTACAGATTGCTTATTGCAAAACGGGGCACAAAAAATATATTCGATAGATGTCGGATATGGACAAATCGACTGGAAACTTAGAAGTAATAAAAAGGTTAAAGTTATTGAAAAGACCAACATAAAAAATTGTGATTTTTCCCAAATCTATTCTTCAGATGAACCTGTTGCAGACCTTGCGGTTATGGATTTGTCTTTTATATCAATAAAAAAAGTACTGCCCAATATTCAAAAATTACTAAAAAATGAGCACGAAATAGTCGCACTTATAAAGCCCCAATTTGAAGTCGGCAGAGAAAGTATTTCAAAAGGCGGAGTTGTAAAAGACAAAGCAGCACAGGAAAATGCAATTAATGACATAATAATTTTTGCTGAATCTCTTGGCTATACAGTAGCCGATTTAACTTTTTCGCCCATAAAAGGGCCCGCCGGAAATTGTGAATATTTAATTCATCTTTCAACAACTCCTGCGATTACTAATCAATTTTCTGTTAAAAACACAGTAAAAGAGGCCGATTTATGATTGAAAAATTAATCGGAAAAGCAATATATGAACTTTGCATAAAGGCAAACACGGAACTTTGCGACGGTGTTTTTAAAAAAATTCTTGACGCATATAAAAACGAAACCAACCAAAATTCAAAGCACGCGCTTGAATTGATATTAAAAAATGCAAAAATGTCTTTTTTGAAGAAAAAACCGCTATGCCAAGACACAGGACAAGTTTTAGTGTTTTTAAAAATCGGCGAAAAAGTTATGATTAAAAACCTGCAAAAAATTGTTAACAATGCGGTTGCAAGAGCATATAAGAAAAATTATTACAGAAAATCTGTGGTTAAAAATGCACTTTTCGAAAGAATTAATACTAATAACAATACTCCATGTATCATTTATACAGAATTTTGTAAGGGTAAAAATGTTGAAATAGAAATTCTTATAAAAGGTGCCGGTGCAGAAAACGCCTCTGCTGCAAAAATGCTTTCGCCTACAGCCGATGAAAGCGAACTTATAGAATTTGTCATTGATACGGTAAAATCGGCCGGCGCAAAAGCATGTCCGCCATTTTTCTTAGGAATAGGCATCGGCGGAACTATCGAACACTCAGGAATTTTATCAAAAAAAGCCCTCCTTTTAGATAAAAACCCCGATGAAAACCACCAAAAACTGGCAGAAAAAATACATAAAACAATAAATAATTTAAAGATAGGTACAATGGGTTTAGGCGGGCTTACAACCGCGTTGGATGTAGAAATACTTACTGACTCTACGCATATCGCATCTATGCCTGTTACAGTGACTGTAAATTGCCATAGTTCAAGACATGCAAAATGTAAAATCAGTGCAAATAAAATTAAATTTTACCCTCAAAAATTAATAAAAAATTATAAACCAAAAAGCACAGGCTTTAAAGATTACATAAATTTGAATACTAATCAAATCGATAAAATCAAAAAACTTAAGTCAGGTCAAAAAGTTCTTCTAAGCGGTGAATTATACACAGCAAGAGATATGGCGCATAAGCGTCTTGTTGAGCTTATTCAAAAAGGGCAAAATATTCCTGTGGATTTAAAAAATAAAATAATTTTTTATGCCGGCCCTTGCCCATGCCCTAAAACAGAAATTATAGGTCCAATAGGTCCCACAACATCTGTCAGAATGGATAAATATATGCCCGAAATTTCTAAAAAAGAAATTTTAGCCACAATCGGCAAGGGCGAGCGTGCTGAAGATGTAATAAAATTAATGATTAAAAAAAATATTATAAATTTTAGCGCCATAGGCGGAATTGCATGTTTATTGTCTCAAAAAATTATTGATAAAAAAATTGTTGCCTTTGAAGATTTAGGGACTGAAGCTATTTACAGGCTTGAGGTCCAAAATTTCCCCGTTTTTGTTGTTTGAACAATTTACAAAATCAACAAGCGCTTTAAATAAATAAGGGTGTATTTCTCCGTTTTTCATTCTTTCATGTATAAGACTTAAAGCTTTATTTTTACTCATTGCAGCCTTATAAGGCCTTTTTTCTAATAATGCGGAAAATGTATCGGCAACAGATAAAAGTTGTGAATTCAAATCACTTACATAAAAATTTGAATGAGAAGGATATCCGGTTTTTTGATGATTTTGGTGATGGTATTTTATCAAGTATAATATTTTTGGACTTAAATCGGTTGTTTTTAAAAGTTCATAACCCAATTCAGAATGTAACTTTATTATATCAAATTCCTTGGACGACAATGTTGTAGGTTTTTCAAGATATTTTTCAGGGATTAAAACTTTTCCTATATCATGCAAAAAGGCGGCTTTTTGAACTGAATCAAAATCAATTGCCTGACGGTATTTATCGTCCAAATTATCGTAAATGCCGTTTAATATTTCCATAGTTTGTGGCAAATGAGTTTGTTTTAAGTTTCTTAATTCACCAAAATTAATTTTTAAAGGCAGCCCGTTTTCTTCAAGAATTGCTTTGATTTTTGGGTTCATTGCAACCATTCGATTTATCAACGAAGGTTCTAAGTAATTCTTTAAATCATTATTTAAAGCAAAAGAATCTTTGTCACCCCTAAAAACAGGCATCTTCCTGCGATTACCTGGGGGGCCCACAAAAATATTATTACGTATTGCATGCAAGCCAAGACTTGCGTTTACATCTAAACCAGCCATTTGAAAATTCACGCTACTTTCACACTACATATTTATATAAAAAACATTTTTATATATTTTTTTACAATAAAAATAATAATTTTAACAAAAGGTAACAATTAATCAGAATTTTTTAAAATTCTTAAATGATTTTTTATCTCGTCTCTTGCCGGGTAGTTGGGGAATTTTTTAAGTAGTGAATTAAATATTTTTATAGATTTATCTTTTTCACCTAATTTTTCATAAGCGTAAGCCAGATTGGAATAAATTTTATAATCACCTTCGGGCTTGGCTTTTAGTGCTATTTCATAAAATTTTACTGCTTCATCAATATCATTACGACAGTAATAAATCAACCCCATTTGATTGTTTACCTCATAAGAGGCAGGGGCTTTTTCAAGTGCTTTTTTACAAAACTCGATTGATTTTTCCCATTCGCCTTTTTTCGCAAAGCAAATTGAAATTGATAAATAGAGCATGTGATTTTCTGAATCGGCCGCAATCATGCTTGAGTACAAATCAATTGCAACATCAACATTTTTTGATTCACGAGAAAATGAATTTTTGTTCTCGAATGTTTTTGCAATAGCATAGGCAAGATTTTTTCCATGAAAACCTTCTTCAGTAAATTTCTGTGCCA
This sequence comes from uncultured Muribaculaceae bacterium, assembly GCA_964640325.1. Classification (GTDB taxonomy): domain Bacteria; phylum Cyanobacteriota; class Vampirovibrionia; order Gastranaerophilales; family Gastranaerophilaceae; genus DAOQAU01. The sequence goes on along the minus strand of CAZXID010000027.1, from coordinate 5,612 downwards.
ACTCAATTGCCTTTTGAGCTTCATTTAAAGCTAAATAAGCTAAAACTAGAGCCTTAACACCTTCTTCATCTTTTTTTATAGTTAAGCATTTTTCAAACAATTCCTTTGCTTTAGAAAAATTTTCAATGTTATAATAGGCCAGTGCTAAATTGTACAATCCATCATAATCTTCAGGTTTTACATCCAAAAATTTATTATACGAAGTAATAGCTTTTTCGTAATTTTCAAGATAATGTTGGGTCAATCCCAAATTGTAATATACTTGGGGCTGAGGATTATTCTTTTCAAGCGCCGTTTTAAACTCCAAAAGAGCTTTTTCATAGTCTTTTTTATTAAAATAATCAATGCCGCGATTATAATAAAATTCAAATCCTTTGTCTTTGCAAAGGATTTCATTGAATACAGATGAAATTTTTTCAAATAAATTTATTTTGTTCATAATTTTATTGTATTATAATAGAATTGAATAATAAAGAAAAATATTTTATAAATCTTAAAAATCGGAGAAAATATATGTACGATTATATTTTAGGTCAAATAACGAATAACTATCAAAATAAAAAGGGATGCTTTCTTGTTCTGGAATCCAATAAAATAGGCTACTTGATAGAAACAAATCCAAGAATTTTGGCAAATTTACCTAAAGAAAATAAAGAACAAAAAATTTACACAATTTTAATACACAAAGAAGATTCAATGTCCTTGTTCGGATTTTTGAAGCGCGAAGACAGAGATATTTTTAAAATTTTAACTTCTGTTTCCGGCGTGGGTCCCAAGATGGCTTTGACATTAATAGATGAATTTGAAACTGCCAATCTTATTTCACTTGTGATAAAAGGGGAATACAAAGAATTAACAAGGGCCAAAGGAGTCGGGGACAAACTTGCACAAAAAATTATAATTGAACTTAAAGACAAGTTAATTAATCTGGATACGATACAAACAATTAACTCAAGTAAAGACTTAATTCCTGACAACACGCAACATATGCAAGATGCTCACTCGGTCCTAATCTCTTTAGGATATACAAAAGAAGAAATTAACAACGCTTTTTTACAGGCAAAATCAACAATCAAAAAAATGGATAATGCCGAAAATATCTTAAAAGAGTCATTAAAAATATTGTCATTATAAATAAGCTGAAATGAAAATAATCTAAACTTATCTGGCTATTTCTTCTATTACACTTTTAACTTCACTTTGGTCGAATCCCCTGCACGAATTCCAGAGCAAAGTAGGAATCTTACCTTCTGTTGTAGTAGTAAAATCATTATTGCAAAAGCCTTTGACCATATTTGTAGAACCATCGACATTCGGCGTAAAGTTTTTACAACACTGACAAATTTTTATCACAAAACCGTAATCGGAAAGTTTTAAAACAAGCTCCTGTAGAGCATCATATATCCTTAAGTGAGATGAAGTAACAAATTTTTTCTTTTTAAACATAAATTTAACTTTTGCAAGCCCATTTTCAGAAATAAGCTCCAATTTGCAAGATATGTTGCTTTTGCCGTCTGTAACAAGCACGTCGACAACAAGTTTTTCAGTATTAACAAAAACCTCATCTTTGCCGGTAATTTTACTTTTAATCCTTTTTACAAGTTTTAAATTTTTTGTTATATGCCCCAAAGAATAAAAAGGATAGAAGAATAAATAAAATATTTCTTCTCTATCTAATTTTGAATTAACTAAGCTGAGAGAAAATCCTAAAATAAGCATTATGAAAGATAGTAATACCACCGAAAAATCAACCACAAAATAGTATTTAAAAGAATGCCTAAGGAGATAAATATAAGCAATTAAAAGCAATAAAACGTTAGGAGTAAGTAAAGAAAAAACATGCTCCGTAAAAACAAAGTTTTTTGTAAAAATTTGCATAAAACAATTTTTAAAAAGCATTAATCTGGCACTCAAAGAAGGAATTCTCAGAGTAAATTCTTCAACATTTATATAAGTTTTGATATTCGGATTAAAAGAGCAGGGGAATCCTACTTTTGATAAAAGCAGACTGTATTTAAGCTCAGAATTGATATTTTGAAAATCTATACATCCGATTTTTTCTATAATTTCTTGCCTTATAACAAGTATGTCAGAGTCTATTATGGAGGCCAAGCCTAATATTGAACGGCTTTTCTGAATAAAATTTGTATAATACTTATGAAAAGAAATTTTTATTTTATCTTTAACAGAAGGATATTCGCTAACCAAAACAGTTGCCCCGCTCACAACAGGCTCATCTGTCAAAGCTGAATTAACCGAAGTTAAAAAACTTTCGTCTATGTAACGGTTAGCATCAAGAAAAACATAAGCATTAAAATTTTGTGCACTTGAGAGCTTTTCAAGTAAAATCGAAATTGCCTGATCTTTTCCGACAGTATCTTGATCGGCAATATTAAAAACTTTTATAAAAGTTTCGTTTATAAATAATTTTTCCGAATTGTCGGAACAATTATCCAAAATTATGTAGACGGAAAATTTGTCAATAGGATAGTCTTGAGCTTTAATCTGTTTAATTAAATTCTGTAAAACAGCTTCATTATTATGCGAATAAACAATGACACAAAGCTCATTTTGAGCGTTAATTCCTGCATACTTTTGTTGAATTTCAAACTTTTTATCGCTTAAATTTTTAATTGAAGATACAAAAAAATAGACCGAATAAATCGCAATATAAAAATAAATTAAATTTAAAATCAAATTCATAATATCCTCAACAAGATTTTATTAAAAAGTCAAGATAATTTCCAGTAAAAATTAAAAAATGTAATAATAATAAATATTTATATACCAAATATTAAAAATTTATGAGATATTAGAATAAGTTAAGGAGAAGATTTATGAATGATTTTGTTTATATGAACGGGCAATACATCGAAAAAGAAAAGGCATGCATTCCTGTTATGACACACGGATTTTTATACGGGACGTCAATTTTTGAAGGTATTAGAGCCTACTATAATGAAGAAGAAAAACAACTTTATGCTTTTAGAGTTCCTGAACATTTTCAACGGCTTAATTATAGCGCGAAAATTATGCACATGAAGGTCGAAAAAAGTATTGGCGAGTTATGTGACATAACAAAAAACATTTTAAACATGAATGGCTACAAACAAAATGTTTATATTCGACCAACCCTTTACAAGGCGGCACAAAGAATCGGAACATCTCTTCTTAACAATTCGGATTCACTGCTAATTTTCACCGTTCCTATGGAAGATTATATCGACACAAAAAAAGGGTTAAAGGTATGTGTTTCAAACTGGAGAAGAAACAGCGACAATGCGCTTCCGCCTAGAGCCAAAATCGGCGGAGCTTACGCAAACGCTGCACTAATAGCCAGCGATTCAAAACTTGCAGGCTTTGATGATGCAATAGCACTTTCTGAAACCGGAGAAGTCACTGAAGGCTCTGCTATGAACCTTTTTCTCGTGTTTGGCAATAAACTTGTCACGACAAGTACGACTGATAATATTTTGCGAGGAATAACCCGAGATACGGTTATTCAATTAGCAAAAGAGGTAATGAATCTTGAAATAGAAGAAAGAACCATCGATAGAACCGAACTTTATCTTGCTGACGAAGCATTTTATTGTGGGACCGGCGCTCAGGTCAGCCCTATTGTAAATATTGATAACAGGGAACTTGGCAACGGTAAAATCGGTCCAATTTCTTCAAAACTTCAAGAGCTTTACTTTGACGTTGTATGCGGAAAAGTAAAACAGTACAAAAATTGGTGCATGCCTATATATGATTAGTTTTTTCGGATTATGTGTACAAAATTTAATAGCGAGTATAAAGTATTTATTTTCTAAACAAATGCGCTTTTCAACGATGATTTCTCAAGCTGCGGCAATCAGCTACGATTCATTGCCTATTTCGATAATAATTGTTTTTATTGCTGCCGCGGTAATAGCAATTCAAGTATCAAAACAATTTTTAATGTCAGGGGCAGAAACTTATATCGGCGGGACTTTGACCATAGTAATTTTACGCGAAATAGCGCCGGGATTTGCTGCTCTTGCAATTGGCGCACGGGCCGGAACGGCAATTAGTGCGGAAATTGCAAATATGCAGGTTACATCACAGGTTGATGCCATCAAAACCTTGAAAGTTGACCCTGTCGGGTATTATTTTACACCAAGATTAATCTCCGCCGGAATAACAGTTCCCATGGTTGTTTTAATTGCTGAATTGATAGGTATTGTAGGCGGAATGTTTGTATGCTTTTTTACTATAAACCTTCACCCAAACAGATATATAAATTCAGTCTGGCTTTGGCTCCAAATGAGAGATGTTTACATAAGCCTTTTTAAAGCTTTCATTTTTGGGGTTTTAATTGCCTTGGTCTGTGCAACACAAGGATACACGACCCAAGGAGGAGCTAAAGATGTCGGAATTTCAACCACACAGGCGGCAATAAAATCAACAATCTATATGCTGATTGCCGATTTTATGATAAATTTAGTTTTCTATCTTTAATTAAAACGTATTGATACAAATATTACAGAAACGTCATGCTGAACTTGTTTCAGCATCTCATAATTGAATAACCTTACGACCCTGAAACGAGTTCAGGGTGACGTGTTAGTTTTTTGTGCCAACACGCCCTAAGTGGTTTCATCATCTGAGTTGTATCTGTAATCCAACAAACTTGATGAATCTGCTGAAGAAGAACTGTCATCGCCATAAAATACTGACATATTGCTCGCCGCACGATTTGTAAACTCTTCCATTTTCTTTTCTTTTGCCGATGAAACCTGATAAGAAGAAATTTCTGCCGTAGTAACTTTCCCGTCTTTGTTTGCATCAATTTGAGCAAAGTGTGCTAAAACTTCAGACAACGCCTCATATGAAAGTCCTGTTGCAGTGCCTAATTGAGTCAACTGTGCCTGTGTCAACCCTTGAGTAGAAAGCTGATTGGTAAAATCACTAAACTCAATTGAACTTAAAATCCCATCTTTATCCTTATCCAACGTGGAAAAATTTGTCTGAAGATATGAGGCAAATGACGGATTAACCGAATAACCGTTCGAAGTAGCTGAATATGACTTTGAAATACTATCTAAAGTTACTCCATTCGGGTTAGATTGAGCTAATATTGAATATGTATTTGTTAAACCTGCATAAATCCCTGTTAATAAAGAATTACTGCCCAAATTTTTATAAGACATAAAAATCTCCTTTTTTCATATTTTAATGTTTTTTTTACTGAAATCAACCATATATTTGGAGGAATTTATCAGCATTTTGTCTATGTCGAATTGCCGATTAAGATAATTTCTAAATTAATAAAGTATGTGATTATAATAAATGTAGAGATTTAGGAGTAAAAATATGCTAGTAACAATTACAAACAGATGTACAGGCTGCGGAGCATGTTCTGCCATTAACCCTGAAGTATTTGAAATTCGCAATAACTTTGCGACAGTAAACCCGGAAAGTGTCGATGGTAATGAAGATGACTGTATTGACGCAGCACTTGCCTGCCCTGTAAATGCAATTAAAATTGATGAATATTAGCTTTTTAACAAAAGCGCCCTTCTTATTAAGAAGGGCGCTTTTGTTATATTTTATTTATCTTAGCCTAAACCGAATTTAGGAGCTTCTTGTTT
>CAZXID010000026.1:0-24769 GCA_964640325.1 uncultured Muribaculaceae bacterium | reverse complement strand
GGGGAAGTTTGTTGTGAATAAAATTTTGACATTGTGAAATTGCCTGTGGATGCGCAATCACGCCGGTTATGCTGTAAAGTTCTGTTGTTCTTGAAAGCAGGCAATGTTTTATGGGCATTATAAGCTCTGCAACTACTTTAATATTGGTATTTTCTGTTTTTATAAGACTGTCTATGGTTTCTCTTATGGTTCCTTCAACGGAATTTTCAATAGGCAAAACTGCAAGTGAATAGGCATTTTCATCTAAGTATTGCACGGCTTGTTTAATTGATTTCATAGGAACAAGATAAGGATCAAGTCCATATTTTTGGCAAAAAATATCTTTTGCCATTTCGGTAAAAGAACCTCCAGGGCCTAAATATACCAGACTTTCAACTCTTTCTAAAAACGTCATTTGCTAAAACCGCTTTCTTTTAGTATAATTACCATTATTGTACAGGAAGGTTAACAGAATGGCAAATATTAAGTTTGGGACAGACGGCTGGCGCGCAATTGTTGGTGAGGATTTTAATTCCCAAAACGTTGAAATTGTTACCAATGCCATCGGGAAATATGTTTTTGATAATTTCGGGCTCAAAAAAAAAATACTCATAGGCTACGACCCTAGAAACATGGCTTTTGAATTTGCCAATCAGTGCGCAAATCTACTTGCGTTAATGGGTTTTGAGGTTTTGATGGGCAAAAAAGTTTTGCCCACTCCCGTTTTGGCTTATAGTGCAAAACATAAAAACGCCTGTGCGATTATGTTTACTGCCTCTCATAATCCGCCCCAGTACTTGGGAATGAAGTTTATCCCTGATTATGCGGGTCCTGCAACAGATGAGATTACAGATGAGATTGTTCAAAATATTAAATCAAATCAAACCATTCAGCCATTCAGCCATTCAGCCATTGGGCTTGTAGATTTTATGCCCGATTACTTTGAACATTTAAAGGAATTAATTGATTTTGAAAGTATAAAAACTTTAAAAACAAACATAATTTTTGACGGGCTTTATTCTGCCACAATAGGTTATTTTGATAAAATTTTAGATGAATTTGAGATAAAATACGATTCAATTCGCATGTTTCATGATAAAAATTTCGGCGGCGGGATGCCCGAGCCAAAGCCAAAATATTTGCAGGAATTAATCGAAAAAGTTAAGTCAAATCCCAATTCAATCGGGCTTGCAAATGACGGTGATGGCGACAGATTCGGAATTATAAACGAAAACGGACAGTGGGTTTCGCCCAACGAAATTATTGCAATTTTACTTTTGTATTTAAAAAATTACAAAAAGCTTAAAGGCCCGATTGTAAAAACGGTCGGTGCAAGCCTTCTTTTTGACAGAATAGCATCTAAAATAGGGGTTGAAGTAATCGAAACAGCTGTAGGATTTAAATTTGTGGGTGCTGCCATGAGAGAGTTTAATCCGATTATAGCAGGCGAAGAATCGGGAGGGTTGAGTATTCAGGGGCATATACCCGAAAAAGACGGAATTCTTGCAAACCTTTTGATATTAGAAGCTATGGCGGTTATAGGAAAGCCTTTGGTTGAACTTCAGCGTGAACTGTGGTTTTTGGTCGGCACAAAATTTATAAATGACAGAGTTGACCTGCATTTGCAAAATGACGAACAAATTAAAATCGCGCTTGAAAAAACCGCAAATGTAAAAAATATAAATGAGTTTAAAGTAATTAAAACCTGCACAAAAGATGGAATAAAATTATATTTTGATGATAACTCAAGTTGGGTTTTGGTAAGAGCAAGCGGAACGGAGCCTCTTTTGAGGATTTATTTTGAAAGCGATAATCACGATAAATTGGAGCTTTTGAAAGAAAGTTTGAAAAAAACACTTTCGGCTTGAAAATAGTTTTGTTTGTTTTATTATAAAAAAGTTGATTAGGCGGTAATATGGTTTCTGTTAAATTACAAACTTTTGCTAAATATTTGGATCAGCCTGCTTTGGTAAAACATTTGGATAAAAAAATGCCTGTTGTCTTATCCGCATTGGGGTTTGCATATTGCATAAACGATAGTTTCAGGGCGCCTGAAGGGGATAGGAAAAAAACTTTTTTTCAAAATCTGTCTATTTTGACATTTACCGTAGCTTCGGCTCTTGCCGCAACAAGGGGATTTAAGTTTTTCGGCAAAAAGTTTGAAGGTTTAATTGAGCTTCCGCATCTGCATAAAAAAGATATAGACAGGGTTTTAGAAAAAATTTCTGATGAAGACACAAAAAATCTTATCCAAAAAGTTTTGGACAATAAAATTCTCAAATTTCAGGAAGTTAAAAATTTAAAACAAAACTTAAGAGATTTATACGATATAAATATCAATAAAATTATTCCGGATGCTCATAATCACGGGGCCTTTGAAGAGTTGGGCAAACTTTCTTTATTGGGATTAATCCCTGTTTTGGGAGGAATTACAGGAGGGGTTATCGGCGATGTTTTGACAAAAGACGGGTGGAAGAAAAAATTTCCCGATAAAGTAAAAGAGGGAACTTATCAATATCTTAACAACATTTTTCTGTGTAATGTCGGGGCAGGAATTGCACTTGCTACAATGAATAAGCTCAAAATTCAATCCAAGACAGCAAGGTTTGGAGCAATGCTTGCAGGAGTTGTTGGGGTAGGGCTTATGGCAGGAAGTGCCATCGCAAATTTCATAGGCAAAAATTTTATTAATCCGCTTTTTGATAAAAAAGAGGCTCCAAAAAAAGATTTTCATTCAATGACGGCAAACTTAAACAGCGAAAGACATCCTGAAGCCCTCGATTTGAGTCTGCATATTGATGATATTGCATCGGTGGGATTTTTATCGGGTTTAAAATGGATAGGACCTGTACTTCCGCTTTTGTATTCTGTTTCTGCATATCGTGCCGGAATAGGTTATCGCAACGGCGAACATTATCACAGACATTAATTTATGAGTAATTTTTTTCAAAATTTAAAAAATGAGATAGATTTTTTTATAAGAAGGCGGGCAAAAATTTCAAGGAGAAATTTTTGCCCGCCAAATGAGCCTAAAGAAGAAATTTTTGATAAAGATTTGTTTGAAAAATATGGGCTTGAAGATTTCAAAAACAATTCCACAAGACAAAATTATCTTGAAAATTTGTATTTGTTGGACTTATTTGATAAATATTTAAAAGTTGAATTTAAGCCCGAAATAAGGGTTCTTGACATTGGCTGCAAAAACTGGTCAATTTGCAAGGCGGAATATTTTTTCTTCAAAAAACATTGTAAAAAAGTTATTTTAAGGGGCATAGAGCTTGATTCAAACAGGCTTTATAATAATTTTTATTCAAGATTTGAAGTTGCAAAATATTATACAAAAGGGATTGAGGCTGATTATATTGAAGGCGATTTTTTACAATACGAGGAAAAATATGATTATATGATTTGGGTTTTGCCGTTTGTGTTTGAAAGGCCGCTTTTGAAATGGGGGTTGCCCCAAAAATATTTTAAGCCTGAAGAAATGCTTTCTCATGCTTTAGAGCACCTTAACGATGGGGGCAAAATTTTTATTATAAATCAGGGAGAAGAAGAATTTGAAGCTCAAAAAAGGTTGTGTGAAAAATTGAATATAAAATATAATTCATACGGGCAAATTCAAAGTGAATTTTTGCAATATAAGCATAAAATGTTTTTGATAGAGGTTTTGAAGTGAAATTATAATTATTTTTTTATTTAAATGGGGAGAATATAATCTTTTATTAGATTACTTTTTACCTTGATAATAAATGAAATTTTTTTATTATGTTACTTTTTCTTTTTTATATCGACGAAAAAAGAAAAAGTAACCAAAAAGAAAAATCACTCTTTTTTCTGTGAGGCATAGCGTCGGCAAAGCCGCCGCGAGAGGTGGTTCAAATGATGAGGTTACTCATCATTTGAAAAGAGGGTTTCAAAGTGAAACCCTATCCTAACCGCTTTATTCGACATTATCGGAGTGAGCAAATTACACTTAGCGAAACAATGTCAGAGCGAGTGTGTTTGAGCGATTTTTTTAAAAAATTACTCTTTTGCAAAAAAACTTAGCGAGTTCGCGAGCTTAAGTTGAGCTTAGTGTCAGCTAATGAACGCAGATCCGGTCGGGAGCTTCTTTGTCTACTTTCTTGTCGACACAAGAAAGTAGGTTTAAAATATTAATAAAAAAGAACATCAAAAGTTTTTTGGATTGCTTCGGGGTTTTCAACCCCTCGCAATGACAAAAATAATATCAAAAAAACAAATTTATACTCTAACCTCTATTTCTTGATTTTACCCTTTTTTTACTGAATTGAAACTTTTTATTTTCAGAATTTTTTTTATCAGGTTTTTTCATTGATTTAACGGATTGAATTAATTCATCCAGCGAAGGCGTGTTGTTTTGTTCGCTTTTTTTATTTCGATTTCTGTTATTTTGTCCGGAGTTTCTGTCAAAAGACCTTGAATTGTTTGTTTTTCTTGAACGCCCAAATCTTCCAAAATTCTTTGAACGTCTTGGCTTTGACTCTTCTTCAACCGATTCTTCAAAAATAATATTTTTGTTTATTTTTTTACTTTCTTTATTCAGAGATAATTTCAACAAAGTTGCTGCAATCTCCATTAAAGAAGTATTTTCTGAAACCATTGACTGAATTTTGTTCACATATTCGCTCAAATCGTCATTTTTAATTATATTTTTAATTTTTTTTTCGTAGGAATTAATTCTTACAGATTCTAATTCTTCATAAGTGGGGACTTCCTTTTTGTGAATTTGAACTCCGTTTGCTCTTTCAATTCTTTTTATACTCTGCACCTGTTTTTTTGAAACAAAGGTACAGGCAACGCCTGATTCTCCTGCTCTGGCGGTTCTTCCGATTCTGTGAATATAATCCTCATCATCTCTTGGCAGGTCATAATTAAAAACTGCATCAATGTTTTTTACATCAATTCCTCGTCCTGCAACATCAGTTGCAACAAGAATTTCAATTCCGCCGTTTCTAAATCCGCGCATAACTTTTTCTCTTTGTGACTGATTCATATCACCGTGCAGAGAGTCAGAAAAATAGCCTCTGGTTTTCAGGATTTCGACAACTTTATCGACATTGCTTTTGGTGTTGCAAAAAACAAGTGCCAATTTAATCTTATGTAAATCCAACAATCTTGTAAGCAGTTCAATTTTATCTTTTTCAACCACTTCATAATACTGTTGTTCAATATCGGGGATGTCTGAAACATTGTTGGTAACGTCAATCATATTGGGATTTTTTTGGAATTTTTTTGTAATTTCGACAATTTCTTTTGCCATAGTTGCTGAAAATAAAACTGTTTGGCGATTAACAGGAGTGTCTTCCAAAATTGTATGGATATCATCTCTAAAGCCCATGTCAAGCATTTCATCTGCTTCATCAAGCACCGCCATACTTATACAATTTAATCTTATAGAGCCGCGCCTCAAGTGATCCATCAACCTTCCGGGTGTTGCAACAATAATTTGAGGATTTTTTTTGAGCGCGTTTAATTGTTTATCAATTTGTTGTCCGCCATAGACAGAAACCACAGAAACATTTTCTAAATATTTTGTTAATTTCTCAAATTCTTTGTGAACCTGAATTGTAAGTTCTCGGGTCGGGCATAAAATTAGGGACTGAATGTTTTTGTTTTCGGGATTTGTATCAAGTTTTTCCAATATAGGAATGGCAAATGCGGCGGTTTTTCCGCTTCCGGTAGGAGCTTTTGCTATAATATCATTTCCTTTTAAGATCTGAGGGATTGCCTCTTCCTGAATTGAAGAGGGAGTCGTAAAATTTAAATCCGAAATCGCTTTTAAAATGTTTTGGGATAAATTTAACGGGGTAAAAGCATTCGGGTTAATTGCTCGAGTTTCAACCATAGCTGAATCAAGCAGTTCGGGGGTAAGTGTTGTCATAATATTCTTTCTTTTACATAAAAATGCTCTTGTACAAACTAAAATGTAAAAGAGCATCTAAAATTACATTGTAGGTAAATCTATAAACCTATTTTATCACGAAAATAAAGATAAAAAACCCTAAATGGTACTTTTTAGTACAAAAGTTAATATGAAATCAATATTCTATGTAAATGGTTTAATTGTAATTTTAGTCGGCATTACATATATTATGACGTTTTTTTTGTAAGTCTATAAATAAATATACCGCAATTCCAATCGATAATAAACCAATAACCAAAGTGTCTTGCCACCCCTGAACAAAATGTCCTTTATAAAAAAGACTAAACAAAATAATACTTATATATAATATTCCAATCAATACTAATTCCAATATCGCAATTAATATTTTTTTTGATGGAATTATAATATAAGACAAATAAACAGTAACATAAACTAATAGTGCTTCTGCTAAAAAAGGTCTTTGACTTGAGCAAATCCCATAAAAAGAAAAAAATTGCAAAGTACAAAATAAATTATAAAATAGTGTAATAAGTCCAGATATAATTATCCCTGCGACAAGAGAAATTGGAAGAAAAAATATATACCTTAAAACTAAACATAACTTTTCCATTTTATTATTTCTCCAACTTTCTTAAATCACTTTTATTATAAGTTTAACATGTAAAACATGTTATTAACCTATCTATAAAAATTTACAAAACATAAAATTATATTCATTCTTCTTTAGCCGCTTTTGGTGGCAAAAGCGGCGCAAAAGCCACGACCTATATCTTCACTCACTAATTATTACTAAACTCAACTAAAGCTCGCGAACTCGCTCCGTTTTGCAATGTAAAAATCAGGCTCTTATTCAAAAACTCGCTCAAACACACTCGCTTTGTTGTTGTTTCGTTAAGTAATAATTGCTCGTTCCGATAAGGTCGGAAGGGGGTTCGGGGCAGAGCCCTGATGCTTTGGCATTTTGTTCGCGCGTTTCTCTTTCTTTTCGTCCTTTTCTTTCTCTTTGCATCGCAACAAAGAGAAAGAAAAGGACACTATAAAAAGGCACCTCCGCAAAAGCTAAAAAACAATAAAAAATAATATGAAATAAAATTAAAACCAATCGATAAGCGATAATTGATCGCCAAAATCAATATTTAATTCTTGGGTAAATTCGTTATCCAGAAGGTAATTAAGCCCCACATTATACGAAAGAGGCTCTTGTTCAATGCCTGATTTTTCCCACATTTTTTTGGAAATTGTGCCGCGTTTTTTGTCAAATACTATACTGTAATTTAGTCCTTCTTCGGCGCAATATGGGATTTGAAAAGTTTCTTTTTTTTCTTTGCTTTCAAACATTGTCATAAGCCCGTAGTTTCTGCAAATAATTCCCCTGTAATCATAAACCGAACACTTTTTATCAATTAAAAATGGACATTCGTATAAAAATTTTTCACTTTTTTCAAGTGCTTTTTGTTTTTCCTCTTTTAAATTTGATATTTTTTGGCGAATTTTATCTTTGGTCTTTTCATCCAGCTTCAAAAATCCCGACATCAGATAGTGCATTTCCAGTTTTGTAAAAGGATATTCCCCGCATTCGCAGCAAAAAGAACAACCCTCTTTGCAGTGGATATAAGGCTTTTGTTGTTCAAAATATTTATCCAGATAAGAGCCCACTATTTCTAAATATTTTTCATACTTTTCAATCATACTTAACATTAAACAACAAAAGCAACAAAATTTGTAATTATGCTTTGAGAATGTTATAACTAAGATAAGAGCGGAGAAAGAGTTATTCTTCGCAATCTTAGAAAGAAGGAATTATGGAAAAAAACAACGAAACACTACATGTGCTCAGGCACTCTACTTCACACATCATGGCACAAGCCGTTCAAGAACTGTTTCCCGGTGCTAAACTTGCCATAGGACCTTCAACGGACACGGGATTTTACTACGATTTTGATTTGACAGACGGACATGCTTTCACAGAAGATGACTTGATAAAAATCGAAGAAAAAATGAAAGAAATAATCAAACAAAATCTCACTTTTGAAAAATATTTTGTGCAAGATGTTGATGCAAAAATCGCCGAATTTAAAAAACAGGGCGAAATTTATAAGGCAGAACTTCTGGAAGAACACAGAAACGATAATCCTACGCTGTATTTGACAAAAGACAAAGAGGGAAATACTTTATTTAACGACCTTTGCGCTGGTCCGCACATTCCCTACTCGTCTTTTATCAAACCCAACGCTTTTAAACTTTTAAAAGTTGCAGGTGCCTATTGGCGCGGCAGCGAAAAAAACAAAATGCTTCAAAGGATTTATGCAACTGTCTTTTGGACAAAAGAAGATTTAGCAGATTACTTAAACTTTTTGGAAGAAGCAGAAAAGCGCGACCACAGAAAATTGGGAACAGCACTTGACTTGTTTTCGACAAGAGAAGAAGTCGGCGGCGGACTTGTTCTTTGGCATCCGAATTTAGCGGTAGTCAGAGAAGAAGTTGAAAATTATTGGAGAACTGAGCATAGAAAAAGAGGCTATGTTATTGTAAACACACCCCACATTGCAAAATCAAAATTGTGGGATATTTCAGGTCACACAGGGCACTACCGCGACAATATGTTTTTTATTCACGAAGACGATGAAGAATATGTCTTAAAACCCATGAACTGTCCTTTCCACATTATGATTTACCAGTCAAACAGATACTCTTACCGCTCGCTTCCTCTAAGAATGGCAGAGTTGGGGACTGTTTACAGGAAAGAAAAATCGGGGGCACTATCTGGATTAACCCGCGTACAGGGCTTCACTCAGGATGATGCGCACGTATTTTGCACTCCCGAACAGTTGGTGGAAGAAATTAACAAAATTATTGATTTTGTTGCAGATACAATGGCAATTTTTAATATGGATTTTGATGTTGAGCTCTCGACAAGACCCGAGGAAAATTATGTCGGAACAGTTCAAAATTGGGATTTGGCGCAAGCCGGCTTGAAAGAGGCAATGGATAAGCGCAAAATGAAATATGAGATTAACGAGGGCGATGGAGCTTTTTACGGTCCTAAAATTGATTTTAAAGTCAAAGACGCAATCGGAAGAACATGGCAATGTGCCACAATTCAGCTTGACTTTAACTTGCCCGAAAGATTTGAGCTTAAATATCAGGACAAAGACGGTCAGTTAAAAACTCCGGTTATGCTTCACAGGGTGATTTTCGGTTCAATGGAAAGATTCCACGGACTTTTAATTGAACACTATGCGGGGTCTTTTCCTACATGGCTTTCGCCTGTTCAGGTTTGTCTTGTGCCCATAAGCAACGAAAAACACGCCGATTTCGCGCAAAAAATCTACGAAAAAATAAACGCTCAAGGCATAAGAGTTAAGCTTGATGATCGCTCCGAGAGTATGAATTACAAAATTCGAGAAGCACTTCAGGACAAAAAAATCCCTTATGTGGCTGTTATCGGAGACAAAGAGATTGAGGCAAATTCGCTTGCAATTCGCGCCAGAGGAAAAGGTCAAATCGGAGTTTTTGAAGTCGATGATTTTGTTAAAAAATTAATCGAAGAAATTCAAACTAAAGGTAGACTTTCTGTTGCTTAAATATTTTGAAAAATTAAATTTATATAGAATGCTATTGATTTTAATTTTTATTGTTGCTATTTTTTTGCGAGTAAAGGTTTATTTTGCAAATTCTTCCATGTGGCTTGATGAATGTTCTCTTGCAATGAATTTGTTAAATAATAAGTTTATTGGAACCTTAGAAAATGGTCAGGTTTCCCCTACTTTATTTTTATTGTTTAGTAAATTATCGGTATTAATTTTTGGAGTTTCGGAATTTGCAATCAGGTTGGTTCCTTTTTTATGTTCAATTTTTTCTATTTTTGCTTTTTATTTTTTGAGCAGAATATTTTTTAAAAAAAATTATTCTATATTAATAGCTAATTTTTTATTTGCAATTAATTATCAATTAATTTATTATGCCCAAGAGTTTAAACAATATTCCTGTGATGTTTTTATTGCTATTTTGCTTTTGATATTTATAAATAAAATTGATTTTGAAGAACTAAATATTCAAAAAAGTTTTTTATTTGGAGCTTTTTTTAGCTTGATTTTTTGGGTTTCTTTTACAAGTATATTTATTTTCGTAGCATTTTTTGGAGTTTTTCTATTTAGATGTTTTAGAAAATATAAAGATTTAATTGCAATGTTAACACCTTTTGTTTTAAACATAATTTTGTATTATACAATTAATCTTAGGGAAAGTTTTAATTATATTTCCAATTATTCTTTTTGGAAAGAAGGATTTATAAACTTAAATTTTTCAAATTTTTTATATATCATTGTAGAAAATATAAACTATTTTTTTTACCCATGTAAATTTGTTCTATTTGCTTTAATTTTGATAATAATTGGTTTGTTACTAATTTTTAGAGAAAATAAAAATAAATTTTTCTTTATTTTACTTCCTGTTTTAGTATTGATTATCTCGTCATATATGCATATTTATCCTTTTCAACAAAGAGTTGTTTTATTTTTGATTCCTATTTTACTTATTTTGATTTTAAAACCATTGGATATTTTAAATGTTAGAAAAAAAATTAGTTTTGTTGTGATTGGTTTACTTTTTTCAGTATATTTTTCAGCTTATTTTTCACTTAATTATTATAAGCAAATAGGGGGTAGAGAATTTTATAAGTTGACGGATTGCAGGTCAATTACTAAACTTCTGTCTTCATTGATTAAATCTAATGAAAACTTAGTTTTGTCACCTTCGTCTAAAAGTCCTTTTGATTTTTATTCAAAAATTTATCCATGTAATTATTCTAAAAAAATTGTGGGACGAATGCCGTTATATAATAAAGATTTTTATTTAAAAAATCTAGATATTTTTCCTAAAGGTAAATATTGGTTTTATATAGCACATGATGTTTCTCATTCTCCCATTAGACCGTTTATTAAATTTTGGTCAAAAGGAAAGAAAACAAAAGAATATAAAATGGGCGAATCTTATCTTATATATATTGAAAAATAGGCTACGTTATTTAACATCATCTTTAATAATAATCAGATTATTGATTATTTTCATGGCACAAGTCGGCAAAACAACTTCATTCAAGCCGTTTGCTATACTTATTATGCTGCCTGCTTTAAGCACCACGTCTTCATTTTTGTATTGAAAAGTGTAATCATTTTTTCTGTCTGATCTTATTGTGATTTTATTATCCATATTTGCCCCCTTGCAAAGATTTATGTATTAAGTCATTGATTAGAAAATACATTTACCCCTTAGTCAAAGACGTAGCTGATGATAGAGGCTTCTCTTGCGCGTTTAACTGCTTTTGCAACCATTCTTTGGTGCTCGGCGCAATTTCCCGTAATTCTGCGGGGAATAATTTTGCCGGCTTCATTCAAATATCTTTTCAATTTTGAAGCATCTTTGTAATCGATAAAATCGATTTTATCCGCGCAAAAACTGCAGTTTTTGTGTTTTTTTAAGTCTTTTAAATTTTCTCTTGCCATTTGTTTGTTTGCTCCTTGTTTTTGTTTATTACTTTATGTTTTGATGAAGAGTGAGCTGTGAGCTGTGGTGAGGATTTTAAATTCTGTTCACCGTTTACTGTTCACTTTAGAAAGGAATTTCGTCTTCGCCGATTAATTCATCTGAAAATTCTTCCTGTGCGAATTTGACTATTTCTTCATTATTGTTGCTTTTGACAGGTGCGGTTGCGCCCATTTTTTCAACGGTATTTGCATCTATTTCATAAATTTTTCTCTCCGAACCGTCATCCATTTTTGCTGTTGCAACTTCAAGCCTGCCTTCTACTAAAACTCTGTCGCCTTTATCTATTGATGAAACAACTTCATCTAAGGAAACTCTTTTGCACATAACCCTTATAAGCGTTTCTTCTTTTTCGCCTATGTCAAGTACAAATGCCCAAATAGCAACATTATTTGTCGTAAATCTTTTTTCCGGTGTTCTGTAAACAGTACCTGTTACAACCGCTTTTGCAATAGTCATAAAATCCTACCTTATACTTGGGCTTTTGCCATTTCGACAAACATAATTCTCAAAACGTTTTCGTTAAGCTTAAGTTGTCTTTTAAATTCGTCAACTTTTTCAGCCGGAATAGAAAGAACTTGTGTTGTAAAAAATCCGTCTCTGAATTTTTGTATATCATAAGCGAGTTTTTTCCTGCCGATTTTATCGGTGCTTGAAACCTTTCCACCGAAGCCTTCTATTGTTTCTTGGATTTTTGCGATAACTTTATCGACTTCATCCAAGTCTAAATTCGGCTTAATTACCGTTAATAATTCATAATTTTTCAATTTTCCTGTCTCCTTTATATTTGGCTATAGTATAAAAATATTATCATAAACAAAAATTTTACAACAGATATTCGGCTAAAAAACTGTATTGAGCAGGCCCGCTCATGAAAATATCAAAATCAGTATTATCTGAAAACCCTTGCCACTCAATGGTTAGAGCTCCGCCGAGAAGATTAACTTTTACTTTAGAATCTGTTAAGTTATTTAAAATAGCAGCCACTACAGTTGCACAAGCGCCTGTCCCGCAGGCTAAAGTTATCCCGCATCCGCGCTCAAATACTCTAAGGTCGATTTCATTTTTTGAAATAATCTTTGCAAATTCCACATTGGTTTTTTCGGGGAAAAGTTCGTGTTTTTCAAGCTGAGGCCCGTAAGTTTTTGCCAGTTCCAAAAGGTCTTGGTCGTCTTGGACAAAAATTACACAGTGCGGATTTCCCATTGAAATCGCATTGATTTTAAAATTTTTATCATCAATTTGTAATGGAATATTTAAAATTTCATTACAATTACGTCTTGCTGAACTTGTATCAGCATCGCAAGGTTGTTCGTTTTTGAGATCCTGAAGCGAGTTCAGGATGACGTTGGGGGAATTAAACGGAATTTTTTCAGTAACTAAAACAGGCTTTGACATGTTTACCCTTACTTGCCCGTCTTCAAGAATTTCGGGGACGATTATTCCTGCAAGGGTGATTACGCTGAATTTTTTGGAATTGACCAGTTTCCTGTCATAAACGTATTTTGCAAAACATCTTATGCCGTTTCCGCACATTTGTGCGGTAGAACCGTCGGAATTGTAAAAAAACCAGCCAATATCGGGGGTAAATGAAATGGGCTTTTTTTCTGAGTTTTTAATTATTTGTGTTTCAGGGGTCAAATTCGGGATGATCATTCCGTCTGCGCCGATGCCAAAATTTCTGTCGCAGAGTTTTTTTGCCAACTCATCCATAGGTAAACCCGATTTTTCGTATTCGCAGTAATCCACGATTACAAAATCATTTCCAAGCCCTTGCATTTTGGTTACGTTAATTTTATTCATAAAATAATTTTAGCATAAAGAAAGTTTTATCCCGTAAGACAATTTTTTTTGTTTACATGTTTTAGATAAAAAGTCAGTAAAAAAACGGGTAAAAATGTTAGTATCAAAAATACAGTGTAATCAAAATTGTAATTATATAACTTCAGTTCAAAATCCTATTTCTTTTAACTGTCGTTTTTTAACAGACAGTTTTGTAAGAGCTATTCCAGAGTTAAAAATCACAAATCTTGAAAAGAATAAAGATTTAAAAATAATTCATAAAATTGAAAAAGAAGCATTTTCTGACCTTACAATTGTCCCTGACATTTTTCGGATTTTTAAAATGTTTTATAAATTTCGAGGTGATGGAACAAGACTTATTAAAGATTCAAAAAACAATTTAATAGGTTATTATCAATATCAATTTTTAAAAGATGAAAATGCAGGTTTATATATTGATGCTTTAGCTGTGCAACAAAAATACAGAAAAACCCAGATAGCGGCAATGGCAAGAAAAGAAATGTTTAAAGATATTCAAAAAATAGCCAGGGAAAACGGTTGTGATGTTGTGACGCTTACTATGAATAAAGAAAATCAAAATCTTTTAGAAATGTATGAAAAACATGGATTTAAAGTTGTAAGCGAAACCATATTATTTTATAAAAATGGAAATAGCGCCTATTTTATGAGGGCCGATGTTGATGATATAAAATTTTAAAAATGGGGGCTCAATTAATGAGGTGATTTATGCTTTTGAGAGGTGGCAGGTAAGTTTTTTGAGTCTTTGCGTTTCTGTTGAGTTAATTTTTCGCAATCTCATTTTGTAAAGAAAATATTACAAATATGTAACAAGATAGCAAAAATTATTTTTACGAGGTTTGTATATGGAGAAAATAAACCCACGAGAATAAAGGAAAAGGAGAAAAAATGATAAAAAAAATTAATCAATTACAATCAAATAATACTATGTATTTAAATAAGTCTCCGCAGTCACCTTCTTTTCAGGGTAAGGCGACTCTTATTTGTAAAAATGTTAAAAAATTCCCTGACTTTGTAGAAGTAATTAGGGATGAAAGCTTAATTTTGATACTTTCGGGAGTTGCTAAATCTTCTTTTGTAACTACTTTAAGAAATTTTTTCAGGCTGGAAGGACGTGCAAATATCTCTTGCCTTGATACAAAAGCGGCTAATGACGGATTAGAAGAAGTAATCAAAAAACTTGCAGAAAAATATAAGTTAAAGTTTAGGTTTGACAGAGCAAATGAAAAACCATTTTAATGGAGTCTTAAAATGCAGATAACACCAATAATTCCAACAATAAATAATGAAAATAATAAAAAAATTATCTTTCAAGGTTTTGTAAGGTTAAGATTTCCTTATGTTGATAAAAAATCTTTGGATGGAGCTACAACAGGGCTTGAAAACATGGTTGATATGATAAAAAAAATAGCTGACGGCAAAATTGATATTTATACAAGAAAACTTTATGATAGGGCCTATATGCCGGCTTGTGATGATTTTGACAAAAGGCATCGGGGTGTTTTATATCTTGATGATGTAAACGGGAAGTATAAAGACAGTCTTGGTAAAATTATTTCTTTTCTTCAAGAAAAAGGATACAGGTTTTTGTTTGAACCAAGCGATTTATTTTTGGAAGTATCGAAAAAATCAAAGTTGAGGCAGCGGCTGTTTGGATCTGTTTATCCGAATTTGGCAAAATATGCAAATGCTTCAAAACCTGAAGAAATGCTTAAATTATAGTATGTGTGTCAGGTATAGCTTGGTAAGGCAGGGGGCTTGAGTGGTGGCAGGCACATTGATTAACTAAGGCTCGTAAACTCGCTCAAGTTAATCTAACTGGCTGCATAAGCTCCCCTAAAACTCGCTTTTGCTCGTTAAGGGGAAGCCTAGCATTCTCACCCACTAACAAAACTTCGTTTTTTGTGGCTTCTCATCCCACTAAAAATCTCAAAAGACAGGGTTGTAACCCTGTCTTTTGAGATTAGGAGAGTGTAGTCTCGACAGCAATATTCTCCGAACCATTTTTCCTAACTAATGGGAATATACAGGGAAAAATTTAATTTTTAGCATTTTTGTCAATTTTTAGCTAGCAATAACAAGCATTTCGGATACAAATTCCCGTGAAATTAACAGGGAATTAACAGGAAACATATTTATAGGCATAATAACCTACGTTGATAAATAGGCTTACCGTCTTGTGTATATTCATGTGGAAGTACTTTAAAATCAAGAAAGTCATAAATATCTTCTGGTTGTGGTATTTGGACAATTTTAACATTTTTAAAATGGTCTAATCTTCTAATCTCATTAAAATTTTTAAGAACAATTTTAATTTTCTCATTTTCATCAGAATCAATCCACAATATTTTATTATTATAAATACCATTGCCAGTAACTTTAAGTAGTACTTGTTGGTCCAACTTCTCCCCGTATTTTAAAACATATCCACCGGCAATTTTTATAAATCTGATTTTTGTTGTTGAAGAAACGGTAGATTCTTCTATTGATTTTCCCGGAGAGGACTGGTTAGATTTAGAGTCCTTTGAATTTAAATAATCATAATAAGCCTGTTGTTGTTCTGACCAGTTATTGTTTTGATTTTCAATATTCGGAGGCACTACAAATTTTTTGAATCTTTGATCAGCGATAATCTCTGAAGTTAATTTATCAGGCTCATCTATATTAACAATAATAGTGCATTTATATTTTTCGGTACAACTTGAAAGAAATGCTTTTAATTTTGGTATTATTTTTTGATTTTCTTTTGTTGGAATAGTAAATTTTTCAAAATTAGAAATATGCAGGATTGTTCTTCTATCGTTATCTTGTGCTTCTTCTCTCCTCTTTCTTATCTCACTTATTGCTTCTTCTTC
The DNA here is from genome assembly GCA_964640325.1 of uncultured Muribaculaceae bacterium. Lineage (GTDB taxonomy): Bacteria > Cyanobacteriota > Vampirovibrionia > Gastranaerophilales > Gastranaerophilaceae > DAOQAU01. The sequence continues at coordinate 8,665 of CAZXID010000026.1, read as the reverse complement.
ACTTAAATTTTTAAAATCAATTTTAACAACCCTGCAACAATTTTCGTTTATTATCCAGGCCATAATTTCTCGGAATTCATTTTCATTTAAACCAGATAACATAATCCCGTTCCAATGTTCATCCTTAAATAAATCATTTTCGGGTGCTTTCGGATTTTCGGCTTCACTTTTGATTTTAATTTCAAGTTTGGCCTTATTTACAAAAACCTCTGATATAAAAGTTTGTACATTTAAGATATCTTTAAGTCGGTCCTCTATTTTTTCAGAAATATTTTTTTCATGTAAAATTTCTTCTTCTAATACTTTTTGTTTTTTAATATTTTTTTGTTCTTCTTTTTCTTTGACTTTTATTTTTTCACCTAATTCTGTTGTTGTTGTTTCTTTTTGTTGTGCTTCTTGCTTTAAGTCCAAAATTGCATCTTTTACTTTAATTTTGGTGTTTTTTATATAATCTCCAATTTTAGTAGGATGGAATAGACAATCCCAATAACTGCAGTTTTTTAAAAGGTCTTCCTTTAAAGGTTGTTCATAATCTTCAACATATAAATACTTTTTTGCAAGAGCAATTTCTTCATCTGTGTATTCTCCTGAGGGTAATTTCTGACCTTTAAACGAAACAAAAACATCCCTTTTGTTTTGTTTAAAACTATTTTTATAATTAATATCTTTATTAAAATTCAAAAAATTATTTCTATAATTGATATTATTTGAAGTTATTATCATGTTTTTATCCTTAGGCATACTTTTTTATGTATTTGACAATTGTTTTAAAAATTGTTCTTCGCCGTTATCAAAAAAGTCGTCAAATAAACTTACAGCACTTTTAGAATTATTTTCATTTTTTTTCATATAATTTACAATAATTTCAATAATGTGTTTTGTTTTTTCGGTTATTTTACCCATTATAGGTGCCATTTCAAAGCCTCTTTCCAGCTTTAATGTATCTTGATGCTGAGTAATAAAAGGGAGTACCTCATTGAATGCAAAATCTTTATTCTTGGAATTAAGTTCTTCCAGATACGTAACTAAATCTACCCAAGTTTGAATTTTAAGCGTTTCTTTGTTTTCTAAAAGATACGGCAATATTTCTTTATTTTCTGCATTTAAAACTTCTAATATTGTATATGCTTTTTTAGGATTTTTAAATGTTGGTTTAATTTTTTCCATATTATCGGCAAGTAAATTAATTCCTTCTTTTATAACAAAATCTTTATTTTCGGGAGTAATCACTTCTAAGTATTTTTTAAAATCCTCAGCACCTATTCCAAGTAGTTTAGACTTATCTATTAACGACGGTAATATTTCTCTTGCAATTGCTTCATTTTTTGGTTGTGCTAATTGTATAATTTGTTCTATAAGCTCATTTTTACTTGCATTTAGTTCTTCATGGCTAACACTTTTTGGAATTTTATCGCCAATTTCTTGTGAGGCATTTTTTATATCTTTTTCAATTTCATTAATTTTGGGTAATGTTTTACCTCTTTTTAATTTGATTGCTATTAATATAAGACCTGCAATTAAAGTAATTCCGCCAACTAATGAAAAAATTAAGGTTTTATTTTTACTTTTGGGTAAAGGGGTATTTTGAGGTGAAATATTATTTTGGGTAGATGAATTATTTTCAATATTTTTGTTCGGCAAAATAAAACGATTTTGTTCGGGCGAAGAGCTGACTTTAAGTAAAGCCGTATTTTTAAAGTCAGCTTGTTTAAAATTAAGATTAAATGTTTTTAATGTAATATTCATTTTTCACCATATTATCAGATAAATATAAAACAAAAAAGCGTTTATTTTATATTTTTCAATTTATTAATTTCATCAATAAATCGCTCTAAAGTTTCAGGATCTATATCAGGACCTCTGATATGAAAATACTTATCACAATTCCGCATTATTTTGATAATTCCAAGCCGACGGGGCACGGTTCGAGCCTGAGCAATCCCGCATTAAGGTACAACGCCCTTTTTCTGTGCCTGTTTAATTTGCATTCATTGTTCGGGCAATCTCAGTGCATGATTGATATTTTCAACAAAAAAACAATAAAAGTTAATTCTTGCTATTCGCATAAATTAGACGTCATTATTTGCACAACAGCAGACAAACACCTGCTTAATCAAGCTCCTAAACAATTCTTCAAACAAATTGAAACAACCCCGAAACACCCGACTATGCTCGGATTTGAGTGTCAAAAAGTGCTTAAAGAAAATTTGGGCAAATACGATTACTATTGCTTTATGGAAGATGATTTAATCATCAACGACCCGTACTTTTTTGAAAAAATAAAATGGTTTAACAATTTTGGCGAAACCATAAACCTGCTTCAGCCAAACCGTTATGAGGTTTCAGCAAACAAACAAGTACTGAAAGCCTACGTCGACGGTGATATAAGACCGGGGGCTACAGAAAATTATCAAAACGTAGGTGAGTTTTCGGAATTATCGAAAGAATTTTCAGGTCAAAATATCACCTTCAAAAGACCTTACAATCCGCATTCCGGCTGTTATTTCTTAAACCAAAAACAAATGGAATATTGGGCAAGTCAGCCTCATTTTCTTGATATGGACACAAGTTTTATCTCACCGTTGGAAAGTTCTGCTACTTTGGGAATTATGAAAACGTTCAGGGTTTACAAGCCAAGCCCCGAGAACGCAAATTTCTTTGAAATCCAACACTTTGGAGATGCGTTTTTAAAACTTATCGGGAATCAGATTGCCTTGAAGAGCTAGACTTTTCAAATATTCAATATGCTGTGGCAAAAGGTCTTTCAGCGCATAGTTTTCAACAATGGTTTTGCGCGCGTTGTGTCTGATTTCTTGCATTTTGTCTTTATTGTCAAGGGCATATTCGACTTTTTTCACAAGCCCGTCAACATCGTAAAAATCAACAAAAAGAGCGTTGTAATTGTCTTTCATGAATTCCAGCACCGGCTCTGTGTTTGATGCTACAATACAACAACCGACAGACATCGCATCGAGCATTGACCACGACAGAACAAACGGATAAGTCAAATAAACGTGCGCGGATGAAATCTGCAAAAGTTTCACATATTCATTGAACGGAAGTCCGCCCACAAAATGCACCCTATTCATATCCAAATCAGAAAGCTCTTTTAACATCATCTCTTTAAATGTGGTTCCTGAAAGCTTGGGTCCGTAGCAAATCCTGTCTTCACCCGCTATAATGACTTGGGCGTTGGGACGTTTTTTAAGAAGTTTTTCGACCGCTCTCATAAATTCAGGAAAGCCCCTGTATGCTTCCATTCCTCTGGTGGCATAAGTTATGACTTCATCTTTTGCGCTCAATTCAATATTTTTATCTTTTATCAGAAACTTTGCATCCTTATTGGGTCTGCAAAAATCGGTATCGACTCCGTCGTGCAGCACTTTGATTTTGTGATGAAATTCTTTCGGGAATTGGCTTTTTTGGAAATTTGTAGGTGAAATTCCGGCATCACAAGAATATAAATCAACAAGCAAATGTGAATTTTTGCACCTTAATTTTGCACGTCCGTCTTCATTCAATTGTTTGCCGTCAAAGCCGACATCGGCGCCTTCGGGGTTATAAAACCACTCAAAATAGCAAAGGAGTGGAACGTCAGGGAAAATGGCTTTCATAAACATTGTGTTGCCCCAAGTGTGGCCGAAAATCACGTCGGGCTTAAACCCTTGATTTTTCAATGCAAGTGCGGCTTCTGCCGTGGCTTGACCGTGGATAATCGATTCTTCGTAAAATCTTAAATATCTGTGACAATTTTTTGGCACTTCCCGCCTGAGTTTGTATATAATTTTATTGATATTTGGCAGCTGAAGTTTGTCATTATTTGTAATAAAGACAACCTTATTATTCGGGTCTTTTGCCATTTCTTGTGCTATATGTCTGAATTGTGCGGGGAAATTTCTGTGCAAAAATAAGATGTTCATACTCAAGCCTTCCGTAAAATATAAATTTATTATTTATATAAACACAAAGTTAAAATTTTACAAAATATTTTTGAATAAATCCAACTCATAATACAACTTATGAGAATATTAATTATAAATATAATGCTTTAAGTCTAATTTGAATCGGACCGGCTTTATTTTTGATAACTTAAATAAAAAGGAGGTGGCAGGTACGTAGATTTGCTAAACTCATTCTTCGCATGCAAATTCTAACTGGCTGCATAAGTTCTTCTAGAACTCGCTTTGCTCGTTAAGGGGAAGCCTAGCATTGTCTTGGTCGCTCGCGTTTAAAGGGTTCCTCTCAAAAAACAATACTTAATCATTTTTTTCGGCAGAGTGGTTTTTCTTTTCACAAGCTTTACTTGCTCCAAAGAAAAGACCTTCGCCCTCTGCTCGCTCCCGCCCTCACCCAATAAGACAAAACTTCGTTTTGAGCGGGCTCTTTAACTAGGATATTGTAATGTTGGCTGAAAAGTAATAATACAGACTATTTTCATAATAATAAATATACCCAACTAAAGACTGAAATAATTATTTTTTTATGTTTTAATTAATAAAAAAATAAATAGGGGAGCAATATAAAAATGAAATTTTTAATTAAAATCCTGATTGTTACGTTGATAATAATAGGCTTCTTTAATTATAATGCTAATACTATTGACACATATATTAAACTTCCTAAGTTTACTCATCCACGAATAATTGCTGATGAAAAAGATTTTACAAGAGTCAGACAAGAATTAGATTCTAATAAAAATATCAAAATCCTATTCGCAAAAATACAACAACAAGCGAATCAAATATTGACAGAAAAACCTGTTAAGTATGAATTACCTGATGGAGTAAGACTTCTTAGTAACAGCAGAAAAGCTGTAGACAGAATAACCTGTTTATCATTAGTTTATAAAATTACAGGGGATAAAAAATATGCTGACAGAGCTTGGCTAGAATTAAAAACAATATCCGATCCTAAAATTTTTCCGGATTGGCATCCTGCACACTATTTAGATACTGCTGAAATGGCTGCAGCTGCAGCCATTGGATATGATTGGCTCTATGATTATTTAGATTCAGATCAAAAGCAATTCGTTCAAAATGCGATTGAAAAGAATGCTTTAAACACCGCTATAGAGGCATATAATAAAAATGGTGGATGGAGTAAAAGTAATTTTAATTGGAATGCCGTTTGCAACGGCGGAATCGGGATTAGCGCAATTGCAGTAGGTGACGAAAATCCAAACTTAGCTCAAAAGTCGAGCAACATATTGGGCCATGCAATAAATTCACTGCCTATTATGATTTCAACATTCAACCCTGACGGCGGTTGGCCCGAAGGCCCTGCATATTGGGATTATGCAAATAAATATTTGTCCTACTTTATATCAACATTATGTATTAGCGCAGGAGATGATTATGGTCTTTTAAATTCTGATGGATACTCTCAAACCGGATTTTTTGCGATATACGCTTCAGGACCTAAAATGACATTTAATTTTGCTGATGCACGTGAGGGATATTTTATTAAAACTCCAGTTATGTTTTGGTTGGGACAAAAATTTAAACATCCTGAATATACGTGGTATGCCAATAAAAATTTTAGTACCGACCCTATCTCATTATTTTGGTATAATCCGGAATCGGAAGTTAAAAAACCGATTCAAAATGATAAGTTATTTAAAAATATAAATGTTGCATGTTTACATTCTTCTATCGGAGATGCAAATGATATTTTTATTGGATTTAAAGGCGGCGATAATCGTGTTGCACATGGGGATTTAGATGTTGGCACTTTTGTTTTAGATATGTTAGGTGAAAGATGGGCGGAAGATCTTGGTCCTGACGATTATAATTTATCAGGATATTTTGATAATGGTAAAAATGGTAAGCGCTGGCGCTATTATAGAAAACGGGCTGAAGGGCATAATGCACTCGTTATGAATCCATCAGATAAACCTGATCAAAATGTCTTTGCGAAGTCCAAAATAACTGAATTTTATTCTTCCCCAGGAAAAGCTTTCGCAATTGCAGATTTAACGCCTGCTTACAAAAATTTTGTTTATTCAGCATGGCGTGGTGTTGCACTGGTTGACAATAAAACACAAATTATTATTCAAGATGAAATAAATCCTAAAAAGCAGTCGAATATTTGGTGGTTTATGCATACCAAGGCAAAGATTCATATTTTGAAAAACCAAAAGGAAGCAATATTAACTATTAATAACAAAAAAATCTCTGCTAAAATAATATCGCCTAGGAATGCCAATTTTATTGCAATGCATGCAGCTCCTCTTCCCACTTCTCCAAACCCTACCGGCCAAGAAAATCAAAAAGATTTATCTTATAGAAAATTAGCAATAAATATAACAAATGCGAGAAGAAGTAAGATAATTGTCCGGTTTAAATGTCTTGACAAGAACTCATTGAAAACAAAGAGTCATAATCTTAAAATAATTCCTCTGGATGAATGGAAGTACGCAAAATTTTGAATTTAAAAAGTCTTTCACTTCTTAAACAGTGTACTGAAAATCCGCTGGTATAGTCTAGACAGCAAAAGTCTCAAAAATTTTATGATTATACTTCAAATAGGGGTTATAATCATTATTAAAATTATTATAGTATGGTTTATTAATTTAGAGTTTTGTATGTTGAACAGACCATATATTTTAACATTTTATTTATAGATAAGAGTAACATTAAATAGAAGATAATTAAAGTATTTTTATGCATCAGGAAATCAAAATTTCAATAATAATACCTGTTTACAATACCGGAAAACACTTGAAAAAATGTTTAGAATCCGTCATTAATCAATCTTATAAAAATATTGAAATAATTTGTTTAAATGATGCCTCTACTGACAATTCGGTAGAAATATTGGAGGAATATGCCAATAAAGATGTAAGGATTATTGTTTTAAATAATGAAAAAAATATAAAAGCCGGTAACTGTAGAAATAGAGGATTAGAAATAGCAACAGGTAGTTATGTTCATTTTTTAGACTCTGATGATTGGCTTGAAGAAAATATTTATTTAAAGCTTATTAATGTTATTAATACTACCAGAAATGTTGATGTAATCTCATTTAGATGGAATTACTTTAATCAAAAAAATTCTAAATTTACTCCGTATGAATATAAAAACAAAGAATTTATCAATAAGGTTTGTAATATTTATGAAAAACCTGAAGTTATTCAAAATTGGGTACGGACACCTTGGTGTAAAATTTATTCCCGAAAATTTTTAATTAATAATAAAATTTCTTATAACAATCTACCTTGTTCTGAAGATATGGAACATGGTGTTAAAACTATTTTAGCCTCAAATAAAATATATTTTTATGATGAAATTTTGATAAATTACACAATCAATAATCCGGAATCATTGGTAGCAAATAGTCATAAGAATATTGATTGTGTAATAGAATCTTATTTTAAAAATGAAGTTCATTGTAAAAACATAGATGAAAAAGTTAGAACATATATTCTGTGTGCTGAGCTAAATACGCTTTTATATAATTTAAAAATGGGAGTTTATCGAAATACAATAACGTTACAAAAAGCTAGAGAAATATCCAAAAAAGTTGATTTTTCACTTTATAACAAAGTTTATAGAAAACATATATGTTATATGAATTATAATTATCTGCTCTTCATCCCATTATTTATTTTAAAATTAACACAAGCGATTCAATATTTCTTGAAATATAATCTCAAGTCTATATATTTGAGATTGGAAAATATTATAACAGGTTAAGTACCATGTTCAAACACTTCTACATTTGCATTAAATCTTAATAATTAAATGACGCCTTCCTCCTGTAGCAAAAGCCTTTATTAATTCGTTATCTGTTTTCATTGTATCGTTGTATTTATTTTAAGCGCCTACTTGCCTTGTATTTTTGCTCTTAGAATTTTTGCATAATTTTTAAATTCTTCTTTTTGATTTGTTTTACCAAAGTTTGTATCATGAATACGTCGGTTTGTTGCGACTAAGTCTATTTTTTTAAATTCATATCCATGTTTTTGCATTTTTATCTGTAAGCTTAAAATACCTCCCGCCCTGACATTTTCATCTAACAAGCCGATTTTATTAAATAAATCTTTTCTAATTAAAACAGCACCTGAAAAAAGTCCGTAATAAGCTTCCGGTTTTATTTGCGAACTTTTATCTTTGGAATCAGGTGATAAAAAGTCTTTCACTTTTGCCATAATTGCCATTTCATTATCATTTTTTGCAATTTCTTCATACATTTTTGATAAAACATTTTTATTCATAATATCGTCATGATCATGAAATATTATATATTTACCTTTTGCCGCTTTAAGCCCGGTGTTTTTCGCAAAAACAAACCCGCGGCATTTTTTGTGTTTTATAACTTTAATCCCTAAATTTTCAGCAATTTCAGCGGTATTGTCTGTGGATGCATCATCTATTATAATAATCTCAATATTCATATTTTGTGCTTTTATACCATCAATTGCTTCTTTTATATAATTCGCACCATTTTTGACAGGTATTATTACCGTTATTAAATCATTTGCCATCTTTTATCCTCAAAAAACTCATCATAACATTTTTACCAAAATCAGACACATATTCCTCATAATTTTTTGAATTTAATATATTTTTCGCAAAAAATAGTTCTAAATTGTTATAAATATTACCTTTTCTTTCTAAATGGTTTTTAATTTTTTTAAAATAAAAAACATAATAATCATATTTAT
>CAZXID010000025.1:0-26613 GCA_964640325.1 uncultured Muribaculaceae bacterium | reverse complement strand
AATCAATCATACTATTAAAATAAACTTTGGGCAAAGTTTTTACATTATTATTATTGTATTTGCGGGTATTTTTAATTGTTAAGCCTTTCAGCTATTCAGCCCTTTAGCCCCTCATCATCATCCTTATTAATTTAAAATAAATCTTCTCTCAAGCCAGCGGACAAAACGGGTAGGAAGTCCTTCGTTGTGGGCGTTTATTGAATCGACAAGAATTGTTTTTGCACCGAGCAATTTGCCCGCAAGAATGTCTGTCAAAGGTCTGTCGCCCACTATTACGACCTCTTTGGGGCTCATATTTATTTTAGCAAGCAGTTTTTTCATAGCTTTGGGTGAAGGTTTTTTGGCATCTGCTATCACCTGAAAGCTTGATATACTTTTAACTTTTTCCACATATTCAAATTTTTTGTTATTCGTGACAACTGCGATAAAAAAATCTTCTTCGACTTTTTTAAGCCACTGCTCGGTTTCTTCGTGATAATTTCCTGATTTTGAAACCATAATGGTGCTGTCTAAATCAAAGAAAATAGCTTTAATCCCTTGTGCTTTAAGGTCTTCAAGATTAATTTCATAAATGTTTTTTAAATTGTAATCCGGTTTTAACAGCATAAAACTCCTTATTGTTTAACTTTTTTATTAATATAAAGGACATCAATCGTTCTTGCAAGGGCGTATTTAAAGTCTTTGGGCTCTTTTGAAAATTTCAAAAAGAGTTCATCGTTTGTATTTGCAATATCTACATTTACACCGTTTTTGTCTTTAATCTCAACCACTTTTGACAAAAATTGCTCATCGGGCGTAATTATTTCAACTTCATCGTTTAATAAAATTTTGTTTTTAATTTTTACTTTATAAAATCCGTCTTGCGTTTTATCCCAAAATTCACACAAAAAATCGGCACCGGCAAGCCCTTTTGAAGTTTCGTAATTGTAGCAGGTTTCATCGTGCTTGCCCAAGTAAAACCCTTGAGTATAGCCTCTGTTTCCGACCTTTTTTAATTCTTCAAAATACTTGCTCAAATCGGCTTTGGGATTTTTCACGATTTCATCTATTGCATTTCTGTAAGCCTTTGCAACCGCAGAAACGTAATAAAGACTTTTTGTTCTGCCTTCAACCTTAAAAGAATTTACACCCGCATCAATCAATTTTTGCAAATGTTCAACCAAACACAAATCTTTGGGGCTTAAAATGTGTGCACCTCTTTCGGTTTGGTGGATTTTAAATTGTTGGTCGGGGCGGGTTCTTTCGACAAGAGCGTATTCCCATCTGCAAGGCTGAGAACAATTACCCTGATTGGCTTTTCGCTCATTATCCGTCATGTAATCACTCAACAGACATCTTCCCGAAAAAGACATGCACTGCGAGCCATGAACAAAGACTTCAAGTTCAATATCTGGAACTTTTTTGCGGATTTGAGCAACATCTGAAATAGGAAGCTCACGCGCTAAAATAACCCTTTTTGCGCCCAAATCTTTCCAAAAATTTACCGCTTCGTAATTTAGCGTATTGGTTTGTGTGCTTACGTGTATCGGAGTATCTTGCAGATGTTTTTTTACGACCTTAAAAATTCCCAAATCACTTAGAATTATAGCATCAGGGTTTGCCTTTTTTATTGTTGGCATAGATTTTTCAAGATTTTCAATATCGTTATTAAAAGCGAAAATATTTAAGGTTAAATAAGCTTTTGCACCCAAAGAATGCGCTAAATCTATTGCCTGCTTAAGGTTGTCAAAAGTTATCAGTTCGCCTTTTCTCATTGAGCGCAGGCTGAAATCTACAACGCCCAAATAAACAGCGTCAGCACCGTATTTTATGGCATATTCCAATTTTTCTAAGTTGCCCGCAGGCATTAATAATTCAGGTTTCATAACTTGATTTAAACAAAAACACACCCTCTAATCAAGAAATCTTTTAAATAATTCGATTTTTATGTATAATTTTTTTAATTGCGACATTTTTTAGGATTTTTTGATGGAAAAAAGATTTTCTGATAAGGTTATAAATCGATTGACTTTATATCATTGTATTCTTTCCGATTATATTGAAAGAGGGGTTGAATTTGTTTCAAGCCCTCAAATAGCAACCCTTTTGAAGATTGATGATTCGCAGGTGAGAAAAGATATAGGATTGCTTAAAAATGTCGGCAAATGCCGTGTAGGCTATTCTGTCGTTGACCTTAAGGAAAATATTGAAAAAACGCTCGGGTTTAAAAAAGTCAAAAACGCTTTTATTATAGGTGCAGGAAATTTAGGGACAGCACTTGCAAATTACGGAAATTTTATTAACTACGGCTTGAATATTATGGCACTTTTTGACAATGATAAATCAAAAGTCGGTTCAAAAATTAACGGTAAAGAGATTTTTAATATTTCAGATTTGCCCGAGCTTGCAAAGAAAATGTCGGTTGATATAGCAATCTTAACTGTCCCTAGAAAATATGCACAAAATACCGCCGATTTTTTGGTTAAATCAGGATTGAAATACATTTGGAATTTTTCTCCCACAGTGCTTTGCGTTCCAAAAAATGTTCAGACCTGGAACGAAAATCTGATGGGAAATTTTTTGCAGTTTACTTATAGGATATAAAAAGTTACAGGGAGAAATTCGTACGAATTTCTCCCTGTAACTTTTATTTATTGATTTTAGCTTATGTAGTTGCCGCAGGCTTAGGTTGTTGCTGTTGCTCAAAAGTTTTAAGAGTATTTTGTGCGTTAGTTGCCTGGTTCGCTGCATTGGCGGCTGATTGGCTTGCTCCTGCTAAATCTCCTTGTGCTGTCTGTGAGACAGCTACTGTAATACCTCCGGCTGCTGTTGCCAAGCCACCTCCGGCTGCAATTTTAGCACCAAGAGGGGCGCTCCATCCGAAGGCCATCATTGCGCCACCTACTGCTGTTGCAAGCCCGCCTGTTACTTGAGTTACTGTTCCGACTGTTTGTGCTGTACTCGCTTTTTGTTGTCCGACGGCAATGGTGTTTTGAGTTTGTACAGTGTATTTCATTGCTTCGTTTATTAATTTATTAACATTATTTTTATATGAAGTTGATTGAGTGTTGATTGTAGTTATTTGTTTTGTATTTGTTCTGATGCTGGCTTGATTAGTACTGATTTTTCCATCGATGCCGGCTAATTCTTGCTCTAAATCCGCGACTTTATCTGAATCCGCGGTAGGTTTTACGGCTGCTGAATTTCCTGAATCTTCCTTCTGACTTCCGGCAAGTTCTAATGAAAATGCGCTGTTTTGGTCACTTCCTGTTGAATCAGTGCTTGATGCTGATTCAATTTCTGCTTCAAGGGATGCTTTTTCCGTTGTCAATTCTGTCATTTCGGCTTGCTCTTTTTGAATTTCTTTACTTGCTTTATCTATTTCTTTATTATTTTTGGTTAACAGTTGTACAGTTTTTTTGGTATTATTTTGAACGTTTTTATTTTGTTTGTCAAAATCCTGGACAAACCCTTTTGAATCTTTGCTCATATCTTTACAGTTTGATGTTTCACCTTTTGCTCCTTTTTCTGCATTAAAAGTTTTTGATAACCAGGATTCTTTCTTTTTCTCACCCTCTTTAGTTTTTTCTGCTATATTTTCATCAGAAGATGAAGAGGAGTTATTTACTTTGTTAAAAATACTTCCATCCATTGTCATGTCTTTATCAACAATTGGTGTAAATTGTATAAATAAGTTATTAGTATCAAGTCCTTGTGTCTTTTTAACGTTATTTACAGGTGCTGTCATAATATGCTCTCCTTAAGTTTAATCTCTTATATTTATATAAAGTAATATATACTTTTTGGATTTCATAGTATATACAAATTGTTACATATCGTTACAAAATAACTTTAAAAACAGGGCTGAATTTCAGGTTTTAAAACTAATTACCTCGTTCTTAAAAAATGTTCAAAATCTCTCTTGTTAAGGCTTGAAATATATGACATCAGCGCAAGCATTTTTTGTTTTTCGATATCGCTTAAAAACCTAAAGGGTATTAAATTTCTTTGTCCAAAAACCATATTTACAATGGCTTTGGGTTTGTCTCCCGTCAAGTGAGCAAAATAAAGGCACAACATCATTCCTGTTCTGTCGTAGCCTTCTTTGCAATGTAAAAATACGCGACCTTTGGCTGTTTTTAATTCATTAAAAAATTCTCTTATTTCTTCATGGGTAGGGATATTTTTTGCGCTCATGGGAATATTTTTGTATTCTATTGCCATTTTTTTGGTTTTTTCTCTTTCTGCGCTGACACAAATACCGTCTGTTGTTTCTCTTCTCAAATCAATAATTTTACTAATACCTGTTTGTTTTAAAATATTTAAATCATTTTTTAGAGAATTTGCATCCAAAAAATATATATCTCCAAAATTCCCTTTTTTACCGGGTTGAGAGCCTGAATAAAGATTTTCGTCCCACTGTTTAAAATTACATATATTGGTTTTTGGTAAAAATATTTTGTGATTATAAATATTTGCGGATTGAAAGCTAATGCCAATATATTTATTGCGCGTTTGTTGGCTATTGTATTGTTGAATTATCGGGGTTATTTTCATATAAAAGCCTTTTGTTGATATTTTTATAAGTTCAAAAAATTTTATTTTATTCCTTAAAAATAAAAAATTTTACAAATATTAATAATAAAAAAAAATATGCCAAAACAGTTAAAATATGGTAAAATATAAAAATCAAAGGGGGTAAGGGGGCTTAAGTGGGAATTTTTTCAGAAAAAAAAATCGCTATAGTTTTTAAACCGCAGATAAGCGAAGCGCAAAAGGTGCTTGAGGCTTTAGAAAAGATTTTGGCTGCGCAAAAAATTTCTTATGAAAGTTTTTCCATAGATTGTCCAAAACATGGCTTTGATTTTGTGTTTGTAATTGGCGGTGACGGAACACTGCTTAGGGCTGCAAGGTTTTTTGCAAAAGAAAAAACGCCTGTTTTTGGGTTTAATTTGGGCAAACTCGGTTTTCTTGCCCAGTCAAAAGTTTCAGAGCTTGAACAAACGGTTAAAAAGATTATTAACTTAGAATTCAAAACAGAAGACAGGTTGATGCTTGTTTCAAATAATGATATTCTCGCTTTAAATGAATTTGTTATAAGAGGAACATCAGCTACTAAAACTTCAAGATTTTGCTTGAGTATCAATGAAAAATTTGTTTGTGAGTATTTGGCAGACGGGCTTATAATTTCAACGCCTACGGGTTCTACCGCTTACGGGCTTTCTGCAGGCGGTGCGATTTTGCATCCCGAAATTGAAGCAATATCGGTCGTTCCTATTTGTCCGCATACTTTGACTGCAAGGCCGTTGATTGTGCCTGCAAATGAAATGATAAAAGTTTCTACCTGTGATATAAATCCAAATTTGACTCTTATCTCAGACGGGCAGGGTACTTTTGAAAATATTACGGAAATAAAAATTCAAAAATGTAATTTTAAAGCAAAACTGGCATTTTTGGAAGAAAATGATTTTTATTCGGTGCTTAGGGAAAAACTTCAATGGGGAGTTGCTCCTAAAAGCAATTAAAAAGGAGGCTGGCATGATTAAGCAAATTTTAATTAAAAATTACATTTTGATAGACGAGCTTCTTGTAAATTTTGACAACGGTTTAAATGTAATCACCGGTGAAACAGGCGCAGGCAAAAGCATTATAATTAACGCAATTGATTTGGTTTTTGCACCCAGAGTAAGCAAAGAGATTATTAAAAACGGATGTGAAAAAGCTTTGATTGAGCTTGTTTTGGATTATTCCAAACAAGATTTGGCGCAAATTTTTGAAGAAAACGGAATAGATAATTTTGGAAACGAAATTGTAATTTCAAAAGAAATTTCGGAAAATGGTGTTCGATCAAGAGTTAACGGGACTTTGGTCAATCAAGAGTTTATTAAAATTTTGAAAGACAAATTTTTGGACATTCACTCACAGCATCAAACTTATGCCTTTTTGCAATCTAAATTCCATATAAATCTTCTTGATTCTTATGCAAAAGATTCTTATGGGGGTGAATTAAGCGAATATAAAAGAATTTTTAGTCAATACGAAAAGCTTTGTATGGAACTTGAAAGCGCAAAATCGCTTTCAAATGCGACAGAAAATCAGATTGAATTTTTGAAATTTCAGATAAAAGAAATTGAAGACGCTCAAATTAATGACGAAAATGAATACGAAATTTTAAAAAATGAACTTAATGTTCTTGAAAACGCAGAAAAATTAAAAGAGCTTACCGGAACTTCTTATTGGTCAATGAATGGCGATGAAAACTCAATTTTAGGCGCTTTGGGGCTTGTAAAAATGAATATTTCAAAAGCGGCGCAAATGGATGGAACTTTGGTTTCTATTGAGGGAAATTTGGTAAGCGCGGCCGAAATTTTATCAGAAATTTCGGCCGCGCTCAGGGATTATTCCCAAAATCTTGAAAACGATACCGAAAAGCTTAACACTATCCAAGAGCGCATTTTCTTTCTCGACAAGATAAAAAGAAAATACGGAAATACTTTATCGGAAGTTATTCAAACTCTAAACAGATTAAAAAATGAGTATGATCAAATTGAGTTTTCGACACAAAACATTGAAGAACTTGAACTTAAAATCAATGAATTACGTGAAGAATTAAACTCAAAAGCTTCTATTATTTCTGAAAACAGAAAATATTTCGCACAGGCACTTTCAAGTTCAATCGTTGAAAAACTTGAAAATTTGGAACTTCCAAAAGTGCGTTTTGAAGTTTTAGTCGAGCCGACTGAGATTAATTCAAACGGTGCAGATAGGGTTGAATTTTTAATTTCCACAAATGTTTCCGAAGAATTAAAACCCATTGCAAAAGTGGCATCCGGAGGTGAAATTTCTCGTGTAATGCTTGCGATAAAAACTATTTTTGCTCAAAATGATGATATAGACACGGTGATTTTTGACGAAATCGATACGGGCATTTCCGGCAAAACAGCACAAAGCGTTGCGGATGAAATTTCAGAACTTGCAAAATATCATCAGATAATTTTAATTACACATCAGGCAATTATTGCTTCAAAAGCTAATAAACATTTTTACGTTACAAAATCTCAGGACAACGATATAACTTCTGTTGGTGTTTACACACTTGAAGGTGATAATCGTGTAAAAGCTCTTGCGGAACTTGCCGGAGGTGAAATTAACGAGCAGTCTTTGGATTTTGCCCGTTCGCTTTTGTATCAAACCGCCACATGTTAATATTTGTAACGAAATTTGATAAAAAATAAGAATTATTGTTATAAAACTTCAAAAAAGTGGTAATTCATGCATGTGAGCTCTTTTGGGCTTGCACTCTCTAATTCCTCTCTTCTAATACGTGGTTTTTAGCCGACTTGAAAAAGTCGGTTTATTTTTTTGTCAGGCTATCGCTTAAGTGTCTTTTGCCAAACAGCGGGTAGATAAACATCTTCAAAAGCCGGATTGACTATATGTAAAGCAGCTTTTTCGTAAAATATGGGTTCAAAGCCTACTTCCCTTAAATGGTTATGGATTTTTGAAGAATCATAAACTTTTATTCTTTGATTGTTTTGATATTTTAATGTGAAATTAATACGGTCAGTATCTTCAAGAACATGATCGGTGGTAAGTGAGCCAAGTACAAAAATACCTTTATTTGGTAATGTATCATAAATCTTTGTGAATAATTCTTTAACCGTATTTAATTTATCATCGTTTATTTTTTCGCATATATCAAAAATGTGATAAAGTGCGTTTTGAAAAATTATCACTCCTGATTTTTTAGGCTCTAAAATTTTATCTATATTTAAAATATTTCCTACTTTAAATTCAATTAATCCTTTTGTTTTTTTAGAATTTGGTGTTACAAAGGTTGATTCTTTTGTTTTCCAGCGTTTGATTTCATCAAAATATTCAAAAAAAGTATTTTTTAAACCGAACTTTTCATTAAAAATCTCTTGCTCATTTTTGTCTGCAAAATCTAAGCGGTATATACCTTGTTTTGCGGATTTAATCACGTTTGGAATATCATAACCGGTAATTGTGTATCTTTTATCTTGATTGAAACTATCTAACATTATCAGCAAGCTATAAGGTTTTTGACCTTGAGAGCAGCCGAACTCTGCTATGTGAGTACCGGCAGGAAAGTTGTATTTTAAATAATTGCTGACAAATTTTAGTGTAGGGAAATTTCTTATAAATGAGGTGTGGTGATTATATCTCCCTGCTATAAATTCGCTTTTGCCTACAAGATTTGTATCTTCTTCAAAAGACTTAAATGATATATTATTATTTATTATATTCAAAGGTAGAATTTTCATCATAAAATAATAAAAACTCAAAATGAAAAATTTTGCCATTGCTTTGAACAAAAAAATTTGTTAGTATTAAACAATGGAAGAAATTATCGAAAGTCTTAAAGAACTTGGATTTAACTCTTATGAGGCAAAGGTTTATTTGGCTCTTTTGAAAAAATATCCTGCCACAGGATACGAAGTAAGTCAGCTTGCAAGCGTGCCTCAGGCAAGGGCTTATGATACTCTTAAGGCACTTGAAAAAGAAAAAATTGTAGTTGCAACAAACACAAAACCGGTTACTTATACTCCGATTAAGCCAGAAGAGCTTACAAAAAGGTATAAAAGAAAAATTATTTCAAATATTGAATTTTTAGAAAAGAATCTTCCCAATGTTAAAGAAGATTATACTGAGCCGATTTTAAGCGTTTCTGGAACGGCAAGCATCAGAGAAAAAATTATTGAAATAATCAAAAATGCTCAAAAAGAAGTTTATATTGAAATTTGGTCGCAGGATTTCAAATTCATAGAGCCATACCTTTGGGATGCTTATAATAGAGGAGTTGAGGTTAAAATGGTCGGTTACGACAATTTTAGAAGCAATTTCGGGCTTGTCTTTGAACATTCTTTTGCCAAAGAAATTGAAACATCTTTAGGCGGTAGGATGATTATTCTTGCCGTAGACAACACGGAAGGAATGATAGGAAATTCCAGTTCTCTTAAAAATGATTTGGTTCATGTCGTTTGGACAAAAAATCCGGGGGTCGTCTTCTTGATAAAAGAATTTATTGTCCATGACATGTACTTAATTGATGTGGAAGAAAATCTTTCGGAACAAATGAAAATTGTTTACGGAAAGAATATGAAAAAATTGAGAGATAAAGTTTTAGGCAGTGATTATCTTTATCGAATTCATTAATAAAATGTTACTTTTCAAATTTTTTTTATGATTTACAATATAAATACAGGAGTTGAAGGATAAAAAGTTGAGTTGGCATGTGTAACATGGCTATAGTACAGGGAAACAGGAGTTTATTACGATGCAAGGGTATAGTTTTGAATTAATCACAGGGCCGATGAGTTGCGGCAAAACAGAGGAGTTGCTCAGGCGAGTAAGGCGCAGTATTATCGCTAAAAAGAAAGTTAAAGTGATTTCTCCGGATATTGATACCAGAGCACATGGTGATTATATTGAATCTAGAAACGGACTTTGGCTTGAGGCGATAAAAGTTAAGCATTCAATTCAAATTCTAAGTGTTGTTAAAGAAGATGATGAAGTTGTTGCAATAGATGAGTTGCAATTTTTTGATAAAAATATCGCAAAAGTTATCACTCAGCTTATGGAATCGGGCAAAAAAGTTATCGGGACAGGGCTTGATTTAGATTTTAAAGCAGAGCCTTTCGGTTATATGCCTGAGCTTTTATGTATCGCAAACAGAGTGGATAAACTTTATGCCATTTGCATGAAATGCGGTTCTGAATACGGAACCAGGACTCAAAGACTTATTGATGGAAAGCCTGCAGATAAGAATTCACCTTTGATTATGATTGGTGGAGATGAAACTTACGAGGCCAGATGCCAAAGATGTTATGAGCTTCGTGATTCTCAGCAGGAAAAAGAAAAAGATATTAAAAGAAGTGAATTTAAATTGCTTCCGTTTACCAAGTAAGTTATTTAATATATTCACTGTGAAACCTGTAAGCTTCAAATTTATTTGAAAAATGAGTGGCAGAAAGCCCCGCCTTTATTTTTAAAGAATTTAAAAATTCCGGTTTTTCAGGTAGCTGTTCCCAAACAGATGGAAGATAAACCGCCTGATGATATCCGTCTTTTATTATTATCCCGTCAACAAAAGGTTTTATTTGACTTAGCAAATCATTTTCGTTTTTAAAAAACATTTTTTCAGGTGTGGAAAGCAGTGAAACCGCAATAGATAAATTATCAAACTCATCTTCTTTGAGCGGATTAAATCTGGGATCGGAAAAAGCCGCATTTTGAGCATTACTGATTAAATCTTCAATCAAAGGTTTATGGGCAATGATTGAGCCGATACAGCCTCTTAAATTATCATCTTTTTCTAACGTTACAAAGCAGGCACCTTTTTCATCCAAAACTTTGGGGTATTTAATTCGGACTTCTTTTTCTTTCCTAAGTCTTGCCAAAATGCTTTTTGCGCAAATATCTTTAATAAGGGGCGAAAAGAATTCTTTTATAAAAGAATTCTTTTCGCCCTCATATAACATCCAACTCCCGTAGCCTACAACACTGGAAGTATCACCTGTGACTTCGCCTGAATTTGTAAGCCCGATTCTGACAAGCGAAAACTTTTTTTTCTGGGCAAATCTCACAATCGCGCATATTCCGACAGCACCGCATGCTTGGCTCGAACTAAATTGTTCAATGTCTTTTGTTTCAATCATTTCCGCGGTTAAATTATCAATTTTTTGTGCTTCTTTAATATTTAAAAAATGGCTTAGATCAGAGGAAAATACAAATGCATTGTCGGGGTTTTGCCAAAAGTATTCAATAATTTCGCTGATTTTTTCACAATTTTCTCTGCCTATTAAAATTGGAACAATTTTTATAGCATTATTAAGCAATGTTTGAATAAACGGAATTTGAACTTCAGCCGAATGTTCGCTTACAAAGGCTTCGTCAAAGAATTGCGCATCAAATTTTTCTTGTAATTCTTTGCTGATTTCTTGGTTAATATCTATTTCACCAAGCGGAGTAAGCCATTTATCAAAGTTTGAAAGTGCAATGCCGTCAAATCCTACATAATGAGTAGGCGCAAAGATAAAAATATTTTTTGCTTTTTTTGAAATATAACTTATGCCCTCATAGGCTAACTGTCCGGAATAAAAATAGCCGGCATGGGGAACAATTACCGCCCTGGATTGGTATTCGTAATCCTCTAAACAATTTGATTTAAAATGATTAAGTTGAGAGATAAGTTCATTTTTGTTATTTGTATAAAATTTTCCTGCCACAGAGGGCTGTTTTATTTTTCCCATAACCTACCTATTTAATTTTTCATAAATTGGATTATAATATAAAAAATGAAATATCAAAATACCCTAAGCGATAATATAACACAATGCACGATTTGTCCCAGAAATTGCAAACTAAAAGAAGGTCAAAGCGGCTTTTGCCATATCAGGCAAAATATTAAGGGAGAAATTGTATTAAATTCTTACGGATACAATACAGGTTTAGCCATTGATCCTATTGAAAAAAAACCGCTTTACCATTTTTACCCGGGGAGTTTGGTTTTATCCTTTGGGACTTTGGGGTGTAATATGGGTTGCGATTTTTGCCAAAACTGGCGAACAACAAAATCAAAAGAAAAATCGACTACTTTAAATTATGCAGCTCCGGAAAAAATAGTTCAGCTGGCTCAAGAATACGGTTGCAAAAGCGTTGCCTTTACTTATAATGATCCTGTAATTTTCTTTGAATATGCTGTGGATACGGCAAAAATATGCAGAGAAAATGGAGTTAAGACACTTGCGGTAACAGCCGGGTACATTAATCCGGAGCCCAGAAAAGAGTTTTTTAAATATATGGATGCGGCAAATATTGATTTGAAAGCTTTTAATCCTGAATTTTATAAAAAGCATTGTCTTGCTCATATTGAATCAATTTTAGACACAATAAAATATGTCAAAAATGAGACTGATTGTTGGCTTGAAATTACTACACTTCTGATTGAAAGTGAAAATGATTCTGAAGATGAATTAAACAGACAATGCGATTGGATTTTAAAAAACTTAGGAGATGATGTTCCTGTTCATTTTAGCGCATTTCATCCCGATTATAGAATTACCGACAAGCCCAGAACCAAATTTTCAACACTTTTAAAAGCTTGTTCAATAGCAAAAAATGCAGGATTAAAATATATCTACACCGGTAATACTTGTGATATTGAAACTGCTACAACATACTGTTCAAAATGCAAAAAAGCCATAATAAAAAGGGATTGCTATCATATTGAAGAATACAATCTTGATAAAAGCGCCTGCGCATTTTGCGGGGCAAAATGCGCAGGCGCTTTTTAAATTCAATAAAAAATCAATGACGCGAGTAAACTCCTATTAATTCAGCCTTTTCTATTATATGTTTGCGAATTTCATCTTCAAGTTTTCTTTTTGTAACGCCTGATGGTAAATCAAGTGTTTTATCAATGGCATACAGCTTAAAGAAATACCTGTGGGTTCCGCTTGGAGGGCAAGGGCCTCCGTAGCCTATTCTTCCAAAATCCGTAGTCCCTTCAATTGCGCCGTTTGGGATATCTTGGGCCGAAAATTTATCGATATTCGGTGGAATATTGTACAAAAGCCAGTGAACGAAAAGCCCGACAGGTGCATCTGGGTCATCTGCTATCATAACAAGGCTTTTTGCATTTTTCGGGACATCTGATACATAAAATTCAGGACAAAGGTCGTCTCCATCGCAGGTGTATTCTGAAGGGATTCTTTCACCGTTTTTGAAAACACTTGTTAATCTCATATTACCCTCCTTGCCATTGGCAAAATCTTCGGATTTATTAAACTTTAACCCTATTATCAATAATAAAACAAATATAAAACCTATTATTAAAAAACGAATTTTCATAATTTTTTATCAATCTAACTCAATTTAAAAATAAAATCAAGGGGGTAAGTGAGGGTGAATATATTTTTTAATCATATAGGATACATGAAAAATACCTCTTTTGGGGATAGAAATAAGTGACAAAATAATAAAAAATCAAATGCAAAAGTAAAAAGGAGAAAAAATGTCAAAAGGAAGCGGGATGGGTTCAAAAAGGGATAATTCAAGGTTTAATAAAGGTCTTGGAAGATGTACAGGCAAGCATAGTGAACAATGCGGATTGGATATCGAGCCAAAAGACAAACACTTGCACGATAAAAAACACAAACACAGTTTTCTTGATTTTGATTTACCAAAAAGGCAGGAAAAACATAAATATAAAAAGACTTACAATGCTTGGGACGAAGAAATTTTGTAAAAAACAGTAACAATAATATGCCTTAAGGGTTTATAAAATTCAAGTTATAGTGTATATTATATAGGCTAGTGTTGAGGTAAAAGGTTATGAGTGTTAATTCTGTTTTCTTGAAATTTTCGAGTGCGCAGGTTCAAGACCCTGTTGAAGTAAAAGATGAGACGAAAAGCATACCAAAAAAGCCTGTTAAAAAAGCCTCTTTTTTAGACAAATTTGAAACAGGGATTAAAAATGCTGATTATTTAAACGATAAAATTCAGCTTCCCAGAACAACATTTCAGGGATACCTTGCTTTTATGGCAAGTGCTGCATTGACCACATTGGCATCAATTTCTAAGGGCAAAACAAGAATCGCATTAAGTATTTTATCGGCAAGTTCTTTGATGTTGGGTTCTTTTTATTTTGTAAGGCCATATATTTTTAAAAAGGATTAAAAATATTTCATAGAGTGTTGGAGTTTTTGATTTTGCCATAAGTTAAATTGTGGTATAATTGTTTCAATGCAATTACATAGAAGCGGTTATTATGAAATTATTAAAAAAAGAAAATGTTGGGAATAAAACTATATTAACAATTTTGGGATTTATTAGAGTAAAATTTAACAAAAAATCTCTGTTTACAAAAAAGTCATTTTACGAATCGCATTCTCAATTAGGTGAAGATGTTATGCTTAGGGCTTTTTTGGATGCATTTTTGGCTGAAAACCCTGATTATAGGGGTTTTTATGTTGATATTGGCGCTCATCATCCTTTGCGATATTCAAATACCGCCCTGTTTTATAAGGCAGGATGGCGGGGGATAAATATAGATCCTACGCCTTCTGCGATTGAAGCATTTAAAAAATACCGTCCGGATGATATAAATATTTTATCTGGCGTTGCCAAAGAATCTTCAGAACTTGATTTTTATATGTTTGAAGACCATGCAATTAATACTTTTTCAAAAGATTTTGCTGATAATTTTATAAATGATGCAAGCAGAGATTGGAAATTTTTGGGTACACAAAAAATTATGGTTCAGCCTTTGTCAAAAATACTTGATGCTCATTTGCCAAAAAACAAACGTATTGATTTTTTCAATATTGATACTGAAGGCTTGGATATTGAAATATTGGAATCAAATAATTGGGAGAAATATTCTCCCAATTATATTTTGATAGAAATACACGGGTGCAGTAAAATTTCAGAAATACAAAATTGTAATGTGACTAAAATTTTAAATCAAAAAGGTTACGAGTATGTAGGTCAAACTTTGTGTACTTCTTTATTCAAAAAAATATGATTTAAACCGTATTTAAGCTTCAAATCCTTTGCCTGAAAAATATGTCAAAATCTTAATAAAATTAAATTTTTTAAACTAATCCTATATAATACATTTAATGAAAATAGTGAAAAAGGTTCATTTTTTATGCTTATTTGGTCAAAAAATTTGGAATTAAATATAGAGATTATTGATGAACAGCACAAAGGAATTTTTGAAGAAATCAACAAGTTGATAAAATCTTTTGAAAAACATTCGGAAATAGATCAAACTTATGAAGTTCTTGAGTTTGTAGAAAAATATGTAAAAAAGCATTTTCAAACAGAAGAGTTTTATTTAGAAAAGTATAAATATCATGATTTGGCAGAACATAAAAAAATGCATGAAGCATTCAGTGAAAAACTTGCCGAATATAAAGATTCATTTAAGCGTTCAGGAATAACGCGTATTGCGGCACTTCAAATGTTTGATTTTTTAATTAAATGGTGGAATAATCATATTTTAAAAGTTGATACAAAATATGTTGATTGGTTGAAAGATAGGTTAAAAACGGGTTAATTTTTTATTAAATTTATTTTTTATATTGAATTGAGTTGCCTTGGCGGGTTATTGAGCTTGTAAGATTTCCTTTTGCATCATAAATTTTTGTTGTGTTTCCGTCATAAATCGTCCAGCCTTGAACATTTCCCTGCCCATCGTAATTTGTAATTTTATTGCCGCTATATATCGTAGAGCTTTTAATATTGCCCTGTTCGTCATAATTGTTAAAGGTGTTTCCATTGCGAACCTTTGCGCTTTGGAGATTACCCTGAGCATCGTAATTTAAAACTTTGTTTCCGTCATAAACAGTGGAGCTTTGAGCATTACCTTGAGCGTCGTAGTTTGTAATTTTGTTTCCGTCACGAACGGTGGAATTTTTTAGTGTACCGTTTGCGTCGTAATTTAAAATTTTGTTTCCGTCATAGACCGTAGAGCCTTGAAGATTCCCGTCTGCATCATAGTATAGTCTTTTGTTTCCGTCATATACTACAGAGCCTTGATCGTCGGCAAAACATTGAACGCTAAGCGAACTAAAAATGATTAAAAAGAGTAATAATTTTTTCATAAATTTCACCGTTAATTGTAAGCTCTAAGCTGACACTTTTATATTATAAATGGATTTGTACTTCTTGTCGAGAATTTTGTTTAATAGCAAAAATGTTATATAGGCTTTTGCCAATCGTTTTTATGTAACAAATTTATAATATATATTTTAGAATTATCAATTATATCAATTAAAAAATTTTTAATAATATATAGGGGATTTTTATAGAGGATAAATATGGGGATAATAAACAAACTAAAAGCTTTGTTTGGAATACAAGAATATGAACGCTCGGAATTGAATAAAAAGAGTTATTCTGGGCTCAAAAAAATTAACCCTAATAAATTAAATGCTCAGCAGAAAATTGTTTATAATACAATTTTTTCTGAAAAATTATCACTCAAAGAATCAAAAGAGGTTTATTCATATATTGACGCGCTTGATGGGCGTACAAATAATGGAATAACTAATCTAGGATTAAGGGTATTTGCGAATAAAGACAATAATGTGGGAAGTATTTCAAATAAAGATGTTGCAAAAATATATGAGACTTTAGGGGTTAATATTGAGGGAGCAGATAAAATTTCTAAAAAAACAGATTATGAGCTTAGAGAAGACCTGAAAGAAATTTTCCCAAGCGGTGCGAAAAATATACATATAAGACAAGGACGAGTCGGTAACTGTTATTTTTTGGCTTCTGTTTCAACGATTAGCAATAAGAACCCAAAGATTCTTGAACAAACAGTAAAAAAAATTGATGAAGGGATATATAGGGTAAGTTTTAAAGGACTTGAAAACAAAAGTTATATAGTAACAAAAGGTGACACAAATGTGCTTGATAACGCATTAGAAATTTCTCCTTTGGGTGTAAAATTAATGGGTATTGCTTATGGGAAATTTAGAAAAGAAAATGGTATTAAGCCATCAAGGTCAATTTTAAAAACATTGTATGGAGGAAATCCTTTTGAGGCCACTTCTATCATCTCGGGTTATCATTTCGGTAAAATTAATTTTTCAAAAAATAAAAAAACATTTATTAACGATAAAATTTTTTCTGGCAACATGGGGACATTTAATGGGAAAATAAGAATGCTGAAAAATGGTAAAAAAAATATAACGGACCCTTTTGTGGATATGGATGAAAAAAAATATTATATTATTGCAGGGACAGGGGAAAAATTTGCTTCTGATAGGGAAGGATTTTTCAATAAATTATTTGACAAGTTATTTGGGAAAAAAGATAAAATGGTAAGAAAACATGCTTATGAAATAAGGAATATTACAAAAAATACTGTTGATATAGTAAATCCTTATGATAATTCTAATACAACAACAATAACAAAAAAAGAATTCAATATGACTTTTAGTTCAGTTTACGCTATAGACACAACTTGTAATAAAGATTCTTGGTAAATTGATTTAGAGAAAAAATTAATAATCTAGCCTGCAATATTTGCTTCAAAGAAAGCTCCTTCGCCCTCTGCTCGCTCCCACTCGAACCTAGACAAAGCTCCGCTTTGTGGTTCTCACTACCACAATTAACCCATTTCCATATATAAAATGGACTATCTTTCGATAGTCCATTTTATATATGGGGCGAGTGATGGGGTTCGAACCCACGTATATCGGAACCACAATCCGAGGTCTTAACCACTTGACGACACTCGCCACTATTTATAGTGTATTAATATTTTATAACAAATATCCTTTCTGTCAAAGCCTAAAACGCAAAAAAGCCTGAACATTGTTCAGGCTTTTTTGCGTTAAAATAATATTCCATCTTGGATCCTAAAACAAGTTCAGGATAACGTATTTGTAAGGTTCGTACCTCACCAACAACTACGTCAATTAATCCTTTGAAACATATATCCTATTCCGCGAGCAGTTAAAATTAACTCTGGATTTGCAGGATCTGTCTCAAGTTTTGAACGTAACCTTGAAATGTGTACGTCAACAACTCTTGTGTCAATTCTGTGATCAGGCGGATATGCCCAAACGTGTTGTAATATTTCGTTTCTTGAATATGCTTGTCCTGAATTGTTTACCAATAATTCCAACAAGCTGAATTCCATACCTGTAAGACGAATTCTTTCGTTTTTTCTGAAAACTTGACGTCTTGCAGTATCAATTTTGATATTTCCTGTTGTAATTACATTTTTTGTGATTTTGCCTGTAGGAACAACAGCTTCGCGGCTGCTTGTTCTTCTTAGTACGGCTTTAACTCTTGCTTCTAATTCTTTTGGGCTGAAAGGTTTAATAACATAGTCATCGGCGCCTAATTCAAGTCCCGTAATTCTTTCGGAAACATCTCCCAATGCTGTCAAAATAATAATAGGAACGTCAGAAGTTCTTCTGATTTCTCTTGTAACCCCGTAACCGTCCATTTTTGGCATCATTACATCCAATACCACCAAATCAGGATTTGTTTTGTTAAATACACTTACAGCTTCTTCACCATCTTCTGCTACAACGACATCGTAGCCAACCATTTTTAAACGTGTCTCTAAAATTCTTCTGATACTTGCTTCGTCATCTGCTACCAGAACTTTCTGACGAGCATCTGTTTCACCTTGCATTTCAGCATTTTCTGTCATAGTCGTAATCCTTAAAATTTATGTGCTACCAGTTCTTAATTTATTTTTACATAAATAAATATTATTACAAAATATTTATTTTTTTAAATTTTCTTTAATAAATATAAACTTATCTTAATTTAATTAACAAAAAATTGCAAGCATTTTTTTAAAAAAATAATTTGAATTTTGAAAAAAGGTTAAAAACTCTTTGTTAACCTGCATTTATCAAATTAAAATCACTCATAAGGTTTAACTCTAAAGAGTCCTTAAATGTTGAAATTTTGTCAAGCTTGTTACATTTTATAAAATTAATTGCCTCATTTCTGGCGATTTCTAAAATTTTTGCATCTCTGATTAAATCGGCTACAATTAAATCAGGAAGCCCACTTTGCCTTGTCCCTAAAAATTCGCCCGGTCCCCTTATCAGTAAATCTTGTTCGGCTATTACAAATCCGTCGTTTGTTTGGGTTAAAATTTTCAATCTTTCAAGCGTTTCTGGTGATCTTGATGAGGTAGAAAGTACGCAGTAAGACTGCAGGTCGCTTCTCCCCACTCTGCCTCTTAATTGATGAAGCTGTGAAAGTCCGAATCTTTCTGCGTTTTCAATAAGCATTACCGTTGCATTTGGCACATCAACTCCCACTTCAACAACTGTTGTGGACACCAGAATGTCATATTTTTTCTTCTTAAAATCGGTCATAACCTTTTCTTTTTCATTATTTTTGAGTTTTCCGTGTAAAAGTCCGATTTTATATTGCGGAAAAATTTCGTTCCGAAATTTTTCCGACTCAATAGTTGCCGCCTTGGCAGAAAGCGTTTCACTCTCATCAATCAATGGATAAACGACATAGGCTTGTCTTCCCGCTTCAACTTCTCTTTGAATAATTCTATAAGCTTCTTTTTGCCCTGCTGCAGAGCTTATAAGCGCTGTTTTAATGGGTTTTCTGCCTTGAGGGAGCTCATCAATGACCGTCAAATCCAAATCGCCGTGAACAGTAAGAGCAAGCGTTCTGGGAATTGGTGTTGCTGTCATTGTGAGTATTTGAGGGCTTTGTGCCTTGTTCTTAAGCAACATTCGCTGTTTTACCCCAAATCTGTGCTGTTCGTCAATCACAATAGCCCCTAAATTAGCAAATTCAATGTTTTCCTGAATAAGTGCGTGAGTTCCGACTGCGATATGGGTTTGGGCATTTCTCAAATCTTTTTCGATTTTTGTGCGGATTTTTTTGGAATTGCTGCCTAAAAACATTCCGACAGAAAGCCCCATCGGGGTAAGCCATTCCACAAGATTGTTGTAATGTTGCTGTGCTAAAATCTCGGTCGGTGCCATAATCGCACCTTGATAGCCATTTTCTACCGCAGCAAGAAGCATAATCGTTGCAACAATTGTTTTTCCGCTTCCCACATCGCCTTGTAGAAGCCTTTGCATAGGCTCTTGCGAATTTAAATCAGTCAAAATATCGTTAATTGCGTGTTTTTGTGCGCTTGTCAATTCAAACGGAAGATTTTCGACAAATTTTTTGGTTAAGCCTTTATCTTTCACTTCAAGTGATATTGCCGTGTTATTTTTGCGATTTTCTTCTCTCAGGTATGCAAGTTTGAGCTGGATTAAAAACAATTCTTCAAAAACAAGCGAAAACCTTGCTCTTTCAAGTTCTTCCATTGTTTTTGGGAAATGCATCTGCTCAACGGCATCTGCTTTATTCATAATATTATATTTTTCTCTTAAAAAATCAGGCAAAACATTTTTAATAACGGGTTTATAGGTTTCAATCGCATTAAAAATTGCCCTTCTTAAAATTTTTATGCTCATCCCTTCATTAAGAGGGTAAATGGGAACAATTCTTCCCAAGTTAAGGTTGGAGTTACCCTGTTCAAGAAAATCTCCGCTCATAATCGAATATTGGGGTTTATCAAGAGTGGGTTTTCCGTCAAAAGAATTGATTTTAACCGTTCCCGAGGCCATAAAGCCAGCGCCGACGGGAAATTGTGACTTATAGCGTTCAAGCAGCCTGCGGGTGGTTTTGGCATAAAAAAAGTTAAGTTCCATACCGGCACTTTCGTCTGCTATTTTGACTTTCAGTACGCTCAAATTGTTTTTTGTAACGAACGCCTGAACAGATTTAATGTAGCCAAAAATCGTTGTATTTGTGCCTTGTTTTAAGCTTTTAATTAAAGTTCTGTTTGAATAATCAATATGTTTTCTGGGGAAATAAAAAAGCAAATCCGCGGCGGTGTAAATACCTAATTTATGCATAGCATAGCCGACTTTTGGCCCTACGCCTTTAACATAAATTACGTCAACTTCGGCGGGGTTTTTAATTTTCGTCACTTGTTTTGTTTCAGGCTTTGGTGGTTCAAGTTCTGCTTTTATAATATTAATAAGGCGTTTTATCGCTTTTTTTCTAACATTGAAGGAGTCTGTGGAGTATTGATCAAAAGTTTCAAGTAAAATCTTCCATTTCGGGTTGTTTTTGGATTTTTTGTATTCACGAAAAATCTCGCCCTTGATAAATTTTGCAAAGGTTTTGTTTTTGCCCCTGATATTGATATACTGGTGTTTAACTTCAATATCAATAGCCTGTTTTATCTGCTCTAAATTTTCAAACACAACCCCTCACCCTGCCCTCTCCCGCAAGGGGGGAGGAGAATTTAATAATTATCCCACTAATCTTAAAACCTCATAAATATCCATTTTCTTGGCTTTTCCTCTGATTGTAACCTCGGAAATTTTTATAACATCAACTATGTTTCGGACTTTTTCGTAAGTGGTTGAGCTTATTAAAAAGTTTGTTTTGTAAGTTTTGTTATAGCTTTCGATTCTGCTTGCAAGGTTTACCATATCGCCGATAACTGTATATTCAAGGCGGGTCTCAGAGCCGATGTTGCCGACAAAGGCCTCGCCTGTGTTAATTCCGACACCTATTTCGATTTTTGGTTTGCCTTCTGCCAACCATTTTTTTTGAAGTTCGCAAACTTTTTTAAGCATTTCATCGGCACATTTTACGGCATTGATGGCGTGGTTTTTGTCTTGAATCGGCTCGCCGAAAATAGCCATAACCGCATCGCCTATAAACTTATTTATAACACCGTTGTATTTGCTTATAAGCGGTTCGATTTGCGTAAAGTATTCGTTTAAAATAAGAGAAACTTCTTCCGCAGAAAGTTTTTCGCTCATTGAGGTAAAGCCCCTTATGTCGGCAAAAAGCACTGTCACATTAGCTTTTTTCCCCCCTAGAGAAAGAGTGTCAATATTTTTAACTACTTTTTGCATAACGTCTTGTGAAATATATTTTCCCATCGCTTTTTTAATTTTTTCTTTGTTCTGTCCTTCAATTACAAATCGGTAGGAGTAAGCTACGGTCATGGTAATTACCTGAAGTACAATTGGTGTAATCACGCTTATGACAAGTCCGAAGCGGTAGCAAAAAACGCAGGCGGTTAAATAAATAATCATCAGAAGTGCATTTATACTGATTGAAGTAAAAAGCGAAAAGTTCATTACAACAAGAAATGCTGCCGTTAAAAGCGCCAAAATGGTTATTATATCTTGGAATAAAGTAGTTTGAATTAAAAATTCGTTGTGCATAATGTTATCTAAATTTGTTGCCTGAATATCCACCCCCGGATAATCTTCGAGCATCGGTGTTCTTTTTCGGTCAGCCATTCCTATCGCCATAGCTTTAGCGTTTGCTCCCAAGAATACTATTTTATCCTCAAAATTTTGAGGTGAAATTAGCGGCTTTTGACCTTTTTTCAGTGCTTCATAAGATTGAATTATGTCGATTGCCGAAAAAGTTTTGTGAGAATATTCAGAATTCGGCATTAATTTGTAATATTTGATATTGTTGAATATTCCGCCTTTTGAAACAAATGTAGGGATTTTTAATTTTGAACCTTCAAGTGTAATATTTTTGTCTTTTATAATGAATTTGCTGGCGCCTTCTTCAAGGTAATCGTACATCCTTAAGGCAAGTGAGGGATAAAGTGTCCCTTTGTAATCAAGAAACTGATC
Organism: uncultured Muribaculaceae bacterium; assembly: GCA_964640325.1. Taxonomy (GTDB): domain Bacteria; phylum Cyanobacteriota; class Vampirovibrionia; order Gastranaerophilales; family Gastranaerophilaceae; genus DAOQAU01. The sequence goes on along the minus strand of CAZXID010000025.1, from coordinate 4,432 downwards.
CATAACTCTTATGTAACCGTCAACATCATTTGTTGTGAGAATCGAGCCGGATTTGCTTACAGATTCAAAATATTTTGCAGGATATTTTGATAAGCTTTTGTAAAATGAATAAAACTGTTTTGTTCTTTTATCTTCAATATCAATATAAAATTTGTTTTTAAATTTTTTATCATAAGCTATTCCGTCAGATTTTTTTTCATAAGGAGCATTTAGTGCAACAAAACCAACTACAAGATTTTTTATGTTTTTGATTGAGTCGTAAAATTCTTTATCTGCATGAGGATTTTCTTTGTCGGGAGTTGCGATTATTGCATCAAAACCTATTACTTTTGACGTGGTGTATTCGTTCAAATAACGGAAAATTTTTCCGTATAAATTTCTTTTCCAGGGCCAACGAATTTGAGAAAGAGATTTGTCGTCAATAATTATTAAAACTATTTCATCAGAGCCGACTTTGTTAGCAGAAAAGTTTCTGACCATAAAATTGTAGGCTTTGGGCTCAAAAAATGATGCCGAAATGAAATACGCAACAAGCATAAAAACAATTATTGCAGCAGTAATTACTAAAGACTTGACATTTTTCACACTTTTCATGAAACCATGATATAATAAATGAGGCTGATGCACAAGTTAATATAAAAACTTAACTTATGCCAAATAGGACACACTATGCAAGAAAATTTAATTAAAAAAATATCAGAGCAAAAAATTTATCCGATAATAAGATGTCAGGATTCAAAAACCGCAATAGATATGGCAAATGCTATGGTTGAAGGTGGAATGAAGATTGTAGAAATTAATGTTGAAAACTCATCTATTTATCAGGCGATTCACGAGGTTTCAAAAATAGCAACAGTTTCTGCCGGAGGCGTTATTTCTTCTCAGCAGGCAAATAAAGCTTTGGATGCGGGTGCTCAAATAATTTCATCACCTATTTTTCAGATGAACATGGTGAAGCTTTCTAAAGATAAAGAAGTCCCCTTGATTTCTTGTGCTTCAACTTCTAATGAAGCTTACATGGCTTGGAAAACCAGAGTTCCTTTGATTAAAATTTTCCCTGCAAAAGCGCTTGGCGGGGTTTTGTACATAGAAGATTTGCTCAGGCCCATGCCATTTTTGAACATAATGCCATCGGGCAATATTTCAATTGATGAAGTCCCTGACTATATAAAAGCAGGTGCGGTCGCCGTAGGCGTAGGAAGAAGTTTTTATCAAAATTCAAATTTTACAGAAATAACAAAAAAATCCAGAGAAATTCTCACTAGGCTAAAGGAGATTTAATATGGACGAAAAGTTAGATATAATTACTATCGGAGAAAGTTTAATCGAGTTGTCAAGTGATGTCAGCTTAAGCCTTGCCGAATGTTTAAATAAATACTATGGTGGAGATACTCTTACCACAGCAATAGCTGCAAGAAGATTGGGCTCAAAAGTAGGTTATATAACACGTGTAGGTTGCGATTACTTCAAAGAGTTTTTATTGGACAGCTGGCAATCCGAAGGGCTTGATATTTCTCAGATTAGGCTTACAGAGGATTTTAACGGGATTTATCTTTTAGCAAGACCCAAAAATGGATTAAAAGAGTTTTCTTATTACAGAAAAAAAACAGCAGCTTGCAAACTTTCCATTGAAGATATTTCCGAAAATTATATTAGAGGCGCAAAAATTTTCTATACTTCAGGTATAGCTCAATCGCTTTCTCTTTCTGCTAAAGAAGCTATTAAAAAAGCTTATAAAATAGCAAAAGAAAATTTAGTTATAACCGCTTATGATCCAAATTTCACTCCTCTTTTAATGACTCCTGAAGACTCTAAGGAAAATTTTGAAGAAGTGATTTCAGATATTGATGTTTTTTTCTTAAGTGCAAAAACTGATGCCCCAAATATTTTGGAGGTCGATTCTTGTGAAAAAGCCATTAAAAATTTATGGGACTTAGGCGTAAACACCGTTGTGATAAAATCAAGTCAAGATGGAGGTTATTACACAGGTTATGGCGGCGATATAGTTTTTAGCCCGTTTTTTGTCAAAGAGGTCGTGGATACAACTTGTTCAAGCGATGCCTTTAACGGAGGTTTTTTGCACGGATTGGCATCAGGACTTTCTCCTTTTGAATCGACAAAATTGGCTTCTGTTGTGGCAGGGTTGCAAGCTCAAGGAATAGGGGCGGTAAAATCAATCCCTTATGAAAACGAGGTTTATTCCGAATATGAAAAAATCTAGCCCTGTAAAAGTCGTAATCTCAGGATACTACGGATTTGATAACTTCGGTGATGAATCAATTTTATCGGTTTTGATAAATAAATTAAAAGAATTAGATGCTCAAATAACCGTTATCACAAAAACTCCCCAAAAAACTGCTTTGCTTTACAGTGTTAAAACCGCTTGGTATATCTGTCCCCGTCAAATATTTTTTTCATTGTTAAGATGCGACGTGTTAATCTCAGGAGGCGGAAGTCTGCTCCAAGATGTCACAAGTTTAAAAAGTCTGTTTTACTATCTGTGGGTGATAAATACTGCTTTGTTCTTTAAGAAAAAGGTCATAATTTTTGCACAAGGTATCGGGCCGATTAATTCAAAATTGGGGCGATTTTTGACTAAAAGAACGCTCAAAAAATGCTCGTTGATTACCGTTCGTGATGAAAAAAGTTTATTTTTAACAAGAGGATGGGGGATAGATAATGCAGAGATGGTTTGTGATCCGCTTTTTGACCTTGAAATACCGCCTTGCTTTCGCTCTGATAAAATAGGGGTTCAGCTTAGAGCTTTTAAAAATTTAAAAGAAGAGTTGCTTATAAATCTTGCAACGCAAATTAATGAAAATTTCTCGCAAAAAGAAATAGAAATTTTTTCATTTCAAGATAGCATAGATTTACTTGTTTGTAGGCGATTTGAGGCGATTCTAAAAGTAATTAATCCGCAGATAAATACTCAAATAATTTATAATCAAACGCCAAAGGAAATTATTAATAAAATTTCAATGCTTGAATATCTTGTTGCAATGCGTTTTCATGCAAATCTGATAGCGTTGAAAGCAGGCGTTAAAACTCTTGCCGTATCCTACGATGAAAAAGTGGAAAAACTTGCAAAAGAAGCTCAAATACCTTGTGTGTCAATTGACTCAAAGGAATCTTTAGAAAAGTATTTTGAAGAGATGAAAAATCTTAATTCTAAAATATTAATTGAATTTGCAAACTCCAAACATTTTGATTGGCAAAATATTGAAGATATTTTGAAGGGGTAAACAAAAAGCGGGCTAAAAAAGCGGGCGAGGCTTTCAGCCTCGCCCGCTTTAAAAGTTATTTTAAAATTAATTTCTTCCGTATTGTTGTAATCTTGACTCGGCAAGAGTAATTTTTTGAGCCAATGCTTGATTATTCGTTGTTAATGTTGTTTTTTCCGTGCTCAAACGAGTTAATCTTGCTGTTTGTGTTTCTTTTACAGGGGTATATTCTAGTATTTTAGACTCATTTGAAGTTTTTGTTTCATTAAGCGGCGTTACCGTATTTGTAAAAGTTTGCTCTGCTGTAGTTTTTGCATCCCGACATCTTTGTTCTGCCGCTGTTTTTTGCGCTCTTAATTGAGCTATTTGCTGATTTATTCTGTCTATTGCTGCTTCAGCCCCAGGAGTTCCTTGAAGTGCTGTTACACCTTGTTCAAGTCCTGCAATCTGAGAATTTATTGTTGCTTCGGTAGTCGTAAATTCAGTATCGGCAGCTTCAATTGATTGCGTTTTTCGGGTTTCCGCTCTCTCAATATCAGTATCTATTTGATTATTTTGAGTTGTCGCATCGTCAATTATTCCTGTTGTTATATTTAAGTCAGCTTGTGCTTTTTGAATTTGAGTATCATAATTAGCCAAAGTTCTTTGATTTGCGGATAGGGTGTTCTTTGAGGTTCTTAATTGATTTTTTACCTCTTGCCAATTATCTGTTTCTAAGGCAGTATTTAAAGCTGCTTCAAGGTCATTTGTTGTTGTAACAACATCTTTTTGTGTTGTATCTCCAGGCTCTGCAGGTTTAAATGGATTTGGTTTGTCGTCGGTTTTTTTAAATGCAGAAAACATTCCTGCAATCGATGTTGCTAAGTTGACGGCTGCTGATGCTACTGAAATGCCTGTCATTATGGTTGTTAACTTTTCCATGTTTTTTTCGGCTTTTGATTTGTTATTGCTTCCGTCGGCACTAAAATTAGAAAATATGCTGTTGCAGAAATTTTGAGGGCGGCAGCCGTTTTGAACATTTCTTTCACTGTAAGAAAAAAGTTCATCAAGTCTGCGCTGCCTTAAATTGTAGTTATTATTGCTTCTGTAGTCTTGCATTTTTTCGCCTCTTATTTAAACATAAACTGTTATATATTATATAAGTATTTTGTATATACTAAATTGCGTAATTTATTCTTAATTTTTTTGTGAAATTGTCCGCAAGTATTGTT
>CAZXID010000024.1:0-29520 GCA_964640325.1 uncultured Muribaculaceae bacterium | reverse complement strand
CTTTTGAAATTCGGACAGGTTGATGTGATTTCAAAAAGAAAAGATTTGAAATCAACACTTGCAAGAATAATCGAAATGCACAAGGGGTAAGGAAGTAAATAGTAGATAATAAATGGTAAAATAGTATGATTGCTTTTTACTTATATGGGGGGTAATATAAATGGCAGCAATATTGGAATTTGAAAAACCTATAATTGAAATACAAGAAAAAATAGAAGAACTCAAAAAAATCAGTTCGGAGTCAGGCATGGACCTAAATAAAGAAATAGAAACATTCGAAAAGCAGGCTAAAGATTACAAGAAAGAACTTTATGCAAACTTAAAGCCGGCACAAAAGCTTTTAATAGCAAGACATCCTAACAGGCCCAGCTTCCTTGATTATGTAAATTTAATTACCGATGACTTTATTGAGCTTCACGGCGACAGAGCAGGAATGGATGACAGGGCTATAATAGGCGGAATTGCGAAATTTAACGGTAAGCCAATAATGCTAATCGGAACACAAAAAGGTAAAACCACAAAAGAAAATTTGATATACAACTTTGGGATGCCTCAGCCTCAGGGCTACAGAAAAGCTCTAAAACTGTTTAACCACGCAAATAAGTTTAATATGCCGATTGTAACCCTAATTGATACACCGGGGGCATATCCGGGAATAACAGCAGAAGAAACGGGACAGGGTATTGCCATTGCCGTTAATTTAAGAGAAATGGCGAAATTTGACGTACCTATTGTCGCTGTAATTACGGGTGAAGGATGTTCAGGTGGTGCGTTGGGGCTTGCAGTTGCTGACAAAGTTTTAATTCTTGAACACGCTTATTATACGGTTATTTCGCCCGAGGGCTGTGCTTCAATTCTTTGGAGAGACGGTTCAATGACAAATACCGCAGCAGAAGCGCTTAAAATTACAGGGCCCGATTTAATGCAATTTAATATTGTTGACGGAATAATTAAAGAACCTTTAGGCGGAGCGCATTGCAACCATCAAGAAATAGCAGTCGAGCTTAAAAAGGCAATAGGAGAGTCTCTTGATGAACTTAAAAAGTTTTCACCAAAAGAGTTAAAAGAAAATCGCTATAATAAATTTAGAAACCTTGGGATAGTAGAAGGGTAAATTTTTATCTAAAATCCATTGGTTATTTCAGGATTTGGCTTCCCATAATATTGAACGGGCAAATATAAAAATTTATTTTTGTCAATGTATAGCTGCTCTCCTGCTACAGTTTTTACACTACTTGAGATATACTTATCCGAAAAATCAACAACTCTAAAAGGCATAGGTATCCATTTCCCATTCATATACATAAGGCGAGTTTCCATATGATAACCTGTCTCTACCTTTTGAACATGTTTTCTGCCGTTTTCATTTAACCAGTTAATAAATTTGGGAACATTTTTTGTCAAATTAGCATCAATCATCAAAGTATCAACACCGAATTCAACCAAACTTGAATCAGCCGACACAGAATTACGTGTGTTCATACTGAGCGAATTTATTGTCTGAACAATTTTTGGCGTAACATCCTGAACGGTAGCTTTACGTAAAGGGGCACGCCCACAAGCATAAGTAAGCACAGAAGATATTAATAAAAATGTTCCGCCAATTTTTCCTATTTTCATTTTTTCTCCTTTTGTATTATAAATAAACGCCGTTAGTTTTTGACGATAAAATTAACTTTATTTACATTCTTTAACAATTGTGCTAAATTTCTACTAAACATATATGAATGATTAAAATGGATAATTATTACGAATTAAAAATAAAAATTAACCCTGAAGCCTCAGAAATTGTTTCAAATGTTTGTTTTGAAAATTTTGAATGTGAAGGAGTAATTTTAGCCGAAGAAACTTACAAGGATCTTGAACTTGTAAGTACAACCGAAGGCATTTTAAAAGCTTTTTTGAAATCCGACAAAAATATTGAATCTATTTTGCAAAAAAATAAAAATTTGCTTTTAGAACGTGGATTTACCCAGACAGAATTAGGCAGTTGGGATTTTGAAGTAACTAAAATAGAAAATCAAGACTGGTCAAAGAAATGGAAAGAAAATTGGGACGTGACACATGTTTCTGATAAAATTTCCGTTGTTCCAAGCTGGATTAATTATGAAACAAAATCTGCAGAAATAATAATAACTTTAGACCCGGGCTCAGCGTTCGGTACGGGAACTCATCCAACAACGCAGCTTTGTATGCGAGCTATTGAAAAATATTTAAAAATCAATGATAAAGTGGCTGATATAGGAACAGGTTCCGGAATCCTTGCAATTACAGCTGCAAAATTCGGTGCTGAATTTGCCTACGGATGCGATAATGACGAAACTGTAATTCAAACTGCGGTAGATAATGCCAAAAATAACGAAGTATCTGACAAATGCCATTTTGAATACAATACAGCAAGTAATTTAACAAAAAATCACGTCATCCTGAACTTGTTTCAGGATCTCGCAAACGAACGACCACGCGATGCTGAAATAAATTCAGCAAAACGTAGTATAGATGTTTTTCACAAATTTGATTTCATAACTGCCAATATCCTTCACAATGTACTTGCAGACATTATGGGCGACTTAAAAGCCTTAATGAAAGATAATGCTACTCTTGTTTTAAGCGGGATTTTGGATGAAAAAAAAGATATAGTGCTTGACTCGATGGCAAAACATGGACTAAAATTAATTGAACAAACCCAACAAGAAAACTGGGTGGCATTGACTGTGAGGAAAAAATGACAGGACAAACGGCCGTAATAATTCCGGCAAGATATGATTCGACAAGACTAAAAGGCAAGCCGCTGATTATAGTTAACGATAAGCCCATAATACAATGGGTTTTCGAAAAAGCCGTTAAGTCAAAGCTTGCAGACAGAGTAATTATTGCAACCGACAACCAAGAGATTTATGATACCGCAATTATGTTCGGCGCAGAAGTCCAAATGACTTCCGAAACTCACCAAAGCGGAAGCGACAGAATAGCTGAAGTCGTTGAAAAATATCCTGAAATTTCTTACGTGGTAAATTTGCAAGGCGATGAACCTTTAATTACACCGGAGAGCATCGATGAAGTTATAAAAGGCGTTAAAGATGATAAAGATGCCGACATATCTACGCTGATAAGAGTTTTAACCGACAAAAAAGAAATAGAAAGCCCCAATTGCGTAAAATGCACAAGAGATTTAAACGGTTACGCGCTTTATTTTTCGCGCTCAAAAATTCCTTTTGAGAGAAACGAAGGACATTCAAAAATTTACGGACACTTGGGAATTTACGGCTACAAAAGAGAAGCTCTTTTAAAAATGACAAAACTGCCGCAAACTCCGCTTGAACTGTCAGAAAGCTTGGAACAATTAAGAGCATTGCAACACGGAATGAAGATCAAAACTTTTGTAGTTGATTTTAACCCTGTGGGAATTGACACTTACGAAGATTTGGAAAAATTTAAAGAAATTATAAACCAATCAAATTAAAAACTTTTTTATAGTATAATTGGTGAAAATAGATTAGGGAGAATTATTTTTGATGTCATTAATGTTGGAACACAAGCAGGGATTAATTGCAGGCGACGGGCTTTTACCCGTTAAAATGGCGCAATATGCAAAAGAAAACGGATTTGAAGTGGTTGGGATTTCACTCAGCTCAGACAATTACAACCAGCTTAAAAAATATTGTTCAAGGGTTTATTCTGTAGCCCCGGGAGAAGTGCTGAAAACACAAAAAATTCTTCAGGAAGAAGAAATAAAGCAACTTACTTTTTTGGGCAAAGTTCACAAAGGATTGCTCCTTAAACGTCCAAAATTTGATTCAAAGGCAATTGAACTTGTCAAAAATGCTGTAAAGCTCAATGATGATCAAGTTATGCTGACTTTAATAGATGAACTTGAAAAGATAAATATAACGGTTTTAGACCAGACAATTTTTATCAAAAATATGATGATTCCTGCAGGGGTTTTAGGTAAACACAATCCGACACAGGCGCAAATGGATGATGTCAATTACGGATATGCCATGGCAAAAGAAATGGGCAAACTCGACATAGGGCAATCGGTTGTAATTAAAAACAAAATGGTTATGGCAGTCGAAGCCATAGAAGGAACCGACAAGTGTATCACCAGAGGTGCAAAACTTGCCAAAAAAGGAGCCTGCGTTGTAAAAGTTGCAAAACCTTCTCAGGACAAGAGATTTGATATTCCTACAGTTGGTTTAAGAACTTTGCGGACAATGAAAAAATATGGCGCAACGCTTTTGAGCGTTGAGGCAAATGAAACAATTATCGTTGATCAGGAAAAGACAATACAATTCGCGGATAAAAACAAAATTGTGATTATGGCGGTATAAAATAAAATCAAGTCTCTGTCATCCCGCATAAGCAAAGCGCATTGCGGGAACTATAACAAAATAGATCCCGTAACAAGTACGGGATGACAAAAAGAGGTAGGTCGGGCATACTTGTCCGACAAAACAAAACCCCTCACTCGGGCTTTGCACACCCTCTCCTTCAAGGGGCGAGGTGATAGGAGAAAAATGACAAAGAAAATCTTCATTATAACAGGTGAACACTCGGGCGATATCCACGCAAGCAAAGTAGTGGAAGAACTCAAGAAAATTTATCCCGATGTAATTATCGAAGGAGTGGGCGGAGAAAATCTTAAAAAAGCCGGCGTAAAACTCTTTTCCAGCCACGAAAAAATGTCTGCAATGGGAATTTCCTTAAAAATTCTTATAAATCACCTTAATTTAGGCAAAAATATCGTAAATTATCTGAAAAACGAATTCAAACCTGATTTGGTATTACTTGTTGATTATGGAGCTTTTAACCTTAACATCGCAAAAGTTTTAAAAAAGACAAAACCTGAATGCAAAATTTTCTACTACGTCCCGCCTCAGGTTTGGGCAAGCAGAAAATGGCGAATTAAAGTGATTAAAAAATTCGTGGACAAAGTTTTGTGCATTTTTCCTTTTGAAAAACCGCTATATGATGAATATAAAATCGAGAATCATTATTGCGGACATCCATTGACAACAGAACTGCCGCCTAAAGTCAATCGTGAAGAATTTTTTGAAAAATACGGATTGGATAAAGACAAAAAACTTGTTTCAATTTTCCCCGGGTCAAGAGTTTTTGAACTTAAAAATCTTATGAAAGAATTCATGAAATCTGCAAAAATTCTAAAAAACAAACATCCTGAAATACAAATTTTGATTTCCCAAGCACCTAATTTATCAAATGAAGTCTTTGAAAAATATTTAAAAAATACGGATTATAAAGTTATTAAAGGCGAAAATCACGCAATGCTGAGTGCCTCAGATGCACTTATACTAGCATCCGGCACTGTGGCTCTAGAGGCGGCACTTTATGAAACACCAATGATAATAGCATATAAAGGCCCTTTAATTTTGTACTTAATTTTTTTGTTTGTAAGATGCATTGACAAAGTTTCACTTCCAAATATAATTTTAAACAAAGTTTTTATTCCTGAAATTTTGCAACGCAAGCTTAACGCGAATAATATTTCCTACAACATAGAAAAACTTTTGTATGATAAAAATTCAAGAACTGAGCAAATTGAAAATTTGAAACAGGTTAAACTGCTTCTTTCCGATAAAAATTCACCGCTTGAAGCTGCAGGGGAAATAAGTTCTGCGCTGATGTAACAAAAATTCACTTAAGCCTGTTAAAAAAGCAATTTATATAGATTTTTTGTTTTAATAAAAACAAGAAGGTTTTGTGTATATGACTAGTCTTATAAATCCCGAATTAAATAATAAAAATGTATTTTCGCAGTTTTCAACGAATCAAAATTCTCCGACTAATGCGAAAAATTATTATATTCCTTCGCCGCAAAACCTTTATAACACAAATCCGATTAAACAAGAGAAAAAAAGCCACGCTTTGGGTTACAGCATTGCAATCACAACACTAATTGCAGGATTTGGCGTCCTGGCTCTAATGAAAGGCCTTCCAAAAGGCTCTTATGGTAAATTAAACAAAATGTTTGAATATTTTGATGAAAAAGTTGCTTCTTTAACCCAAAGAGCAAAAGACCTTGCTCAGAAAAACCAGAAATTGCCCAAAGCACAAGAGTTGGCCCTAAGAGCTTTAAAAATAGGTAAATCTGTTACAAATAAGGTTAAATTTTTGTACAACACAGGGCCGCTTAAAGATATTTTATTTAAAAAGGGTCTTGAAAAAACTCCTGTCATTAAAAAAGTCGGGCCGGGCTTTACGCACTGGGTCACAAATTTATTTGAAAAAATCTCAATTAAAAGATCTAAAAATTCTTATAAACACACCCTAAATGCCTTTGAAGACATGTATACAAAATTTACCGAAACCAATGCAAATCTTCTTGTTAAAAAAGGGCGCCATACTAAAATCACTATAGGCAATGAAACAAAGGCTCTACAAGATTGGCTTAAAGAAATTCAGGAAAGAAGTGCCAGAGTAAAGCAGACTTACGACTTGGGATTCAATGGAAAAGCAAGATTAAAAAGGCTTAGAAAACTAAAAATTGATTTCAACGGAGGAATATCTCCGAATAATGCCCCTAATCCGGAAAGTCTTGACCAAAAAGTTTGGGATTTGACTTACAAAAGGCTTAAAGATTTTTTCAAAAGTAAAGAAGCTTATGAAACTTTCATTTCGGAAGAACTTGCCGCGCCTATAAAAATGAATCAGAAAAAGTCTGTAGATTTAATCAGAAGATTAATTACAAGCGACATAAAAGATAATTTTGTCGAAACACAAACAATAATAAAAGAAGTGGAAAAATTTATAAAGCCGGAAGACAAAAAATCAAGAACTATAATAAGTGAATTGAGAAAAATACTAAAAAAATATAATCAATTAAGCGGTCCTGAGGAGAAAATTAACAGAATTAAACTTGAAGAAAGCATAAGCGAAAATTTATCGGCGCTTGGAGAACATATAAGCAAAGAAAACCATTCGGCAGACAGCGCAAAAGTATCGGAATATCTTGAACAGTTCGGCAGAATTATAAATAAAAATAAAAAAGGAGAATTGCAAGAAATTCTAACAATTTATAAACATATTGCCCCCGAAGAATATACCCGAATTAAAAAGCAAACTTATAAGTCAATCAATTCGTTGGATAAATCTATAAATATGGAAACTGATAAACTCTTTGACAAATTGCGCGACTTGAAAATTGGCTCTGCACCGACAGATGCACTCGGAGTCTTTGCCTCTTTAGGCGCAATAATTTGGGGGCTTACAAAAGCTGAAAATAAAGATGAAAAAATTTCTGTATCGCTAAAATACGGTATCCCCGCCCTGGGCGCAGTTTTAACCTCGCTATACTGTACAGTTGCTTTGGTTTCAGGAGGTCAAGCCCTTCTGTTTGGTATGATTTCCGGTCTTGCAATCAATAAACTGGGAGTAATTGCGGATAACACCAGAAAAAGATATAAAGAAAAAACTCTAACTATTAAAAATATAGCTAAAGACAACCTTCCTCAGATAAACTTAAATCAAAATCTTTTTAACTATAATAAAAGATAGTTTGACCGCCGAATTTTTTATTCTAAAATGATTTTATGGTTAAAAACGCTTATATTCATATCCCTTTTTGCAAGAGTAAATGTCATTATTGCTCTTTTGTTTCTTTTGACAAAATAGATTTAAAAGAAGAATACCTTAATGCCTTAGAAAATGAAATTAAAACCCAATATAAAGGCGAAGAACTCAAAACACTCTATTTTGGAGGCGGAACTCCATCAACTTTAAGTTGTAGAGAAATTCAAAAAATAATTTCTCTTTTTAAAATAACCCCAAAAACAGAAATCACTTTTGAAATAAACCCTGAAGGCGTAAATAAAAAATATTTTGAAAGACTAAAGCAACTCGGAATAAACAGAATAAGTATAGGCGCACAAACTTTTGACGACAAAATTTTGAAACTAATCGGAAGAAGACACAATTCAAAACAAATAAAAAAGGCGGTAAGCGAAGCACAAAAAACAGGATTTCAAAATATCAGCATTGATTTAATATACGGACTTCCGACGCAAACTGTTTCTGATTTTGAAAAAGATTTGAAAAAAGCTGTTGAATTAAATATTCAGCATATTTCACTTTACGGTCTTAAAATTGAGGCGGGCTGTTTTTTTGCAAAAAAACAGCCCGCCTCAATGCCTGATTCAGATACCCAAGCCGATATGTATCTATCGGCAATAAAGATTCTTAAAAAAAATGGTTTTAAACACTACGAAATAAGCAATTTTGCCAAAAAAGAGTTTGAATCAAAACATAATCTTAATTATTGGAATAACAATACTTACTACGGTTTTGGATTGTCAGCAAGCGGATATGAAAACAAAATCCGATACACAAATCAAACTGACCTAAAAAAATATATTCAAAATCCTTTCAAAAAGGGGGCTGAGCAAAAATTAAATAATCAGGAAATCTTAGAAGAATCGATTTTTTTGGGATTCAGAAAAGTCAGCGGAATTAAAACAAAAAAAATCGGTGAAGATTTTGATATAAATTTTGAAAAAAAATATAAAAATATTCTTGAAAAGTTTTTAAAAACCAAACATTTAAAAAAAACACGCTTCGGATTTGCGCTTACAAAAAAAGGAATACTTGTCAGCAATTCTATTCTTTGCGAATTTTTAACCAAAGATTGAAGAAACAAGATTCACAACAAGAATTTGAATGATTTGAAGAACAATAAGTGCAATAATAGGCGAAAAATCCAAACCGCTCACCGGAGGGACAAATCTCCTGAAAATATCCAGATACATATCTGTAATTTCTCGGATGGCTTTTATCGGCTGCTGATTCCAATCAATACTTGGAATCCAGGTCAGAAAAATTCTCAAAATAATTATCAAATAAAAGAAATAAAAAATGTTATCAACTATTTTAACAATATACATAAAAATGCCTCGCTCACATCTAAAGTCTTGAATTTACGCTTGTTTTTGCACATTCACAAATTTTTCTTTCATCAGGAATTTGTTCAATCATTGTAAAAAGAACCTTTTTAAGCCTGTCCAAATTGGAGTTAAAAACTTCAATAACAGCATGATGAGAAACAGGCGGAACATCACCGACAAGCCCCGCGTCATAATCAGTTATTAACGAGATATTTAACGGGCACATGTCCATTTCCCTTACAAGATAATTTTCAGGAAAAGCTGTCATATTAATGACTTCCCAACCCTGATTGGTAAAGAATTTTGACTCTGATTTTGTAGAAAATCTCGGTCCGTTTATTACGACAACAGTACCTGTAGAATGGACATTAACACCAAGTTTTTTGGCTGTATCAATAACAAGATTTCTCATTTCAGGACAATACAGGTCAGCAGGCGAAGGATGTGAAACAATCGGCCCTTCAATCGTGGTAGATTTTCTTCCGTCTGTCCAGTCAACAAATTGGTCACAAATTACAAAATCACCGGGCACAACATGTTTTTGCAGACTTCCTGCAGCACAAGGAGAAATCACCCGTTCTACCCCGATTGACTTCATAGCCCAAACATTTGCCCTGTAATTGATTAAATGCGGCATAATGCTGTGATTTCTGCCATGACGCGGCATAAATGCAACTTTTTTGTTGCCGAGTTTACCTACAAATATATTATCGCTTGGCATTCCATAAGGGGTTTCAACCCTTATTTCTTCAATATTATCCAGGAATTTATAAAACCCTGACCCCCCGAATACTCCTATTTTTGCTAATTGTTTTTTTTCTGACATTTTCCTCTCCCATGCAATGTATTTTTTCAAATTCTAGTGATTAGTTGCCGGGTCAGTTATAATTATACCCGCAGCGTTACTAACCTTGATTTTACCATCGTACCTGACTGAAAAGTCAAATTGGTCCGGTCCTGAACTTGCACACGACTGCGTTGTAAATACACCAGATCCGCAGTTGGGATCTTTGGTCCCGTTAACATCCACCGATATATTAAAATAATCATTCTGATTCAAAGGGAATTGAGCATCAGCTGCTTGGTTTGTGAGCATAGTCCATGTAATCCCGTCTGCAGTTTTAAAATTCGCATCACTCATACTCGTATGCGTTCCAAATATAGCACAATCAATCGCGCCTACTGTATTCATACTGTTTGCTAAAAGATAACAAAATTTATTATCCCCTATCGGAATACCTAGAGCTTCTTTATTGTAAACGTAATTAAATCCTTTCCATACACGAATCGGCGTAATGTCTGTTGAGAGCCCCCAAAGATATTGAGCTCCCGTATTTCCGTCATCTGCCTCATAAGGATAATATGTATCATTGTTAATCAATTCTTGTACAGCTTTTTCCAACGTGGAATATGCCTTTTTAAGCATAACTTTTTTATTATCAGGCTTAACATGAACGACAGCAGGAATAGCAATAGCTGCCAAAACTCCTAAAGTTACCAACACAACCATAACTTCTGCCAACGTAAATCCAAACTTATTTTTCATAAAACCATCCCTTTTTAAAAAAAGTTTACATTTCTGCAAAAGCCAGTTTAAAAAAAGCTTTTACACAAGACATTATAGCATGAAAAAACCTCTTGGACTTGATTTTTTTTCTTTATGTATTAAGATATCATTACAAACTTTTTTCCAAAGGGGAAAAACATAGAAAATGACTACAACTTTTTTATGTCCGGAGGAATGCAATTTACAATATTAGAGGATTTACATGATTAGAAAATTAGTATTATACACTATTACAATAGTGCTATTACTATGCCCTAAAGTCAATGCAAGTCAACATAGCGTATCAACAGTTAAAGAGACAATCGTAAAACAATCTCTTGAGCTGGGGATTGATCCTGCGTTGGCACTCAGCATAGCAAAATCAGAATCAGGTTTTAGGCACGAAGCAAGAAGCAGGCACGGAGCTGTAGGGGTTTTTCAACTTATGCCATCGACAGCAAAAAGATTGGGAGTCAACCCTTACTATTTGAGCGATAATATTAAAGGCGGATTAATGTATTATAAACGTCTTTATAACATGTTCGGCTCAACTGAACTTGCGCTTGCAGCATACAATGCAGGTCCCGGTGCAGTCAAAAGATATAATAAGACGGTTCCGCCGATAGGCGAGACAAGAAGTTTCGTATCGAATATTATGAAGGAATACAACAGACAAAAAGTTAACCCTGATCCTGCAATATTAAAAGTCAAAAACATGAAGCAGGAAGTTAAGCAAGTCGAGTTAAAACAACTTGAAGAAAAAAAGCCTCAAACTATTACAGGTGAAACAAAAGATGTTGAAGCTGCAAACATTAAACCTCAAGATTCACTTCCTTCGCAGGGCGTAGTTTAAAATTTAAAAAATATTTCAATAAGGAAACGTTAAGTATTTTTACTTAACGTTTCCTTATTTTTTGCACTATTTTTATTTTTATAATAGAATTAAAACAGTCCGACCAATGAGGTATTATGTTTAACGAAACAAAAACACACGAAATTACCGTAGACGTTGTTATTTTGACAATTAAAGACAACAAACTTATGGTTTTGCTTGTAAAACGAACAAACGAACCGTTCAAAGGCAGGTGGGCAATACCCGGAGGTTTTATTCGTTTATCGGAAAATCTTGATGAAGCGGCACTGAGAATTTTAAAAGAAAAAACAAACGTAGAAAACATTTATATTGAACAGCTTTATACTTTCGGCGACCCGCTGAGGCGCACTGATGCAAGGGTTATAACTTGTGCTTATTTTGCTTTAATAAGAGAAGAAGATGTTCACATCATAAGCTCTCCCGATGTATCTTGGCACAGGGTTTACGATTTGCCTCCATTGGCTTTTGACCACAAAGAAATTATAGAATATTCGCTCAAAAGAACCAGAGAAAGACTTGAAATGTGTCCCGTGGCTTATCAACTTTTGAACGAAAAATTTACACTGACAGAAATGCAAAAAGCTTATGAGCTTATAATGAACAAAAAATTGGACAAAAGAAATTTCAGAAAAAAAGTTTTAAGCACAGACGGATTAACAGAACTAAATGAGTTTTCAAAATCAAAATCGAAGCGTCCTGCAAGACTTTACACTTTCGAAAAAATAAGTTTAAATTCAAAAAGAGCCCACTTTATTTCAAAACCAAAACCAAAAAAAGATTAACCTTAAGGAGAAAAAATGCTTACATTTACTTGGATAGTACAAATATTTTCAGCAATTTTACTTATAGCTTTAATACTGCTTCATTCGCCAAAAGGTGATGGAATTGCGGGAATCGGTGGGGCAAGTCAGCTCTTTTCTTCACAAAAAAGTGCTGAAGCGGGGCTTAATAAATTAACAGGCTACGTTGCTGCAGTATTTATTTTGTGCACATTTCTTTTAGGCTTCGGTATTATAAAATAATGGATGATGTTTTTTCCAGAAACGAGCTTTATTGGGGCAAAGACGGACAAAAAAAACTGGCCAAAAGTCATGTCATAGTTTTCGGACTGGGAGGCGTAGGCGGATACTGTGTTGAAATGCTTGCAAGAGCAGGTGTTGGTGAATTAACAATCGTTGATTTCGATAAAGTTTCCCCCTCCAACATCAATCGACAAATTGTTGCGCTAAATTCGACTTTAGGACAGGAAAAAACAGCTTTGTTTGAAAAAAGGCTCAAAGATATAAATCCGGATCTAATAGTTCATTGCATAAATGATTTTTATACCGAGACCTTAAATGATATGATTATGGATAAAAATATTGATTTTATTGCAGATGCTATTGACACAATACGCTCAAAAGTTTCTTTATTAGAATTTGCTTATAAAAATAAATTTCCCATAGTGAGCTCCTTTGGAGCAGGTAACAGAGTTAACCCTGAAGGACTTTATATATGCGACATTTCAAAAATTAAAAATAAAAAAACCTCATTTATATCAAATATTTTATATCAGCTTAAGCTAAAAAATATTACACAGGGCGTAATGGTTGTAACCAGCGATGAAAAACCGATGTGTCAGGATAAAATTTTAAATAAAGAAACAGTTAAAACTCAAAGCGGTGAAAAAATAGAATATACAAAAATCACTCCTGCCTCAACCCCTTTTGTAGCATCTGCTGCCGGAATTTTTATGGCAAGCCATATCGTGCAGGAACTTATAAAAGAGAAGAAGTAATAAATCCTTTTAACGCGCTACAAGCTGCAACATAAGGTGATGATAAATAGATAAATCCATTAGTGTTGCCCATTCTGCCTTGAAAATTTCTATTTTGAGTTGCAAGACAGACTTCACCATCTGCCAGAATTCCGGCATGTACTCCCACACAAGGGCCGCAGCCGGGAGCTAAAATCGTTGCATTTGCTTCGACAAAAATATCTATAAGTCCTTCTCTAAGCGCCTTTTTAAAAACATCTTTTGACGCAGGTGAAATCAACATCCGCAACTCAGGATGAATTTTTTTACCGTTTAAAACTGAAGCAGCAATTCTTAAATCTTCTATTCTTCCATTAGTGCAGGTTCCTACAAAAATTTGATCTACTTTTACTTTATTCAATTCAGAGGCTGTTTTAACGTTATCAACCGTGTGAGGACATGCAACCATATGCTCCACAATTGAAGCATCAAGCTTTATAACTCTTTCATAATTTGCATCATTATCAGGCTTAATCTCAACAAACTTATCACCTCTGCCTCTGGATTGAAGATATTCTTTAGTCTTTTCATCCGTTGCAAAAAGTCCTGTCTTGGCACCAGCCTCCACCGCCATATTTGCAAGAGTAAATCTTTCAGACATAGACATATTGTCTATTGTAGTTCCGCAAAACTCCAAAGCCTTATACGTAGCACCGTCTGCACCTATTAAACCGATTAAATAAAGCATTAAATCTTTTGAGCAAACCCCCGTTTTAAAATTACCGTCAACTTGTATTTTATAGGTTTGAGGTACTTTAAGCCAGGTTTTACCCAGAGCCATCCCGACGGCAACATCTGTTGAGCCCATGCCTGTTGCAAAAGCACCCAGTGCCCCAGATGTGCAAGTGTGAGAATCAGCACCGATTAAAATTTCGCCAGGGTTAACATAATCTTCAATAAGTCTTTGATGACAAACTCCTGCCCCGACATCAGATAAAACAGCGCCGTATTCTTTGGCAAATTCTCTCAAAACATTATGGGAATTCGAAAGTTCTTTTCTGGGGCTGGGCGAAGCGTGGTCAATAAACAAAATAGTTCGTTGAGGACTGTTTAATTTTTTTGTCCCTATTTTCTTAAATTCTTGCACGGTCAATGGGCCTGTACCGTCTTGTACCGCACATATATCAACTGATGCTATAGTAAGTTCGCCTGCGCTAACTTCTTTCCCTGCGTGTCTGGAAATTATTTTTTCAGCTATCGTAAGTCCCATTTCCCCTACCTTTATACAATTTGCTGTGAAGAACTGCTATCTTCGACTCTTTCTTTATGAGCAGCATGCGGCTCATAATAAGGCGAAACCGTCATGATTTTTGCTGCAATGTCCGGATAATGATAAATAAATTTTAATTCACTGTCGGTCAAAGGCTTTTGAGTATGGACGTTTGCATAACGGGCCAATTCAAGTACATTTCTGGCTTCATGCTCATCTTTAAACTCAATTTCAAGTCCTTCATAAACGTTTCTGAACCCTTTAATTCCGCCGTATTCTCCTACCGTAATCATTCTTCCTGTCTCGATTATTTCAGGCTCTCCCCTGCCGAGTTCTTCATAATCATAAAGTTCGTAGTTTCGCCTGTCTTTAAGTGCGCCGTCTGCGTGGATTCCTGATTCATGGGCAAAAGCGTTGTCGCCAACGGCAGGCTGGTTTATTGGGATAGGTACAGAGAAAGCATAAGCTGCGTATTTCGAAAGTTTCCATGCTTTGCTTAAATCAATTTGAGGGTCAATTTCATATTTACCTCCAAAACCTGCAGATTTTAATACCGCCAAAAGACAGGAAATTAAATCCGCATTTCCCGCACGTTCTCCCATGCCATTTATTGCGGTATTAATATAAGCATTCATACCTGCATCAACCGCGGCTCTTGCACCCATTACAGAGCAGGCAACAGCCATCCCAAGATCATTGTGATAATGTGTTTCGACATCGATTTTAGCCTCAGAGGCAATCTTATAAATTCTATCGTAAGCTGTTTTAGGGTCTTCATAGCCCAAAGTATCACAATATCTAAAACGATGAGCTCCGCAGGCTTTTGCTTCTTTTGCATATTTAATTAAAAATTCCAAATCGCTCCTTGAGGCATCTTCTGCATTAACTCCTATTAATTTTGCGCCTTTTGAAGCTGCACATTCTACTGCCTCACATGTCATTCTTAAAATATCATCAAGTGTTTTTTTACCTTGATACTTTCCTTGAGTCATCTGCATAGATGTTGATTGTGATAAGTTTAAATTTTCCAAGTCAGGAACATTTTTAAAAGAAAGTTCAACATCTTCTGCCATTGCTCTCATCCAACCGGAAAGCAGTGTTTTTTTGAAAGCCCCCCTTTTTACAAGATCTAAATTTCCGTTAAGATAGTTAATTTCGTGCTTGGTTGTCGGGAATCCGAATTCAGATTGCGATATACCCATATCATCGAGCATCAGATTTATTATAGTTTTTTCCAGTTTAGCCAAGCCTAACCTTGAAGTTTGCACTCCGTCTCTGTTTGTAACATCTATAAAATAAATTTTTCCCATTGTTAAACCTCTTGTTTTCTTTTATTTGAACATTATACACTAAAATTTGAATTATATAAAAAATGTGTTTTAATGTTGTAGTCAAAATTTAGGAGGTAAAGAGATGAAAAAGATAGGTCTTTTAGGCGGGTTAAGCCCCGAATCTACCGTTGAGTATTACAAAATTATAAATTCCGAAGTAAGAAAAGTCCTAGGCGGGTGCTCTTCAGCTGAGCTTATAATCGAAAGTTTTAATTTTAAAGAGATTGAAAAAATGCAATTCTTAGGTAAATGGGACGAATTGGGAGAAAAACTTACTCTCGCTGCAAAAAATCTTGAAAAAAGTGGTGCTGAGTATATAGTAATCTGCACAAACCTTATGCACAAAGTTGCGCCATATATTCAAGAACGAATTTCCGTTCCGTTAATCCACATGGTAGACAGTGTTGCTCAAGAAATTCAAAGACAAAATATGAATAAAGTAGGGCTTTTGGGAACAATTTTTACCATGGAAGAAAATTTTTATTCAAAAAAACTTTTAGATGAATATGCAATAGAAACGATTATTCCAAATGAGGAAGATAGGCAGGAAATCAGCCGAATTATTTATGAAGAACTTTGCTGCGGGATTATAACCGAAAGTTCAAGGGAATTTTACCTTAATGTAATAGATAAAATGAAACAAAACGGCGCACAGGGGGTAATTTTGGGTTGCACTGAAATTCCATTAATGATACAAAAAGCAAGTATTCCGGTATTTAACACCACAAGAATTCATGCAAAAAGCGTTGTGGACAAAATTTTGGAAAAAGAACCTTTACTATTGGCTTAAACCTATTTTTTACGAGGCGGGAAATTTTTTAAAATTTCCCGCCTCGTTTTTTAACTTAACAACTTGCAACTTTTGTTAGGATTGTCTAAAATGGATAACATGGGTGAAGTAAGAAGAAATCAAAAAATTCAAATTGCGTTCAAAACAAATGATGGAACGGAAAAAAATTTTGAGTGCAAAATTAAAGATTTGTACGTTGACAGAATTGTACTTGAATATCCTAAAGATATAGTTTTTTATGCAGAATATCTTTCCGAAGGTGAAGAGATATACGTTAAAATATTTACTCCTGCGGGAATTAGAGCTTATAATGCACTCATTTTGGATTCTCCGCTATCTGATGAATTTATAATAGAATATGTTGAAGATAACGTTCAAATACAAAGAAGAGCTTATGCAAGAGCCCCTCTGAAAACCAAAATTATCATAGAACGATTTGATGAACCTAACATTGTCACACATACCGTAGATATAGGCGGAGGCGGCATAAGATTTTATTTTGACGGGAAATTTAACAGAAATGAGCTTGTAAACTGCAGACTATATTTGCCGTTACAAATGACATCCATAAAAGCCCAAGGTCATATAATTGAAAAGCCCCATTTACAAAAAGGCGAACATGTGATTTTATTTAATAAGATAAACGAATTTGACAGAGATAAAATAATTAAAAAATGCTTTGAAATAGAGGCAATGCGATACAGAGAATATCAATAAAAAGCGAAAACTATGAAACAAAAAACACAAAAAGAAAAAAATATCAGAAAAACTGACTTTAAAACCGACAATGTTCAAAAAGCTATAGAACAGTGTCAGATTGAACTGCAAAAAGACCCCACTAACGCGGATTTACATGTTCGACTCGGAGATTTGTATTTAGCCTGGCATTTAGATATTTATAATTCATACCAATACATTGATGAAGCCATAACCGAATATCAAAGAGCCTTGGAAACATATATTGATTCTGCAGAAATTTACTTTAAAATCGGACAGGCACTTTTCTACAAAGGTGATTTGGATAAAGCAATAAATTATTTGAATATGTCTTTGAAAAAAGACCCTAAAATGGCAAAAACTTATTACTTTCTTGCAGAAACGTATACAAAAAAGGCGCGATTTATTGACGCAATTTACAATGCAAAAAAATCAATAAAATTAAAACCTTTCAGTAATTCATGCGCACACTTTTTACTTCACAATTTATATAAAATATCTTCTTTAAAAGGTTTAAAAAAATCTTTAATGTCAAAATTTGAATTTGTACTTTCAATTCTAACATTGCCTTTTGATAAAAGAGCAATAAAAAATGTTATACAAAACATAACCTATCTGCGTTTTATTCCGATTTTAATGAAGGGGTATTACCAAATTCAAACAAAAGGTTTTACCCAAGCGGTAGATGTGTACATAGAAGCTATTGAAAAAGCTCCCGGCTTTGTTCCTCTGTATTGTCTTTTGGGTGATATTTATAGGGCTATAGGCGATTTTGAAGATGCTATAACCGAATATAAAATGGCAATTTGGCTTGACAGCTTGAATATCCCCGCCTACATTCATCTTTGTCAGGCTTACGAAGAACAAGGTGACTATGACAATGCAATAGAAACGTATAAAAAATTAATTGAAATAATGCCGCATCGTCCCGAGTTTCATTCAAATCTTGCAAACATTTACTTCTTAAAAGGAGAGGTTGAATTGGCAGTTTCTCATTACCAAGCGGCAATCATTTTAAATCCGGGTAAACAATGGACTAGTGTAATTGCACAAACTTTAGGCTTTGTTCATCAAGAAACAAATGAGGATTTAGATGCAGCAATAAGCGCCTATCAAAGTGCCTACCTTTTAACACCGGATGACATTGACATTTATGTTAATCTCGGAAGCGCTTTTTATGACAAAGAAGACTATGACAATGCGCTCACAACTTACAGAGCGGCATTGGAATTAGATCCTGTAAATGCCAAAATACACTGTAATCTGGGGTTTTTGCATTGGGGTAAAGGTGACACTGATGAAGCCATAAAAGAGTACGAACTTGCAATAAAATATGATCCTACTTATGACGTTGCATACAATAACCTGGGTGTAATCTACCTTGATGATTTGGGTAGAGTTAAACAAGCAATAGAACTGTTTACAAAATCAGTTGAATACAATCCCAACTACGCGCTTGCACATTTCAACCTTGCAAGAGCAATTACCATAAAAGGCGATAAAATCGAAGCCGCGAAGCTTTATCAAATAGCCCAAGACATAAACAAAATTACTAACGAAATAGACCCTCAAGAAATAATAAATAAAATTAACGGATTATTTCAGTCTTAAAGATATTCTCCCTCGCCTCTTGCGACTCTGCCGAACAAAACGATTAAGTATGGTTTTGTGAGAGGTAAGGGCTGGGGTGAGGGGTAAATATTTATTGGTAAAATTGAGCCAAATTTGATAAACGAAGTTGCTTTAAAGAAATTTCTTCAAATTGCTCTTCTATGGACTTGAGTTCGGCACTTAGCATATCCAAATTTTTATGCGCAATTTTTTCGACAGAAGCAGATTTTGCAGGTTTAACCTCAAATTCTACCCAGCCGGCAAAAAAAGGCGCATTTTCAAATCTTTTTTCAAAATCATCATACATATTTGGCATAATCTTCTCCTACTTCGCAAATACAGCCTGAAGCATATCCAAAACATCAAAATTACCGAATTTAAAAGTATATTTTTGATGTGAATACTCCTGCGGAATTTCTTTTTGCGCACAGCACTCAAAATAATCCGGCGAATTAAAATCAAAACTTGTCATCTCAGAATATTCGACCATCGCTTCTTCAAAGTTAAAAAATTTGTCCATTGCTTTTCCCTCACACATATCCTAACAATTTGTTTGTCGGCTACTTAAAATTTTTCTTTATGGTTTAAGGTAAAATTTTAACCTTTTGTTACAATAAAATATATTTTTAAAAAATATAATATAATGTAGAAATAAATAGGAGATTGATTAAATGCATATTGAAGAATTATTGGAAAAAGTTGTCGAAAAAAAAGGCTCAGACTTACATATATCGGCAAATTTACCACCCGTGATACGTATTGACGGAAGGTTACAAAGAATGGATTATCCCTCTATGACCCCCGAAGATGTCGAGTTTTTGTTGTTTCCAATGCTTTCTAATGACCAAAGAAGAAGACTTGAACAAGACTGGGAGTTGGATTTTTCTTACGGCATACAAGGATTGAGCAGATTTAGGGTGAATTTCTATAAAGACAAAGGCAATTACGCCGCAGCTTTTAGGGTGATTGAATCTGTTGTTCCCTCTTTTGAAGCGCTCGGATTGCCTGAAATAGTAAGAAAAACCGCAGAAAAACCCCGCGGGCTGATTTTGGTTACAGGGCCTACAGGAAGCGGTAAATCAACGACTCTTGCCTCAATGATTGACTATATAAACGAAACAAAATGCGAACACATTTTAACAATTGAAGATCCTATTGAATTTGTTCATGCCTCTAAAAAAAGTATAGTTCACCAAAGAGAACTGGGTCAAGATACTCGCGCCTTTTCTAACGCGCTTAAATCAGCTTTAAGGGAAGATCCCGACATTATACTCGTTGGTGAGATGAGAGATTTAGAAACGATAAGTCTTGCACTTACGGCTGCAGAAACAGGTCACTTGGTTTTTGGAACACTCCATACTTCATCTGCAAGTCAAACTATTGACCGTATCATTGATGTTTTCCCCGAAGGTCAACAACAGCAAATCAGAATTCAACTTTCCAATTCGCTTGTTGCGGTTTTTGCACAAACTCTCCTGCCAAGACTGCAGGCTGACGGAAGCCAAAAAGGAAGGGTTATGGCGCAAGAAATAATGCTTGTTATACCCGCAATAGCAAACCTTATAAGAGAATCTAAAGCGGCACAAATTTATTCTACAATCCAAATGAATAGCGCAATAGGAATGCAAACTCTTGAAATGGGCTTGAAAGATTTGTATCAGAAAAAAATGATTACTCTTGAAGATGCTATAGCAAGATCTTCAAGGCCTGATGAGCTAAAACGAATGTTACAAGTTTAAATCGAACAAAAAATCGGGGAGGTTATATAACCTCCCCGATTTTTTGCTTTTACTTCTTAAAAGTAAGACAAATCCAATCGCCTTTTGCCTCTGATTTTATCAAAGTTAATTCCCTAACTATAGTTTCAATTGTCTCATTTCTAAGATGTGAAAAAACTAAAAATAAAAATGGTGTTTTCTTATAGGATTTATCATTTTGAGCAATCTGTTTGAGATAATTTGGAGGAAGCATTGATACGCTATTGAGTAAAACCAACGTGACTTTTTGTCCCTTTTTCATATTTTGAAAAATTTCTTCATCTAATTTTTTGTCAAAATAAATATTATTTTGTTCAAGAAAAACATCTCTCATCTGTTTTTTTACTTCAAGTTTATCTTGAGGTATTTCTTTTTCGGTAAGATATTGCAAAAAATTTCCTTTATTTATAGAAATGACATTCAGCCCATCAAAACTGAAATATCTTTCGAATCGCTCTTGCGGATAATATTCAAGTAAAACAAAATCTCCCTTTTTTAATTTAGCATTTTGCAATAAGTCTGCAGCAAGTTTATGACCTTCCATGCGGATTCTTTTTATTGCAGAATCAGGCATGGCAAAAAGATAAAAAAGCTGAATAAAACAAAAAGATAAAGCCAAAAAATACTTCCATTTTCTATTATTTACTTCTGAAATACCAAAACAGAAAATTGTTATTAAAATCGGATAAACTTCTATAGAATATTTTGTAATAAAAATCATTTTTCCTACGGCAGCAGCTATTGAAAGAATACTTAAAGTTCCCAACACGACCAAGAACAACCCTAGAACTTCTGTTTTACCGGTTCTTATTGCTCTATAAATTCCATAAATTGCTAACAAGGTCGGTAAAACAGCAAAAATAAAGAACTTAGTCGAAATTTTATAGAAAAAACTATCCGGCGCATTAACCAAATTTGTTAGAACCGGAGAAAAATAATCACTCATTAAAAACAGGATCTTGGAAAAAGTAAAATGTCCCCACCATTGCGAAAATGAAGATTCTGTAAAGACTTTAAAGGTCAGCGGAGAAAGAGCAAGAAAGCCCAATATGATAAAAATCCAAAGCGAAGAAATCGTTTTTTTGTACTTGGGGTTTTTATTTATGAGCATGTAGCTGACAAAAACCAAGTTAAAAAATACGTAAACAAAACCTATTGTATGAGTAAAAAGAATTAAAAACAAAGAAAGAAAATATAGAAATATTTTATGAGGCTTTGGGTTTTTAACAAGCTTAAGTGTGTACAAAAGTGAAAAAGCACTAATTAAAAAAAGCAATTCGTACATTCTTACTTCTTGGGAATAATATATTAAGAAAGAACTTATTGCGGTAAAAACAGCACAAAATATTCCTAAGCGTTTATTTTTAAATTCTCTTCCTACAAAATACATTGTTACTATAGATAACATTCCTGCAAAAACAGAGCTTAATCTAAGAGTTAAATCGCTTTGCCCGAAATTCATAAAAAATTTCAAGTATAGGTAATAAAAAGGCATGTGACATTGGGAAAAAACCTGATTAATAAATTCTTTTCCAAACGGTACTGAAGCGATATACCAGCTTACATATTCATCGTTCCATAATCCTTCGGGCTTTTCAATACCGAGCAATCTTAACACCGTGCCAAAAACCAAAACCCCCAGAAAAATAAAAAGAACTTTTATGTTAAATTTCTTCATGCAAAACTCCTACTTTTTAAAAATTTGTATAAATTCCGAATTTTTAATATAATTATATAATAAAGATTGGAAATTTATACAAATGAAGTTAATAATTCAAATACCTTGTTACAATGAAGAAGAAATTATAGCTCAAACAATATCAGACTTGCCTGAAAAAATTGAAGGCATAGATGAAATTTTGATTCTGTTAATAAATGACGGATGCAAAGACAAAACTGTTGAAATTGCAGAAAAATACGGAGTAAAACATTTTGTTAATTTTCAAACAAATCGAGGGCTTGCAAAAGCATTTAGCGCAGGTTTGACAAAAGCATTGGAATTAGGCGCTGATATAATCGTAAATACAGATGCTGATAATCAATATTGCGCCGATGATATTCAAAATCTGGTTAAACCTATTCTTGAAAAAAAAGCTGACATAGTTGTTGGCACACGCCCTGTTGAAGAAATAAAGCACTTTTCTATCACAAAAAAAGTGCTTCAAAAACTTGGATCATGGGTTATGAGAATTATAAGTTCAACCGATATTCAAGATGCGCCCAGCGGTTTTAGAGCTTTTTCACGAGATGCCGCTTTAAAAATTAATGTATTTGATAATTACACTTATACTCTTGAAACAATAATTCAGGCAAGAGCAAAAGGGCTTAAAATTGCATGCGTTCCGGTTCGCGTTAACCCTGAACTTCGCAAATCAAAATTAATGAAAAATATGTTTGACTATATCAGACGCTCAAGTTTTACAATGATGAGGATGTTTATTGTGTATAGACCATTTAGATTTTTTGCTATTATAGGCTCAATGTTTTTACTTTCAGGCTTTTTAATAGGGGCAAGATTTTTACATTTTTATTTCAATGCCCAAGGCTCAGGACACATCCAGTCCCTGATACTTTCTGCCATACTAATATTAACGGGTGTTCAAACATGCCTGATTGCCGTTCTTGCCGAACTTCAATCGATTAACAGAAAAATAATCGAAGATGTCCAAACAAGAGTTAAAAAAATGGAATTAAGTAAATAATTTTAACAACAAAACAAAGGCGGCGGTGCAAAAGCACCGCCGCCTTTGTTTTGTTGTATTCCCTTACTATTCTGTTTTAGCAGGGATTCTCATCGCGTAGAAAGAGCGAATTACAAATATCAACGCAATTATAAAGAACACTATACCTGCTATGTGTGCGTATTTATTAAACGCAGGTGAAATAGCAATCTCCATTGCCAATAATCCGAATAAAGTTGTAAATTTAATAATCGGATTCATTGCAACAGATGAAGTATCTTTAAAAGGATCGCCTACGGTGTCACCTATTACGGTAGCATCGTGAAGCGGAGTCCCTTTTTCTTTCAAGTCAACTTCTACTATTTTTTTGGCGTTATCCCAGCATCCGCCTGCATTTGCCATAAATACGGCTTGGAATAAACCAAAAACAGCAATTGCAATCAAGTAGCTTACAAAGAATGCTACAGGAGCATTGTTTTCTTTGTAAGGAGCGGATAAAAACGCAAAAGCAAGTGCAAATGAGAACAGAGATATAAATATGTTCACCATACCTTTTTGGGCATACTGTGTACAAATTTTTACTACCTGTTTTGAGTTTGCGACATTTGCTTTTTTATCATCACCTTCGCCAAGTTTGATGTGACGTTTGATAAATTCAACAGCAGAGTATGCACCTGTTGTAACAGCTTGCATAGATGCTCCTGAAAACCAGTAAATTACCGCACCGCCGGATATAAATCCAAGCAAAGTGTAAGGGTTTAAAACATTAAGTATCATTTCAGGCTGAATACCCAAGGCTTCTTTGATTAACAATATTAATGAGAAAATCATCGTAGTTGCACCTACTACAGCAGTGCCGATAAGAACCGGCTTAGAAGTAGCTTTGAAAGTATTTCCTGCGCCGTCATTTTCTTCCAAGTATTGTTTTGCATTTTCAAAATCAGGCTTGAAGCCGTATTCACGTTCAATTTCTTCAGATATGTTTGGTATTTCTTCAATCAGCGATAATTCATAAACTGATTGAGCGTTATCTGTAACAGGTCCATAGCTGTCAACAGCAATTGTAACAGGCCCCATGCCAAGAAACCCAAAGGCAACAAGACCAAATGCAAATACAGAAGGATAAATCATTATCACTTCAGGAATATAGGTGCTTGCGGCATAAGCTAAGCCCATAAGGAACACAACTACCATGCCAATCCAAAATCCTGAGAAATTACCTGAAACAATTCCCGAAAGAATTGTTAAAGAAGCCCCGCCTTCGCGTGAAGCTCTTACAACTTCTTCTGTGTGTTTAGCTTTAGGACTTGTGAATATTTTTGTGAATTCGGGTATCAATGCAGCTCCCAAAGTTCCGCAAGAAATAATTATTGACAAGATAAGCCATAAATTACCGCCTAAAGGTGCAAGCAACCATTCACTTACCGAGAATGTCATTATAATAGATAAAACTGAAGTAATCCAGACCAAACGAGTCAAAGAACCTTCAAAATCAAATTTAACAATTTTCCCTGAAAAAAGACTGTCAAAAATACCGTTAGCCCAGTAAGAAACAACTGAAGTAACAATCATCAAAAATCTCATTGTAAAAATCCATGTTAGAAGAGGAACTTGATAGTCTTTAAATACCCCCAAAAGAATAAAGCTTACAAGCGCAACTCCAGTTACACCATAAGTTTCAAATCCGTCAGCTGTAGGGCCTACAGAATCCCCTGCGTTATCACCTGTACAATCGGCGATTACACCAGGGTTTCTCGGATCATCTTCTTTAATGCCAAATTGGATTTTCATTAAGTCTGAGCCAATATCTGCAATTTTTGTAAAAATACCACCGGCCACACGAAGAGCAGATGCCCCAAGCGATTCACCGATTGCAAAACCTATAAAACATGCTCCTGCAAGGTGGCCTGGAACAAACAATAATATAATCAACATCATTATAAGTTCAACTGAAACAAGGCAAACACCTATGCTCATGCCGGCTTTTAGCGGAATATTCAAAATGTGCAGCGGATTTCCTTTTAGGGCGCTGAAGGCAGTTCTTGCATTTGCAAGGGTATTCATTCTTATACCAAACCATGCTACAGAATAAGACCCTAAAATACCGATTACTGACCAGCCTAAAATGGTTCCTACTTCATGAACAGTTAATTTCTGAAGCGCTCCAAAATAATAAGCTATACAGATGCCTATTAAAATTTCTAATGCTATAAGAAACTTACCTTGCTGCAACAGATAAGTCTTACAAGTTTCAAAAATAGTCTCGCCTACGTCAGTCATTGCTT
Source organism: uncultured Muribaculaceae bacterium (assembly GCA_964640325.1). Lineage (GTDB taxonomy): Bacteria > Cyanobacteriota > Vampirovibrionia > Gastranaerophilales > Gastranaerophilaceae > DAOQAU01. Next base: position 4,026 of record CAZXID010000024.1, on the reverse strand, counting down.
TGTGGGCTTTGATATTTTTAATTTTTAAAAATTCAATGAACCCGAAAACCAAACCGATAACAGAAACAAATATCCCAATCATTAGAAGATTGTAATATTCCGGATTAATCGATTTAATATCTGGAACATTTAATGCTGCTTCGCTTGCAAAAGCAGGCGAAGCAAAACAAAACAATGACAATAAAAATGCAAACATTGTTTTGCAAGTAAACCTTTTTTCCATAAATACTCTCCTTCAATAAAAATATAAAGTTTATACAAAAAATATTATAGTTGTCCTAAAAGATTAAATCAAGTATTTACAATCGCTTAATAAGCCAAATGTATGAGACTAAAATTCAGAAGGTGGAATTAATTTGACAAAATTAAGAATTTGAATGGCATCTATATCGGCACCTGCTGTTGCCGTAGAAGCCTCTCCATAGAGCATCGCCTTGTAATAATTTGTGTCAGATGTTCCTATGGTTTTTTTTACAAAAGCACTTTCACTGTTATCATCAACAATTTTAATATATTTTGCAACGGCAAGATTTACACAAGAATTACCTAAATCAAAATATGCGCTGCCGTAAACTTTTACATGCCCGTTAGATGAATAAAGACGAGGATTTCCATTCATATCAACTGTTTCAGGTATTGCAGAGCAAGTTATTTCTTTCCAAACAATATCATTACTTTCAATTTCATCCTCTCCTGTATCTACTTCAGTATCACCTGCGCTTTTTGATGCGCCTCCCTCTCCCAATGTTGCATTTTCTATAATTTTATCAATTCCTGCAAATACAAAATAACCTTCAAGTGCATCTCCTGCCTCTTTAATAAATAAATCAGGGCCACGTTTATCAACCATAGGAGCAGGAAGCCTCACGGTAAAATACCCTCCTGGCCCAAGGCTAAGCGGCTCGTTATCAAGGTTATCAATCAAAGGGAAAATTATTACTGAAGATAAAAAACTTGCTAAATATCCGGCGCCCAAAGGTGGTTGAAGATAGGTCATAGATGTTGAATTAACAATTCCTGAAAGGTACATAGCTGAAGAAGTTAGCCACATTGCAGAGTTTAAATTACTTTTAACATCCATTTTTTCGTTTACTGCACAAGCGGTTGCTTTAATATTTACCGAATGAATACCCAAAAATCCAAGAAAAAATGTAGGCGAAGAAACTTTTGATTTGACCAAAACTTTTTTCTCAGAGTATTTTGTCTGAACATCAATTATTTGAGCATTATTTTTATTTAGCGGTCCGAACAAAAAATGACTAAAAGCAGCTTCTACATTATCATTTACATTGTCTTCAATTTGAGTTTGGTTAAGAATAATATTTCCGGTATTAAAAGCTTCAGCCCCGACCATGGCAGCTCTTTCGGTGGCATCTTGAAGTTTCATTCTTGTGTTGTAAATAATTGTTGCATCAATTGCCATAGCGCAAAAAGCCAAAATTACGCTGAATAAAAAAATCAAATACATTAATGTGCTTGCATTTTTTCTAATCATGGACTATACTCCGTACCGAATTCACCGGAAAGATCCGTACCGGAATAATAAGGAATATTAACCCCGCTTAAAAGATTTCCTAATTCACCTTTTGATTGATTTTTAGTATGAACTATAGCCAATGAACCATAAAAATCCACAATGTATTTATTATTATTCCACCCGTCAAAAGAGGAATTATATGCCATTGGGCTTAAATTGTCATAATTTCCAATGCTTTGATTTAAAGTATTTACCAATGCCAATGCATTTTTCAAATCACCTGAAACAGACGAACTTGTCATTTGGAGTGTTGAAGGGACTATCCAATTCGGCGAACCTGAATAATCATCATAGAAAAAAACATTTTTTATATTTGCGATACCGGACAAATAATTTATAAAATTACTATTTCCTCCAAAATATTGGGGAGAACAAGAAGTCAAATCCGGTTGACAAATATACAAACTATTATTTGACAAATTTGCAACGGCAATTATACTTGAGGTCGCGTAGGGGCCACCGTTAAACTTTTTTATTTCATAAGTCTCCCCTGGTAATATCGGTATTGTTATCGGAACCAAAAAAACAATGGAGTCAGTAATGGGGTCTGTACTATCACCTCTCAAATTCATAATACCTTTTCTGGCAATTGTGTCGTCGGGAGGTGTTCCCCACAAGTTGGGGTTAAGTGTTTCATCATAAGCATTTTCATTTAAGAAAGATTTAGGTACAACTGAAATAGCTAAAAATTCCATAGAATTTGGCAAAAAATGAAAATAAATATTTGGCAGGGTAAATGCGGGGATATATTTATAAGATGCAATAAAGACTGCATCGTCACCTACTATTCTGTAATCAACATGTATTTGATTATCGGAATTAGCCGGAGCATACCTTGAACGTAAATATATTTTAAGCTCGGATTGAACAAAACCCTTAATATTATCTTTGTTTACATCCAAACCTATTTTACTGTATATGGAAGACGTAACAACTTTTAATCCCTGATTCAAGTTCATATTTATTGTCAAAGCATATGCATATTCGGTTAAAATTCCAAAAAGTATTATTACAAAAGGCATTACCAAAAGGAACTCTACCATTTGCTGCCCAAACCTATTCTTAAAAACCCCTGAATATTTTTTCATGACAACATTTTACAATAAAAATTGAAAAAAAATTTGTTTGTAATAAAATCATAATAATTAAAGTGTATTTCTGAGATAGGGAGGATTTTCATGGTTTCAAAAGCGATGGTTATGGCTGCAGGGGTAGGATCGAGACTGGATCCTTTGACCAAAAACACTCCAAAACCGCTTGTTCCTATAGCAAATCAGCCGGTTATGGATATTTTAATTGAAAGACTTTTAGATATTTCCATAAAAGACGTTATTGCAAACACCCACTACCTTTCTGAAGAAATTATTAATCACTATAAAACAACTAAACTTAAAGTTAACTTTAACTACATTTACGAAAAAGAATTGTCGGGAACAGCCGGAGGGCTCAAAAAATGCCAATTTTTCTTTGACAAAGGTGAGGATTTTTTGGTACTTTCAGGCGATGGCCTTTCTAATGCCGATTTTCAAGCAGGAATAAAATCGCACAAAAAATCAGGCGCTATAGTCACAATGGGCATTAAAAAACTTCCGATAGAAGAAATTCCGAATTTTGGAGTTGTCGTAACAGATAAAAATGGTTTGGTAAAAGGGTTTCAGGAAAAACCGTCCATAAAAGAAGCAAAGAGTGACAAAATTAACACCGGAATTTATATTTTTAATTACGAAATATTTAATTACATTCCAAAAAACACTTTCTACGATTTTGCAAAAAATGTTTTTCCGGATTTAATGTCAAAAGGTCTTAAAATAAATACTTTTAACGTAGACGAATATTGGAGTGACATAGGAACTCTTGATCAATATTTTCAATCAACAAAAGACTTGTTTGACGGACATTATAAAATAAACCATTCCAGAATAATCAAAACAAACAACGGCTCATACATAAGTGAAAAAAGTTACATCGCGCCCAGTGCGGCACTAACCGGATTTAATACTATAGGCAAAGATTGTATTATCGGAAAAAATGTAAAACTTGAAAATTGCATTATCTGGGACAACGTTGAAATAAAGGATAATGTTTCACTTAAAGACTGCATAATAGCTTCAAATTGTGAAATAAATACCGACATGATTAATCAAATCATCGGCTCAAACCAGATAATTTCCGAGGGAATTTATAAATAATTACCCTTTTTTAAGTAAATATTAAGAAGTATTAACACGATTTTTTGTTGTTATTACTGCTTTTTGACGATTTAAAGAAAAATAATAAAGAATTACGGGCAATTTTTTACATTGAGGGATATTTAATAAGTATTCAGAATGAATAAAAAATCAATAATATAATAACCAAATAAACCAAAAATAACCAACCTTGGCCTCATAAAATATGAGGTCTTTTTTTTACCTAAATAAATATTTGAAACTTTTTGAATTGCTTCGGCTAAAATCTCACAATGACCAGAAAGCGAATTAAAAAAATAA
>CAZXID010000023.1:0-30181 GCA_964640325.1 uncultured Muribaculaceae bacterium | reverse complement strand
CCCTGGCAAATGTCCTTTTTGAGGGTATGTTTCGCTTCTTGTTGAGGCAAAATCAATTTTTATTCCATTAATTTCAACTTTTACGGTACCGAAAGGTTTATGCAGGCTCAAAATTTTTACCCCTATTTGTTTTTGCAAAATTTTTGCAAATTTAATCGCATCACCTTCTACTATAATGTCAATATCATGACTTTCTCTGTCAAGCATCAGATCCCTTACCAGCCCGCCTATCAGATAGATTTTTGTCTTGTTTTTTGAGGCGATTTTTGAGCAGCGCTCAAAAATCGCCTTCAAATCAGCATTAAAATAATTATTATATTTATCATATAGATTAATGATGTCCATGAGCAACATTTTAGCGTAAAATAAGAAAATAGTGTATAGTAAAAACTAATACGTCATGCTGAATTTATTTGACTTCTTTTCAAGGCGAAAAACGAGCCGTAGAAAATGTCCTTGCGGTTTGCTAAAATAAACCACTCCATGATAGAATTCACAATAGTACCAGCATCTCAGGGAAGAATGCTTGTGAGCCCCTGATACATCGCAAGCGATACTCTCCCTTGTAACTCTCGCTAAAGCTCGAGAACAAGAAGAGAAGACCAGTTCAGGGTGACGTGATTTATATGAATATAAGGATGTGAAACATGCTTCAAGAAGCGACAAGGGCACTAAATTCGGCATTTAATAACAGTTTCATCAAAAAACTGAGCCAATATCTTCACGACTGTGTTCGCGAAGAGGTAAAAAGTGCAACATTCAGAAATTTAAAGCAAGATAAAGATAACAAATGGATTTTTCTCAAAGACGAAGAATTTTTGTTTCACAATTTTGGCCAATATCTTCGCCTTGACGGTTCTGACAGCAAAATTACAGAATTGATGATTCAAAGCGAACTGAGCCAAAAAGACAAATATTTAATCTACGGCTACCTGTTTTTGGTCGGAAAAAGCTCAAAAAACAAAAAACAAAATGAATTTTTAACCCCGCTTTTGTACATGCCATGTAAACTGGAGCGAAACGGAATTAACATAAACTGCATGCTTCAAGACGAATTTTTGTCCCTAAATACCGGTGCGCTTACGGCGATGATGAAGAAAAATGATGATGAAGACGAAGTCGAACAGCTTTTGGAAGGACTTTTGGACGTTGTGCCCGAACTGCCCATAACAGATGAAAAATTGGATATTTTTATAACCACGCTTAAATCAATTATCCCCGACATTGAAATAAAAATTGACCATTCAGAAGATGTTGACGAGGATAATTTAGAAAAAGATTTCTATAATGAAGTTGAAAAAGTAGATTTCGATAATTTGGAAGAAGTTGTGGAAGAAAGCAGTGTTAAGACTGCCGTCAAACTGGAAAAAATAACTTTAACAAACCAATGTTCGATAATTCTGACCAAAAGACCTTCTATCACGGCAGGGGTTTTGCACGAACTTATGCAGATAGCCGAAAAGCCAAGCGGAATGTACAGAGAAACAGCCCTAAACATTATAAACGAAGAATATTTACAGACAAAAGGCAAGCTTGTTGACAATCCGATTAAACAATTAAAAGACTTGAAGGATTTTGCTGCAGTTACGCCTTTATCATTGAGCGATTCGCAGGAAAATGTTATAAAAAGTCTTGAAAATAATCATTTTGTAGCAGTTTACGGCCCCCCTGGAACAGGAAAATCGCAGACAATTGTAAATCTTGTTTCGCACTTAATTGCAAACGGGAAAACCGTTTTAGTGGCATCGCGCATGGACAAAGCAGTTGATGTGGTATCAGAAAGGCTTAATGAGCTCGGAGCACCATTTCTGGCACTTCGTGCCGGAAGGCTCAATTACCAAAAGCAATTAAGTTTTCAGCTTCAAGATTTGCTTTCCAACAAGGTTGATTTAGACAGCGAATATGAAAATGCCATTTTTGCAGATGTAAAAGACATGAAAGAGTTGCTACATACTATTAAAGATTTAGAAAACAAATCAGAGCAAATTATAAAACTTGAACAAAACTGGCACGAACTTTTTATTCAAAAAAACAATCAAGAAAAAACTTTGGGGCAGCCTCAATTTATACAAGAAATGCTTAAAAAAGCTGAAATAGAGCAGGTGGAAAATCTTATTTCCACAATCGAAAAAAATCTTGAAAAAACAGGGTTTTTTGTATCGATTTCAAACTATTCAAGCAAAAATAAACTTAAAAAATTATTAAAATTGAATGATTTTAACGAAAATTATGAAAATTTAAGCAGACTGGCACAAGAACTTGAATTTTCCAAAACCGCTTGCGAAATGCGCTTAATTGAAGCAAACATTCAAAAACTCGGCAACTTACATGTCATGGCAGAACAAATCCGCATGCTTAAGCGCAAACAAAGAAACCTTGCCATTGATATTTTAAAAAGCAAACGCAGAGAGTCGCTAAAAGGACTTTTGCGTGACCAAATAAAACGTCAAAGGCTTATCGTGCACACAAAATCACTTGTGGAAAGAAAGAAAAACCTTCAAAACAGATTGCTTGAGGGCGAAGATTTTAAGCCGCTGTTAGAAGCCTTTCCATGCTGGTGCGTGACAACTTATGCCATTTCGGGCTCGCTTCCTATGAAACCGGGACTTTTTGATGTTGCGATTATCGATGAGGCTTCCCAATGCGATATCGCAAGCTGTTTTCCTATCCTTTACAGGGCAAAAAGAGCCGTTGTAGTAGGCGATGACAAACAACTTCCGCACCTTTCATTTTTGGAAAAAGCTAAAGAACAATCATTCCTGAGCCAATATTCGATACCCGACAAATATCAGTTAATGTGGCGATTCAGGACAAATTCAATGTTTGATTTGGCAAATTATTACTCAATGAACCCTGTTTTGTTGGATGAACACTTTAGAAGTCTGCCTCCGATTATTAATTTTTCAAATGACGAATTTTACGGAAGCAGAATAAGAATTATGAGAAGAGGTAACAGTGATAGGGCTTTAGAACTTGTTCAAGTTCCTGATGGCAAAGTCGATTTTGACGCTACAAGAAACTTGCCAGAAGTTGAGGCGGTTGTGAAAAAATTACAGGAACTTATTATTGAGGACGAGCGCAAAAATCCTGATAATCCCACTTCTATCGGCATAATTTCTCCATTCAGGGCACAGGTGGAACAGCTTAAAACTTCAGTTGCGCGAGTTCTATCTGAGCACATGATACGAAAACACAGCATAGAAATCGGCACAGCTCACACCTTCCAAGGTGATGAAAGAGATATAATGCTCATTTCCTGGGCATTTGCAAGCAACAGTTTTGTACAAAGCCTTACTTTCCTGCAAAAACCGAATTTGTTTAACGTGGCAATAACAAGGGCTCGTTACAAAATGATTAACTTTATCTCAAGAGACCCAAAAGAATTACCTGACGGGCTTTTAAGAAGTTATTTGAGTTACCTGCAAGAATATCAAAATAAACAACAGGCTATTGAAAACAAAGAAATTGACGAAAATTTTTATAAAAACGATTTTGAGCGTGAAGTTGCTCAGGCAATTCGTGATTTAGGCCATGAGGTCAAAGCAGGGATTGAAATAGCAGGCTTTAGCCTTGATTTGCTTATAAATGATAAAATTGCAATCGAATGTGACGGGGTGGAAGATGCCAAAAAACTTTCCGGAAGCAACCTCAAAAAACAGTCGATTTTAGAGCGCTCAGGATTTAAGATTCACAGAATAACCTTCCGTGAATGGCAGTATTCTCCAAAAGCATGTCTGGATAGAGTTTTGATTGAATAAATTTATTTCTGATGAATTAATCTAAAAGTCTAGTTTCTTAAATTGCCGCGTTGGACTGAAATTCTCACCGCAAGGACAGATTATATCTAGTTTGGATATTTAATTATTTATTATTTCAAGTTATAATTCAGCAATGCTAAAACCGTCGGTTAAAAGAAATTTGATGTTAGATTTTGTGTCAGACAAATTCTCTTGCCCTGAAAATATTGATGAGGCAAGGGTTTTTGTGCTGAATGATAAACTCGGTTCAGGGAATATTGTTTATCTTATGAGTAGAGAGCTTCGATTCGAAGATAATTGTGGGTTTATTTTTGCCTATGACATGGCACAAAAAAAAGGCAAAAAATTAAAAATACTTTGCCATTTAGATGAAAATATTTATTCAAAAAGACAAATTGAATTTAATATGCCTCATATTAAAAATCTAAGTTTGCAGGCAAAAAAAAATGATATTGATTTTGAAATTGTACAAAATAATATCCAAAATTATCTTAAAAACGCAGGGGTTATTATATTTGATTTTAATCCGGTTTTACAATTTGACAAGGCGGCAAAATCTAAAGATTTTGCCGCCAAAGCCCTCTTTGAAGTGGATTCGCACAACATAATTCCTGCAAGGTTTATCTCTGACAAACAAGAATTTTCTGCCGCCACCTTAAGAAGAAAAATTTATTCACACATCGAGCGGTTTTTAACCGAATTTAAAAATCCTTTTCCTATTGAAAAATCTGACGCGTACAAAAAAATGCAAGATTTTATTGAAAACAAGCTTAATTATTACGCCGAGTTAAAAAATGACCCGACAAAAGATTATGTTTCAAGGCTTTCGCCGTATATTCACAGCGGGCAGATTTCAGCCCAAAGAGTTGCTCTTGAAGTCTTAAAATCAAATGCTTCAAGAGAAAATAAAGAGGCCTTTTTGGAAGAATTAATTGTAAGAAAAGAGCTTGCGGATAATTTTTGTCTTTATTCAAAAGATTTTCAATCACTTAAAAGCGCGCCTGCTTGGGCTCAAAAAACATTGGAAGAGCACAAATTTGACATAAGAACTTATATTTATGACTTGGATGCTTTTGAAGCTGCAAAAACCCACGATGAGCTTTGGAACACGGCGCAAAAAGATTTGGTTCAAAACGGCAAAATCCACGGATATATGAGAATGTACTGGGCAAAGAAAATTCTTGAATGGTCAAAAAGCCCCGAGGAAGCACTTGAAATCGCAATTTATCTGAATGACAAATATGCACTTGACGGAAACGACCCGAACGGATACGTTGGTATTTTATGGTCAATAGCAGGAGTGCACGACAGGGCTTTTTCTTCAAGACCTGTTATGGGGAAAATCCGCTACATGAGCGCACAGGGCTGTAAAAATAAGTTTGACGTACAGGCATATATAGAAAAATATTAAAAAATGTAAAATGATTTCATTTTTAAAGAATTTCTGGGCAATTATTTTTGTTCACCCTTCTTTTCTTTTTTGAAAGGCGCCTAAAAATGTTTATCCCAAGTATTAATTTGCCCTCAAATAATATTAAAACCGAATTTGTAAATCAAACAAAACCCTTGAATTTTGCAAATAAAGAACTTAAGCAAGACACGGTTTCTTTTTCGGGGAATATAAACAGCTACTTGAGCAAGGAAGTTCTGGAAAACGGGCAAAAATTCAAAGAGAGTTTTTTAAAGCTTTTGTGTGAAGAAAATTCAAGCAGTCAGCTGTCTGATAAATTAAATTGGTTTATTAAATTGTTTTTTAAAGATTTTAATTTTGAATTAAAAGATATCAAACAATCTAAATTTAAAGATATAATCGAAAATCCTCCTCTCGTTTTCAGTCAAGTTAATTTTTCTCAGGCAAGCCCTAAAACTGATTTGTTTATCAACTTTGATAAAATCGAAAAAACAAGAGAAAACGCCATAGACCCTAAAAGGTCACTTGCAAAATTTGTTCATGAAATAACAGAAGTGATTTACGGCAAAAATGATTTAAGCTTTATTTCAAAAGTAATTGATGAGCTGGGGTGCAGGCTTAATCAGGCAGGCGATTTGGATTTAAAATCAGTAAGAGAGGTTTTGGATAAATTAGTTAAAGATTATGGTCTTGATGTTAATTTTGAAGTCGTAAATAAAAAAAGTTATCCTATTTTTCAAGACAAATTTGGGGAGCATCTAACATTCAGCTCTTTAGATTCTAACGGGAATGTTAAAAGCGTATTGGGAATTGATTTTGACAAAAACAGAAATGGAATTATTGAGGGAATCGTTCATGAATACACCCATGCGATGAATGTATTATCACAAGAAATAAAACCTGTAATCTTTCCTTCGGATAAATATGAACAAATTTATTTTTCACTTATAAAAAAATTTGAAAGATGTAATAATTTAAATTTTAAATTTTTTGAAAAACCCCCTGTTCAAAGAGCTCTTGAATATTTAAAAATTATTAAAGAAATTATGGCTGAATGTGATATTCAAAATAAAAATAAAATATTTTCAGTGCTTGAAAACATTGCAAAAAATGAATCACTTGCTTATCAGAAAAGCACCCGTGCTTTGGAAAAACTTCAAAGTAATCCTTGTAAAAATTCTATGAACTTTTTTTACAAAGATTTTTTTAATTACACTCAGTTTGTTAAATATAATTCCCAACAGTTTAATGAAATTATAGGCTCTAAATTGCCGAATATAATTTATCTTTAAAAATCATTTTCGGTTATAAAATCTTTAAAATGTCTGATATTTTCCTGCTGTCTTAATTTCTTAATTGCTCCGTCTTCAAGCTGCCTGATTCTTTCCTTAGAAAATCCCATTAAATTTCCTAACTGCTCCAATGTTTTTGTCTGTGCCCCGTTTATCCCGAATCTATAAGTGAGAATTTTTTTCTCCCTTTCATCAAGTTCGTCCAAAAGACGTTCCATACCGTCACAGAGAGCATTCATGCTTGTTTTTTCTTCGGGCAGACTACTTTTGGCGTCTTGGACATAATCTTCGACGGTTAAATCATCGGTAACAGGACTATCAAGACTAAGAGGCTCTTTAATTATCGAGCGCTTAATTGAAAGAATTTTTTTTACACTCAGCCCCATTTTTTCTGCAATTTCTTTTTCGGTTGCTTCTCTACCCAGCACAAAATTGAGCTCGGAGGCAATCTTTTTATACCTTCTTATTTTATCTGTCATATGTACAGGAATTCTTATTGAGCGAGAATAGTTTGAAATTGCCCTTATAATTGTCTGCTTTATCCACCAGGTTGCATAAGTCGAAAACTTAAACCCTTTTGAATAATCGTATTTTTCTGCCGCACGGATAAGCCCTAAAGAGCCTTCCTGAACCAAATCCATAAAAAGAACGCCTTGCCCTATATATTTTTTTGCAATACTGACAACCAGACGCAAATTTGCCTGAATAAGTTTTCTTTTTGCAATATCTGCTTTAATGTCCCTTTTTTCTTTAATTGTTTTTCCCAGACTTTTTTCTTCATTGCCGGATAGAAGCTTAACCCTTCCGACATCTTTTAAATACATCTGCAGAATATCGTCTTCATTTGAAATAGAATTAAATGTTTTGCACTCCTGGATTAAATCCTCTCCTTCAAATTCTTCCCAATCTGTTTCATCAATATATTTTTGCTGTAAACTTTTAAATAAATTATTAGACTTTTCCGTCTTTAGCACACATTGTCTAGCCATTTTAAATCCTCCAAAAAATACCTCAACGACAAAAACCCTAATGGTCTTTTTAAATCAGACGAAAAGGATAAAAATTTGTTTCAAAAGAGGGCACTGAATAATTCCAAAATATACAATTTCAAGAATTATTCCATGTCCTCAAAACATAAAAAATAAAAAATTATTGACCGGAGAGAATAATTACAAAATCACTGTTTACACAGTAAAATTTATTCGGATCATAAACAAATTGGCTTCTTCTTATTGCGGGTATTTTTCTTTTAATCCAGCTGAAAAATTCATTTGTAACACTGCTGGAATTTGCAACAAACTGTGAATGAGGAAGGTGCCCTCTGCCTACACAGTTCACTTCAAAATTCATTTCTTCAAGCTTTGCCTTAACCTCCATAGCTTCGTGCTCTTTTTCGGGAGAGTACATAATTCCTGCCACAAATTTTTTATCCGAAACATCAGGTCTATCCCTATATATAAGCCTGTTTACAACCTCCTGAGTTTTGTCAGGATCTAAGATCCAATAACTTGTATAACCTTTTTTATTTGGTGCGCCCGGAAGCGTTGCAACCTCAATTTTGTTAACATCAAAGCTTTTGGCCATAGCGGCATACTGCGACATTTCATACAAAGACAAATCCGTTTTTACATAAGTAGAGGCAATATTTATCATCTCGGGAAGCTTCATTATTGCTTGCGGAGTTTGAATTTTTTCTAAAAGCCCCCTTAAAAACCATTGCTGCCTTTGTGTTCTTCCTATATCTCCAAGTCCGTCTTTTCTGTATCTTAAATATCCGACAGAATTTCTTCCATCTAAAACATGGAGTCCTTTGGTCAAGTTTACATGAAGATTACCGGAATAATCGTTATAAAACATGTTTTTTTCCACATAAATCGGGACTCCGCCGATTGCATCAACAATTTTTCTGACAGCTTGATCACTTACGACTATATATCTGTCAACCTTTACCCCGAGTGCTTCTTCAACAGTTCTTTTGGTAAGCTTAATTCCGCCAAGAGCATGTGCTGCATTTATTTTTTGAACGCCAAAATCTCCCGCAAGATAAACTTTTGAATCTCTTGGAATAGAAATCGCATTTACAGAACGGGTTTTAGGATCAATATTTAGCAAAACTATGGTATCTGAACGGGTCCCTTCCCAAGGATCTGTATCTGAACCGTTTGAATCCACGCCCAAAAGCAAAATGTTTTGCTTGTGAGGCAAAAACGGAATAGAAAATTCTGCACGAGTTTTGTGAGAACGACTTTGAACAAACTCTATAAGCGTTTTTGAAACAGCATTGTCATGTCCGAAAAGCTGCTCTACTGTTTCTTGATCGTCAAGCAAAAACAAAAAAACCACAACAAGAGCACAAACAAGAAAAACAAGTACCAACAAAGTTTTTGCAAATTTTGATGTTTCCTCTTTTTCTTCTGCAACGTGCTTCAAAAAAACACTGTATTTTTCTTTCGGGTTTTTATTTTCTGTCATATTTTTATTTTTAAAATTTGGCTGTTTCAATTATATTTTAAGCAAAAAATAAAATCAATATTTAGAATTCGACTTATGAAAAAACTATAAATTATTGATGATTGTTTGCTTTTTTGCTTTTTTCCAAAGTTTATCAAATTCTTCAAACGAATATTCCCGCAAAGGTTTTGTGGCAAGCTCTTCCATTTTTTTAAACCTTTTTATAAATTTTTTGTTTGATTTCAAAAGCGCCTGTTCGGCATCAATTTTATTCCAACGGGCAAGGTTTACCACCGCAAACAAAATATCGCCCATTTCTTCTTCCATTTCTTCGGGGTTTTTACCCGCACATGCCTGCTTAAATTCCTCAAATTCGGAAAAAACACAATCGTAAAGTGTTTTTTCACAATCCCATTCAAATCCCACTTTAACGGCTTTTTTGCTTATTTTTTGTGCTGACATCAAAGCCGGCTGACTTTTTGAAACCCCGTCCATAACAGAATTTCTGTGCGGTTTTTCCTCTTTTTTTATTTCTTCCCAATTGTCCAAAATTTCTTTTGTGGAATTAACCTTTACATCGCCAAAAACGTGCGGATGCCTGCGTATTAACTTATCTTTAATTCCTTTTGCAACATCATCGATATTAAAAGCTTTTTGCTCCTGTGCGATTTGAGAGTGCAAAACTATCTGCAACAAAACATCGCCCAATTCTTCCTTTAAGTGCTTCAAATCATTATTATCAATAGCATCAACCGCCTCATAGGCTTCTTCAAGCATATTGGGTTTAAGCGAAACATGAGTTTGCTCTCTGTCCCACTGACAACCGCTTGGCGAGCGTAAAATTCTTACTATTTCAATTAATTCTTCTAAATTTTTGTACATAATATTGGCTGAAAAGGTGAACGGCCGAATGGCTGAAGAGTTATTTTGGATTGCTTCGGGCATGGCCCTCGCAATGACATATTTAAACTTTTCAGCTTTTCACCTATTCAACTTTTCAGATCTTCTCACCCCTCACTCCTAACTGCGTCACTTCTTTATCAATACTTTATCCAGCATTGAGCGATAAAATTCCGTATTAATATTGAGTTTTTGTCCTATATCAAGCAAAATTAATATAAAATTTCTATCCTCAGCCCTGCTTGCTTTGGTCATGTTTTCTATAATATCGCCTATCTCGTGATAAATTTTTGTAAAATATATATTTTGAGACTCAGCGATGTCAACTTCCAGCTCAAGCTTTTCAACATTGTCAAAAATTTCTAAAATGGCCTCTGCCTGCTGAATTTCGAGGCTTTGGGCAAGCCGTGAAATATTTTGTGTGATTTTTTGACTGAAAATCTGATTGGTAGGTTTTTTATCTATATTAATTCCGATTCTTTTTGTTTCGTAATTAATATCAACAGCCTGCTGAATTATATTACTGTCAAGAAATCCGCTCGAATGAACTATTAAATCATTAAATTGACGGCTCAAAGTATAGCCTGCGGAAATCTTAAATTCATCAGGAATACTAAGTCCCAAACTTTGCATATGATAAATCGAACTTTTGCCTTCGCTGTACATTTCTTGATACGCTTGGGCAAATTTATTCATTTTACCCTTGAGCATAATTTCAAGTATTTTTCTTCTTTCTTCGATGAAGATGTCTTTGAGAGTAAAATATTCCTTGCCAAAGTATTCGTCCATGGCTCTTATTATCTCTGTAAGAGGATTAAGCATAAAAATTCTGAAAAGTTCTTTTTGAGTGCTTATATAATCGCTTTCCACGCTGAATTCTTTTATAGCACAGTGGAAGTCCCCTCCGGAATACTGAACTAATGCAAACATAACGTTTGACTTTTGTAAAGTAATTTTTGATTGGATTTCGATATGCCCCATAACAAGCTGCGAAGTACCCTTTTGAACTTTTTTATAAGAATTTTTCTTTATTTTGTAACAATAAACATCTTCTTCCTCGTCAAATTCCTGATATAAAGAAGAAACCGCCCAAAGGCTTGCTATTTGCTTTGTAGTCACAATTGAGGGTTTTACAAAACGTTCAAAAACATCTTTGCCTGTTCCAAATTCGGCAAAATTGCTCTTTGCCTCCTCAAGAAGTTCAAGAAAATGTTTTTCCAAATCTTTTTTTGCAAAATTCTGTGCAAGCTGCATAGCACGCGCGGCATATTTCATAATTTGTGTGGTTTCAATTCCTGAAATCTCGGAGAAAAACCAACCGCAGCTTGTATACATAAGCATTGCCTGACGCTGCATTTCAAGAAGCTCCATTGCCTTAACTTTTTGTTCTTCAGATAATTCCGGTTTAAAATTTTCCTTCTGGAATTTTTTAACAGTCATTTCACTTCTGTCTAAAATAACGTCAATATAGTTATCTCTTGCCTCCCAAGAAGATTTAAAATAAATTTTGCCCTCTTTTTCAAAAATTACACAAAGCTCGTCTCTCAAATAATCAAGCGCATCACGAAGAGGTTTTCTCCACTTTTGATTCCAGCCCGGATGGCCTCCTGTTGAGCACCCGCAATCTTCTTTCCAACGACCTATCCCGTGAAAACAACTCCAAGATGATGACTGTTTTATATCAACTTCATAAAGACTGGGGTATTTGGAAAGATATTGTGAATAATTTACAAGGGTAAACCCTTCTTCTTTAGCCTTTACGCGAAGCACATAAGAAAGTGCCATATCACCGAATTTTGTATGATGACCGTAGCTTTCCCCGTCAGTTGCAATATTTATAAGCTGAGGATATTCCCTGTGGTCGGAAACTCCTTCTTTGAGCCTTCTTATAAACTTGTTTCCGTCTTTTAATATATCATCAAAAGCCACAGATTTTGAAATCGCACCGTCATAGAAAAACAAATCTATATATTTTTCAGGCGAAGATTTTATGTAATATCTGTAAGCCATTGCAGGATCAATATTTCCCCAGCTTACATCAGTCCATTCCTTTTGGTCCAGTTTTCTGAATTTTAATGCCTGATAAGGAGAAAGTATGGTAAATTTTATATCATTTTCCGCCAGCACTCGCAAAGTATCATCGTCAACAGCAGTTTCAGCAAGCCACATGCCCTCGGGCTTTCTGCCAAATCGAGTCTCAAAATCTTTTATCCCCCAAATAACTTGTGTTTGTTTATCCTGCTCGTTTGCAAGCGGCATTATCATGTGATTATAAACTTGTGCTATGGCATTTCCATGCCCGCTTCTTTGGTGAACACTTTCGATATCGGCTTTTATTACACGCTCATATGCAAGCGGGGCAAAGTTTTCCATCCATGAAAGAAGCGTCGGTCCGAAGTTAAAACTTATCATAGAATAGTTATTTACAACATCAAGAATCCTGTTTCTGCTGTCAACTATTTTTGAAACGGAATTAGGATTATAACATTCGTTGTTTATCCTCTCGTTCCAATCGTGAAAAGGAGCGGCGGTATCTTGCAATTCAATTGCTTCAAGCCAAGGGTTTTCCCTGGGGGGCTGATAAAAATGTCCGTGGATTGCAAGAAAAACTTCTTTATGACTCATTCCTAAACTCCGAATAACTAAACGGTAACACTTTTATAGCATAAATTTTATGTTTTGTCTATTAAAATGTATTTGGCTGAAGGGCTGAAAGGGTGAAGGGCTGAAAGGTTATAAAAGTGACTGAGTGACTAAGTTTTTTAATAGTCTGCCTTCTATTCACCATTTACTATTTACTATTTACTTTTTTATCCTTTGCCTTTGAGCTTAAAACCCTAAATTTTTCAACCTCAAGCCATGGATCACCCAAAGCGTTTGAAAAAACATACGCATCAAATTCAACTATATCATCGGGTTCAAGGTCTATATGTTTTTCTGCTTCGTCTCTTTTCATAAATATTTTCATCTCAGAAAGCGGGACGACATGGTTTATTACATCATCTCTTTTAATCAAAAAGCTTATGTATTTTTCCGAACTTCTAAAAGCAGGTTTATAATCAAGCCCCAAAGTTGAAAATTTATCGAATTTGGCATTAATTTTAACCCTTTTATTCAAGTATTTTGTCGGATTTGCCACTATATCAAGCGATTTAGCATCAACATAAACAGGTGCTGCAGGTTGTACGACGGGTTTTTGGACAACGGCTGAATTTTTCTTTTGAGGCTGTGCCTGAACGTCAAATGCAAGCCCAAAACCTAAAATTGCAACTGTTAAAGCCAAAAACAAACTTATTTTATTTCTCATTATTTTCTACCCTCTCTTTAAAATTTCTAAAATCATTTTAGCACAATCAATTTTTTTTTAATTGTCGCAGTTACTTATTTTTGAAAATTCAAAAAATTTGTAAGCAAAATAGGAACAAATTTTGCATTCAGCGCAGAAAAATCAAAGACAAATTCGTTAATTCCCGCCTCTTTAAGCTCTTCAATCTGGTCAAATCTTTGCATAATTTTGTCTTCAAACATGTGCATCCTGCAAAAACCGTCGACCGTAAAAGGATAAATCTTTTTCAAAGAAGGGTCTTTCAGTGCATATTCACCTTTATGACAAGGCGCTTTGCAAGAAAGCCTTGAAATTATTGCAGAATCATTATTCAACGGGCAAAGCCCTAAGCTCGGAACCCTTATGTTGCCGGCAATTGTGTACTTTCTGTTGTTAATTGTGTTTTTGATTTTTTTGATTGTGTGAATTGTACTTTCGCCCTCACTAAAACCGGTAAAATCAACTGTATCAATCGGATGAAGATTATTAAGACAAGTGATAGACATGCTGTTTAAAAGATTTATCCCCTGACCTATTTCTATGGGAATTCTGTTTAAATCACTATCGTTAATCACAGCCCAAAAATACCCTATATTGTTAATTATCAAAGTGCTTGGTATCGGCGGGGTCAGACAAAGATTTTTTACGTATTCAAAAACCCTGTCAAAATCTCTTTCAATTAAAATTCTGGGAGTCGAAAGCTGAAGTTTTATTCCTTGCGCTTCACAAAATTTCTTAACTTTGACAATAATTTCATTAAAACTACTTTTTGAAAGATCTGACGTAGAAAGAATTTCGCCGTATTCTATTGAATCAATAGGATTATAACCCAATTTCTGAATGAATTTTTTAGTCTGATTAAGCTGTTCAAGCCCTGATAATCTTAAATTTATCTTAAAATCGGGGCTCTTTTTGTATGAAGTTTCTTTTTTAAGCTTTGTGCGTTTGATTTGCCAGTCAAATTTTTGAATATTTCGGCTAAATTTGAAATCGCGCCCCTCGGCACTGACCATCTCGCCTGAAAAATGGTCTGTTCTGTAAAAACTGTTTCTAACATGCTTAAAGGGGAGTTTTTGATTTTTAAACATTTTGGGTTTGTCCAAAATCTTTTCTACAAGTTCAATTCCTTCCAAAATTTCTTCCGGGGAGGCAAATTTACCCTTAATAACAACACTGTCGATTGCTTTTAATTTTTTTATATCCTCGGCGCACCATGGCAGATTATCAGAATCTATCGCAAGCGGAAGATTAGTGTATTTTTTTATTTTTGCGATATTTTTCATGTAAATTTCTTCGGTGATAATTATCTGGTCAACCTTGTGAAAAGTGTTTACAAAGTCAATCCCCGAAAGATTATGAATATCAAAATAAGAATCTATAATTATCTTAAAGGGCAGTGAAAAAACCTTTATCGCCTCTAAAACCGCAAAACTGTTAATGAAAATTCCGTCAACCTTTGTGGTTTTTAAAAACCTTATCATTTTTTTAATTTCAACTAAATCTTCTTCTGAAATATCGTGTTTAAAATTTATATAAATTTTGCAAGAATTTTTGTGGGCGGCCTCAATAAATTCGTTTATATAATCAAAATTGTTATTCAAAAACCTGTCATAATAAACATAAAAATCGCGACATTTTGTGTGAGGAATGAATTCCTCAATGTCTTTGGGCTCTTTAACAGGTGCAATTACAGAAATATCTTTCATAATATTTATTGTACAATTATTGTTTATGAAAATAAATGCTTTGTTAACAAAGTTAATATCTTTTACAGAAAATAATAATAATGTTAAAATGTCATAGGGTATATAGTGCTTTATTTTGGTTGTATAATTTGAATAAAATACATCGAATAAGGGATACTTTATACCTGAGTCAATTATAAAATTGATTAAAGCTGTATTTACTTTATCAGGGTGGGAAATGGTTAGCGGATTGGATAATGAAGAAGAGAATATAAGATATTCCGAAGTCGGAATCAAAAACGTGGAAAGCGTTGATAATTCTGCCGAAGAAAAAAAAGGCTTTGTCCTGGTGAAAAACCGTAATGAGGGCATAGCTCTTGTTTTCGTTGGAATTTTACTGGTCTGTGCCATTGGATATGCCGTGTTTACACAGTACTCAAATAACGTCCAAAGTGTTGATACCTCGGCATCCGAAGCCCTTCTTGCAGAAGCACAACAAAAAGGGCTTCAAAGCCTTGAAAAATCAGACTCAGATGAACAAATACAACAAGATACAGAAGACATTTATTCTAAAACTCTTGCACTAAAAGGCGAAAAGGCCCCCGATAACTCACAACAACACCCCACCAGAGTTCAAGTTCCCGTGCCGCAAGCTAACGCACCGGTAACAAATAATGACGATGTGGAAATCGTGTCCAAAAAAAATGCAGGCAAGTTACTTAACGTTGATAAAAGAGTTTTGATACAGGTTTCCGAATCCGGAAGACAAAATCCTTTTGTTCCCTCAGGAGAACTTTCAATGTTATCCGCGCCAAAATTCACTCTTATAAACCCTCCAGACCAATTAGGGACAGGTTCTGATGCGGACAAAGTAATGGGCACTACAATTTCAGGTATTTTATATGATAAATACAATCCGTCGGCAATAATTAACATAGGCGGAAACGATTATCTTGTTAAAAAAGGTGATGTTATAAACAATTACAAAGTCTTAGTAATTTCAAAAGATCAAGTTGTTGTACAACTCGGACAAAATATTTACAAAGCAGGCGTAGGACAACTTCTTGTACAAAGCGAAATTAATTACAACACCATTGCAAATCTGGAAAAGAAATTTGCCGGAAATGATGTTTCAATAAAAGTTAAAAAAAAGAAAAAATAATTAGCGGAGAATAATAAATGAAAATTACAAAAATTTTATCATGTTTTATGATTAGCTCATTTTTAATGATGTATCTGGCACCAATCGGGTTTTGTATAGACGGGATTCAATTGAGAGCAAACAAAATGGCTGAAAAAGACCCTGTGCCCACAGTGCTTAAGCTTGAAGGCGAAATTTCAATAACAAAAAGTAATCCTAAAATAAATTTAAGCCTGAGAGATTCTGACGTAAAACAGGTTTTAAGAATGTTTGCCGACAAAGCCGGCTTAAACATTGTTTTCCACAATTCCGTTGACGGAAAAGTAACTTTAGACTTAGTTAATATGCCATTAAATGATGCTTTTAAACTGGTTATGCAAATCAGTGATTTAACTTACTATATAGACAAAAACACTATGGTAGTAGCGTCAGCAAGTGCGGCACAATCACTAAACCTTTCAAAACAAGAAATGGTTGCAATTCCTGTTAAGTATGTAGAAGCCTCGCTTTTGGCAGAATTTATGAATAAAAATATTTTCTCAATCAACAAACCGGGACTTTCAAATTCACAAATTGCAATAACAAACCCTGCGGCTAACGAGATTTTAATCTTCGGTACAGATAATGATGTTAAAATGGCTCAAAAAATAATTGATAAATTTGACATAAAGCCTTCTTCTGAAATCTTTTCCGTAAATCACACAACCCCAAAAGAAATGGCAGCGCTCTTATGCACAATATTATTCCCGCCCTCAGGTGCCGGAGGTACATCCACAGGCGGAGCAGCAGAGGCCTCCGAAGGTCTTGCCCTGGGCGAAAACGTTATTGCTTGCGAATATAATAATAAAATTTCTGCCGGGAATATATCTTCCTTTAATGCCAAAAGCATGATTATTTCTTATTTTCCCCAAAGAGGAACTATTTCAGTTAAAGGGGGTTCACAGCGCCAGCTTGAAATGATAAAAGAATTCATTGCCCAAAACGATGTTAGACAGCCTCAAGCGTATTTAGAAATTTCTATCATTGAATTAAACGAATCGGGGATGAGAGATTTCAGCAACACGTGGCAGTATTTGAGCAAAAATTTCTCCGCGAATTTTGACGGAACAACAAAGACAAATCCTTATTATCCTATGTTTTTCAGAAATGATGAATATTTGGTCACAGATCCTATGAAAGATCCGCCCGATGATGTTGTTCAAAAATTAGTTCAGTATGCAGGAGCGCCTTCTTTGGTTTATTCAATTAACTATTTGATACAAAACCAAAAGGGAAGAGTTCTTGCAAATCCAAGAATAATGATTACAAACGGACAAACATCAACTGTTGATTTGACCGCTGATTATGTTAAAACGGTTAAATCCGAAGTTCTTGCAAACAGCGGCGGAATGGCAGGTGCCGTGCAAAAGACTTACGAAATAGGCTCTGATGAAGGCATAAAAGTAGAAATGATCCCCTTTATTAGCCCTGATGGTTATGTAACGTTAAATATAAAACCCGAATATTCTACCGTTAAAGAAAAGATATACACCCCAAATGCGGATGATCCGACTATAAAAGATTTGGCCGTTACTTTGCTTCAGAGAAGAAATCTTGATTTGAAAAATATAAGAATAAAAGACGGCGAAACGCTTGTTCTTGCAGGTATGATACGAGAAGATGAACAAAAAAGTGTTTCAAAAATTCCTGTTTTAGGGGATTTGCCCGGCGTCGGATTTTTCTTCCGCAACACCAATACGTCAAAATCAAAACAAGAACTTGTAATAATGATTACGCCCAAAATAATAAAAGACAACGAAGAATTAGTTCAAAATGAGAGTACGACACTGTAGATGGATAATGTATTAGCAAAAATAAAAGATAATATAAATAAAGAAATATTGGCAAAATTTAATAGAACAAGCCTTGAAGACGCACAGTTTGTACCAATAAATATTAAAGATAACTGTGTTTATGTTGTTACAAACCCTCTTGCCGATAAAAATGATGTTACCCGTATTGTTAACAATGCCGGCATTAAGGAGCTAAAATTTATTCAAATATCAGAAGCCGAATTGGATGCTCTTTTAAAATACGTATACGGTGATGACAGCGGAATCAAAAAGCTTATGGAAGAAGCTAAAATTAAACAACAAGAGCAACAAAATCAAAATAATACAACAAATGGAGCAGTATCAATCACAGGCGAAGTGCCGAAGAAAAGAATAGGTGAAATACTTATAGAAAAAGGCTACATAAATCAAGAGCAGCTTCAAACTGCCCTTGAAGAAAGCAAAAGATTAAAAATGCCTTTAGGCTCAGCGCTGTTCAAACTGGGTTTCATAACTTTAGGACAACTTAAAGAAACTCTTAAAGACCAACAAGGCTATGATATGGTTGATTCAGATCAACTAAAAGTTCAGGAAAAAGTAATAAACATGCTCCCTGAAGACTTTGTCAGGGCAAATAAAGTAATCCCCATATCTTCTGATGGAACAACACTTGTGGTGGGAATGGTAAAACCCGATAATAAAAAAGTCTTAAAAGATATAGTCTTTTTGACCGGATTAAAACCAAGAGCTATGCTTATTACACACTTTGAGTTTCAAAGTTTTGTTGAAACCGAATACAGCGCCACAAAAAAAGAAACCAATAAAATCATAAAAGAAATCGAAGAAGAAAATCTTGAGTTTAATGAGGAAGAAAGTCTTGCCGATCAAGTTGAAAGAGAACTGCAAGATACCTCCGGCACAGTCGTAAAATTTGTAAATAAAATAATCACAGATGCCATTGATAATAAAGTCAGTGACATACACATAGAGCCGAGATTAAATCAATATGTTGTAAGATACAGAAAAGACGGAATTTTAAGACAAATTATAGAAGTCCCGCCCAAAGTAGAAATGTCTGTTATAACACGCTTTAAGGTTATTTCAAGAATGAACATAGCCGAAAGACGAAGACCTCAAGACGGAACTTTCTCAATCAAATATAAAAACAGTTCTTACGATTTCAGGATAAACACCTTGCCTGTAGGCGGCAAAGAAAAGGTTTGTATCAGGGTACTTGCACCTGCAGTTAGCTTAAATTCCACAGACAAAGAAATAAATCTTATCGGAGGCATGCCGGAAGACATAGAAAAAATTAAAAAAATGACCAGCTGCCCAAATGGAATTATTTTAACTTCCGGACCTACCGGTTCAGGTAAAACGACCACTCTTTATTCAGTTCTAAAGAGCTTAAACGATGAAGATGTTAATATTACAACGATTGAAGATCCTGTGGAAATAAAACTGGAGGGCCTGAACCAATCTCAGGTGAATGCAAAAGCCGGAATTACTTTTGCATCTTGCATGAGAGCTATTTTAAGACAAGATCCTGATATTATTCTGGTAGGTGAAATAAGAGACTATGAAACCCTTGAAGTTGCTATATCTGCAGCTCTTACGGGCCACCTTGTATTAAGCACGGTTCACACAAATTCGGCAGCCGCAACCGTAACAAGACTTGTAGAAATGGGGGCAAAAGACTATCTTGTTTCTTCCACACTATCGGGAGTTATAGCACAAAGACTTGTAAGAAAACTCTGTGATGACTGTAAAGACAGTTATTTCCCGACAAAAGAAGAAGCTTCAAAAATAATACTTGACCCGGGAGAAATTGAAAGATTTACAAAAACAAAAGTTTACAGATCAATCGGATGCAGCAGTTGCGATTATATGGGATACAAAGGAAGATTGGGGGTATACGAAATTATGCCCATATCAAAAGAAATCAGAAAACTTATTGCAACAGGCGCACATGATATAGAAATAGAAGAAGCGGCAATAGCATGCGGGATGAAAACTCTTAACCAAGCTTGTTTAAGCCATATTATAAACGGTATGACAACAATTGATGAATTTGTCAGAGTTTTAGGCTTAGTCAATGATTAACGAGGAAATAAATGGCGGTATTTAATTACGTAGCACTAAAAAATAATAAAGATGTTGTTAAAGGTAAAATTGAAGCCTCTAACATCAAAGAAGCGCGCGAAAATATAAGAAAATTAAACCTACTGCCGACAAAAGTTTATGAAGAAACTCAAGGGAAAACAGCTGCAAAAGTCGAAGCGAAAAAAATTCAATCTTTGGGATTGCAAGACAAAATAGATTTTACATCGACTTTCCAAATACTGACTCAATCAGGGATCCCGGTTATTGAATCGCTCGTTTTCATGGAAAACGATGCCGCAAAATTAAAAATAAGACTTGTGGCAAAAGAATTGAGAAGACAAATTATGGCAGGATCTACTTTTGCCGATACCATTGCAAAATATCCCAAAATTTTCGGACAAATTTACATAGGTCTTGTTCGAGCAGGGGAAGATTCCGGAGAATTGGAAAAAACTCTAGACAGACTATTGGAATTACTAAAAAAGGAAGCGGCAATAAAATCTAAAGTTGTTGGAACACTTATGTATCCTGCTTTTGTAATTTTGTTGGCAATGGTTGTCGTAACCGTAATGCTTGTGTTTGTATTCCCTGCATTTAAAGATATGTTTGACAATCAAGGTAAGCCTTTACCTTGGATAACAGCATTTTTAATGTCCATAGGAGAATTTTTAAAAACTTATTGGATTTTAATTCCGATAATTTTTGGGACGGTAATCTTCGGGGCTACGTTCCTGATGAATTGGGAGCCCAGCAAAAGAAAAATTGATGAATTTGTTTTAAAAGTTCCCGTCCTTTGTGATTTAATACAATTTTCAAACTTTTCAAACTTTATTGCGGTAATGCAGGTAGCTTATGATGCGGGCGTTCCGATTGTAGACTGTCTTTACTTGTCAAATTTAACATTGAGCAATTATACACTGCAAGGGAAAATTTCACAGGCAACCACAAAAGTTCAGCAGGGGCAACACTTATCGCTTGCCCTGAGATCTACTCAAGTAATGCCAAAAATGATTTTATTTATGATTGCAACCGGTGAACAATCCGGCCGCTTGGGAGAAATGCTTTTGCAAGCGACAGCATTTATTGATAAAAAATTAGATGCCATCATTGATTTAATGACAAAAATGGTAGAGCCGCTTATGCTTATTGTTATAGGAAGTATAGTTCTTGTTTTGGCACTTGCACTTTACTTGCCGCTATTCAGCTCTTACATGACAGATTAACCGGAGGATTGGTAATGAAATCAAGGAATTATACAAATGATAATGATTTTGTTTCGGGCGTATGGTCCGAAAGAGTTTTGGTAATAACCCAAGACTATGAAATCAAAGGCTATGTTTTCATGCCAAAGACCGGCAAGAAAAACCGTATTCTTTCTGACATTTTAAACAGCGGAAAACGCTTTGTGGCAATAAAAGATTGTGAAATTTCCTACCGTTTTTTACCTAACAGAAGGACCGAATATCATAATTTTCTTCAAATTAACTTAAGCTCTATTGTCCTTTTAAGACCCACTTCAGAAGACGAGTAAGCGGTAAACGAAAATGGTAAATGGTAAATAGAATTGAAAACAATAGTAATTACAGGAGCGACATCAGGATTAGGGCATTTACTCGTAAAAGAGTATACAAGTAGGGGCTGCCTTGTTTTTGCGGGATACAGAAATGAAGATTTTAAAACAGAATTGGAAAAAATTTCGCAAAATATAATCCCTTTTTATATCGACATGTCCAAAAAAGAAACTGTTGTTACAGCGGCAAAATTTATCTGCGAAAAAACAGATAAAATCGATGTTTTAATAAATGCAGCCGGATACGTTGTGGCAGGTGCCATGGAATGCTTGAGTATAGAAAAAATCAAAGAACAATTTGAGGTAAACACCTTTTCCCATCTTGAATTTAGCCAAGGACTTTTTGAAAAATTACAAGGCGCAAGGATTATTAACATAAGCTCAATGGCAAGTTTTGGGATATTTCCCTTTATTGCTCCCTACTGCGCCTCAAAAAGAGCGCTTGATATTTTATTTAACTCGATGCAGATAGAATGCGGGCACGATATAAAAGTGATTTCAATAAAGCCGGGTGTAATTAAAACTCCACTGTGGGACAAATCAATTAAAAACAATCAAGAGACTTTGAAAGGAAATGAAAAATATCATAGGGAATTTGAATTTTTGGCAAAAAATGCTCAAAAAAATAATAATAAAGGCTTAGACGCCCAAAAAGTCGCCGAAATTATTGTAAAAATAGGCGAATCAAAAAACCCCAAAGCCTCTTATACAATAGGTAAAGATGCCTTCTTTGCGCAACTTTTGTCGCACCTGCCGCAGAATTGGATAAATTTTTTAGTTAGAAAAAGTTTTGAGAAAAAATTAAATACAATCTAGCTTTTCAAAAACGTCTCAATGAAGCCGTCTAAATCACCGTCCATTACCGCATCAACATTCCCTGCTTCAAAATTCGTTCTGTGGTCTTTTACCATTTTGTAAGGGTGAAAAACGTAAGAGCGAATTTGCGAACCGAAATTTATGTCAAAATTTTGACCTTTTAGTTCAGCAAGTTTTTTTTCATGCTCTGCCTGCTTTAGGGCAAGAAGTTTTGAGGCCAGAACCTGCATGGCATTTTCTCTGTTTTGGAGCTGGGAGCGCTCCTGCTGACACTTAACCACAATTCCTGTAGGTTTGTGATAAATCCGTACAGCCGTTTCGACTTTATTGACGTTTTGACCGCCGGCTCCGCCTGAGCGCATGGTTTCAAATTCAATTTCATCGGGAGAAATAATTATTTTTTTCTCAAAATCTTCAATTATAGGCGAAACCTCACACGAAGCAAAACTTGTCTGACGCTTTCCGTTTGCGTTAAAAGGTGAAATTCTAACAAGTCTGTGAACCCCTTTTTCGGCTTTAGCATAGCCGTAGGCAAATTTTCCGCTTATTTTTATAGTAGCTGATTTAATTCCTGCTTCTTCACCGTCTGATTTATCGAGTAAATCGACTCTCCAACCCTTAGACTCTGCCCAACGGCTATACATTCTCAAAAGCATTTGTGCCCAATCTTGAGCGTCTGTGCCACCGGCACCTGCATTTATCGACAAAATTGCATCGGCGTCATCATATTCTCCCGATAACATTTGCCTGATGTCATATTTATCAAGCTCTTTTTCAAGTTTAGAAAGGCTTTCGAAGGTTTCTTGAACCAATTCTTCTTCGCCTAATTCTATTGCAACTTCAGCATCATCAAGAATATTTTGCCAGCGCGAAATCAGCTCCAAGTTTTCTTTAATTTCTCTTGCCTGAGCACCTAAAAAAGAAGCTTTATTTTGATCAGCCCAGATTTCGGGTAATTGTAATTTAATTTCGATTTCTGACAGTTCTTTTTTTAATTTTTCAGGGTCAAAGACAGTCTTGTGCTTTTTGCACACGAGCCTTCAGATTATTAAATTGCTGTTTTAATTCGATTTCCATTATTTACCTTTTGTTGTTGGGCTGGAAAGCCCAACCTACTTTTACATTTTTCCCTTATCCATTGCAAATTCGCTGTCAAGGCGGAGGAAAACAGGTTTTATATTTTCTTTTTCGATTAATTTGCCCTGTTTTATGTTGTTTAAAGTTAAATCATCCAGTTTTGTTTTTAAATCAAATTTAAGCTGATTTGCCATATCTTGAGCTATATTCGGGCAAAATGGGTAAATGAGAGTTGACACTATGCACATAATTTCAAGAACATTAACCAAAACTTGTGAACATTCGTCCCATTTTTCTTCTTTTGCAAGAGCCCAGGGAGCATTATCGGCGACATATTTATTGGTCAAATCCACAAGCGAAATTATCTCGTTTGCAGCTTCTTGAATTTCAAAATTATCAAAAAGTTTTTTGACTTTTTCAACTGTTTCTAAAGGTTTTATTGGGCATTTGTTTGTATCCCAAAGTACATTTACCTCGCCGTCAAAGTATTTCACCAGCATGGAAAGCGTTCGGTTAAGCAAATTCCCCATATTGTTTGCCAAGTCCGCGTTAACTTTTTCTTTAAAGTCTTCATCGGAAAAATTTCCGTCTTTGCCAAAAGGTGCAGCCGTTGCCATATAATACCTGAAAGCGTCCGGCGTTTGAAGTTCCCAATTTTTCATGATTTCAACAGGCGAAATGACATTTCCCAAAGACTTTGACATTTTTTCCTGATTTATATTGATAAACCCGTGAACAAAAAGTTTTTTTGGAAGTTCCAGCCCCAACGCCAACAAAATCGCAGGCCAGTAAATTGCGTGGAATTTTAATATATCTTTTCCGATAATCTGAACATCGGCAGGCCAATATTTTTTGAATTTTTCACTCGGATTTTGCGTATCATAACCCAATGCGGTTATATAATTTGAAAGAGCGTCAATCCAAACATAAATTATCTGGGTAGAATCATCCAATACATCAATTCCCCACGAAACGTTTTCCTTAGAGCGAGAAACGGAAATGTCTTCAATGTTTTCAAGCTGGTTTAAAACCTCATTTGCCCTAAAGGCAGGAACAATAAAATCGGGATTTTCTTTAATATGCTTCATTATTGCATCTTTGTATTTTGTGAGTTTAAAAAAGTAATTTTCTTCGCTTATTAATTCGGGTTCAACACCATGAACAGGACATTTGCCTCCAATTAAATCTTTTTCGTTTAAAAAACTTTCGCATCCGCTGCAATAAAGTCCCTGATACGAATGTTTATAAATATCGCCCTGTTCAAGGAGTTTTTTAAAAATCTGCTGAACAATTTTTTTGTGATTTTCGTCTGTTGTTCTTATAATTTGATTGTAATTAACCTCAAGAATTTTCCACGCCTCTTGGAATTTGGCAAAATGCTCATCGCACATTTGCTTAGGTGTAATCCCTTTGACTGCAGCGGTTTTTTGGATTTTAATCCCGTGCTCATCGGTACCTGTTAAAAAATAAACATCGTTGCAGCGCTGCCAAAAGTGCCTTGCAATGACATCTGTCAAAATCTTTTCATAAGCGTGCCCGATATGCGGTACCCCGTTTACATAATCTATTGCGGTGGTTAAGTAAAATTTTTCCATGGAAGCCAAATAATCCTCAATTTGTCATCCTGAACTTGTTTCAGGATCTATCCAATTAACAATCACCGGTAAGATGCTGAAACAAGTTCAGCATGACACAAATTATTATAGCAAAAAAATATTGTATTTTAGCTAGCGTTTAAAATAATCACAGATAAGCGTTTTTTTTCGCGGAATTATTTTTTTTATTTTTGAAGTCAAAGTGTTATTTTCAACGTCTTGAAGCTCTTTTTTCAAAATTGCCTTTTCCAAAACTACTTTATTGTAAAGGTCAGAACAAATAGAAGATTTATCAACGTGGACTTTCAGTTTTGCCAGTTGAACCTCTTTTTCCTGTATGGATTTTTTTAAATCATCAACTTCTTTTTTATTCACGCCAAAACCCTTTTGATATTTCAATTAGAATAATAACAGAATACTTTTTTTTTTAATTTTTTAAATCCACCATCGGACTGATTTATCAAGCCCCTTAAGGTTTAAGGGTTTGAGGTAAAAACTTAAACCCTTCTTCAAGCGCTTTTAAATTAAGCGGCAAAAGATTTTTTCTGTGTTCGGGCAAAACACTGTCAAGTGCGTCATGCAAGCTTTGAATTGAAGTTAAATTGCTAACTTTGGCAAGAATTCCAAGGGAAATTATGTTTGAAATTTTAACCTCGCCCAACTTGTTTGCAATATTTGTAATCGGCGCAAAAGCATAGTTTATTTCTTTTCTTGGCCTTTCTTCTTTTATAAGCGAAGTATTTGCGATTATCCAACCGCCTTTTTTGATTTTAGGCAAAAATTTATCAAAGGAAGGCTGATTTAAAACCACGATAAAATCGGCTTCTTTTTTGCTGACAGAACTTACCTCCTCGTCTGACACGACAACTTCACAATTAACTGTTCCTCCGCGCATTTCAGCCCCGTAAGAGGGAAACCATGTGACATTTTTCTCATCAAGCATAAAAGCTGTTGCAAGGACTTCGCCTGCAAGCAAAATTCCCTGTCCGCCAAAACCTGCTATTATTATACTTTTTTCATTCATTTTTTAAACTCCCCCAGCGGATAAATTTGAAATAACTCGTCTCTTACTCTTTGGTGTGCTTGTTGAGGGCTCATCCGCCAATTTGTAGGACAGGTTGCAAGAATTTCCACAAATGCAAAACCTGAACCTTCAAGCTGAATTTCAAAAGCCTTTTTGAGTGCCTGCTTTGTTTTTCTTATGTTTGCGATGCTATCAAGAGAACATCTTGCTGCATAAACTGTTCCGTCACAAAGCGCGATTTGTTCTGCGATTTTAATCGGATATCCGTGGTATTCTTTGTTTCTGCCGGTGGGCGAAGTTGTGGTCACCTGCCCCATAACGGTAGTGGGTCCGCCCTGCCCGCCTGTCATTCCGTAAGTTGTGTTATTTATACAAATTGAGGTTATTTTTTCACCTCGAAGCGCTGCATGCATAGATTCTGCAAGTCCGATTGAAGCAAAATCTCCGTCACCCTGATAGGTTAAAACAAAATTATCGGGTTTTGCTCTTTTAACTCCCGTTGCAACCGCCAAAGCCCTTCCGTGAGGCGCTTCCACGCAATCTATGTCCAAAAAATCATAAAGCATAACAGAACATCCTATAGAAGAAACCCCTATTGTTTTTTCTCTCAAATTCAATTCATCCATAATCTCTGCAATAAGCCTTATTGCAACCCCATGATCACAACCCGGACAAAACGGGAATTTTACCCCGCCTTTAAGCGATTTTGGGATTTGGAATACTATATTATTACTATTTGACATTTTATTTCCTTTATTCAGTTCACTGCTCACAGTTCACTGCTCACTTTAACAACAATATCTTCAACCCCTATTAACTGCCCCGCCGGTTTTCCTAAAAATTCAACCGGAACTTTACCGTTTACGGCAAGTTTTACATCTTTTAGCATCTGTCCCATATTCATTTCGACAACAAGGAATTTTTTTGTTTTATTTGCAAGTTCTTCGATTTTTTTTGAAGGAAAAGGCCACAAACTAATCGGCCTTAAAATTCCCACTTTTTTCCCTTGTTTTCTGCATTCTTTAACAGCAGATTTTACATTTCTTGCCATACTTCCAAAACACACTACAATAAGCTGAGCGTCTTGGGTTTGGTACTCTTCAAATTCTACTTCATTTTCTTCGATTTTTTTATATTTTTTAAATAATTTATCAACTCTTTTAATCAAATTTTCTTCCAGCGGTTCGAGTGAAAAAATCGCCCTTGATTGCCTGTTTTTTGCTCCTTCAAGTGCCCAATCTTTGTTTGAAATTTCAGGATACGGATATTTGCCGATTTCAACCGGTGCCATCATCTGCCCCAAAAGCCCGTCTGCCAACAAAATTACCGGATTTCTGTATTTGTGTGCCAGATAAAATGATTTGTAGGTCAAATCAACACATTCCTGAACAGTGGAAGGTGCAAGGGTAATTATTTTGTAATCGCCATTTCCGCCACCGATTGTAGCCTGATTATAATCAGCTTGCGAGGGGTAAATGTATCCAAGCCCCGGCCCTGCTCTCATAACACTTATCAAAACAGCCGGAAGCTCGTCTGATGCTATATAAGATAAAGCCTCCTGCATAAGCGCAACCGCACACGAAGATGATGAAGTCATCGCCTTAACCCCTGTTGAGCAAGCACCCAAAACCATATTTATTGCAGCAAGTTCGCTTTCTGCAGAAACATAGCCCCTTTTAAGTTCGGGCATTTTTTTACTCATGTATTCGCCGATTTCACTCTGAGGAGTTATCGGATAGCCAAAATAACAGTCACAACCGGCGTTGACCGAGGCTTGAGCTATTGCATAATTACCTTTTATTAGTTGTTTTACCATTTTCTTCCTTTTTTTTGACAAATGATAAATAGATTTTTTAAACTTCTATTCACTATTTACTATTTACTTTTTACTACCTCGGTTATTGCCATATCCGGACATCTCATAGCACACATAGCACATGCGATGCACTCATTTTTTTCATCAACAAACTCGACCGGAAAATGCCCCAGTGCGTTTGCTTGAGAGCCAGCTCTTATAAGTTTTTTCGGGCAAACCTCGACGCAAAGATAACAAGCTTTGCACTTTGTTTTATCTATTTTTATTCCGCTCATCTTATCCCCAAAATTAAACTCATATCCAACATATTTTAACATAATAAAGGTAAAATTAGAAACATTTGCTTAATATAAAAAAAGAACTTTACAATCGTAATATTTAATAAATAATAAAACTGCTTTTAATAAAGGGTTTTAGGGGTTTTATATCTTTGGTTAAAAATTTTTGTTTACAATCTCTTTCACATCAGGCTATTACTCTGGTAAAATATACTCTGTGGTATTTATGGGGACGAGAAGTTAATGGCAGACAACAATTTGGAAAACATTGAGTATAAATTTGAGAGCATCACTAATCTTTTAGAGGTAATGAGAGCGCAAAATGCCGCAAACGCAGGCGATGTTGATAAGGTTTTAGCCAATATTAATCTTAAATTGGAAACTTTATCCGATGAAGAAAATTCTGACCTGATAAAAGTTTTTCTTGCAGAGCTCAAAAGAAGCCTTGAAGAAAGGCATAATTTTGTTTCCTCCAAATTTGTCGAGATGGAAGAAGCTTATAAACAACTTGCCGAAAAAACAGGCGAAAGCGTTAAGACGCAGGATATAAAGCAGGTTTTTGATGTAATTGCCACAAACCTGAATGTTTTTTCCAAAGAAGTTTTTACCCAAAAAGAACTGCTTAATCAAATAAATACAAAAATGGAAGAATCCAAGCTTGACGATACTGCAAAAAAAGACATCCTAAAAAACATTTCGCTTTTAAAAGTCGAGTTGGAAAAATTCAACAACGGCTTTGAATCGATTATTTTAAACCTAAGCAGCAATTTTCAGACAATGTCTGAGGGCCTTTTAAAACTTGACCAAAGCGAAGCCTTAACAGATGTAAAAAAAGACATCGAAAATATTTTCTTATCCTCAAATGCGGTACTATCAACTCTTCAAGTAATTGACCGTAAAAACAGAGAATTAGAAGATGTTTTAACTCAGGTTGTTACAAAAGAAGATTTTAAAATAGAACAAGACCAAGTTGCAAAACTTGTAGCCCAAAACATTCAGCTTACAGACTATATCAGCAAACTTCCGGTAAATGAAGTCATTGATGATTTAAACAAAAAAATCGACACCACAGTCGGAGTAATTAATGCCCTTAAAAATATTTTGAGCGAAGCAACCGACCAAAATCAAAAAATGCTAAGCGCACAAATTGAAAATCTCGAATCAAAAATAGTAAATATTTCATCCGAAGAAGAATTTATCGGATTCAGAAAAAAGCTGTCAGAATTTGCAACTGAGGTTATGCAAAGTTCAAACCTTATGAGAGCAGACCTTTTAGACACAAATTCGGAATTAAAAAAGTTAACCTCTTTTTTAAACACCTCAAACCTTAAAAACGATTTTGAAAAAATCGCAAGCGCAATAAAAGCCTCTGAAAATAATATCTCCAAAGATCTCTCAGATGCAGCTTTAAGCTTTAATCAGGCCGCTTTAAAAAACAAAGACGCAATTGAACAAAATATAAATCAAAGCACAGAACAAATTACGGAAAAAATAGACAGCACCGCAAAAAACATTACCGAAAGCTCAAAATCAAACCTGACGAACATCTTGGATGGAATCCAAAGTGTTATTTCGAATATTTTTTCTGCAAAAAATGAAATAAATCTTTCGAATATTGAAAATTCGGAAAATGTCGAAATAAAAATAGAAGAACTGCAAAAAGATTTGGATGCTTCAAAATCCGCATTAATCCAAAATTCAAAGAAAAATCTTGAAGAAATAAACACAAACCTTCAAACCGTAATCAATTTCACCAATGAAACAAGAACTTTATTGGAAGAAAATGCCGCGCAAAATTCAAAACTTGTAGAAGAAAAACTTGAAGAACTTTCAAAAAGATTGATTGAAGCTCAAGATTTTATAGACAAAAATTCAAAAGAAAGCACCGAAAAAATTTCTGTGCTAAATGAAGAACTCATCGCCGGTTTAAATACTTTCAAAACAGACTCTCAAGAAAGTGCTACAACAACCGCCGCTTGGGTCAAACAAACAATAACCGAACTTACACAAGAGCTTGAAGGTACAAAAGAAAGCCTCGAGGCAAAGTCAAAGCTTAATTTTGAAAACTTATCGGAAAAAATTCAAGAGATTTCACAAAACATCGAACAATCAAGAAATTTAAACGAAA
>CAZXID010000022.1:0-32377 GCA_964640325.1 uncultured Muribaculaceae bacterium | reverse complement strand
TCTATTGCATTTTCAAAATCAGGATATAATTCCTCAATAAATTCTTGTGGTTGACATCCGATTCTATATTGATATTTTGACCTACCAAATACAGAGTTTTCTGTTAAATTTCCACCCGTCCATAATGTGCTTGCAGGAACAAATTGATCAATCATCTGAGTCCAATATGGGGTTAGTTTTTCAACGAATTCATTTACCCCAACGATTGTGTATGGAACAAAATCTTCTGATTGAATATAAGCACGATAAATTTCATCCAAATTAGTATTTACCAAAATAAAAATTTTTAGTGTATTTAAAACAAATTTTATGTGTTTTTTTTTATTTGGCGTCTTTTTCCACTTCAAAACCCCCGCCAAAAGTTGTTGCAATAACAGGAAGCAGCGGTAAAACCACCACAAAAGAAATGGCATATTGTGTTGCAAAACAAAAATTTAAAACTCATAAATCAGAACTGAATTTCAACAACGAAATCGGTTTATGTAAAACCCTTCTTGCCATGCCCGAAGACACACAAGTTTTGATTGTCGAAATGGGGATGAGAGGACTTGGAGAAATCGAATTGCTTTCAAAATATGCCGAACCCGATATTTCAATAATTGTAAATGTCGGAACCGCACACATCGGACGCTTGGGCTCTGTGGAAAACATCGCAAAGGCAAAGTGCGAAATTGTAAAATATCAAAAAGAAAACGGGATATTGATTGCTCATGATGATGAATTGATTAAAGATGAAATAAATTACTGTCATTGCGAGGAGTGTCAACGACGAAGCAATCTAAAAAATAAAAATCATTTGGATTGCTTCGCTAACGCTCGCAATGACGATTTAATAGTTAAATATTTTTCACTGGATAATACTCAAATCATCGAGCACAAAATCGGTTAT
Organism: uncultured Muribaculaceae bacterium; assembly: GCA_964640325.1. Taxonomy (GTDB): domain Bacteria; phylum Cyanobacteriota; class Vampirovibrionia; order Gastranaerophilales; family Gastranaerophilaceae; genus DAOQAU01. The sequence continues at coordinate 31,488 of CAZXID010000022.1, read as the reverse complement.
TCAAAATTTGTGTATAAAAATCACGATTATGAACTTAATATAGAAGGCGATTACAATATTCAAAATTCGCTTGCTGCAATAGAAATGGGACTGGCCTTGGGGATTAATGAGGGTGAAATCGCAAAAGGATTAAAAAAGTATTCTCCGATAGAAAAACGTTGGCAGGTAGAAGAAATCGGCGGATATAAATTTATAAATGACAGTTACAATGCTAATCCCGAATCAATGAAAGCTTCGATTGAAACATTTTTAAACTTGTACCAAAATCCTCGCCTTATTGTTTTGGGCAATATGGGAGAACTTGGCAAAGACGAGGCAAAATATCATAGACAAGTAGGCGATTTTTTGGCTGAAAAAATCGGTAAAAATTCCGAAATAGCTATTGTAACAGTCGGTAGGCTTGCAAATCAAATCACGTTAAAACTTAAAGAAAAAGGCATTTGTTCAATAAATTTCAATGACAATTTGCAAACATCCCGTTACATTCTTGATAATGTTAAATTTGGTACTACAATTATGCTAAAGGCATCGCGTGCGATGAAGTTTGAAGAAATTTTGAACGAAATGAACAGTGAACTGTGAGCGGTGAGCAGAATATTTTCACTGTTCACAGCTCACTGCTCACTCAAAACGATAAGCGTATAAATATTAAATAAAGTGGAGAAATTAAAATGATAATGATAATTGTGGCATTTTTACTCGGGCTGATTTTGTGCCTTTTGTTGGGAGTGCCTTATATTGATTTTCTTAAAACAAAGATGTTTGGTCAATATATAAAAGATGTAGCTCCGCAAGGACATGCTCAAAAAAGCGGAACCCCTACAACAGGCGGTGTTTTTATAATTGGTGCAATAATTTTGGCATCTGTTATAACTCTTCTTCTTGCCCAAAAACTAAATACAAACGCCCTGATTGTGTTAATAACCTTGCTTTTTTATACTCTTGCAGGGTTTCAGGATGATTTTTTAAAAATAAAAGGGAAAGCAAATAAAGGATTATCGGCACGCGGTAAGTTTTTAAGACAGATTGCCATAGCGCTTTTGCCTGCTCTTTTTGTAACCTTGGCGGGAAAAACTTTTGTTCAAGTCGGGTATGATTATATCTATCTTTATTGGTTTTATCCTATTTTGGCGGTATTTTTGATAACGGGGTTTTCAAATGCTTTCAATTTGACAGATGGCCTTGACGGTCTTGCATCGTCTTGCGGAATTTCTTCTTTTGTTGCTTGTGTAATTATTTTGGAAATTTACAAATATCATGAAATGGCAATAATTGCAGCAGCTGTTGTCGGGGCTTTGATAGGATTTTTAAGATATAATAAGCCTAAAGCAAAGGTTTTTATGGGTGATACGGGTTCTCTTGCTCTTGGCGGATTGCTGGGGACACTTGCTGTTATGGGGAAATTTGAATTCTATTTAATTATTTTTGCCGCCGTTTTTGTCATTGAGACTCTTTCTGTTATGATTCAGGTTGCAAGTTTTAAAACGACAGGAAAAAGAGTTTTTAAGATGTCGCCGATACACCATCACTTTGAACTTGAAGGTTGGAGCGAAAAACAAATTGTTATAAGATTTGCCTTTATTTCGCTTTTGTTTTCAATACTTGCGGTTATTTTATTTAACGTATTTTATTGGGGTTGGGTATAAAGTTTTATCTTCAGATTTGAGGGATATAAATGCAAAATTGGGTTGAAAAAAAAGTTTTAATATTGGGTTTGTCTAAAAGCGGTATTGCGGCGGCAAAATATTTGAACAAGAAAGGTGCTGACGTTTTTATTACTGAGTTAAGGGAACAAAAACCTGAAGATACAAAAGTCATTTTAGAGCTTGAAAAATTGGGCATAAAAATCGAAATGGGAGGGCACTCCGACAAATTTATAGAAAATTCTTCAATTGCGATTACAAGCCCCGGCATTCCACCAAAAGCCGAAATCTTTATCAAGCTCAGGGAAAGAAAAATACATGTAATCTCTGAGGTGGAATTAGCCTATGAGGAAACCTCAAAACCTTTTGTTGCAATAACCGGAACAAACGGTAAAACAACCACGACTGCACTTACGGCATACATTTTAAACAAAGAATACAAAGCAAAAGCTTGCGGAAATATCGGAAGCCCGCCTTGCGATTATTTGCAGGAAAATGTCGAATACTTCGTGTGTGAAATGAGTTCTTATCAAATTGCAACAAGCACTGTTTTTCAGGCACAAATCGCTTGTTGGCTGAATTTTACCCCTGACCATCTTGACTGGCATGACGGGGTTGATAATTATTTTGATGCAAAAGCAAAACTTTTTTTGCCTCCGCAAAGTCCTGTTTTTGCTGTTTTTAACGGGGCAGACGAAAAACTTTTGGAATTTTCAAAAAAAGTTCAATCTGAAGTTTTCCTTTTTGATAAAGAAATTTCTGACAATTGCTGTTACATAAAAAATGATGCAATATTTTTTAAACGCAACAGGCAAGAAGAAAAAATTATTGATTTAAAAGATTGTACGCTTGTCGGTCATCATAATTATCAAAATATAATGTGCGCAGTTATTGTTGCAAAACTTGTCGGAATTGAAAATAAAAATATAGTAAAAGCCGTAAAAGCTTTCAAAGCTCCTGAACACAGGCTTGAATATGTGGCGCAGGTTGACGGGATAAAATTTTATAACGATTCAAAAGCAACAAATCCGGAAGCTTCAATTGTTGCAATAAAATCATTTGACAAAAACACAGTTTTAATAGCGGGCGGAAGGGATAAAAATACCGATTTGAGCGAGTTTTGTGAAGAAATAAAAAAACATATAAAGACCGTTATCTTAATCGGAGAGGCAGGTGAACGTTTTGCAACAAACTTGAAGGAAAAAGGTTTTGATAATATAATCTTTGAAAACACGCTGGAGGGTGCAATCGATAAATCAATAGAGTTAAAACCTGAAGTTGTGCTGTTATCGCCTGCGTGTGCAAGTTTTGATATGTTCAAAAGTTATGAACATAGGGGGGAAGTATTTAAAGGTCATGTCTTATCAAAGATACTCAAATAAGAAGCCGAGGCACTACGAGCCTCAAATGAGCGTAATTATTTCACCGCCGGACAAAACTCTGTTGGTGGTGGTAGCTTTTCTTGTAATCTTAGGACTGATGGCCATTTTCTCGGCAAGTGCGCCAAAATGTATGGATGCAGGGGTTAATCCTGCAAAGTTTTTGTTCAGTCAAATTATTTATCTTGTGGTCGGATTCATTGGGATGAAATTTTTAACAAATTACGATTACAAAAACATGGTTGTTTGGACAATTCCTCTTACTTTTTTTGTGATTTTGTGTTTGATACTTGTAAATTATACGCCGCTGGGGGTTACCGTAAATGAAGCAAAGAGATGGATAGGGATAGGAATGTTTCAATTTCAGCCCTCGGAATTCGCAAAACCTGCTGTTATAATGCTTCTTGCAAGTGCTTTTTATAAAAACGATGTTATAATGGACAATCACAAAATAGTTTATTATTTTCTGCCGATATTAATTATGGTTTTTATGATTTTCAAACAGCCGAATTTAAGTATGGTAATTTTATTAATGTTGACTTCGCTTGTAATGTATTTAAGTGCGGGCGGTCCTTTGAAATTTTTTGTAATGAGCGCCGGAATAGGTGCTTTTGGGCTTTTTACGGCAGGAGTTACCCAAATTATTAAGCCCTATCAAATGTCAAGAATTACGACATGGCTTAATCCTGAAGCTGATCCTTTGGGCGCGGGCTATAATGTTATTCAGTCTTTGGTTGCCTTTGCAACCGGTGGATTCTGGGGTGTAGGATACGGAAGCTCCAAACAAAAACTTGCATGGCTTCCGGAATCTCATACGGATTTTATTTTTGCCGTTATGGCAGAAGAACTCGGCTTTATCGGATGTCTTTTGGTAATAGGACTTTTTTGGACTTTTGTTCATCGGGGGTTTTTGATTGCTTCAAGATGTCCTGATATGTACGGAAAACTTCTTGCGGTTGGAATTACTTTTTCAATAGGGTTTCAGGCATTTTTGAATATGAGTGTTGCAAGTTCCCTGCTTCCTGCAACCGGTGTTACGCTTCCTTTTATAAGCTACGGGGGCTCTTCGCTTATGGTTTCGATGTGGATGGTTGGAATTTTGCTTAATATTTCCAAAAAAAGAGTGAAAAAGATTAGGGTTAATGCAAATGTCAGACACTTATGATAAAAAAAAGAAATATACTTATTTTATAACGGGAGGCGGAACCGGCGGGCACATTTATCCTGCAATAGCGGTTTTTGAAGCACTGAAAAACGACCCTGAAACAAAAGAAATTTATTATGTGGGAAACCCCGATAATCTTGAATTTGAAATTACAGAAAAAGCGGGGTATAAATTTTTGGGTGTGAAAATTTCTGCCATGCCAAGAAAAATAAGCTTTTTGGGATTGAATTTTATATTGTGGTTTTTTCAGCTTCAGGCGGCAACTTTCAAGGCACTTTTTTACATAAAACGATATAAGCCTGATGCTATTTTCGGAACGGGCGGCTACGTTTCTGCACCTGCATTGTTTGCGGCAAACCTTACCGATGTGCCTTTTATGATTCATGACTGTGATGTTCAGCCGGGGATTTTATCAAGATACATAGCACCTATGGCAAAATGCGTATCACTTGCGTTTGAAGGCGCAAAAGAATCTATGAAATCCAAACACATTCACGTAAACGGCAATCCAATCAGAGAAAGCTTTTTTCAATCTTCAAAAAAAGAAGCAAGAGAAAAACTCGGGATTCAGGATAAAATGACACTTTGCATTATGGGAGGCTCACAAGGGGCTAAGTCAATTAACATGGCAACTGTGGGGGTTTTAAAATATTTGTGCCAGCAAAGGGATTTACAAATTATTTTTCAAACAGGAAAGAAAAAATTTGACGAGGTTGTTTCTTTTCTTAAAAAAGAGTTTCCTGATTTTGAAAACAATAAAAATTTAATTTTAAAGCCTTATTTAAATGATATGGCAGCGGTACTTAAAGCAAGCGATATTGCAGTTTCCAGAGCAGGCTCGTTGAGTTTGTCCGAACTTTGTGCCTCGGGGGTTGCATCGATTTTGATTCCTTATCCGCATGCAGCAGCAGATCATCAGAGAAAAAACGCCGATTTTATGGTCAAAAAACGCGCTGCACTTTATCTTGAAGATGCAGATACTACAAAAGAAACTCTTTTGATTGCAATAGAACAAATTCTGGACAGTGAGGAGAAACTTAAAACCATTCAAGAAAATGCCCTTGTGCTTGCAAAGCCTGAGGCGACAAAAGATATTGTGCAGCAGCTTAAAAATATAATAAGTGAGAAGTGAGAAGTGAGGGGGGTAAATGGATAATTTGCCAAAAGTTACTTACCAAAAAGCTTTGAATATTTTAACTTCTCAAGGCAGGTTTCATATAAACTTGGGGCTTGAGCGCATTGAAAAAATTCTTGCGTTTTTGGGTAATCCGCAAAAAAAACTTAAATACATACACGTTGCGGGTACAAACGGAAAAGGTTCTGTCTGCTCGATGTTGAGTTCAATTTTAACCCAAAACGGATATAAAACAGGATTGTTTACAAGCCCTCATGTTGTTGATTATATTGAACGCATAAAAATTAACGATATAGAAATAAATAAAGAAATATTTTCAAATTTGATTTTCAAAATCGTTGATATTGCAGATAAAAACGATATTTATTTGACTGAATTTGAAATTCTTACAACAGTTGCTTTTGAATATTTTGCCCAAAATAATGTTGATTTGGTAATTTTGGAAACAGGTTTGGGCGGAAGGTTTGATGCCACAAATATAATCAAAAAAAATATTTGCTCAATAATTACTTCAATAGATTTTGACCATACAGAAAGACTCGGAGATACAATAGAAAAAATCTCTTATGAAAAAGCGGGAATAATTAAATCAGGCAGTCCTGTTATAATAAGTAAAAATAATCTTGGCTTTGAGGTGATTAAAAAAATAGCAAAAGAAAAAAAATCTAAAATATTAATTTCAACTTCAGGGCGGAATTTTCCGCAGGAAAATTCCGCCCTGAAGGGCAGTTATCAAAAGGAAAATCTTTCACTTGTTCTTAAAACAATAGAATTTTTGAATAAAAATGGATTTGAAATTTTGCAAGAAAATATTGAAAAAGGCTTGAAAAAAGTTAAGCATCCCTGCCGGTTTGAATTTTACACAAAGGATATTTTAATTGATGCGGCGCACAATTCTAGTGGAGCCAAGGCTTTAAGAGAAAGTCTGGAGCAAAATTTCTCAAAACAAAGTTTCAGATTTATTTTCGGATGCTTAAGAAATAAAAATTACCCTCAGATGATAGAAAACCTGTTTAGCTCTGAAGATGAAATATTTTTCTATCAATTTGATAATCAAAATTCATGTTCTTTTGAGGAGTTAAGCGTTGCGTGTCCTTTTGAGGCAAAGCCTTTTGACAAATTTAACAAATCGGACAAGATAACTGTAATTTGCGGCTCTATTTATATGATAAAAGAATTACTTTCAAAAATTGATAAAAAGTAGCATATCACTAATTATTTTGTGCAATGTTTTAATGAGCCGAGGATTTTATTATGTATGGGTAAATCCTCAACTCTTCTGATTGCTTAGTGCTCACCTCTCAAATTTTTGGGAGGTTTTTTTTGCAAAAATTTTGATTAAAAAATTGCCACCTTGTAGCAAATTATGATACTATAATTTGCGAAAGGCTGGAATTGATGAAACCCTTAAAAATAATTTTAATAACTGTTTTTTCTTTTTGCTTATTGTTTTATTTGGCATTTATATACGCATTGCCGATTCTTTTTGACATAAACCAATATTTGCCTCAAGTTGTTCAAACAATTCAGGAAAAAACCGGTATAGTCGTAAAGTTTAAAGACACAAAAACATTTTCCGATTGGAAGCTTTCTGCAGGCGCAACAGCCCAAAGGGTGGATTTTTTATATCCCAATGGTGAAAAATTCGGGCAGATAAACGATTTTAAAATTGCAATATCACTTCCGTATCTTATTTTTGGCAAAATAAAGTTTAGCACGCTTGATTCTCAAAAGGCTTTGTTTAATTTAAAGGTTAATAATAAAGGGCAATTTTTGCTTGAAAAATATTTGAAACCTATTCAACTTGAAGAAACAGAAAGGCAAAAATTGCCCTTTGGATTTTCGTTTTATTCATCTATTCCTGATATAAAAATTGAAAAATATAGGGTTTCTATAATTAATACGGATACTGCAAAAGGTTATTTTTTCAAGGGAAAAGATTTTGAATTGAGTGATTTTGTTTTAGATAAAAAAATCAAATTAAAGTCGCAGGGCTCATTGTTTTTGGATAATCGAAAACAAATAACTTATGATATTTGTGTTTTTACGAAAGTCTTTCCTGATTTTAATTTAAAAAATCTTCAAACAGCTTCGGATTTTAATGTGATAAAAATCTTTGAAGATTTGTACAAATATAAATTTCTGGCGCAAATAAACTCCGATTTAAAAATAAGCGGGGAGGAAAATGATTTAAAAATAGACGGGAATCTTGATTTAGAAAATATTTCGACTGCGATAGAAGGTGTAACCCTTCCAAATAGTAAAATTAATTTAAAATTTGACGGCCGTAAAATAAAGATTAATTCAAAGATTTTTACATCGCAAAGTGACAATTCAACTGTTATCGGCGTTTTTGAAAACGGCGGGAAGAAATATTTGAATTTGGATGTAAAAAGTAAAAAAACGGATATTTCAAATTTATTTTTGATAGCAAATAATTTGTGCAGAATTTTCGGGATAAAAAAGTTTGACCAAATAAACGCCGACGGTCAATTAAGCGCGGATTTTAAATTAAAAAGCGATTTTAAAACAGTTAATTCTAAAGGTTATTTAAAAATTGAAGATGCAAAATTCGATTATAAATTGTATAATGCATCTTTAAACTCGATATTTGCAGATATAGATTTTTCCCAAGATATGATAAAAATTAAAAAGGCAAGTGCCTTGTTAAACTCTCAACCCATTACCATTAGGGGTAATTTGGATAAAAACGCTAACGCGGATATTTTGATTGAGGGTAAAAATTTGCAGCTTAAGGGGCTTTTAGCGACTCTGGGCAAAAGGGAGTTTTTAAGGCAAAATGATGTTCTTGGCGGAAGTGTTAATATAAGCACAACGCTCAAAGGAAGAATTGATAATCCGCTGCCGGAAATTAATACTTCCTTTAACAATCTTATAATATACAACAAGCTGCAAAAGGTAAAAATATCTATACAAAGTGCAAAGGCAAAATCAACTGTAAAAAATAAGGAATTTAAAGGGAAAATTAACGCATTAGGGATAAAGATTTCTTCTCAAAATTTCTTTAAATTAATCTTTTTGCCTGAATTATCGGCAAATTTTGATAAAAGAGATTTGAGCATAGAAAAAAGCTCCATCGTTTTAGATAATTCCAAGCTTAATATTCAAGGGAAAATATTAGATTACAATTCTCCTAAAGCTTTTGTTGATGTGAAAGCCAAAGGTTTTATTTTTGCAAAAGATATTGCTTCAATGACAAAAAAATATAAGCCCGAGTCCGCCGGAAAGCTTCCGATTATAATAAAAGTTTACGGGAGCCAAAGACAAAAAATTCAGGCTCAAATGCTTGCAAATAAAGACAATCATATTTCTTTTGTTGATGTAAAGGGGCTTGGTCAAAATTCGCTTGTAAATTGCGATTTAATTTTTGATAAAGATGTTTTAAAGATAGAAGAAATAGCACTATATTCTGTTAAAACGGCAGGTCCATTATCGGAAAATTTTAAAACAAATACTTCATCCGGCTACAAAGTTTTGACCCTCAGTGGAAAAATTTCGGACATAAATTCAGATGCAATTTTCAGAGATATCGGAATAAACATTCCAAATCAGCTTACGGTTTCGCTTCCTGATTACCCCAATTCAACTGCCCGACTCAAGGGGGATTTAAAAATGAACGGCAATATCAAGAATCCTGATATTGCAGGGTATTTGTCAATTTCGTCGCTTTCAGTTCCTGAGCTTCAAATCGGTTTGAAAAATTCAATGATACATTTTAATCAAAATTTGATAAGTGCGGCATGTCCGGATATTGTGTTTGGTAATTCTTCAGTGAGTATAAATGCTTTGGCACACAATAATTTTTCTCAAGGATTAATTATAAATAATGTTGATGTTATATCTGAAAATCTTGAATTAAGCGATATTACGGGTTTATTGTCAAGGTTTTCTAAAAATTCCGATGGGTTTGCTCCTTCTCTTAAGCTTACGATTTTAAAAGGAACAAGCAGGATTGGTAAGTTTAAGGCAGCTGATATAATAACAACAAATGTCACTTCAAATATTTTTCTTAGAAACAATATTTTTAACATGGAGAATGTAAGAGGCGATGCTTATTTAGGTAAAATTTTGGGGAGCATAAATTATGACCTTGCTTGGCAAAAACTAGGACTTGATTTGCAAGGCAGAGGGTTAAGCGCAGCTGTTGCGATTAAGGCTCTCAGCAAAATGAAAGAGGAAATTCACGGTCAGCTTGACTTTGATTCAAACATTACAATGGTAGGTCAAAACAGAAATCAAATTTTAAAAACCCTCAAAGGTAATACTAAATTTGTGGTTTCAAACGGAGAAATGAAAACATTAGGTAAATTGGAACACCTTTTGTATGCTCAAAATATTGTTTCAAATAATCTTTTGAAGGCAAATCTTAATTTGATAGCAAAGGCGGTGAGCACCAAGAATACGGGCGTTTATAAGTACATGCGAGGGGATGTGGATTTTTCCAACGCATGGGCAAATATTTCTTATCTCACTACAACTGGGCCTTCAATGAGCATGTATATTACAGGAAGATACCATTTGATTGATGAAGTCGCCGGTTTGACAATTTTAGGCAGGGTTTCTGATGATGTGGCGCAAGTTTTGGGACCATTAGGCGATATTTCGGTTGATAAAATCATCTCCTCAATCGCAAAAACAGATTTACCTTCAAGGCAAATTCTTATAAATTCAAGTTACGAAAAAATAGATTTAATCCCGCCGCTAACTCCAAAGACAAGTCTTCCCACAAAAACATTCAAGGTAATAATTGACGGCAAAGTTCAGAGTCAAAGTTCTGTTAAATCTTTTAAATGGATTTCTAAGCCCCAAGTTTATCAGCAAGAGCAAAGATTGGTTATACAAGAAAATAATTCAATAAAAAATGAAGGTGAACAAAAAAGCCTAAAAGAACAAAAAGAAGTTTTTATCCCTGATTTTGTTGAAGCATTGCCCGATTTTAAAAGGTAGAAAAATTGTTTATAATAATAAATTTATTTTGTCAGTAAATAGCAGTAGTGTGCATTAATGCAAAAAAATGAGGCAAAAAATCTTTACGCTACAAAATAGAAAACAAAAAATATACTTTAATTATTTGGATTGCTTCGCTAACGCTCGCAACGACGTTAACTGCGAGAAACAAGGTGTGGATTTATTCTTAATGCCAGATAAAACAATTCTTAAATCGTGTGCATTTTGTCAAAAATGGCTTTTCTTTGAACCCAAACTTCCATTTGGATTTTTTTACCTTCTTCAATAAGCGCCTCTTTAATCTCCTTAAAAGATTGTTTAGACCCGCTTATATCACCGAGCATAAACATCACAAAATGCCCTTGCATAATTGTCTGCTTAATGTCTTCGATGTTTACCGAATATTTTGCCAAAGCCGTCGCAATTGTTGCAACTATACCTACTTTATCGGTGCCCGAAATTGTTATTATAATTTTTTCTTCTTTCATTTTTTCCTCTTAGCTTAAAAGATAAAAGTGCATGTAGCAGGCATAAACAAAACCTAAAAGCGCACCTGCAAAAACTTCAACAGGAGTGTGTCCAAGAAGTTCTTTTAATTTTCCGCCGGCAGATTGAACATCGTGCTTGTAAAAATCATCCATAATTTTGTTTAAGCAAGATGCCATTTTGCCTGAGGCTCTTCTGAGCCCTGCTGCATCGTACATAACGACAAGCGCGTAGCCTGCAGAAACGGCAAAAATTATTGAGTTAAATCCTGAAATAAGTCCCACTGCGGTAGTTAATCCGACAACTCCTGCCGAATGGGAACTTGGCATTCCGCCTGTTGTTGTAAAAATTTTGAAATCTATTTTTCGCTGAAAAATTAAATGTAGACAAAATTTAATAATTTGGGCTATTAACGCTGCCAAAATACCTGATAACATGACTTCATAGCCGGTGTTTAAGATTTGAGTTTCCTGCATCATTAAGATTTTGACCTTTCTTGTATACCTTCTATTATCTCTTCTAAAATTTCTGATTTTATATTGTTTTTTGAAATTATATCACGAGCTTTAGCTAAAAGGCAAATTACTTCATCTCTGGCTTTTTCTATCCCAAAAAGTGCTGTATAAGTCGATTTTTGAGCATCTTTGTCTTTGCCTAAAGTTTTGCCCATTTTTTCAAAAGAAGAAGTCTCATCCAAAATGTCATCGCAGATTTGAAAGGCAAACCCTAAGTATTGTCCTAAATCTTCCATTTCTTTAATTATTTTTTTATTCGCTTTTGCAATTATTGCCCCTGTTTTTAGTGCAAGTTTAAATAAGTCGGCGGTTTTGTGAGTGTGGATAAATTCAAGAGTTTTAGGCGAAATTTTTTGTTCCTCGGATTGAATATCGACAATCTGCCCCGCAATAAGTCCAAAAGCGCCTGCTGCGATACAATATTCTTCAATTAGTCTTAATTTTGTTTTATCATCCAGATTTTTGGATTGTTGGAGGATTATTTGCGGTGCAAAAGTTAAAAGAGCATCTCCTGCAAGAACAGCTGTTGCTTCTGAAAAAGCCCTGTGGTTTGTGGGTTTGCCGCGCCTAAAATCGTCATTGTCCATACAGGGCAGGTCATCGTGTATTAAGCTTTGCGCATGGAGCATTTCGATAGCACAGGCAGTCGGAATCGCATCTTCAATGTTTCCTTCCCAAATTTTGCAGCTTTCAAGGCAAAGAACAGGGCGAAGTCTTTTTCCTTGGGCTAAAACGCTGTATCGCATTGATTCAAAAATTTCTTGAGGATAGGTTATTTTTAAAAACTTATCCAGATTTTTGTTTACTAATTCTATATATTTTTTTATGCTATTGGACATTTTCTAAATCCTTGTATATATTTTGTTTTAAAGTATTTCTGGCAGATTGCCTTTTTTTGCTGCTTATTTTTGCTATTTTTTTGTTTAAACTTTCTTTGTGAAAGCTTTCTTTTTTAATGCTTTCGGTTTTAATTCTTTCTTTGTATTCGTTAGCCTCAGCTACAAAAGAAAGGTAGCTTTGGTATCTTGATAAATCGATTTCATTAATATTTTCCAGAACACTGCAGCTTTCTTCCTGAATATGTAGACAATCTTTGAATTTGCAGCCGCTTTTGTATTGTTTTATTTCGTCAAAAAGTTCATCAATTTGATTGGGTAATAAAAAGTCAAATTTAAGGTTGCTGAATCCGGGGGTGTCAATTATTCTAATAGAGGCGTGGAAGCGTGGAGGCACAGAGGCGTGGCTCTCTTCGTATCTATGCATCTTCGCATTTTCGCATCTTTCAATCTCAATTATTTCACAGTGCCTGGTCGTGTGAATCCCTCGCCCTGTTTTTTCGCTGACGGGCTTTGTTTTAATGTTTAAATCGGGGCAAATCGAATTTATCAAACTTGATTTACCCACGCCTGAAGTTCCGCAAAATACCGTCATTTTGCCTTTAAGCATTTGGGCAAAATCTTCTATGCCGAGTTTTTCAAGTGCAGAGGTAAATATTATTTCAAATCCCAGTGGTTCGTAAATTTGGAAAATTTTTTCGATAATGCTGTCATCTTCTGATAAATCGTTTTTGTTAAAGCAGAGTTTTGTTTTGATTTTGTGATATTTTGCAAAACAAATATATCTGTTTAACTGTTCAAAATTAAGTTCGGGTTCTTTTATTGAAGATACAATAATTACCTGTTGAACATTTGCAACGCTGGGGCGGGTGAGAAAATTTTTGCGGGGATAAATTTCCTCAATTACGGCAGTGTGTTTTTTTGGATTAACTTCGGCACATTCGACAAAATCGCCTACCATGATTTTTTCCTGTTGTTTTTTAAGCATTTCCCTGCTTTTACATTCAAAAAGTTTCGCATTGTCTGCGAATTTTACGTAATAGAAATCCGAATGTATTTTAAAAACCTGTCCCTTCAATTTTGACATTTTACCTTTCATTAACCTAACAATAATACTATAAATTATTACCGACAACCAAATGTTAACAAATTTTCAAATTAGCTTGTTTATGATAATATGAATATCAGAATCTTTGTCATCCTGAACTTGTTTTAGGATCTATCCCAGTAGGGACTTTGGAAAGATGCTGAAATCATTTCAGCATGACATAAGATTTATAAGTTGGCAAATAAGAGTTTTACAGGAGAAGACATGATATCGGTAAACGATTTAAGAACGGGATTGACATTAGACTTAGACCATGGACTGTGGTCGGTGGTTGAATTTTTACACGTAAAACCCGGTAAAGGCGCTGCGTTTGTAAGAACAAAGCTTAAAAACGTTGAAACAGGTCAGGTTATTGAAAGAACTTTCAGGGCAGGCGAAAAAGTTGCAAGAGCGATGCTTGACAGACGTGATATGCAGTATTTGTACAAAGAAGGCAGCGGTTTTGTAATGATGGATATGGAAAATTATGAACAGATTTCCCTTTCTGAAGAGCAAATCGGCGACGGTATAAAATACTTAAAAGAAAATATGATGCTATCTGTTTTGCTTCACGACGGCAAAACAATAGGTGTTGATATGCCAATGCAGGTTGAATTGGAAGTTGTAGACACCCCGCCTTCAGAAAAAGGAAACACCGCGCAGGGAGGTACAAAACGTGCCACAACAGAAACAGGTGCAATTATTAATGTTCCGTTTTTTGTTCAAAACGGAGACAGAATAAGGGTTGATACAAGAACAAACGAATATTTGGATAGATGTTAAATTAGGTGAATAGGTGAACAGGTGAATAGGTGAATAGAAATTTTCTTTTTATCTTTCATACTTCACTCTCCACCATTAAAAAAGGAGAAATTTATGAATTTTGATATGGATTATGTAAAAAAGCTTATAAAAATTTTAGAAGAAAGCTCTTTGACAGAAATAGCCTTAGAAGATGGCGAAAAAGCAATTATGCTTAAAAAAGAAAAAGAAGTTGTTGCAGCGCCTCAGGTTGTTACAGCAACAATGACGACAACTGCTGCAGGGGCGTCAGAATCTTTGGTTTGCGCATCTGCACCCAAAGGCAAAGCGATTACATCTCCAATGGTAGGGACTTTTTATAAAGCGCCATCGCCTGGGGCAAAGCCTTTTGCAGAAGTTGGTGCAACTGTTTCAGAAGGACAGGTTGTTTGTATCATTGAAGCAATGAAGCTTATGAATGAAATCGAATCTGAGTATGCCGGAAAAATCGTTGAAATTTGTGTTGAAGACGGTCAGGCAGTCGAATTCGGACAAGTATTGATGTACGTAGAGTAGGTTAACAGGTGAATAGGTTAATTAATTAAAATAACTGTTCACCTGTTCATCTAATAAACTATTCACCTTATTATAAAAAGGACAACATATGTTTAAGAAGGTATTAATAGCCAACCGCGGCGAAATAGCGGTGAGAATAATAAGAGCGTGTCGCGAGTTGGGGATTCCAACGGTAGCGGTTCATTCGGAAGCGGATGCAAATTCGCTTCATGTAAGTCTTGCAACAGAGGCTTATTGCATAGGTCCTGCGCAGAGCAAAGACAGTTACTTAAGCATTCCCGCTATAATTTCAGCTGCGATGATGTGCGGAGCTGATGCCATTCATCCGGGATACGGATTTATGGCAGAGCGTGCCGATTTTGTTGAAATATGTAATCAGCACGGGATAAAATTCATCGGGCCTTCAGCCGATGCTATGAGAAAAATGGGTGATAAGGCAACGGCTAGAAAAACCATGAAGGAACATAACGTTCCGATAACTCCGGGAACAGATTTGGTAAAAACGGTTGATGATGCAAGGGAATTCGCTCAAAAAGTCGGATATCCTATTATAATAAAGGCCACAGCAGGCGGCGGCGGAAAAGGAATGAGAATTGTCCGCAAGGATGATGAGCTTGAAATAATGATGAATATGTGCCAGAACGAGGCTCAAAATTCTTTCGGAAATCCCGGTGTTTATATAGAAAAATATCTTGAAAACCCTCGTCACATTGAGGTTCAGATTTTAGGCGACAGTTTCGGAAATGTCGTTCACTTGGGCGAAAGAGATTGCTCTATCCAGCGCCGCCATCAAAAGCTTATTGAAGAAGCTCCATCTCCTGCAATTAACGAACACACCAGAAAAGAAATGGGAGAAGCCGCAGTCCGTGCGGCAAAAGCAATAAACTATGAAGGAGCGGGAACAATAGAATTTTTGCTAGATAGCGACGGGAAATGGTATTTTATGGAAATGAATACCAGAATTCAGGTTGAACATTGCGTTACAGAGATGATTTCAAATATTGATATAGTAAGAGAACAAATTTGCGTTGCAGCAGGCGAAAAACTTGATTTTGCCCAAAAAGATGTTCTTTTAAGAGGGCATGCCATAGAGTGTAGAATTAACGCAGAAAACCCTGCAAAAGATTTTATGCCTTGTCCAGGGAAGATTGAAGGATATGTTACACCCGGAGGCTTTGGCGTAAGGGTGGATTCACATGCCTATCAAGGGTATTCAATACCGCCGTTTTATGATTCTATGATAGGAAAGCTTATCTGCTGGGGTAGAAACAGACAGGAAGCAAGGCGCAGAATGTATCGTGCGCTTAAAGAATACGTAATCACCGGAATTGAAACGACTATCCCTTTTCATCAGGAGATAGTAGAAGACGATGTATTTATTTCAGGTGATTTTAATACAGGATTTATCGAGGAATATTACAGACGTAAAAACGTTGCAGAATAGGAATTTATAATCAAAATGGGATACAAAATTTTATCAAAAAAAGAACTTTGTCCTAACCAGTACGAAATCACTATAGAAGCGCCGTATGTGGTTCGAAATGCAAAAGCAGGGCAGTTCATTATTTTGAGGGTGGATCAAGACGGGGAAAGAGTTCCTTTAACAATAGCCGATTTTGACAGGCAAAAAGGTGAGTTGACCATAGTTTATATGGCAGTCGGTTATTCGACAAAAAAATTGTCAACGCTTGAAGTCGGTGATGAAATAGCCGATTTGGTCGGGCCTTTAGGTCAGCCAACCCATATAAAAAAATACGGAACAGTTGTTTGTATCGCAGGCGGCTATGGTGCGGCACCTTGTTATTTGATAGCAAAGGCTTTTAAGGAAGCTGGAAATAAGGTTTACATGATTATGGGCGCAAGAAATAAAGATTTAATTTTCTGGCAGGAAAAAATGAAAAATGCCTGTAGTGAGCTTTTTATAACGACAGATGATGGGACTTTGGGGGAAAAAGGCTTTGTAACACAAGTTTTAGAGCGAATTATGAATTCCGAAAAAGTTGATTACGCAATTGCCGTAGGTCCTATGCCTATGATGAGGGCGGTTGCAAATATGACCAGAGATAAAGGAATTTACACAGAAGCCAGCATGAACCCGATTATGGTTGATGGAACAGGCATGTGCGGTGCTTGCAGGGTTACAGTCGGCGGAGAGGTCAAATTTGCTTGTGTTGACGGGCCTGATTTTGACGCGCATAAAATAGATTTTGATGAAGTTATTAACAGAACAAAAATTTATAAAGATCAGGAACAAAAACGTGATGAAAATTGCAAGTTGTTTAATCAAAGCCCGCAAAAACTACGGGAAGATAACAAAGAGGTAAAGGAGTAGATTATGGTTGACAGAAACATCCCTTATTGCCCTCTTATGAGTGCAGGAAACACGATAGAGGTAATTTGTACACAGGAAAGATGCGCCTGGTATTTGAAAAATTATAAAATGTGTGCTATGTATGTTTTGGCGCACAATGCTGCTTTGGATATTCAAAGCAAGCAGCCAAAGAAAAATTGAGATAGAAAAGGAAAGTTGTATTTATGAAAGTAGCTTTATGTATTAAACAGGTCCCCGACACGGCTGATATAAAATGGACCGAAAACAACACAATTCAAAGGGAAGGCGTAGAAAGTGTCATTAACCCTTTTGACATGTACGCGATTGAAACGGCAGTGAGGTTGAAAGAAAATTTCAAAGACGTTCATATAACCGTACTTTCAATGGGCCCTCCTCAAGCGCAGGATATTCTTAAGCGTGCGATTTCAATGGGCGTTGACGAAGGATTTTTGGTATCTGATAAGAAATTTGCCGGTGCTGATACGGTTGCGACAAGCAGAACTCTGGCAACAGCTATAAAAGAAAAGGTCAAAGATGTAGATTTGATTATCTGCGGGCAGTTTGCAACAGACGGAGATACTGCACAGACAGGGCCGAGTATTGCCCAACAGTTAAATTTCCCTCAGGTTACTTACGTTAAAGAAATTGTTGATTATAAAGACGGATTTTTAACCGTAAAAAGAGAAGTCGAAGACGGCATAGAAATTATAAGAACCACGCTTCCTGCGGTTTTGTGTATGCTCAAATGTGACTATGAACCAAGGCGGCCTTTGATAGACGGATTTGTAAAAGCCCAGAAATCACAAATTAACATGTATAATGCCGAAGACATTAAGTTGCAGCCGGAGCAGGTCGGCATTAAAGGTTCTCCGACTTATGTAAGCAGAGCGTTCAGACCCGAACAAAAGCAGGGCGGAGATGTGATTGTACCCGAAAATGCTCAAAAAGGAGCGGAAATTATAAAAGAAAAACTTAAAGAGTATAGTATTATATAATATTTACGTCATCCTGAACTTGTCTTCTCCTCTTGTTTCCGAACAGAGTGAGGATTACAAGGGAGAGTATCGGTAACGATGTATCAGGATCTATCCCACTTGCTAACGCTGGCAAGATGCTGAAATGAATTCAGCATGACACAATATTTAAAAATTAGAATGAGGAAAAAATGGAAGAAAAAGAAAATAAAGGAATATTAATTTACGCAGAAATTACAAGGGAAGAAACCCTTGCACCGGTTGTGCTTGAGCTTGCAAATACGGCTTATGATTTGGCGCAAAAACTCGGTGGAGAAGAAATTTCAGCCGTACTTATCACAAAAACAGGAAACATTGAATACATTAAAAATGAACTTAGAAATAACGGTTTTGACAAAGTTTATGTTGTTCAAGACGACAGATTGAGAGACTATTCGACCGAACTTTATTCAAAAATTGCAATAGATTTGGTCAGAGAGGTTAAACCGTCAATCTTTTTAATAGGAGCCACTACTCAGGGAAGAGATATTGCCCCCAGAATTTCCTCAACGCTTAATACGGGCTTGACCGCGGATTGTACAGGCTTGGATATAAACGAAAAAGGTCAGCTTGCGGCTACGAGGCCGACTTTTGGCGGAAATTTGATGGCAACGATTTTGTGTAAAAACTTCCCCCAAATGGCATCTGTAAGACCAAAAGTCTTGAAAAAGGCATCAGAACCCAGAGTAAAAGATACTCAATTTATCGATTTCCCTTCAAATATTGACGGAATAGACAAAAAAGTCGAGATTGTAGAATTTATAAAAAACTTTCAAGCCGCATCGGGACCAAGAATTGATGAGGCCGAAATAATTGTTGCAGGCGGAAAAGGGCTCAAATCACCTGACGGCTTTAAGCTTCTTGAAGAACTCGCGCAAGTTTTGGGAGCAGCAGTTGGCGCAAGCCGTCCTTGCGTTGATGCAGGTTGGGCAGATCATGCCATTCAGGTCGGACAGACAGGCAAAACGGTTATGCCAAAGCTTTATGTGGCATGTGCCATTTCAGGTGCTATTCAGCATACAGTCGGAATGAGCGGTTCTGAAAAAATCATTGCCATAAACAAAGACCCCAAAGCCCCTATTTTCAATGTGGCAGATGTGGGAATAGTAGGCGATGTTTATGAAGTGGTGCCTGAGTTAGTTAAAATGTTAAAAGGTCAGTAAATGAAAAACACAGTAGTTGTCGGAGCCCAGTGGGGCGACGAGGGTAAAGCGAAAATAACTGATTTATTGGCGACAAAAGCCGATTTAATAATAAGATACCAAGGTGGTTGCAATGCAGGACACACTGTTGTTGTAGAGGATAAAACCTACAAATTTCACCTTATACCCTCAGGAATTTTATACGAAGGAAAAACCTGTTTTATCGGCGCAGGAACTGTAATTCATCCCGAAACTTTTGAGCAGGAAGTCAAAGATTTAATCAAACAAAATATAAGCACTAAAAATCTAAAAGTAAGTCCTCTTGCTTCAATCACCATGCCTTATCACATTGAAATGGACGGATACTCCGAAGACAAAGCCAAAAAAGGCAAAATCGGCACGACAAAAAAGGGTATAGGTCCGACTTATACTGATAAAGTGGCACGCTGGGGGCTTAAAATAGAAGATTTATATTCGCCCGAGGCTCTCAGTGAAAAGCTTGACGTGATTCTTCCGATTAAAAACAAAATGCTCAAAAATTTCGGGCTTAAAACTTATACAAAACAAGAAGTTACGCAACTTTGTGCCAAATATGCCAAAATTTTTGAGTCTTATGTTGATTTTGATTGGCAGAATACTTTAAATGATGCCAAAAGAATAAATAAGACAATCCTTTTTGAAGGCGCACAGGGTGTAATGCTTGATATAGATTACGGAACTTATCCTTTTGTTACAAGTTCAAATCCTATAGCAGGCGGTGCCTGCACGGGAAGTGGTTTAGGCCCGACTTCAATAAAAGAAATCATTGGAGTATCAAAGGCTTATCTTACAAGGGTGGGCGAAGGTCCTTTTGTAACCGAACTTGAAGATGAAGTGGGCGACAAAATAAGAGATATCGGGCGAGAATTTGGTACAACAACAGGACGTCCGCGCCGTTGCGGCTGGTTTGATATTCTTATTGCTAAATATGCTGCCCTTGTAAGCGGATTGACTTCTATGGCAATCACAAAACTCGATGTTTTTGACGATTTTGATGAAATTAAAATTTGTACAGCGTATAAAGACAAAAGAGACGGAAGAATTTATAAAAATTATCCTACAAATGTGTTTATTCACAAGTATCTTGAGCCGATTTATGAAACGCACAAAGGTTGGAAAAAACACATATCAAACTGCAGAACTTGGGAAGAATTACCTCTTAACGCTCAAAATTACCTGAAAAGACTCGAAGAGCTTTTTGAAATTCCCATATCAATAGTAAGCGTAGGACCAAAGCGCGAACAGACAATACTTTTGGATGAATAATTCACTTGATTTCTTTTAGTTTTACTGAAGTCGTGATATATTATCTTTATGAGTAAATATTATAAGAAAATCAAGTGTCAAGAAGCAGATTACGAACAGGCATATTGGGATGTAATTAAAGATCCTGACGGAAAAATCAGAAATCGCCTTGAAGAGCGTGATAAATTTTTGGCAAATCTCAATCACGAACTTAATTTTATAAATGCCCTTTCGCCTTCAAAAATACTTGATGTAGGCTGTGGCCCTGGGTTTCTGCTCAGCGCAATAGATGACAAACACGAAAAATTCGGGCTTGAAGTCTCAAAATTCGCAGCAGATTACGCAAAACAATTTGCAACAATCTACAACGCTCCCCTTGAAAAAGCCCAACTTAAAGAAAATTCTTTTGATGTTGTAATCTCTCACCATGTAATCGAACACGTTGAAAATCCTGAAAATTTTCTAAAAGAAATTAAAAAAATTCTCAAACCCGACGGTTATTTAATCCTTGCAACACCCGATTTTAAAAGCGTTTGTGCAAAACTCTTTAAACAAAACTACCGCATGCTCTTTGATAAAACCCACACAAATTTGTTCAGTTTTGATTCCTTAAAAAAAATGCTTAACGATTACGATTTTAATATACTGGAAGCGGATTTTCCCTACTTTGAAACGGAATACTTTAATGAAAGCAATATCCTTAAAATGCTTAATTATAAAAGCGGCGAAATTTCTCCGGCATGCTGGGGAAATTTCATGACTTTTTATTGTAAAAATAAAAAATAAGCTCGTAAAATTGTAGATATTAAGTTTTGTTAAGTAAATTATATAATTTTTGCTTTCTTGATTTTTGTTGATATAACTGTATTGTAGGCTATTTGGGTAAATTTATCAGAAAAAAGTTTATATAATTTCTAAATAAACTAGCAAAAAAAAAATTGTTTGCGTTTTAATGCATGTACAAGAGGGATTTGGAAAAAACACAATATAGGACATATAACTATGAGAGAAATTAAAAATGATGTAACGATTGGAAGCATCCAACAAAAAAAAGAATTAAAAACAGGTAAATTGGGCTCTGTAATTCCGCAAGTCGAATCAGGCAAAATTACTGATGACTTGTCTATTTCATCAGAAGTCTTGGGTAGAGCTCAGGTCAACAGTCCCGATGCTTTGCAAAAAGATGTTTCTTTTGCATCTGCGCATCCTGATGCGATTGAAAAAGCAGATAAGTTTTTTGACATGACTTACCAAACTTTGAGCGAAAACGGAGATCCTGATGCTTATGTAAAGGCAAGTTTGTTAACTAAAGCATACGTTGAAGAATTTCAAAAATAAAAGTCGAAAGTTTTTAAATAAATAGGCGGGATTTTCCTTTAGGAAAATCCCGCCTATTTATTTTTCATATTAACTAAGCAAACTGGGCTTTTTCTTGTTCGCTTACGCCTTTAATTGTAAGGTTAATTCTACCTTTGTCATCTATTTTGATAACCTTGACAACAACAACATCACCTACGTTAAGGTGTGGTTCAATGGCATCTATTCTTTCGTTGCAAACTTGAGAAATATGCACCATTCCGTCTTTTCCGCCGCCGAGTTCAACAAATGCTCCGATTGGAATTATTCTTACGACTTTACCTTTTAAGATCATACCTTCTTGCGGTTTGAATGTGATATTTTTAATCATATTCATTGCAATATCTGCACCTTCTTGATCGTTAGAAGTAATCGTAACAATACCGCTGTCTTGAATATCAATCTCGGCACCTGAAGCATCAACGATTGCTCTTATTTGCTTTCCGCCCGGTCCTATAACCGAACCGATATCTTCGTTAGCGATTTGCATTGTGAATATTCTCGGTGCAAAAGGTGACATCTCGCCCGGAGCTTTGATTGCTTCTCTCATTTTGCTTAAGATATGCAATCTGCCTTCTTTTGCTTGAGCAAGTGCTTTTCTTAAAGTATCGTTTGAAATACCTTTTGCTTTCATATCCATTTGAAGTGCGGTGATTGCTTCATCGTTTCCTGTAACTTTAAAGTCCATATCGCCTAAAAAGTCTTCGATACCTTGAATATCGGTAAGTACCACAGGGTTTTTGCCTTGTTCTGCAATCATCCCCATTGCAACTCCGCCTATCATACATTTAACGGGAACTCCAGCGTTCATCAACGCCATTGAGCTTCCGCAAGTTGATGCCATTGAAGTTGAACCGTTTGATTCAAGTATGTCAGAAGTAACTCTGATAACATATCCGAATTCTTCAGCTGTAGGAAGTGCAGGGATATTAGCACGTTCTGCCAAGCATCCGTGTCCGACTTCTCTTCTTCCGGGTCCTCTCATAGGTTTAACTTCACCTACTGAAAATCCGGGGAAGATGTATTTATGCATATATCTTTTTTCTGTTTCGGGATCAACTCCGTCAAGTTCTTGTTTCATGCCGGGGCCTGCCAATGTAGCAACCGAAAGTGCCTGTGTTTGACCTCTTGTGAAAACAGCAGACCCGTGTGCTCTTGGAATAACTCCGACTTCGCACCAGATAGGACGAACTTCTTCGGGTTTTCTGCCGTCTGCTCTGACGCCTTCATCGGTAATCATTGCGCGCATAACTTTTTTCTCTAAACTTTTAAATTCTTCTGAAACAAAGTCAATCCCTGTTTCTTCCATCATTTTGTTTATTGCGTGGTCTTCAGGAAGTGCTTCGATTTTTTCTTTAACAAGTTTTTTTGCTTCGGCTAATTTATTTTGTCTGTATTCTCTGTCGAAATTATGATAAGCATCGTAAACCAAGTCATATGCTGTTTTTTTGATAATTTCAGCCAATTCTGTTGTGTCGTGAGGATTTACAAACTCTTGTCTTACGATACCGCATTCTTTTGCAAACGCGACTTGGGCTTGACATTGTTTTTTGATTTCAACTTGAGCAAATTCAACCGCTTCCATAATATCTTCTTCGGTAACGAATTTGCAGCCCGCTTCAACCATAATTACGGAATCTTCTGTTCCTGAAACTACTATATCGAGGTCTGACTTGTCTGCCTGATGGTGAGTAGGATTTGCAATAAGTTTACCGTCAAGTTTTGCGACTCTAACCGCGCCGATAGGTCCCTCAAAAGGAGCGCCTGAAAGCATTAGGGCAAATGATGCACCTAACATTGCCAAGGTATCGGGCTGATTTTCCTGATCATAGCTGAACAATTGGGCTACGATTTGAATGTCGTTTCTGTAACCTTTAGGAAATAAAGGTCTGATTGGTCTGTCTATTAATCTGTCAATCAATATTGCTTTTTCGCTTGAGCGTCCTTCTGAACGGTTGTATCCTCCAGGGATTCTTCCGATTGAAGACATTCTTTCTTCATAATCTATTAGCAAAGGGAAAAAGTCTATTCCGACTCTTGGTTCTTTACTTACCGTTGCGTGGACAAAAAGCATTGTGTCTCCGCATCTTACCGTAACAGAAGCGTTAGCTGTTTGAGCATACTTTCCTGTTTCGATTTCTACAATTTTTCCGCCGATTTCGACTTGTGTTTTCTTCACATTAAATAATTTTTCTTTCGTTTCTACCATTTTCTTAACCTTTCTCGGTACACGCCGTGTACCCTTCTTGTTATACATTTCTATTTACAACAAAATTATACTTCAAACATAGCAAAAGTAGAAATTTAGGTTTTTTTGTGTAAAAATATTACTCATAAACCACATTGAAATATACATGAATTGAGGAATTATGAGTTCGGATGCAATGAAATTAAAAGACACAATTTCAAAAGACGCCTTCAGGTACGGGTATCTTTTGGGAAGAATTTACCCTTATCTTAAACCCGTTTTGGGAAGAGCAATTTTGGGATTATTAATTGCAATTCCTTTGGGCTTGCTCGACGGCGTAACTGCTTTTGCGCTCAAGCCTTACCTTGATAATGTTATAAACGGGAATCCGAATGCCACTTTTGAATTGCTTGGAAAAACTTTTAACAGCAGAATTTTTTGGGCGATGCTTATTCCTCCTGCAATAATTATTTTTGCTTTAATTCAAGGCGGATTAAAATACATTAACACTTATTTAACAGATTGGACAGGCATGAAAGTTTCAAATTCGCTTAAACTTGCTCTGTTTAAGAAATTAACCTCTCTTAATTCGAAATTTTACGATATAAATTCTTCAGGGCTTGTTCTGACGAGGTTTTTAAGCGATCCTGACACCGCATCGAGAAGTATTATTGACAGTGTAAAAACTTTTATTACAACAATTTTCGGTATTTTGGGGCTTGTTGCGGTATTGCTTTATACTGCATGGAAACTTGCAATAATAGGTGTTACAGTTCTTGGACTTGCAATGCTTCCGGTTGCTTTTATAAGAAAAAAAATTAAAACCGTTTCAAATGCTTCTATGGTAGTAGGCGGCGGAATGACTACAAATTTTAATGAAACATTTTCCGGAAATAAAATAATTACCGCATATAATCTTCAAGAGCAGCAAAATTCTTGTTTTGAAAATCAGATTAACGAGCAGTTTAATCTTTCTATGACGCTTACAAAACGTGTCGGATGGCTTTCGCCGATTATGTATTTTGTCGCATCTTGCGGAATCGCGATTGTTATGGCCTACGGTAACCACTTGATTATGGCTGGAGAAATAACAAGCGGAAGCTTTGCGGCATTTGTAACTTCACTTTTATTGCTTTATAAGCCTGTTAAGGGTTTGGGGCAAACTCTTGCAAGTTTGCAGGGGACTTTTGTTGCAATGGCTAGAACTTTTGAATTGTTTGATCTTGTTCCTGAAATAAAAAGCGAGCCCGAAGCTTTTGAGCTTAAATCTTTTGAAAAGCAAATCGAATTTAAAAATGTTGATTTTGAATATGTCGATGATACGCCTGTTTTAAAAAATCTTTCGCTTATCGTTCCAAAAAATGAAACTATTGCCCTTGTAGGTAATTCGGGCGGTGGCAAAAGTACTGTTGTTAACCTCATTCCGCGCTTTTATGACGTAAAATCAGGTTCAATAGAAATTGACGGTGTTGATTTGAGAAAATTCACTTTAGAATCTTTGAGAGGTCAAATTTCGTTTGTTTTTCAGGATAACTTTTTGTTCTCAGGCACAATTAAAGAAAATATCATGATGGGTAACAAAGAAGCAAGCGAAGAACAATTGCAGTCAGTAATTCAAATGGCGCATTTAGATGAATTTGTAAATAATCTTGAAAAAGGAATGGATACTTATGTCGGGGAACGTGGCACAACGCTTTCAGGCGGACAAAGGCAGAGGGTCGCTATTGCCCGTGCGATGCTTAAAAATGCTCCGATTGTAATTCTTGATGAGGCAACTTCGGCTCTTGATAATAAATCAGAGGCTATTGTCCAAAAAGCCCTTGACAATTTGATGAAAAATAAAACCGTTTTTGTTATAGCTCACAGGCTTTCTACAATCAAAAATGCTGATAGAATTGCAGTTATTAACGAAGGGGAACTTGTGGAATTAGGCTCTCACGATGAATTAATGAAAATAGAAAACGGGAAATATAAACACCTTTATGAAATGCAGTTTAATAAAAAGCCACAAGAAGCTGCTGTTTAAAAATTAAGCTATGTAAACATTTTCTTGAGGTGGGGATGCAGAAAATTCTCAAAATTGTATAGTTTGGAATTATTTTGTGGACTAAGTAGCAAATTTTTTTTTTATGCTTTTTAAGATATTGATAAAACATAAAAAGGATTAATTTTGACATGAAAATTACACAGCGACATAAGAATCAGCAAACATTTAGGGGCATTAATCTGGTACAAGTTCCAAAAAATGTTTTTAAACAGATTCCTCAATTAAAGACTATGCAATTGGTTCATACTTATTTTAATACTAGCGTAGGAGCAGCAAAATATAAAGGATCAAACATAAAATACATATTAAACCTTTTTGCACAAGTGCTGGGGCTTGCTCCAAAAAATAAATTTATTACAATATTTGAGCATCCAATGCATGAAGGGGTGCTTGATAAGTTAAAATCAATGGGAAACAATTATTCACTAAGCTGGCTTCGCATAAGAACAGGCACAGACATCAAAGAACCTATAAACCCTGACTTACATTCATTTTTTATTTATACGAAAGAGCATGCAAAAGCTATCGAAAATATAGTTAATTTAAAAAATTTAAGAAAAATAGGGCATGAAATTGCAGCCAATGAAGTACCTACAAACCCAAATTTAACAGATTTTGATATATACGCAAAAATTGCAGACGTAGTATCTAAAAAAGTTGATGAAATAACCGACGGGGTTCCTGTTAAAAAATTCTTTGCCAAAAATTTATATGATTTAGACGAAGTTTTGACAAAAATCGAATATTAGCAAGATTTTTTTAAAATTTATAGATTTTTGCCTAACTCTGAGGCAACTGTTCTATTAAAAGTGTCTCGGTATTTTTCTCCGATTGGAGTAGTGTCACTAACCAAGTTTTTCAAATAGGCCTTCATTATTTTTGCTGTTAATCTTATTTTTACTGGTTTGTCGCCAAGAACGGTTTTATGGATTTGTTTTACTATTGACTTTAAAACTTCGTGAGGCAAATTGTCAATTACTGTGTTATTAAATTCAAATCCTTTTATAGCGGATCCTTTTGAAAAAGGGTCAACAACCATAAGTTCATTTTGAGCTTTTTTAACAATCCTGCTAAAGGGCAATGTTTTTGAGCCAAAAGCCGTATATGAATTATATTGAGGATTAAAACTTATATTCATAATAATTTATTTCCCTATTTTTATAAGTAACCAAATTAGAAAAAGGCTATCAAGATTAAAAATTGTTTCAAAATCCTTTTTTTGCTATAATTTGTTACAATACTACAAAAACGGGAGAGAAAAAATGGTTGAAGTTAAGCCTTTGAATGCGGTTGTTTATAATCAGGAAAAAGTTAACATAAAAGATGTTATTGCACCTCCTTATGACGTTATTTTGGATGAATACCGAGAAGAACTCTATAAAAGAAGCCACTACAATATTGTAAAGCTTATTCTTGCAAAAGGTACCAAAGACTTGACTGACGAAAATAATTGTTATGATGCAGCGTGTAAAAATTTTACCGCTTGGCTTGAACAAGAAGTTTTGGTAAAGCTTGAAAAGCCATGTATTCTATATATAGTTCAAAAATACACAACCGAGCACGGCAAAAAAATTGAAAGAAAAGGGTTTATCGCCAGAAACCGTATTGAAGATTTTTCAACAAAAAAAATCCTTCCCCATGAATTTACAATGGGAGGACCAAAAGAAGACAGACTAAATTTGACAAAAAAATGCAAAGCCAATTTTTCACAGATTTTTATGGTCTATTCAGACCCTCAAAAACAAATTGAAAATGCTGTTGATTTTTCTCAAAAACCTTTTATTGATGTAACCGATGACAACGGAGTCCAAAATATTGTCTATAAAATCGAAGATGAAAATTTTATTTCACTTGTTGAGCAAGTGATGAAGGATAAAACTCTTTTAATTGCAGACGGCCATCACAGATATGAAACGGCGATGAATTACAGAGATTATTGTCTTGCAAAATTAAATAAAAATAAGCCATTCACCCATTCACTTGTTCACCCATTCAGCTACGTTATGAGCTATTTCACAAACCTTGACGATGAAAATCTGCTTGTTTTTCCTACCCACAGAATCATTACAAAAAGAATAGAACCATACGTTTTGCTTGAAAAAGTAAAAAAATACTTTGATGTAAAAGAATTTATCTTTGACGGAAAAAGTAAAAACGAGGTTAAAAATGAATTTTTACAGTCAATTGAGGATGAAAACCAAAAACAAATTTCAATGGGCTTGTATATGAAAAATGTCAATAAATTTTATTTATTGACGTTACGCGAAAACGTAAATTCAATTCTTGATGAGTTTGAAGTTCCTGATGTTCTTAAAAAACTTGATTTGACGGTGCTTCATAAAGTTTTGATTACAAAAGAATTCGGGTTTAGCCAAGATGAACAAATGGCACAGGATGGAATAAAATACATCAAACAAGAAGCCGAAGCCTTTGATATGATAGATTCAGGCAAGGCAGAAGCCTCTTTTATAATGGCTTATCCAAAAATAAACGATATAAAAGAAATTTCTCAGGCAGGCTTCAGGATGCCTCAAAAATCGACTTACTTTTACCCGAAATTGCTTTCGGGAATTGTGATTAACCCGCTTGGGTGAATTAGTACGGTTTATTGATTAGCGAGATGTGGGCTCTTAGTTCAAGTTCGTCGTCTAATTTTTCAAGTTCAACCGTATCTTTATACCTTTTTTCAAGCGCAAGTTTGATTAAATAATCCGCAAAATGGGGGTTTTTAGGTAAAAACGAGCCATGAAGATATGTCCCGAAAACATTTTTAAACCTTGCACCTTCGGTTTTGTCCTTGTTATTGTTCCCCGCACCGACTTCAACCATCGCAAGCGGTTTTGTTTCTCCTTGGATATAAGTCAAGCCGCTATGGTTTTCAAATCCGACAAGTGTTTTTGGAATTACGTAATCCGTTTTTGCCGTAACATTGCCGATAAATCTTTTGTTGCCGGCAACGGTATAAGCATCTAATAGCCCCAGACCTAAAAGCCTTGCACCATTGTGCGGCTGATAATAATGCCCGAAAAGCTGATAACCCCCACAAATTCCTAAAAATACGGCATTTTCGTCCATTGCTTTGTTAAATTCGTCTTTTTGCTGCTGTAATTCCCTTGAAACCTCTATCTGCTGTTTGTCCTGTCCGCCGCCGATAAAATATATGTCAAACTCTTCGGGATTAATTTTATCCCCGATATTTATTTGTGTTAATTCAACCTCAATTCCGCGCCACAGGCAACGGTTTTTAAGCGTTAAAACATTGCCGAAATCCCCGTAAATATTCAAAAGTTTCGGATAAAGGTGCGCTATGGAGATTTTTAACTTTTCATTTTCCATAAAAAAATTATATTATAAACGGAAGTAAATAGTAAATAGTAAATGGTAAATAGAGTTCAGGAGGGCAAGAGGTCAGGAGGGCAGTAGGGCAGGGAGCGAAAAGCGGGGGGTAAAAATTCCCTCTGTCGCGTCATCCTGAACTTGATTCAGGATCTATCCAATTTGCTACGTTGGTAAGATGCTGAAATAAATTCAGCACGACAGAGAGGGGAAATATATTACTTCTCACCCCTCACTTTTTCATAGACCATCTGGTCAATAAAAAGTTAAATCTCCTGATTGATGATACATACAGCCAAAAAAAGTAAACTTTATAATGAAGTTGAGTAAATTTCAAAAATACGTTGAGGAGAAAGTTACGAGGGAGTAGGGAAGTGAACAACAAGAGTATTGGGAAAATAAGTTATAAAGGCATTTTGATAATTATTGCTTTAGGTTTTTCTTTTTTTGGGAGCCTTGCATTTGCATCTGATAATGTGCTTCAGGCAATACAGATTAACGGAAACAAAGACACTTATGATATAGTTTTAAAATCCGATGACAGCGCAGAGCTTCACAAAACTATTCAAGCCCCTAATAAAATGGTACTTCATCTTAAAGGAATAAGAGCTTCAAAATCTATTAACACGATTTATAACAATACAGCATCTGTTGATAGTGTTGTAGTGGAGCCTGTTAATAATGAAACTGTAAAAATTCTTATCCAAGCAGATAACGTAAGCAATGCAAATGTAACTTTTGACACTCTGAAAACTCCATTGGGGCTTTTAGGAGGTTCTCTTCAAACAACGTCAGGCAAACAGATAGAGTTAAGCAAACCGATGAGTACTTATAAATCAGTTTATGAAGAAGGATTAGAGCAAGATTCTCAGGGGTTGTTGAGCGGACTTTCTTCAAGCTCATTAGGAAGATATATTAAAAAGGCATTAAAAAGCAGTCATTTAAGCTGGATGGTGGCATTTGGGCTGTTTATGATAATAGTAATGGGCGGAATTAAAAATTTCAAAGGTCAAGACAATAATATTAAAGTAGGCCTGTCACAAAGTTTAAGACAAAGAGAGCTTGAAAGTTGTAAAAATATTTCGGCAGTAGAAGAAGATTTGATGCCCAGTTTGCCGCTTCCCCAGATGGCAGGCGCAACGTATGGATTAAAAGCTTATCAGAGCGGAACAAGAAGCCCTTATATGACACATGATATTCAAAGACCTGTTGCAAGACCTCCGGTCGCACCTGCAAAAGTACCTGTAGGCGTGGGGCAAAAAGTATCGTTGGCATCGGCACAAACAAATTCTGCTCCAATCAGAAGAAGCAGACCTTCAAATATCGATAGTGTAAAATTTTTGGAATCTATGACAAAAATTTATGAAAAAAACGGGCGCTCCGATTTGGCACAAGGTCTTAAAACAAATATGAAAAAAGCCGGAGTAATCGGCTAAAAAAGAAAAACAGATAACAATACTCAACATATTACGAGGGGGTTAAAAACTCCCCTTTTTTTTACGCTATAATGTTTATATGAAAAAGATTTTAAAAATATTTGTAATTATTTTTTTTGTAAATATTTTCGTATGCTCTGCAATCGCAGCGACTCCGGATGAAAAAAAAGAAGTGGTAATTTTGCAATCTGAAGTGCCTTCTCAACAAGGTCAATCCAAATACAAATTAAGCAAACCTAAGTCAACATCAAGCGAAGAGGCGAATAATTTTGCCGAAGAAGCCGAGGGAGCACAGGATTATACTCAAATAATGAATACCGTAAACTCTTTAATGGCGCCGTTTTTAAATTTTAGTAATTATGAAAGACGATAGCGGGTTTGTCAGCAAAGGCTCAAAATATAATATAATTTATTTTGTATTTTCTTTAACATTAAATTTTTGTCTAATTATTGACCAATATTGTGGCATGTTGTTAATTCGATATCCTGCAATAGAAGCTATATCATCAAAAATATTAACAAGTATTCTATCATCTTTAAAACTTTCGGGCTCATACTGATAAATTAATTCTAATATAGCCTTAATACTTAATTTATGACTAATTGATTCAATTACTCCTAAAGTAAATTGATATTTACAGTCTAATAATCTTTCAAAAAACAGCAAGGACTCTACAAATCTGTTTTTTTCAATCAAAAATTGCTTTTCGTCAAAATGACAAATACAATTTCTAAAATCTTTGAGTAACTTCGCTATTTTTTTAAATTCATCTTTGTTTGTTTCTACAGGATGACTAAAAAAACTTTTATGTACAGTATTTTT
>CAZXID010000021.1:0-33443 GCA_964640325.1 uncultured Muribaculaceae bacterium | reverse complement strand
TAATAGTGTTTAAGTTTGTTTAGATGGTAGGTTTTCGGCGTTTAATTTGCGAATTTAATCATTTTTTCATTTAATATACTTCTTGTTTTTATTTTATTTTTTTCTTTTTTTAAAATGCGAATTGTATTATATTTTTAATTTTACAGTCGGATGGGCATGGGATAAGCTATATAAAACATCTTTTGTAAAAACAAATAAATTATATTTCCAAAATTTAAGAAGCAGTAATGATGTTTTATTCGTATATTTATCACTTGTTAAGGCAAATAGAATAATCATTATTAATGAAGCACTTATTTCGCACAGACAAAATACTCAAACTTCTTTGTCCGAGACCAGAATGAAATCCCCATCTTGTTTTATTAATGCTTTACTTGAAATACAAAAGGAGCTTTTACAAATGGGGATATATGAAGAAGTTAAACAAAGCTATTTGAATTTTGTTTTAGTATTTTCTCTATGGCATTTTAGAACGCTGCCAATAGAATCAGAGAAGAAAATTTATTCAAAACTTTACCGTATGTACAAAAAACTGGGATTATATGATTATCCTGAAGATTATTTCTACAAATTAGAATATTGTGATTATTCTATAAATAATTTCCATAACCTTATGGTAATTAA
Source organism: uncultured Muribaculaceae bacterium (assembly GCA_964640325.1). Taxonomy (GTDB): domain Bacteria; phylum Cyanobacteriota; class Vampirovibrionia; order Gastranaerophilales; family Gastranaerophilaceae; genus DAOQAU01. Next base: position 32,819 of record CAZXID010000021.1, on the reverse strand, counting down.
AAATAATGCTTTATTTAATGAAGATAAATTATTAAAAAATTTAAAATTTACCAGATGATATAAATAAACTCAATAAAAATGTTTAGCAAATAAAGAATTGAATAAGGAGATAAATAATGCCTAATATTGATACTAACAAAATGGTATGGAACGAAAAATATGAATGGAAAGATGCAGGCAATGAATGGTCAAAAGCTTTTAAATCTGCGGACTTGCAATGGTATTTTTTCTTATATCCAAGAATTAGTTATTTTTTAAAAAAGGGAAATATTTTAGAAATTGCACCCGGCTTTGGCCGTTGGTCTAAATATCTTAGTACTTTTGCAAATAAATATATTGGAGTTGATTTGGCGGAAAAATGTATAAATGTCTGTAAAGAAAAATTTAAATCCCAAAAAAATATGCGTTTTTATTTAAATAACGGTAAATCTCTCCACATGGCAAAAAATGATTCGCTGGATTTAATATTTTCATTTGATTCACTTGTGCATGCAGATAAAGATGCTATGGAGCCTTACATTTTTGAATTCGCCAAAAAACTCAAAGAAGGTGGATATGCATTTATACACCATTCTAATTTAGCAATGTACACTAAAGATACTAATTTTAATTTAAATAACATTCATACTCACTGGAGATCTCCTGAAGTTGATTATTCTTATATTCAGGAATTGTGTAAAAATAACGGTTTGAATTGTATTCAACAAGAATTAATTCCATGGTCCAACCGTAATATTTATTTGGATTGCATTTCAATTATAAAAAAGGATAAAAATATCAAAAACTACAAAACCAAAGTTTTTGAATTAAAAGATTTTAGTTTAATTCCGCAAATAGCAAGTTACTTTAATGATAATTATTATTTTATGACTTAAAGTTAAAATAAAAACAGGGCAGACATATAAGCTTTATTGAAAATAAAAGAACCGTTATAATTTATAACAAAATTGATGACGATTATTTACAACAAATAAATTATTGAAAAATTTAAAACTTATCAGATGATATAAATAAACTCAAAATGAAAGGAATATGAAAGATATGGACACTGACAAAAAAGTTAAAATTTTAATAGCCTATCACACTCCGGCACAGCTACTTCAAGATGAAATTTTAACTCCAATACATGTTGGCCGCGCAGTTGCACAAGAGCGATCTAGAAACGGGGAAATTGAACTTGAAGATTATCAATGGATGCTTGATAACATGATTGGAGATAATACAGGAGAGAATATTTCCCATTTAAACAGAAGATTTTGTGAATTAACCGGTATTTACTGGGCATGGAAAAATTATGATAAACTCGGTGACCCTGATTATATAGGGTTTATGCACTATCGAAGACATTTTTGCTTTCAAAATCAATCGACTCCGGTTAAAAAATTTGATTATATTAACTCCGGATATTTAAAAAAGATTCATTGTGTTAAACAACAAATAAATAAAATTGTTAAAAATTATGATGTAATTTTCCCTCACACACTCCCTTACAAATCTTGTTATAGCCAGTATAAATACTCTCTTGAACATAAAATTGAAGATTTAGACCTAGCATTGGAAATTTTAAATAAAAAGTATCCTGAATTTACAAATGCAGCACAAAATTACATGAATAATAAAGATGCGATTTTTTGTAATATGTTTATTATGAGAAAAGATATTTTCAACGATTATTGTTCATGGCTTTTTGATATTTTATTTGAACTTGATTCTAGAATTGACTATAGTGAACATAGTCATGAACAAATGCGTGCTATCGGATTCATTTCAGAAAGACTCACCGGAATTTATATAAATTATTTAAATAATTTCTCAAAAAAACAAGAATTAAAAACTAAATCATTCCCAATTTCTTTAGTAGGAAATACTGATATAAGGAGGGAAATATATCCTGCTTTTGAAAAAAATAATATTCCGGTTTGTTTTGCAGCCAACGACAATTACGCGCCATATTTAGGAGTAACAATTAAGTCATTAATTGAAAATTCTTCACCGAACAATAATTATGATTTGATAATTTTAGAAAATTCGATATGCGAAACAAACAAAAAAATTCTTGAGGAAATGATAGAAGGAAGAAAAAATTTCAGCATCAGGTTTGTAAATATAAATGGCTATATACAAGGTAAAAAACTTTTTGTCGATAGATATGTTTCCATTGAAACGTATTACAGAATATATATTCTTAAAATATTGTCAAAGTACAAAAATGCTTTATATATCGATTGCGATACTGTCATATTGGAAGATATAGCAAACTTGTACAATATCGATATTGGAAACAATCTTTTAGGTGCTACATACAATATCTCAACAATTCCGGCGATTGCTCAAAATATGTTTCTCCTAGGCCGGTACATTAATGATTATCACAAAGATATATTAAATATCAAAAATTCCTATGAATATTTTCAAGCAGGAGTTTTAATTATGAATATTATGGAAATGAACAAGCAAAATATTTTTGATAAATTTTTTGAAAAACTTCATGAAATAAAAAATCCAATGTATTATGATCAAGATATATTAAATTCAATATGCCAAGGCCAAGTTAAATTTATTGACCAATCTTGGGATTTTGAATGGAATATAAATCCTTTAATTAAAAAAGTAACGCCCTTAAAATATTATGAAAAATATATTAATGCTTCTAAAAATCCCAAAATAATTCACTACGATGGACAAAGCAAAGTTTGGGGGAACCCGAGCTTTGCATATGCAAATTACTGGTGGAAGTATGCAAGAATGACCGATTTTTACGAACATATTATATATAAGGAAGCTAACGGATACAGCAACTGGAAATTTGGAGGACTTGATTACCGTGTTCGGCATCTTGAAAATCTTCACAAACCTTTCTTCTTAATAAGCTGGATAATTACATTAAAAAACAATTTTCATCAAAGCCTTGCCAATACTTTTAATATTTTTACCAATGTCAGCAACAAATACACAAGGAAAGTTAAAAGAAAAATAAGAAGAAGAATATAGCAAATGCCAAAAAATGCTTTTAAAATTAAAATATTAACCGCATATCACAAGCCTTCGGTTATTTTAAACAATGAGGTTATTGTTCCTATTCAGGTTGGATGTGCTTGTTCAAATGTTGCTCTCGACATGATTGGTGATGATACCGGTGATAATATTTCTCAACTTAATCCGAGATTTTGTGAATTAACCGGTATTTATTGGGCTTGGAAAAATCAGGATAAAATTGATAACCCTGATTATATCGGGTTTATGCACTATAGACGATTTTTTTATTTTAAAAATTCCAAGTCCGAATTAAAAGAAATTGACTTTATTTATAAAAAATGTTTAGCAAATATTAAATGCACCAAAAACAATATATCTGATATTCTTGTAGAAAATGATTTGATTTGCATGAATCCTCGTACACTTAAGAGCAGCGTATATAAGCAATATGCCGAATCTCCTTTTCATAACATTAGTGATTTAGACAAAGCATTGGAAATTTTATATAAAAAATATCCTGAATTTAAAAAAACTGCAAAGTCATATCTTAACGGCAATAAAGCATATTTTTTCAATATGTTTGTTATGAAAAAAGACATTTTTAATGATTATTGCAGTTGGCTGTTTGATATTTTATTTGAGCTTGATAATTCAATAGATTATTCTGATTATTCATCAAATCAAAAACGTGCCATCGGTTTTATTTCAGAACGCCTGACGGGGATTTACATTAAATATTTGATTGATTGTAAAAAAATAAATTATAAATCTTTTCCTGTAGCGATTTTAAACGACACCGAAATTCAAACCGAACTATTTCCAACATTTTCTCAAAATAATGTTACCATTTGTTTTTCGTCAGATAATAATTACTTTCCTTATTTGGCAGTTGCAATCAAATCTTTAATAGAAAATTCAACGCCTGACAAAAATTATGATATTTATATTTTAAATACAAATATAAATAAAATAAACAAAGATTATTTATCGGAAATGCTTGAAAACAAAAAAAACGTTTCCGTAAAATATGTTAATATAGCACAATATTTAAAAAAAACGGGGAAATTTATTTTCACCGTTAATTCACATTTTTCAATCGAAACATATTATAGATTTTTTATTCCTTCCATATTTAAAAACTTTGAAAAAATTCTCTACTTAGATACAGATATGATTATACTTGATGATGTTGCAAAAATTTTTGAAGTCGATTTAGGAGATAACATTTTGGCTGCTACAAATGATACGGAAGTAATAAGACTGCTACACAGCGAAAAAACACTTAAAATAAAAAAATATTTTACCGAAAAATTAGAGCTTAAAGATTCTTATAATTATTTTCAAGCCGGAGTTTTACTTTTTAATATAAAAAAAATGATTACTGAAAATATACAAGAAAAATTTATCAGAAAATTAATTGAGGTTAAACATCCTATTTTTGTTGATCAAGACATTCTGAATTCTGTTTGCCAAGGTCAAACATTATATCTGCCGTTAGAATGGAATGTTGAATGGCAGACGCCTATTTTTTCCAAAAATCCAAAAAAAGAATTACCGGCTGAACATTATGAAAAATACATGCAAACCCGTAAAAATCCGAAAATAATTCATTATGCAGGGATTAAAAAACCCTGGGACGAACCTCAACACGAACTTGCAGAATATTTTTGGAAGTATGCTAAAGAAACTCCATTTTATGACAAAATTCTTGCTAAAAAAACCCGTAATAAATTTTCTCTTATTTTAAAATATATTAAAGTTGAAATAATGAGCATTTTTTCTTTTGGTCCAAACAAAAAAAAATATATTGCCGAAAGAAAAAATATCAGACAAAATATTATTAATTAAATTTCATTTTAATTTTTCCGCATCCTCATTAATCAAAGATAAATTTTTGCGACTTCTAAATCGCTTTGCGTGGTAATTTTAATGTTTTTATAATCACCCTCAATTACATAAACATCTTTGTCCAAAAATTCCAACATGCCCGCATCATCGGTGAAATTTTGCCCTTTTAATTGTTCATGCGCCTCTTTTATAAGTTTATATTCAAATGCCTGCGGTGTTTGAGTGTTATACAAAGAGCTTCTGTCTATAGTTTTTATTATTTTTAAATTTTCGTCAACTTGTTTAATTGTATCAGTGGTTTTTGTCGCAACAGTCAAAGCCTTTTTGTCCCGCACTGTTCTTATAGCATTTTGTATTATGTCTTTTGTAATCATTGGCCTTGCGCCGTCATGTATCAAAACATAATCACAATCAATACAAGCATTTAACCCGTTAAAAACCGATTCTTGACGGGTTTTACCGCCTTCTATTATTTTTATTTGCTTATACTCTTTAAAAATCTTTTTTAATTCATCAATTATTAAAAGATTAGAACAAATTATTATCTGAGTAATTTCATTTATTCCGATAAAAGCTTCAACTGTGTATCTTATCAGTTCTTTTGAGTTGATTTTTTCAAGCAATTTGTTTGTGTTGCCGTATCGGCTTGAGCTTCCGCCTGCTGTTATTATTACAGATATTTTCATTCCGTACCCCCAAAATGATTGAATGTTTTATCCAAATCAGATATTTTTTCTATTCTATCCTGAAAATCAATTTCCACAAAATGTTTTTCTTTTCTTTCTTTGACTTCCCCGATTATTGTAAAAAGTTTCGAATTAAGCTTTTTTATTTCATCTTTGTTTACACAGGCTACAAGCTGATAATCTTCGCCCCCGTAAAGTACCCAATCTTTGTAATCCTCACCCACAAATTTTGCAATTTTTTCAATTTTTTTGTCATAAGAGACTTTGTTAAAATTGACTTTTAAGACGACATTGCTTGCCTGAGCGATTTTAAAAAGTGCATCCATAAGCCCGTCAGAGGTGTCCATCATGGCATAATCGGCGATTTTGGTTGAAATATCTTGTGAAAAATCTTTCTGTAAAAAAGGTTTAATGTGAGATTTTACAAGAAGATGAGATCCTGAAACTAGTTCAGGATGACGCGGAGTGTTTTCCAAAAGCCATAACCCTGCTCTGCTTGAGCCGTGGACTCCTGTTGCGACAATTAAATCTCCGATTTTTGCATTTTTTCTTGAGGAAATATTTCTTCCTTTTGTTAAACCTATAGCGCAAATTGAAACAAAAATTTTGTCCGAGCCAGTTATGTCGCCTCCTATAATTTCAAAACCAAATTCTTGGCTCAAATCTTCGCATGCCTGATAAAACTCTTTTATAAAATCATTTTCAACATTTTCGGGTAAAGAAAGCGAAATTGTAAGGTATTTTGGAATTGCGCCTGACGCAAAAATGTCGCTTAAATTTACGATTATTGACTTATAACCTAACAAATAAGGCGTTGTATATTTTGCAGAAAAATGAACATTTTCGACCAAAGTATCCTGAGTTAGAACTATTCCTAAGTCTTTCAGGCAAGCACAATCATCTCCGATGTGTTTTGATTTTGATAAAGTTTCCTTAATTATGCTTATAAATTCAAGTTCTTTCATAGGTTTATTTTAGCAGAAAAATATTATACTTTTCGGCGATTATTAATGAAATTTAAAGGTAAATAATAATTATGGAATAAAGAATGGTGAAAAGTAGTAGCCACTCGGAGAAAGATGGTGTACAACAATGAACTTAGTTGCATACGCAAGATTCTTGCATAGGAAAATCAATTCGGCTCATAAAAAGGCTAAAAATCCTTTCATCGATTCAGGCTGTGCATGTAACCCTTTTTATAAACCGGTATATACAACGCTCGTCTGGATAGAGCCGGATGATGAAGAAATTAATGAATTTAACCCAAAGCAGGTGCAATAAATTGCACCTGCTTTTTATATATTTTATAAGCTGTTTAACTATATTTTGTTTGTCTAAAATTGTATTGCCCTGTAGTTGGATTTAATGTTAATCTTAAATCATTTCCATCTTCTTCTGGAAGAATGTAGACTTTTGTTCCGCCACTTGCATTAAGAACTCTTTCTAATTCATCAAAATCTTCAGGTCTAAAGTTTACACAACCCATTGACATTCTGTTGTCTGACAAATCCTCATTCCCAAAGGCTCTGCTTCTTGTTTCTAACGCATTGTTAGGGATTTGATGCAACGCAGGGTGACCGTAAGCATACCCCGACCTTCCGTATCTTTCATAATAGTAGCTTTGGTTAACTTTGGTTGTTGCTTTTAATGTGAAGATATTAGTACCAAATGTAGCTAAACTACTTGAACTATGATTCCGATTTACTATTATTTCATACTCCCCTGCCTCTGTTCTTTGAGGGTTCCCCGGGATATAAGCTTGGGTTGCCGCATCTCCTACATCTTTGCCAAGTCCTACCTCAAAACCCTTCAAAGGCTCCCCTTTGGGATTAAAAACAGTTGCGGTACAATTTTTTTTGTCAACTATAACGTAATTTTTTGTTTGATTTTGTTTGCTCCATTCAATAATTTTTTCTTTAGGCGTATTCAATTTGTTAATGCGCTCTGCAAGTCTTTCTTTTTTGGGCTTAAAAAGATTGCCAACGGACTTAAAAAGCCCTGACAAAAAAGATCTTCTAGGTTTGCGTTTTACATTTACATTTGTAGAATCATGTCTGACAACACTCGTGGAATCGGGTCTGACAACTCTCGTAGAGTCGGGTCTGACGACTCTTGTAGAATCAGGTCTTACCGTTCGTGTAGAGTCTCTTCTGCTCGAATCGGAATTAATAAATTCTGGATTTCGTGAATAAGCATTAAAAGAATCTCTAATTGAAGCTGTATTTAAATTTATTAAATTATTTCTATTCAATGTATTTCTATAAGAATTTAAAAGTCTTTGATTATTTGTAGTTGAAACATTTATTTGAACACCTACCCGTGAAAATTTTTGAGAAAGTTCACTATAATTTTGACAACCGTTAATTGCTGCTAAACGATTCATTTCGTTTATTATGGCAGTGTTATTAACTGTAGCGTTAGGATCTTGTTGTAAATTTGCTTTTGCTACATTCCAAAGATTTGAACCTTTTTCAATTGTATAAACATTCCCTGTTAAATTTACTTTTCCCATAATATTCTCCAACAATTCTTAAATTGTTAATCCCCGTCATATATATAAAAGAAAATTTATACTTATAATTTACTAAAAGGCTTAAGCTACAATAAAAAAAACATACAAAAAGGACTGTCAAATAAAGCTTTTGGGGGGTTGTTTACATTCTGTTACAATGCGCTTTCAAAAAGACTCAAAATAAACCTTTCACCCCTTCAGCTTTTCAGCCAAAATCATTTACCCCCACTTTTTGCAGTCAAATTTAATATCTTTTACTTTTATATGCAGGGATTTGAGATAAGGTTGAAAATCTTCAAGAATTTTTGTTTTTCTAAGCATAAGCTCTTGTGCAACAGCTGAGTTTTCACAGGCCACAATCATCAGACCATTTTGTCCCATTGCATAAGGTTTGGATTTGTCGGAAAGTTTTTTATCAACTATTTTGCCCCAAAATTTGTACAAATTATTGCGGGTAATTGCCTTTTTAAGCTCCTTTGAAGTAAGCATACCTTCAATGATGCTTGCTGCGTCTTCAAAATCGGTGTATAGAATTTTCTTCATTTGTTATTAATTCTCATTTGTGTTAAAATCATCCCAACTAACAAGTCTTGTCATCCCGAACTTGTTTCGGGATCTATCCGGAAAGCTAAGCTGGTAAGATGCTGAAATTAATTCAGCATGACAGTAAATTAATTATGATTATAACATTAAAGCTGGGGAATATGGAAAAATATTTAAAGTTCGACGAGGCGGTTAAAAACTCAAAAAGCATATTAATCTGTTCACACGTAAATCCCGACGGAGACACTTTGGGAACGATGTGTGCCCTGCATTTGGCTATTCAAAAGCAATACAAAAAAAAATCAGATATGCTTATTTTGTCTAAACTTCCTAAAATATATGAATTTTTACCCAATATTAACGAGGCTAAATCGCTTGATAAAATCGATAAATCAAGAGAATATGATGTTGTCGTTGCAGTTGACATAGCTTCTTTAGACAGGCTCATTGACGCGCAAATTCTTTTTGAAAAGGCAAAATATTCGATTAACCTTGACCACCACACAACAAACAACTTATACGGAGATTTGGCGATTGTAGAGCCAAACACAAGCTCAAGCGGCGAAGTTTTGTTTAAAATATTCAAAAAATTAGACTGGAAAATAGATTTGGATATTGCGATTTGCCTTTATACGGCTATTTTAACCGACACAGGCGGCTTTAGGTTTGAAAATACAAATTCAAGCGTCTTAAGAGTAGCTGCTGAACTTGTGGATACAGGCATAAGCCCAAAAGATCTTTTCAAAAAATGCTACGAAACGAAAACAAAAAACATGGTGCTTTTTCAAAATTATTGCGTAGGCAAGGCAACTTTTCTGAAAGACGACAAAATTGCTTATACAATAGTTTATAAAAAAGATATGGAAAAATTTTGCGCCGGAGATGACTACACAGACGGAATAGCTGAAACACTTCGCTCTATAACCACCACAGATGTTTCCTTCGTTGTAAAAGAAGTGGACTCAAAGACCTGCAAAATCTCTATGAGAAGCAAAACCGTAGATATTGCAAGGGTTTGCTCTGCTTTTGGAGGAGGCGGCCACAAATTTGCCGCAGGCTGCACGATGAAATATTCTTGTGACGATGCAGTTAAAAAATTATTGGCGCAAATTAATAAGGAAGTTCAATGAAAAAAAGACTTATAAGGTATTCAAAACACATTTACAGAGCTGTTATAGACAAAGATTTTTCCGGAATGGCAGCCGAAATGGGGTTTATGCTTGTTATAGGAATTTTCCCTTTTATGCTTTTTTTAATGGCGATTTTCGGCTGGATGGGCAAAAAATCTTTTATGAATCCTGTTTTGCTTTTTATGTCAAACATAATACCTCATGACGCCATGGAATTAATACGTACGGTATTAAAAGAAGTTATGATTTTTTCAAAAGGCGATATAATGGCAATTATAGGTTTTATTATAACGGTCGTGTTAACTTCAAATGCGGTTGCTGTTGTTCTCAAAGGCTTGAATACAGCCTACAAGGTAGAAGAAACACGCTCTTTTATTTACACAAGAGTTCTTTCAACAATTATGGTATTTGTAAACACTTTTATGCTGTTTTTGAGCATAAACCTTATTATCTTTGGTAAAGTTATAGTAAATTTTTTAGTAAGTTACGCCGAAATCTCAAAAGCCTTTGCGATAACTCTTTTGACTTTACGGTGGCCGGTTGCTTTCCTTGCGCTTTATTTTATGGCATTTATTAATTACTATATTCTTCCTGACTTAAAAGGGCCGGAGAAGCTTAAAAGAGCAAGTGCGCTTCCAGGGACTCTTTTCTTTTGTATGTTTTGGCTTGCAGGCTCTTGGGGATTCTCGATTTATGTTAACAACCTGCAAACTTATAACAGGGTTTACGGAACAATCGGAGCGTTTGCCGTGCTTATGGTTTGGATGTATTACACCTCGCTTTTGCTTTTGATAGGCGGAGAAATCAATTCCCAGGTTTACAATAAACTTGAAATGCGAGAAGAAAACAATTCTTAAGATTTTTAATTTTGTTGTTTTTTAAATTAATTCTGCTAAAATAGAAATGAAAAGTTATAAGGAGAGATATATGAGAAATATAATTATTTATTCTAATCAAAACAAGTCCACTCTGACTGAAATGCTTTCTTCAATTGAAGATTCCAATGTAAGAGTTGAATCGGATTCCCTTTTGAAAGAATATACCCTGCATAACCCCAGTTTAGTTATTATAGAATCTGCGCCTAATTTAAAAGAAGTCTTAATGACAACAAAATTCTTTACACCCGTATTGATAGTAGGCCCTGTATTTACAGACATAGCAGTAAGAGCCGAAGGATTTGATTTTATAAATGCACCTATTAACAAAGATGAGTTAATTATTAGAATTAACACTCTGCTTAAAATAAAAGACCTGAAAGACAATCTCAGTGTAGCTACAACAACAGACGATTTAACAGGTCTGCATAACCGTAAATACCTTCACGAAAGGCTGGAATCCGAAATTTCGCGTGCGAAACGTTACAAAACTCAACTTTCCTGCCTTTTATTCGACATAGACTTCTTCAAAGTCGTTAATGACATGTACGGTTACGACTGGGGCGATGTTTTGCTTAAATCGCTTGCCGATAAACTTAAGTTTCTTGTCAGAAAAGAAGATATTCTCACAAGATACGGCGATGAAGAATTTTTACTCGTGCTTCCAAATACCTCTGAAGAAAACGCTTTTTTATTTGCAGAAAGATTCAGGCGCGACATTGAGAAAATGGAATTTATTCCCGCAGGCGAAGATGAAAGACATCCGATTACAATTTCAGGCGGAATCTCAACTTACCCTTGTCTTGAAAATGTTGAAGAAGATGCAAATACAATTATAAGATATGCCGAACACGCACTTTATAATGCAAAAAAACGCGGCAAGAACAAAATAATCCAATTTTCTCAAATAAACCTGGATTACTAGATAAAAATACAAACACAAAGCGGGGCGGGTTTTTTCAAACCCGCCCCGCTTTGTGTTTATAAATTTTTTATATTGCGATATTGTTAAAAACTTGTCCTATTCCTAAACATGCGCTAATCTGTTATTATAAGAAACAGTCTTTAGGGAAATTATGATTAAATCAAGCAAAATAGTTGTTGTTGACGATGATACCATAGTAACGTCAGCACTAAGAACTTTATTTAAAATAGAGGGATTTTCGGATGCCAATTATTTTAATAACCCGAAAGAAGCCGTGGAATTCATAAAAACAAACAAGCCGGATTTAATTTTATCCGACTTTTTAATGCCTGAGATGAACGGCTTGGAATTTTTGTCGATAGCAAAAGAACTTTACCCCGAAGTCAGCATGATATTGCTCACCGGATATGCTGATAAGGAAAATGCCATAAAAGCAATCAACGAAATAGGAATTTACCGCTACATTGAAAAACCTTGGGAAAATGACGATTTAATAATAAACATCAAAAACGGTATCGAAAGAAGCTATCTTCTTGCCCAATTGAGAGAAAAAATCGAAGAACTTGAAAAAGCAAAAGCCCAGTTGGAAAAATATTCTCACAGCTTGGAAGAACTTGTCGCGGAAAAAACAGCAGATTTGATTAAAACAAATTCCAAATTATCGGGAATAATTACCCATTGCGCGGACGGAATTATAATAATTGACGAAAACGGAAACATTGAACAAACAAACCCTGCATGTGAAAATTTTGTGGGGCTTTCGGAAGACACTCTGAAGAAAATGAATTTTGCAGACATTACCTGCAGCGAAAAAGAAAAAGATTTTAAACAAGCATTAAAAGAACATTCCGAAATATTTTTGAGAGATTATTACGTAATCAATGCCCTGAGAGACAAAAAAATCCCCGTAGAAATAAGCTTTGCAGTGATAGCGCCGGATGAAAAAGAACAAGTGCAAAAATTTGTAGGTGTAATTCGTGACGTAAGAGCGCAAAAAGAAACCGAAAGGCTTCGTGATGACTTCATTGCGACACTCACTCATGATTTAAGAACCCCGCTTCTTGCCGCGATTCAAACTTTAAAATTTTTCCTCGACGGCTCTTTAGGCAACTTAGACGAAAAACAAAAGGTTTTATTGTCCACAATGCAAAGAAGCAACGAGGATTTGCTCGGACTTGTAAATGCCTTGCTGGAAGTTTACAAATACGAAGCGGGGAAACTCAATCTATGTAAAACAAATTTTATTTTAAAAGACCTTATCAATCAATGTTTTAGCGAACTTGAACCGCTTGCAAAAAATAAAAATATTGATTTTAATTTGATTTTTTCTGCCCAGGAAAATCTTACAATAAATGCGGACAGAGGTGAAATAAGAAGAGTTATAACAAACCTGTGCGGAAACGCAATTAATTACACAAATCAAGACGGCAAAATTGAAGTTCTTGTGAGAGAACAAAACGGAGATGTTATTTTCTCCGTTTCAGACAACGGGAACGGGATCCCAAAAGAAGACATTCCGCATCTTTTCAAAAGATTTTCGCAAGGCACAAGCAAAAAGCGCTCGACCGGAACGGGTTTGGGACTTTACCTTTCAAGGCAAATTATAGAAGCTCATGGCGGAAAAATCTGGCTCGAGAGCAAAGTAAGCAACGGCAGCGAATTTTCTTTCCTGCTTACAGGCGTTAAAGTAGAAGGAAAACAACTTATCAAGTAGTTACATTTTAAATTAAAGGATAAAATAATGGCAAATGTTAAAGTTTTGTTGGTCGAAGATCACACAATGACAAGAATGGGGCTTTCCCTTGTGCTTGAAAAAGCCGACGGAATAGAACTTATTGCAGAAGCAGAAGACGGTCAGCAGGGTGTTGAAATGGCGCAAAAACTTCTGCCGGATGTGATTTTAATGGATATTGGATTACCTAATATTGACGGAATTGAGGCTACAAAAAGGATTAAGGAGTCAGGAATTGAAAGCAGAATTTTAATTTTCACCTCACGCGACAACGAGGAAGATGTTTTTGCCTGCTTTAAAGCAGGTGCCGACGGCTATATTATGAAAGGCGCAAGCCCTATGCAAACAACAAATGCCATTCTTGCAGTAAATGAAGGAACAGCTTGGCTTGACCCTGCGATAGCAAAAATTGTTTTATCAAACATTCAAAAAAGCGAATCGCCTTTATCAACGCCCATAAACTCCGGTTTTAAAAACGGCAAAAACATCTACGGACTCACCGAAAGAGAGCTGGAAGTACTTGCCTTGATTGTAGAAGGACTTTCCAACCCGCAAATTGCAGATCGCCTTATTATAACAAGAGCAACAGCAAAAGCCCATGTACACAGCATTTTGCAAAAACTTTACGTTGACGACAGAACAAAAGCCGCCGTTATGGCAATGAAAGAAGGCTTGGTTTAAAAAAGTGAGAAGTAAGAAGTGAAAAATGAAAAGAAAAAATTATTTATATTAATTATTTTCGCAATTTTGCTGAGTCAAATTACTTTTTCTTCTTCAGTTTTAGCCAAGAAAAAATACCAGAACACTCCCGCGCAAGAGTACAAATACCAACAAAAAATATTAAGAAAACTTGAAATCGAAAAATATGAACGCAGTTTATTGCCACCCTCAGGCTACATGACAAGAGAAGAATACGAAAAACTTTCAGAAGATATACCCAATTCAAAAAAAACAATCTCTTCGGCCCAACCCCCAAAAGATATTAAAATGAAATATGTCCCTCAGCCTACTTATAAACTTATAAAATACAACGACCCGCCGGGGACTCCGGAATTAAACATTATAAGGAAATTTTATTTTGACAGGCAAGAAAATGCCCAAGGGGTTGCCTCGCCTAATTTAAAAATACTTGTTTATCCCGCAATTTACTACTATGCTGAAGCCCAATGCACCGCCTGCGACCTTTTTGTAATCCCGCTGGACAAAACGCTTCCCGATATTGAAAGAATTTCCAGAGCAAATGTTATAAAAAGAAACCCTGTTCCGATTTTATCAACAGAAAAAGACATAAGCCAAAAATTTGCCTTTAGAACAATTACGCCTATTGACTTTTCTCCAGATAGTTCAAAAATAATTGCAAAAGAAAAAATAGGAAATATCTATGACGGAATCTGGAGAACAAACCTCTGGCTTTACGATTTTGATGCCCAAACAGCCCAAAACCTTTCTCAGATTAGAACTGACATAGAAAACCATTGGAAAAAGACCAAAAATTTAACCCTTTCAGAAAAGCGCTGGGACATTTTCCCTTTAGGCTTTGACGCTCAAAACCCAGATATAATAGTTGTTGCAGCCTATGGCTATACGGGTTTTAGGCCTGTAATGCTGGGAATATGGGGGGTAAATTACAGAAACAGCAAAACTTCTTTCATATCAATGAACGGAACTGATGCAAAAATCATCACAAGCGGGGTCAAGCTTGTTCAAAGCGGAGTAATAAACCCATATGTGGTTAAAGCTGAAGAAAAACGTCTTGATAAACTTGCAAAAAGCAAAAGAAAATCGGCAAAACACGAAATTAAAAAAGAAAAAAAAGCGGCAAAAAAACAGCTTAATATAAAGTTAAAAGAAATGAAACGCGAAGAAAAGATAAATAAAAATTACTACCCAAAACAAGGTTTGCCTTAAATTTTATCCATGTTCTTTTATAAATTCCAATTTTTCTTCGCGGGTTAAATCTTTTATCCTGAGTTCTTCTTTCATTGCCTCGGATTTTGTGTCAAAACAGGCTTGGTAAATTATTTTAACAGGTTTGTTTGCACGTGTGTATTTTGCGCCTTTGCCCGAAAGATGTTTTTCAAACCTTTTTTCTACATCATCTGTATACCCGCAGTAAAGTGTATTATTTTCTGTCAGCAAAACGTAGGTATAAAATTTCTTGTCCATAGTTTTATGATAGAATAAACCTATGATAAAAGACAATATCAAAAACGCAAATCTTTATTATAATCTTTCAAAACGCTTTGAAACAGGTTTGCAATATCTTCAAAACAACGATTTTACAAACTTTGAAAACGGTAAATACCCGATTTTAAATGAAGAGATTTTTGCATCAGTGCAAGACTACACTTCAAAACCACAAGAAAAAGGTAGCTTTGAGGCGCATAAAAAATATGCCGACATTCAGTTTATAGTAAAAGGAAGCGAAAAATTAGGCGTTTGCGACCTCAAAAATTTTACCGTATCACAAGCCTATGATGAACAAAAAGATATAGAATTTTTAACCCCTGTTGACCCAACTTTATGCGACTTTTTTGAACTTAAACAAAATGAACTTGCAATTTTTTATCCCGAAGATGCACACATGCCTTCTTTGGCAATTAATAAACCAACTTATGTAAAAAAAGTCGTAATAAAAGTTTTGATAAATTGAACGCAAAAAACGGGCCTTTGCCCTGCAAGGAAGTTAGCCCGTTCTGCCGCACGACTATGAAATGCGAAGTTAATAAAATAGCCGTTTTCACGGCTAAAAACTATATCGGATAAAGGAGTGGAGGAGAAAATAAAGAAAAAGAGATTGGTTACATTTAAAATATTCCCATTATTTTTTTATATATAACATATATAAAAAATATATTTACATAAATTTACTTTTAAAGTAGGATTGTAAGATTATAAATTTTTTAACCCTCACCCCTCACTTCTCATTCCTCACTTTTTTGTGCTAAAATAATTTATATGAATTTCAAGAATTTAAGCAAAAAACAGATAACATATTTAAGCGTTTTTGGGGCATTAGTTGCAGTGCTTTTATGGGCGTTTATTTCTGCGGGAATTATCACACATAACTTCAACAGAGATAAACTTATCGGAACAGAAAACAGACAAGAACTTGATATTGCGGGTTTAATCCTCACAGAGACCAAAGAAGGCAAAAAATACTGGGAGCTTTACGGAGAAACAGGTTATTACAACAGCGACAGCAAAGTTGCAATTCTTGAAAATGTCGCCGGAAACTTCTACAAAGACAATGAAGTCACAATGAGTTTTGAATCCAGCAAGGGAACTTACAACGAAATAAAAGGACAAATCATACTTTATGATAACACCCACATTGTAATAAAAGACGGAACTTCGCTTTACACAGACAGACTTGTTTGGTCAGGCTCTGATAAAGATATTGTTGCAAAAGGCAATGTCAGGATAAACCGGGACAACGAGCTTATCGCGACAGCGCAAAGCGCTATTATAACTCCCGACTATGCGACTTTCAAAATTAAAGGAGAAACCGTCACTAAACTTTATAAAACGAAGGAGAAAAAATGAAAAAGGTTTTAGCTACACTGACTTTAATAACTCTTTTGGGGCTTTCGGCGATAGCCTCTGATTTGGTTATTGAATCAAAAACACAAACATTTTCTGAAAAAGATAATAAAATTAAATTTGAAGGGGACGTTAAAGTTTCGATAGATGAAGTCAAGGTTGTCGGCGAAAAAGCTGATGTGACAATGGGTAAAGACAAAAAACTTGATATTGCAACCTTTTATGACAAGCCTTATGCTTATGAAGTCAAAAAAAACAAAAAAAGAGAAGTAAAAGCAAATATTTTAAAAGTTTCCTTGATAAACAAAATCGTAACAGCAGAAGGCGATACCCAATCTACCGTTTTTGACGGGAAAGAACCGATTGTTATTATCACGGCAGATTCACAAGAATACAATACAAAAAACAACCTAATGAAAGCCAGAGGGCAGGTCATTATCCACTATAAAAATTTGGAAACTTTTTCTGACAGCGCGATTATAAAAACAAACAAAGAAGGGGACCTGCAAAGAATCGACCTTATAGGCTCAGCAAGACTTAAACAAGATAAGCATCTGGCACTTGCAGACCACTTCATTTATAATCCTATGTCACAAGAATTAATCTCAATAGGGCATGCTACGACAAACGCTATTTTAGAAGACGGCTCAAAACTTGTTTTAAAATCTGATTACCAAGAATATGATCAAAAATCAAACACTTTTTTGGGAAGCGGACATGTAAAAATTTGGTTTAAAGATTATTACGCACAAGGTCCGAAAGTTACTTTCTACCCTGATAAAAAAACCGGCAAACCCAACGAAATTTATTTTACGGGGCGCTCAAGCGTAACGCAGGATGTAAAAACCATTTATGCTGATAAAATTAAGCTTATTTTAAGACCAAAAAATTTCTTTGCCGAGGGCAATACAAAAACGGTTATAAGAGATGTAGGCTCAATGAGTGACAACAAAAGCTTTTAGGGAAAAATATGGACAAAAAAATTCAAGAAGCAATCAAATTATTTCAAGAACAAAAATGGGATGAGTCCATTGATGCTTTTTCACCAATTTTAGAAACGACCCAAAGTGCAGAAATTTACAATAATTTGGCACTTTGCTATTACAATAAAAGCGACTTGGAAAAAGCCGAAATGTTTTATTTAAAAGCATTAGAGGCAAATCCAAAACTCACACAGGTTTATATAAACCTTGCGGACTTATATTTTAGGCAAAAAAACTTTACCGGCGCAATAAATTTACTGCAATCAGGCTGCTATGAACTTCCTGATGAAGTCGTTTTATCGCATTATCTTGCAAGAGTTTACATGGAAGATGCAAGATTGGACTTAGCCATTGACGAACTAAACAAGGTTTTGGAAGCACAAGGCGAAAATTATGATGCTTACTATGATTTGGGGCGAGTTTATTTTGAACTGGGCGAATATGATTTAGCAATTTCTAATTTTGAAAGCGTGCTTGAATACAAAGATAATAATGAATGGGTTTATTACTATCTGGGACAAGCCTATGAGGCAAATGACCAAGTCGACAAGGCAATGTCAGCTTACTTAAGGGCAATAGCCTTAAACGAAAAATTTTATCCTGCTTACAAAAAAGTTGCTATACTGTTTTTGGCGCGAAATGATATCAAAGACGCGATTGAATACTTTGAAGATTATATGACTTTCGAACTTCCGCAGGAAGAAAAAGAAAATGTCCAAAGCACTATCGATAGAATTAAATTACAGGTAAAATGAAAGATAAATACTGGATAGCTTTTTCTGCCATTGAGCAGATTGACAGCAGTTTTGTGCAAAGACTGTTTAATTATTTTGGCGACATTGAGATTGCTTTTAAGGCTTCTTTAAATGAATTGTCGAATATTGACGGGCTCAGTGTCAAAAAGGCTCAAACCTTTGTGAATGAGCGCGCTAAGATTAATCCCGACAGAGTTTTAGAAGAAGTTATAAGAAAAGAAATTAAATTTTTAACTTTTGAAGACCAAAATTATCCTTTTATGCTAAAAAATATCTCTAACCCGCCTGTAGTTTTGTATTACAAAGGTGATTTAGACATTTGCAACCTTGAAAAAACTCTTGCCATTGTAGGCTCAAGAAAAGCAAGCACTCATGCCAAAGATGTTTTGACAAAAATTTTAACAGAATTTAGAGGAACGGATATTTGTATTGTATCAGGACTTGCCTCAGGAATAGATACAACGGCTCATCAAGGCGCCCTTTCCAATAATTTAAAAACAATCGGCGTTATCGCAAGCGGTTTTGACTTTATCTATCCGACTTCAAACAAGGCTTTGTACGAAAAAATAATGAACGGAAACGGCGCTATCGTAAGCGAGTATTATCCGACATTTGAACCTTTACCCTTCAGGTTTCCTCATAGAAACAGAATAGTATCAGGGCTTTCTTACGGAACACTTGTCGCAGAAGCCGCAATAAAAAGCGGAGCATTAATTACCGCAAACCTTACGCTGGAGCAGGGAAGAGAGTTAATGTGTATCCCTGGGTTAATTTCAAATCCCAACACACAAGGAATTTACAAACTCTTAAAGCAAGGTGCTACGATGACAACCTGTGCTGAGGATATTTTATCCGCCCTAACTTGGCAAATTACCCCTCAAGAACAGATGCAAATAAACTTTTCTCAATTTTCAGAGGATGAAAAAAAGGTTTTAAGCTCAATAGAAATAGAACCCAAAGGGTTTGATAAAATCTGTGCCGAAACCGAAATTGAATTTAATACTCTGCTTGTATGCTTGACAAGTTTGGAGCTTGCAGGCATAATAAAACAGATTGAAGGCGAGAAATATTCGATAAAATAACTACCTTATAATCCCTGCCTGAACTCTTGCATATCTAAAAGTGTTTTGTGCCTCTTGATTCCCCACATACCTCCAATGCCAAGGTTCATGGTTCACACCCTGATTGTTTCCCTGCGGATAAGACATTTCAAATCCGTACTTTGGAGCATTATTTATAATCCAATTATAATCCTGTTGCCGAGAAGGACTTATATCAAAAGCATATCCCGTATGATGTTCACTAAATCCAGGAGGGGCACATTCTTTACTTCTTTGTTCTTGAGTTTGCCCATTTATTCTTGCCTGATCATAAAAAAGTTGTCTTTGTGCTTCTATAGACCTAAAGCCATCATTTACATTAATTATTATACCTTTACTTTGAGCTTCTAATATTAATTCATTAAGTTTTCTTATTGCTTCAGGCTTCCCCATAATACTGCTTGAAGAATTCAATCTTGATAAACTTGAAACATTCACTTCGGCATATTTATAAAATCCGTATGAAATTTCATTTGCGTTAACTTTCGCGCGCGATGTAACCGGAGTTGTATTCCTGTTAATATTATTTTGCGCAAAGGTAAAAACAGATTGCCTTTCGGCCTGTGTTTTAGCAGATAATTCCTGAATATTAATTGCAGCCGGATTATATGGTCTAACGGCTCCATCGGTCTGCATATTTTGTAACCTTAGAATAGATGGGGTTGGCATTAAAAAAATCCTATTTATATTAAAATCCTCGTATTAATATAAAAACATTTTCATATTAAAAATTGCCTTTTTATTTGCTTAAAATATTATACGTGATATAATTTAAAAACGGTTTATTTAGAAAAATTAAACAGAATGGCAAAAGCAGCGGTTAAAAAAAATTCAGAAGAGAAACAAGTGAAAAAATCAAAGTCAAAAGCTTTGATTATTGTTGAGTCGCCTGCAAAATCAAAAACAATTAAAAAAATTTTGGGAGATAATTTCCAAATTGAAGCAAGCTTCGGTCATATAAGGGACTTTCCTAAAAGCGTTTTGGGATTTGATGTTCAAAAGGATTTTGAACCAAGTTTTGTTGTAATCCCCGACAAAAAAAAGGTGGTTACAAAATTAAACGAAGTCGCCAAAAAATGCGACAAAATCTACCTTGCCTCCGACCCAGACCGCGAGGGAGAAGCAATCGCATGGCATGTCCGACAGGTTTTGGAAGTTCCCGAAAGCAAAATTTTAAGAATAGAATTTAACGAAATCACCCCAAAAGCTGTTAAACACGCCGTTGAAAACCCTCGCATAATAGATATGGACAGAGTAAGAGCCCAACAAACAAGACAAATTCTAGATAGGCTTGTGGGTTATAAAATCAGCCCCGTGCTTTGGGAAAAATTAAGAAATAACAGACTTTCTGCAGGCAGAGTTCAATCGGTAGCGCTTCGAATGATTTGCGAGCGCGAAGAAGAAATTGAAGCATTTATCCCTGTCGAATACTGGTCAATTATGGCAGAACTCGACAAATCAGGTGTTGCTGTTGAAGCAGAACTTTCTAAATACAAAGATAAAAAAATCGAAATAAATAATGAATCAGAAGCGCAAAAAATCTGCGATTTTTTGCGTGACAAAAATACAAAATACGAAGTTTCCAAAATCACAAACAAAGAAACGACAAGAAAGCCTTCCGCACCTTTTATAACTTCAACCCTGCAAAGAGAAGCAAGCTCAAAGTTAGGCTACGGAGTTTCAAAAACCATGCAGGTAGCACAAAAACTTTATGAAGGGATTGAACTTGGATCAGAAGGTGCCGTCGGACTTATCACTTATATGAGAACAGATTCTGTAAGAATTTCTGACGATGCAACAGAAAGTGCAAAAGAATTTATTACAAAAAATTACGGGGCACAGTATTATCCGCAAACCCCTAACAACTATGTAAAAAGCGACAAAAAAAATGTTCAAGACGCCCACGAAGCAATTCGACCGTCTTATCCGGAAAGAACCCCGGAAAGCGTTAAGCAATACCTTGCAAGCGACCAATACAGGCTTTATAAACTCATTTGGGAAAGATTTATGTCATCTCAAATGTCAAACGCAAGCGTTGCAAACACTTCTGTAGACATTTCCGCAGGAGATTACACGCTAAAGGTCGGTTCAAGCAAAATAATTTTCGACGGATTTTTGAAAGTTTATTCTGAAGACGAAGACGGGGAAGAAAATTTAAGCAAAAAAATCGCTCCTGAATTTGTTAAAGGTGAAAGTTTAAAGTGCAAAAAAATTAATCCTAATCAACATTTCACTCAGCCTCCGCCAAGGTTCAGCGAAGCTTCTTTGGTTAAAGCAATGGAAGAACACGGTATCGGAAGACCTTCAACTTATGCTCCTATTATCACTAAAATTCAAACCAAAGGCTATGTTGAAAAAATAGAAAAAGCACTCGCGCCTACACTTTTGGGCAAAACTGTTTCAAAACAACTCGTGGAGCATTTTACAAAGATTATGGACTACAAATTTACTGCAGGAATGGAGAATAAACTTGATGATGTTGCAGAAAAAAAACTTGTTTGGAATGAGGTTTTAAAAGAGTTTTACACTCCGTTTATAGAAACAGTGAACAACGCAAGGCAGAATATGGAAAAAATTAATATCGAAAGCGATGTTGATTGCCCCAACTGCGGTAAAAAAATGCTTGTGAGAAACAGCCGCTTCGGTACACAGTTTTTAGGGTGCTCGGGATATCCCGAATGTAAAACAATGATGCCTTTAAACGGTGCAAACGAGAATAATGAACCCGAAGTTACCGACGAAAAATGTGAAAAATGTTCTTCTGATATGATTGTCAAAGTAGGACCTTACGGCAAATATTTGCAATGTACAAATGAAAGCTGCAACCACAGAAAACGTATAGTTAAAACCACCGGCGTAAAATGCCCTAAAGAGGGCTGCGAAGGCGAAATTATCCAAAGAAAATCAAAATACGGAAAATTTTTCTACGGCTGCAACAAATATCCCGACTGTGACTTTGTTCTCTGGAACGAGCCCACGGGCGAAGTTTGCCCCAAATGCAATTCACTTTTGGTCAAAAAAGTTTTGAAAAAAGGTACGACAATTTTGTGTTCAAAAAAAGAATGCGATTATTCAAAAGAGGTTGAAGATGGCATATAAATTTGCATTAATAGGATTTCCGCTCACTCATTCAATTTCTGCCGTAATCCACAAAGCAGGATTTCAAACCTTGGGAATAGAAGGCTCTTATGAAGTGCTTGAAACCCCACCGGATGAATTAATTTCACGCTTAAAATTCCTTAAAGCAAATGATTTTAACGGATTTAATGTTACAATTCCGCTAAAAGTCCCTGTTTCTCTTTTCTTAGATCAGGTTGACCAATATGCCGATGTTGCCGGATGCGTAAATACGGTTAAAATACTTCCCGACAAATCTTTATCCGGCTTCAACACCGATGTTTACGGATTTAAAAACGCAATCCCGGAAGATGTAAAACCAAAGCTCAAAGATTCAAATGTAAGCATTATCGGAACAGGAGGTGCAGCAAGAGCTTGTGCTGTAGGACTAATCGAGCTTGGAGTCAAGCAAATAAGTTTTTTTTCAAGAAACATAATAAATTCTTCGACAATGGTTAACTACATGCGAAAAGCTTTTCCTCAAACTAAATTTAAACTTTATCAAATGCAAAGCTTTATGGAACTTCTTGAATCAAAAATGATAGTAAACGCCACACCCACAGGTATGAAAGGGCATTCCGCAGACAAAATGCCTTTGGGCATGCAAATAATCCATGAACTTCCCACCGATATAATTGTTTTTGACGTAATCTACAATCCGGTAAAAACGCTTTTCCTTGAAAAAGTTTCTCAAAGAGGAATTCAAACAATAAACGGCCTTGATATGCTTATTCATCAAGCGGCAAAATCTTTGGAGCTTTGGACCGGCTTCATGCCCGACATTGATAAAATGAAAATCGCTGCATTAGAAGAATTACTGGTATAAATCATGCTTGCAAAAAGAATTATTCCGTGCCTTGACATAAAAGACGGACAAACAGTTAAAGGGGTTAATTTTGAAAACCTTCGCTATGCGGGAGATCCGATAGCTCTTGCAAAAAAATATTCGGATGAAGGTGCCGACGAGCTTGTTTTTCTTGATATTACAGCCACAAATGAAGGGCGCAAAACCACAGTCGAAATGGTTAAAAAGGTCGCAAAACAAATTTTTATACCTTTTACGGTAGGTGGCGGGATTAATTCGATTGAAGATATGAGGCGCCTGCTTTCAGCAGGCGCCGACAAAGTTGCAATAAATTCTGCTGCGGTCAGAAATCCTGATTTAATTAAAGAAGCTTCGCAATACTTCGGCGCACAGTGCATTGTTATAGCCATTGATGCAAAGCTTGTGGATGAAGATTTTTATGTTTTCATAAACGCAGGCAAAAAAAATACCGGACTAAAACTTTTGGATTGGGCAAAAAAAGTAGAAAAACTGGGTGCGGGCGAAATCCTTTTAACCTCGATGGATGCTGACGGAGTTCAAAACGGCTTTGACCTAAAAATGACACAAACCATAGCTGATGCAGTTAACATCCCTGTTATAGCTTCAGGTGGGGCTGGAGCTTTTGTTTCCCATTTTGTTGATGTGTTTGATATAGCGCATGCTGATGCGGCGCTTGCTGCTTCAATCTTTCACTACGACACTTTGCCGATAAAAACTTTAAAAAAAGAATTATTAAATAATAAAATTTCAATCAGGACTTAATTTTATACCCAGATGACTAGTATATTTATTTTCGATTATAAAGTATAAAAGAAAAAGGGTTAAATACTTTTATGTTTAACTTTATACTTAACACGATTCAGCTACAAC
Organism: uncultured Muribaculaceae bacterium; assembly: GCA_964640325.1. Lineage (GTDB taxonomy): Bacteria > Cyanobacteriota > Vampirovibrionia > Gastranaerophilales > Gastranaerophilaceae > DAOQAU01. The sequence continues at coordinate 8,398 of CAZXID010000021.1, read as the reverse complement.
CTGATTAAATTCAATCAGGTTTTTCTTTTTTAAAAATCTGTTATACTGTTTTTGCCTTGAATACCCAAGCATTATTCCCAAAATAAAATCTTCTTCGGGTGTGAGCAAATCCAACTCTTCTGACGAAAAATTCTTAATTGTTTCAATGCAGTCTTTTAACCCGAAAAAGATATTAATTTTGTCCTCAGGCAATGCCAAAACGAGATAATCAATTTTTTGATGTTCAAGTATTTTTTGAATTTTATGAAAAAACTTGTCAGCACAAGTAAAAAGGCACAAATCCCTAAGCCCTTTTTGATATTCATAAACAAGATGATAAAATACTTTCATATATTACCCCAACATAATATTAGACCTTTTTTTGGCAAAAAAGTTTCCTAAATATTTAAAAAATAATTATTCTCCCTCTCCCCTTGCGGGAGAGGGTAGGGGTGAAGGGTCCCGTAAAGCAAGAGGGCGGGTATGAGGGGTCAAGGTTTATCCGCTCTTTCATTTTTCTCAAGCTTGTAGTAAAATTAATTAAGAAGCGAGGAAAAATGCCACACACACCTGCAAATTATCAAATAGCGCTAACAATGACCTTCCTGGCGGGGCTTGCGACAGTAGTTGGTGGAATGTTCACTTTTTTCATAAAAAGAACAAACATAAAAGCCCTTTCTATCGGATTGGGATTTTCTGCAGGGGTAATGATTTTTTTATCCTTCACCGAAATTCTGCAAGGCGCACAAAAGCTTTTACAACCCTTTTATCCCAATAACGCAAATTGGATGACATTTTTCGGGTTCACCTTCGGAATGGTGATTGCGATTTTGATAGACTATTTTATTCCGGATCACATTGATGAAGACCTTTTCGGCCCGCCCGAATACTGCAGGCAAAGAAAACACCGCCACAGAAACGACAATAATGACGAAAATGATATTATATGCTCATACAAGCACCATAAAATCAGAAGAGCAGGCATTTTAACTGCAATAGCCATTGCAATACATAACTTCCCCGAAGGAATGGCAACATTTTTTGTTACAACCCAAAATGTTACTTTAGGTATTTCTGTTGCAATAGCAATTGCGCTTCACAATGTCCCTGAAGGCATTGCCGTTGCGCTTCCTATTTATCATGCAACGGGGAAAAAACGTATGGCGATATGGTATTCTTTTCTTTCAGGAATTTCAGAACCGATAGGTGCTATTATAGGACTGTTTGTGATGCATTATTTTCTTCCTCAAATTGCAATCGGATTTTTGTTTGCAGCAGTTGCAGGAATTATGATTTATATATCCTTTGATACCCTTTTGCCGCTATCAAGAGAATATGGCGACGGTCACTATTCGGTTTTTGGGATTATGTCAGGAATATTTTTAATTTGGATAAGTCTTTTGTTGATTAAATAATTTTAATTTTGTTTGCGACTTATTCTACAAAAAAAAATCTATGATATAATTGGCACATGAAGCAAAGACTTTTTTTAATTTTAATAGGATTGTGTCTTTTTATATTAAATCCGAGTTTTGCATTTAGCAATGAAATTACGGATGACTACTTGGATATTGCTACAAACTATTTCGACACGAACAATTACCAAAAGGCACTTGAATATATTGACGAAATTTTGAAAATCGAACCGCAAAATCAATGTGCTATTGATTTAAAAAATAAAATTCTGCCTTTAACCGGAACACAAACAATTGCAACAAAAGAAGAACCTTCGACACACCCACAGGAAACTCCGCATTTATTGGTTGGCATTCCTGATGACATAGAACCGCTAAAAAGATTTGAGGTTTTGAATGTAGCGCCTGCCGATATTGAAAAAATGGACTATGACTCTGATTATTATAACGAAAAAGGTCAAGAATTTTACGCAAAAAAAGATTTAAATGTTGCCATAGAATACTTTTTCAAAGCAATAAATATGGATAAAAGAAATGCCCAAGCCTATAATAATTTAGGAATGTGCTACTGGCTTAAAAACAATCCGACTTTGGCAATAAAATATTTTAAAAAAGCACATTGGCTAAACAAAAATTACACGCAACCGCTTGTAAATATGGCATTGCTTTACAAACAGCTCGGTTGGGTTAAGCAAGAATTTTACTGTCTTCAAAAGGCAACAAAATGCAACCCTAACGATTATTGGGCATATTATCTTTTAGGTGACTATTATAAAGACAAAGGAATGTATCCAAAAGCCCTTGACAATTACAAAGAAGCAGTCAAAATTAACGAAAAATTCACCCAAGCTTATATGGCACTTGCAATGACCTTTTTTGAAACAGAAGAATTTAACTACACGCTTGCAGCCCTCAACAAATATAACGAACTTAACCCCAATTCAGACTATTCCTACTATATGCTGGCAAGAACAAACCTTGTTTTAGGTCGTTATGAATCCGCAAAACAGGACATATTAAAAGCAATGGAAATAAGTTATTCAATTCAATACAAATACGAACTTGCAAAAATTGAATACTATCTTGAAAATTACCTGGAAGCCTTAAATATTTTTCAAGAAGTGTTCCAAACCAAAAATTCTGCCGAAGTCCTTAACTATTCGGGACTTTGTAATTATAAACTTAAAAACATCAATGAGGCAATGTCGGATTTCACCAAAGCAATAGAGCTTGACGGTTTAAGGCCGGTTTATTACTATAATCTTGCACTTTGCTACAAGTCCCTTGATGATAAAAAAAACTATATAAAATACACAAATACAGCAACAAAAATTACTCCGATAAATTATCAGGACTATATTGATTTAAGCTACATTTATTTTGACAACGGAAATGCAAGTTATGCAATAAATACACTTAACAGCGCCATAAAAAAATATCCTGATATAAAAGCACTTTATCTTTCAAAACTGAAAATATATGAAGTTTTGGATGATAATTTCCATTATAATGAAGTTAAAGAAATTATAAATATGAGATTTAATGAAAAATGAAAAGAAAAAACAGAAAAAAGAAAAAGGACAGTTTTTTTAAAAAGCTTACAAACAGCTTTTTCGTAGTACTTCTTGCTGCGTTGATATTCTGCGGAATGCAAGTTATGGCATCTGCCGACAATCTTTCTTTTGTACAAATAAGTGACGCTCACTTTTCAACGGCTAAAACCAACACCTCTTACAGACTCCTTGCCGAATCGGGCGAACTTTTAGAAGATGCTATAAATCAAACAAATGAAACCCCGAATATTGATTTTGTAATGTTTACGGGCGATATGATCAACACTGCCTACGAAAAACAACTTATGCAATTTTTGCCTTACGCAAACAGATTAAAATGTCCTTGGTATGCTGTTTTTGGCAATCACGACATCTCAATAGGCGGATACCTCTCAAAACAACTTTATCTGGATATTTTAAAATCCCACAATAAAAATTTCATTTTTTCAAAGCCCTACTACAGCTTCATTCCTAAAAAAGGGTACAAGGTTATAGCTCTTGATTCAATCATTGACGACCGAATTACCGCAAACGGACAAATTTCTGAAGAACAAATTAAGTGGCTGGACAGAGAACTTTCAAAATCAAAAAAAGACACTGTTTTAATCTTTTTACATATGCCCCTTGTAGAACCTATTTCAAGCCCTAACCACAGAGTTTTAAATACTGATGAAGTCCTTGCTGTCATAGAAAAATACAAAAATCCTATTGCAATTTTTTCCGGACACTATCATGCAACAAAAATTACCCAAAGAGATAATATTCTTCACGTAAGCACCCCGTCTCTTGTATCTTACCCGAATTCTTTTCGATTGGTAAGAATTCATAAACAAAAAGATAAAGTTATTTTTGATATTTATTTGAAAGAAACACGCTATAAAGATGTTCAAAAGCGTGCAAAAATGATGGTTTTCGGAGCCGGAAAATATTACGGTGAAGAAAAAGACCGCAATTCCACTTTTATTATTGAAAAAAAATAAGGATGAAAAGATGAGAAACACAAAAAACGAATTCAAAGTTAAATTCAGAGGCGTAAGAGGAAGCTATCCTATAGCAAGCAGGGATTATCTTAAATATGGCGGCAATACCTCTTGCGTTGAAGTAAATGTCGGCGGCAAATTGATAATTCTCGATGCAGGTACCGGCTTGATTGATTTGGGAAATTCACTTATGCAAGAACACATAATGTCAGGGACTTCAATTCATGACAGAAAACCTATTAATGCAATTCTTCTCTTGTCACATATTCATCAAGACCACATACAAGGTTTTACGTTTTTCAGACCATCTCACCTTGCAAGCACAACCTTAAATATTTTCGGCTCTGTAGATTACAATCAAAATCTTGCAGATGAATTGTCCCAACTTCTTTTCACAAAGTCTTTCCCTTTGGATTTAGGCGATATAGCAGCGAACTTAAACATTTTTGATTTAAACGAAAATCAAGTCATAATAATTGACAAAGACGAAATAAAAGTTGAAAAAATAACGCTTAGAGCAGATTTTAAACCCAAAAATGACGAAATAATAATCACATGCCACAAATCTTATGCGCATCCGCAAGAAGGCGTTATGGTCTACAAAATAGCCTACAAAGACAAATCACTTGTATATGCGACTGACAAAGAAAGTTATCTGGGCGGCGACAAAAAACTGTCTATGTTTGCAAGAGACTGTGATTTATTAATCCACGATTCGCAATATACAACAGAAGACTATCTCGATCCTTTTTCATCTAAACAGGGCTACGGGCATTCAACTTTTGACATGGCCCTTGATTGTCAAAAACAGTCCGGTGCAAGAAAGTTAGCATTTTATCACTTTGACCCTTCATACTCAGACGAAAAATTATCAGAAATAGCTTCACATTACCAAGGAATTTCAGATAGCGCATTTTTGGCTCACGAAGGACTTGAAATAGATTTGCTATGAAAAAATCTTTTTTAATTTTTGGCTTACTTTTAATATCTCTGATTTTTTCAGGCGCCCAAGTATCAGAAGTTTATGTTATTGATGCCGAAAAAAATTCATCAATGCATAATAATTTGGGTGCAGCTTACATGAGCGAGCAAAATTACTTTGCGGCCATTCAGGAATACAAAATAGCTATAAGTTTAAACCCCCATTCACAGGCAAGCGCTGTATATTATAATAATCTGGGCGAAGCCTATATGATTATAAATCAGACAAAATGGGCTCAAGACTGTTTTCAAAAAGCAATAAGAATATATCCGCTGAATTTTGTTTATTATCAAAATCTTGCAAAATGTTTCAAAGCACAAAAGTGCCTTGATTATCAAATTAAAATTTATTCGAATAAACCAAAAACATCCTTTAACACCTTGATGCTAGGTCTTTTGTACATACAAAAAGGTGAAACAAAAAAAGGAATTATTAAACTTGATGAATTTTGTTCAAAAGAACCGAAATTGATAATAACGGGCGCGGTAAAAAGCTATTTAAGCGAGCTAACAAATAAAAACTAAGTTTTACTCAACATACTTATAATATTTTTTATCTCTTCACTTGAGCCGGTTTTAGAAGAAATATTTTGTCTGACCATTTGTGCAAATTCCGCTTTTTTGAATTCGCCAAATCCCTTTTGTTTAAAAATTTCTTCCAAAATTTTTGTCATAGGTTTATTCTGCTTCAAATCTTTTAAACCAACCGAAGAAAAGTTTTTAAGATAATTGTTCAAAGTTTTTTTGACAAGGGGAATGGGCAAAATGTCTTCAAATTCTCCCTTTTGAATAACATAAACCTTATCAGCTTTTCTTAATTTTGGGCAAATTTGAGCAAAATTTTCTTTCGCATCGCTATCCAAAAGTACAAAAACAGGCAGCTTTAAATTTTCACAAAGTGAATAAAAAAGTTTTACAACCTGATTTTTTCCGCCGGCAGAAATCAAATAAACACCGTGTTTGTCAAAATCATATCCGCATAATTTTGCAAATTCCGGCAACAAAATTTCTTCTGTAATCCCCTCTGCTATAACAATCTTTTCTATAGGGAATTTTATTGAATATTGTGTTCTGTATTTTTTTTGATTTGTATTTCTGCAAAGCGACTTAAGCCAGATTAAATTCAGCGGTAACTTTTCATCTTTAATCAAATTAATTGCCCCATTATAGTTAATTTTATTTTCAAGCAAAATTAAGGCATTTTTATTCAATGAAAAAGCGTTTGTTTCATATTCCAAGAGTTTTTTGTTAACGGTAAGCAAATTTTTACTATCTGAAGCGACAGATGAATTAAAAATCTGCTCTGCTAAACTCTTAAGCGTTTCATAAGGCATTGCATCAAGCTGTTTTTTATTATATTTGGGATTAATTAGACAAGAAAGGACAATATCTTTAAAAACTCTCAAATATTTTTCTTCCGCAGGTTTAAATCTGGTAAGCCTGTCCAAAGAGATTATTAGCTGCGATTTTGCAAGAGTTTTAAATTTTATTTTTTCTTCCAAGTGATTGTAACCTTTCTTAAGAAAATATATACCAAAAAAGCAACTTTTTAAAGTTTTTGTTTTTTATAATAATATGTGAAGGTAAATGTATTGTTACTCAAAGTGAAACTTAAAAGTTTTACGTCAGGATGTGTTAAATCGTGTATTCAATAAACAGAATCAATAACTACAGCACAAATCCCTTAAAACCCTCTTCTGTGGAAAATACGGGGGATAAATCCGTAAAAGCACTCAGTGCCGTTATTCCTACTGTAAAAAATCCTATTTCATTTACCGCTGGTCCAAATATAAACTTAAGAACAGAACTTGCAAATAAAGAAGAAAAACAAAAATACTCGGCAATAAATAAAGTGCTTCCCAAAACTGAAAGAAAAAATCTTGAATTACTCCTAAAAACAGGAAAATTACTTGATTCAAACTCAAACGATAATTCTACAACTCTTGATAATCTTTACAAGATAATTGCCGAACCGAGAGCTGAAGGCCTCAACCCTGCTACGGTACTAAAAGAAACAATAAACACAATTGCAGACCCTTTTGTTATAACACAAAATTTTGGAGATATACCAAAAGAATATGTACCAAAAATATTAGAGATAGGAACAAATAACTCTCTTCCGACAAACCTAATTCAAAAAGCAATGGGGTTAAAAAATGACAAAGACCCCATAAATGAACAAACCATAAATGTAGAACATTCAGGTGCCTGCGTGTCTGCGAGCATTGAATTTAATTTGGCAAAACAAATGCCTGCAGAATTTGCAAGGTTTGCCCAAGAATTGTCCTCACCAAAGCTTTCGGTTAAAAAAAATATACATCTTGATAAACTCGCAAACACCGCACTTGATGCAATATGGCTTTTAAACGCTTTTGAAGTCCCGTACGAAGCAAATGATTTTAAAACAGCCAAATTAACTCTTGCGCCGGATAAAAATGCTATTCTGAGAGCGCAAATCCAAAATTCACACAAAGACCCACTTGAACGCTCCCTAATAGATGTTCTAATGCAATCAACCTTTATGAATGTCGGCTCACAACAATCTTACAATTCTTTGACTGACGTTAGAGCAGGTAAGTTCAATCAAAACGACAAAGGATTGATTGAATTTGAAAAAACTTTTACTGAATCAATCGTCGAAGATAAAAACAAAATTTCAGTCACCTATCAAACTGTGGACGAAAATGCAAAATTAACAGGCTACGAAACAGACTTTGCTACAATAAAAAAACACATTCTTGAATCTCTTGCAATGGGAGAAAACGTTATTATAGGATATACGCAAACAGATCAAAATAATATAATCGTAAACGGACATGAAATAACCATAATAGGTACAAAAAAAGACAAAGACGGAAAATTAATTTTTATATGCAATGACACCGATGACAATTACCCAAAGCAAATTGAATACAGTGAAGATTATTTGATTCCTAAAATCCATCACGCAGGACTTCCACAGGAAGTCGCCGAAAAAGACATGCAATTTGTCGATAACTGGAAAGAAGGACTCCAATCATACAAAGAGCTTAAAGCGACAGCAACACAAATGACACCTTCGGCTTAATTTTTTGGTGTAAAAATAATAAAATAAGAGACTTTTTAAGGTTTAGCTTTTTTTAATGCCATAAAAAGAAAATATCCGAGAGTAAAAAGAGTTGAACCGGCTACAATGGAGATGCTTGTCAAAAGTGCTTCGTTCTTTTGATGATTATAAGCAACCGGATAATCACCACTCTTGTAGGAAATGTTCGAACGAGGGTGCTTAAACCTAATACTCTGAGATTTTCTCCGCGGATCTTTTGCAGCACTAACAGAATCAAGACCACTAATTTGTGTAATCATAACTTCACCTGAATATTCTAAAAAGAAAACATATAACTCACACATTATAACAAACAATCATTCTTTTTTCAAGTGGGTAGATAAATAATAAAGGGGCTTGCCTAGAAAACTCTAGAACTTAGTAATAGCTTGAAACATGATTTTG
>CAZXID010000020.1:0-35403 GCA_964640325.1 uncultured Muribaculaceae bacterium | reverse complement strand
GAATAGGTGAATAGGTGAATAGGTAAATAGGTAAATAAGTGAATAAGAGTACTAAAGAAAAACTTTATCAGATGTTTATTTTGGGGCTGGATGGAGAAAATTTAAGCGACAATCCCAAACTGAAAACTGCGCTTCAAAAAGGTTTGGGCGGGGTAATTTTTTTCACTCAAAATATCAAAAATCAAAAACAATTTAAAAATTTAATAAATGAAATCAAAAAAGAAGCTTCAATTTCTCCTTTTCTGTCCATTGACCAAGAGGGCGGAAGAGTAGAGCGAACTGAAAACATTCACGGCGGTAAAAAATATTTAAGCCCCAAATATGCAGCCCAAGAAGGCGAAGAATTTTTAAAACAACAGACAGAAAAAATTTCGTGCGAATTAAAAGATTTTGGGATAAATCTTAATTTTGCGCCTTGTGTTGATGTGAATACAAATCCTGATAATCCTATTATAGGTGAGCGCGCGTTTTCTGATAACACAGATGAAGTAATAAAATTTGGTAAAATAGTGGCGCAGGAATATTTAAAAAACCGGATAATCCCTTGTTTAAAGCATTATCCCGGGCACGGCGACACTAATCAGGACAGTCATTTGACGTTGCCTGAAATAAATTTACCGCTTGAAGAAATGGAAAAAATTCACATAAAGCCTTTTAAAAAAATCTTTGCGCCGATGATTATGGCGGCACACATTCACTGTAAATGTTTTGATGAAGAAAAAACCCCTACATCTTTTAGCAAAAATGCTATCGGATATTTGCGCAAAAACTTATGTTTTGAAGGACTTATTATAACAGATGATATGATAATGCAAGGTGCACTTGGTTTTGAAGGTACAAGAGCCTGCGAAATGGCAATAAAAGCGGGGGTAAATGTACTTTTATACAGAAATTCATCTGACGATACAATAGGAATTATCGAAAACCTTGCCAAAAAAGCCCAAAGTGATAATGAATTGAGAGAAAATATAGAAATTTCTTTTGAAAAGATAATAGTGTTAAAGCAAAATACTTGTAAAAATCTTTAATTTTATTTATGATTAAACTTATTAATTAGGAGAGTTAAATTTGAAGAAAGCTTTTACACTTGCAGAGGTCTTAATCACGTTGGGTATTATAGGAATTGTTGCAGCAATGATTATCCCTACTTTGCAAAATAATTCCGCAAAGACTCAATATATAACCGGGGTAAAGAAAGCTTATACGGTTTTTAATCAAGCGTTAATACAAATGTCTTCGGACATGGGTTGTGTAGGAGACTTAAGATGCACAGGGCTTTTTAATAGCAATTATGCAAATGCAACGGCTGCTAATCAAGCTTTTGGAACTGAAATGGTAAAATACATTAAAACCATAAAAAATTGTGAAACAAGTATTACCCAGAGCACTTACGGTTGTTTTGCCGATGAAACAAAAGACGATTTTAATGAAGATTCAAATAGTAGTGCCTCTTATGATTTTCTTTCCATTTATAGATTTATAAGCGCCGATGGAATGAGTTTTGCCTTGCAGGCAAATCTAGGTAATTGTCCTTCAGATTTCAGCGGAGTTGGGCATTTGGTACAAACTTGCGGAAGTGTAATTATTGACGTAAACGGTCTTAAAAAACCTAATCGGTTTGGAAGGGACACTTTTATTTTTATTGTAACAAATGCAAAGGGACCTTTATTATACCCGTACGGAGGGTCTGATTTTTCACCTAATTGGAGAACTCTATGTCTTCCAAATACAGGCTATGCAGATAGTTGTGCCGGTAGGATTGTAGAAGAAGGCTGGCAGATGACTTATTAAAAAATATAGAAATTTCTTTTGAAAAAATAATTAAATTAAAAAAATAAATAATATATAAAAACCACGTCATCCTGAACTTGTTTCAGGATCTTACCTTTTTTCTTAGCCGCTTTTGGATGAGTATGTTTTTCTTTAGGTACTTTTTGGTGGCAAAAAGTACCACAAAAAGCCACCCCCTGCTACTCGTTTTTAAATTTGAGTACGGCTCATTTCATTGAAAATCCTCAACTCTACCTCTCACAAAACCTGACATTTAGTCAGCTTTTGTTCGGCACAGTGCTCAAACAATCGGATTTTCGGGCATTACATTTCGCCTACTCAAACTAAAAGAACTTGCTAAAGGGGGCCCTTTTATTCTGCTCACTCCGATAAGGTCGACAAAAAGCCTAGAGATACGCCCTGAACCCCACGTCATCCTGAACTTGTTTCAGGATCTATCCAAAAAACTACACTGGTAAGATGCTGAAATAAATTCAGCATGACAAATTATCTATTTCTTAATTATGCCTTCATTATTGCTTTTAAAGCTTTCCCTGTTTTTAAATTCCATAAATCTTTTCTCATTGCGAGACCAACTTTTTTAAATGTATGACTTGATGGATTTTTAATAAATTCACTTATATTTAATAAAACTACTTCAGAAGCAAACAGTATCATATTATAATATTCCGCTTCAAGTTCTTCTAATAATTCTTTCTTTGATGTAATATCCGGTCGATGTCTTTTTAATTTAGTAAAAGAACTATCAAAATTTAATAAAGCTTCCATTAAGAGAATAATGCATAAATACCTTTGTTCCTTTTTATTTTGATATTGTTCAAATATTTTAGATTTTTTCTCAAAAATATGCTTTAGAATTACCCCAATAAAAGCTCCTAAAATCAGTAATATTATTTTTTCAATCATTGTTCACCCAACTCCCTTGACTTTTTCGCGGTTCGTTTAATTAAAGTGTAAAATAATTCTTGTGTATTTACTTGTTCCATATATTCAACACCGACTTCGGTGCAGCCGCCTTTTGTCGCTACCGAATTTATCAAATCCTGTGCGCTAATATTGCTTTCCTGCATTAGTTTTGCAGAGCCTATCGCGGTCTGGATTGCCAAAAGCTGTGATTTTTCATAATCTAAGCCTAATTTTTCTCCCGCAAGTGCCATTTCGTGAATTATTTTGTAGAAAAACGCAGGGCCAGAGCCCGAAATTGCCGTCAAAACATCAATTTGCGCCTCATCAACAACAATGCATTTTCCGATGTTTGACATAAATTCCTTTACAAAATGAATATCTTCTTCATCTGCAAAACTTCCTTTTACAATTCCGCTCATCCCTTCTTTTATAACAGCAGGAGCATTTGGCATAATTCTTATAACCGAAATTTCGCCGATTTGGTCTTCTATTGATTTTGTTTTGACACCGGCTGCAATTGAAACAACAAGTTTGTCTTGAAGCTCCTCTTTTATTTCTTGTAAAATTTCTTTTATAAAATGTGGTTTTACGGCAAGAAAGATAACATCGCAAATCCTTGCAACTTCCTTATTGTCCGTTAGTACATTTATTCCCAGTTCTGATTTTTTTACACTTGCAAGTCCTTGAGAAATTTCTGATGCTATAATATTATCCGCCTCTAAAAAACCTGAGCTCAAAACTCCTTGTATCATGGCGCTTGCCATTTTTCCGCAGCCGATAAATCCAACCTTTAGTCCTGTTTTATTAAAAATTTTGTTCATAATAATTAACCTTATAGTTAGTGAATGATTGACTAAGTGTTACTTTTATAATAACATCAAAATACTAACACTAAAATACAGGAGAATAAATAGCATGAGACGTACACTTGAAGGAACAAAAATAAAAAGACAAAAAGTCAGCGGATTTAGAGCAAGAATGGCAACCGATGGCGGCAGAGAAGTTTTGAACAGACGCAGAGCAAGAGGTCGTCATAAATTGGCGGTTGAAGGAAGTAAAAGAGCGTAGTTAGTTTATAAGATTATAAGTTTATAAGGTGAATAGTTTTTAAAAACTATTCGCTTTTTTTTAACTCATATATTTAACTCGTCATTGGACACGGCTCCTTATTTATGCAATTATTTAAGCATGTTGAAAAAGGATTTGAGATTAAAAAAAGACTCTGCATTTAGTGCGACTTATCGCATAAGACATTCTTACGCTTTTTCGGGTATTGTGCTTTGGGTGGGGAAGCTAAAAACAGATTTTCAAATGCCTACTAAAGTCGGTTTTGTGGTGAGCAAAAAAACACACAAGCGCGCCGTTAAAAGAAATAGGCTCAAGCGCTTGATGAGAGAAGGTTACAGAATTTTATTAAAAGAGGGTAAAATTGACAGGTCGCAAAAATTTATGTCGTTAATTTTTGTTGGGCAGGAAAAAGCTTTAGGGCAAAGTTTTCCGCAGATTAATGAAACTGTTTTTAAACTTCTTAACGGGATAAAAATAAAATGATTGACGGGCTTATTGCAATACAAACTCAAACCATGGATGAATTTTTCCCGTACCCGCCTTATCCGATGTATCCGTCAGGGCTTATTGACGAGAGCAAATCTATTTACAGATACGCTCATCCTTCAAGCGATTGCCCTGTTTTGATAATTAAAGATCCTATTTATGATGAAGATAGAAATTATATTCCTCCGGGGCATTACAGCCTTGTTTTATCTGATGACAGGACGTTTTTACTTTTAGTTCAGGGTGATAAAATTTTTGCCACAATTCCTGTTTTTAAGCTGGAAGAAAGCAAAGAAGAAGTAGAAAAAATCTACGACAAAAAATATCAAAAACAGCAGTCAAAAGAAAAGAAAAAACAGGACAAAATTAACGCTAAACTTGCAAGAACAGGGACTCCGCCTCAGGAAAAATCGGTTTATATGGAGGCAAGCATTGAATACGACAATATCGAACGATACTATCTTATAAAATATGAAAGAGGCTTTGTCCGAGCGTGGGGAGCGATTAAAAGGTGAACAGGTGAAAAGTTATTTTTCCTCATTAAAATAAACAAGTTCCAAATGACCTACTACCAGAGTGTCGCCGTCTTTTATCCCTGCTTTTTTAAGTGCGTCCATAACGCCCATATTTTTCATTATATTCTGCAGTCTTAAAATTTGTTCAAGGTTTCTTGCATCGCTGACTTGGGCCAGTCGCTTAATTTTTCCACCCACAACTGCAAACGCGTTTTTGTCTACTTTAACAACTTCAAACAAACTGTCATCGTTGTTGTATGCGTCTAAATCTTCTTCAACATCAACTTCAAAGGTCGGCTTTTCAATTTCATCGACTTTTTGCGCGATAAAAAGTTTCAATTCTTCAATATTTTCGCCTGTTACCGCAGAAATCAAAAACACATCGTCAGAAATTTCTTTGAATTTTTTGAAGAATTTTTTTCTGTCTTTGATTGAAATCACATCAATTTTATTAAGTGCGATAATCTGGTAAAGTTCAGAAAGTTTTTGAGAATGTTTTTTAAGTTCAAGATTAATTTTGTTGTAATTTCCAACAGGGTTTTCCATTGTTAAATCAACAATATGAACCAAAAAACGACATCTTTCAACGTGTCGCAAAAATTCGTGTCCTAATCCGATACCCTCACTTGCACCTTCAATAAGCCCCGGAATATCAGCCACGACAAACCCGTCACCGGAAGGCTTTTTCACCACGCCTAAGTGTGGAACAAGTGTTGTAAAAGGATAATCAGCTATTTTTGGTTTTGCAGAACTTATTTTGCTTATAAAAGTGGATTTTCCTGCATTTGGCATCCCCAGAAGACCGACATCTGCGATAAGTTTTAATTCCAGTTCCAAATCCCTTTCGATAGAAGGCTCGCCGGGTTCGCAAAACTGAGGTGCGCGTTTTTGGGCGGTCGCGAAACGTGCGTTTCCGCGACCGCCCCTGCCGCCTTTTGCCACAAGGATTTTATCCGAATTTTTTGTCAAATCGCCGATAATTTTCCCTGATTTTAAGTCCTTTACCATAGTGCCGACAGGAACATTTATGTATAAATCTTTTCCACATTTGCCATGTTGGCTTTTGCTTCTGCCGTTTACACCATCTTCTGCTTTAAAGACGGATTTGTATTTAAAATCCATAAGCGTTGACATGTTTTCGTCTGCTATGAAATAAACATCGCCTCCATTGCCGCCGTCTCCGCCTGCAGGGCCGCCTTTGTCAACGTATTTTTCTCTGCGCCATGCTACCATGCCGTTTCCGCCATGTCCTGAAATTATTTTTGCTGTCGCCTTGTCTAAAAACTGCATTTTTGCCATTCACTATTTACTATTTACCATTTACTATTCATTTAAACAAACAATTAAGCCATTTATTTGTAATATAATATTACTATGAACAATGAAAAAAAGACACTTTTCAGCAATAAAACAGTTAAAATAGGCGAGATTTCGGGCTATGACAACTACATAATGGCGATAGAAACAAGCTGTGACGAAACGGCTTGCGCTGTAGTTAAAAACGGACGGGAAGTTTTGTCAAATGTTGTTGCCTCGCAGATTAAAACTCACGCAAAATACGGCGGTGTTATCCCCGAAATCGCAGCAAGAGAACACTTGGAAGCAATTAATATTGTAATCGAAGAAGCCTTTGCGCAGGCAAAAATTAAGCCCCAAGATATAACCGCTTTTGCAGGAACAGTAGGTCCCGGGCTTGTCGGCTCACTTCTTGTGGGGCTTAACGCTGCAAAAACCCTCGCACTTGTTTGGGACAAACCATTTATCGGGATAAATCACCTAAACGCCCATGTTTGCGCAAATTATATAGATACTGATCTGAAACCGCCTTTTATTGCGCTTTTGGTAAGCGGCGGGCACACGCAGATTATTGAGGTTAAATCTCACTCTGAGCAAAAAATAATCGGCGAAACCATTGACGATGCTGTTGGAGAAGCTTATGATAAGGTGGCAAGGCTTATAGGGCTTCCGTATCCGGGCGGTCCGCTTTTGGATAAAATGGCAAAAGATGGTAATCCGCACGCATACAAACTTCCCGAGGCAAAGGTCGAAGGCTATGATTTCAGCTTTAGCGGTCTTAAAACGGCGGTTTTAAGGCTCGTTCAAAGCCTTAAAACCGCCTCGGATAAACTTCCTGTTGAAGACATTTGCGCTTCGTTTCAAGAAACAGTTTCTTCTACTCTTTTAAAAAAAGTTAAAAAAGCACTTGAACAAACAAATTATAAACAAGTTGTTTTAGCAGGCGGCGTTGCAGCAAATTCGGAGATAAGAAGAAAGTTTTTTGAACTTGAAAATCAAGGGTATAAAGTTTTTGCTCCGCAGATGAAATACTGTACAGATAACGCTGCGATGATTGCCTCCTGCGCGTATTTTTCCACCAACACTTTTGATGATGTGAACATTGAAGTGTTTTCAAGGGTTTAATTTTTAAAATAAACTTTACATCCTCTTGACAATATATTAATATTAGAATATACTAATGTTAAAATAGAAGGAGGAAATATGGAAAAATACGCAGAAATTTTTAAGGCACTGGCTCATCCCATAAGACTTAAGATTGTTTGCGGGCTTTGTGGAAAAGACGAGTGTAATGTTTCAAAGATGGTTGACGGGCTAAAAATTGCCCAACCCACAGTTTCCCAGCATTTAAACATTTTAAAAAATGCAGGGATAATAACCGGTTTTAAAAAAGGAACTCAAATTTGCTACAGGGTAACAAATGACGAAGTGAAAAAGATTATAAAATCGTTGGAGATTAAAAAGTGAAAATATTAATTGTCGGCGGAGGTGCAGCAGGAGCAAGCTGTGCTGCGCGCCTTAGAAGATTAAGAGAAGATGCACAAATAACAATTTTGGAAAAAACAGGCGAAATTTCAATCGCAAACTGCGGACTGCCTTATTTTTGTTCTGATGTGATTTCAGACAGGGACAAAATGCTTGTTTCAAACCCTACTGTTTTTAAAGAACTTTTGGACATAGAAGTTAAGCTTTATAGTGAAGTTACTTCAATAAACAGAATTAATAAAAGCGTAAAAATAAACAACGATTATGAAATGAGTTACGACAAGCTTGTTCTTGCACTTGGCGCAAATCCAATAAAACCACCGATTGAGGGTATAAATGCCCAAAATATTTTCACCGTGCGCATGCTTGAAGATGCAGACAGAATAAAAGAATACGTGAGCAAAAACGAAGTTCAAAACGCGGTTGTTATAGGAGGCGGATTTATCGGCGTTGAAATGGCTGAAAATTTAGCGCATTTGGGAATAAAAACTTCGCTTGTAGAACTCGCCGAACAGATTTTAGCCCCTTTGGATGCTGAAATAGCAGCTTTTGCACAAAATCAAATGCGCGATAACGGTGTGGAATTAATACTGTCTGACGGCGTTAAAATTTTTGAACAAAAAGAAATTGAGCTTAATTCTGGTAAAAAAATACCTTATGATTTGGCAATTTTGGCAATAGGCGTGCGCCCTGAAACAAGCCTTGCTAAGCAATGCGCTCTTGACATAGGACAAACAGGCGGCATTTTGGTCAACGAATTTATGCAAACCTCGGATGAAAATATTTATGCGGCAGGCGACAGCGTTGAAATTATTGATTTTGTTACAAATTCAAAAGCCTTAATCCCGCTTGCAGGACCTGCAAACAGGCAAGGAAGAATTATCGCAGATAACATCGCAGGGGTTAATTCCACTTACAAAAACTCTCAAGGTACCGCCGTAGTAAAGGTTTTTGACCTTACAGCCGCAAGTGTCGGCAATAACGAAAAACAGCTTTTGAAAAAAGAAATTGAATACAAAAAGGTTTATATCTGGGGGAATTCACACGCGGGATATTACCCCGGGAGTTTTCCTTTGATGATAAAGCTTTTATTCTCGCCTGAGGGCAAAGTTTTTGGTGCACAGGCTGTAGGTTTTGATATGGTTGAAAAAAGAATTGATGTTATAGCCTCTGTAATGCGCTTAGGTGGCAAAGTTCAAGACTTGATAGACAGCGAACTTTGTTATGCTCCGCCTTATTCGTCTGCAAAAGATCCTGTGAATATAGCAGGAATGGCTGCTGATAATATTTTGAAAAAACTTTCAAAACCGGCTTTTTATGAGGACTTGCAAGATGCTTTTATAGTCGATGTCAGACCTGAAATTTCTTTCAATGTCAAGACAATAGAAGGCGCTGTAAACATTCCTGTAACCCAGCTAAGGTGGAGGATGGGCGAAATTCCGAGAGACAAAAAGGTCGTTCTTTTTTGCGACAAAGGATTTAACAGTTATGTCGCGGCAAGAATTTTAATCCAAAGCGGGTTTGAAAATGTTTTGAACTTATCGGGCGGATTCCTTTTGTATAAAGAAATTGTAAAAGATAAAAAAGCAATTGTAACTTCAAATTCCAAAACAAACGCTACAAATTTAAACAGCGTTTTAACTCTTGATGCCTGCGGGCTTCAGTGCCCGGGGCCGATTTTAAAACTGTCAGAAGCCATAAAGGAATTAAAACAAGGCCAAATAATAGAAGTTCTAACAACGGATTCGGGCTTCGCACTTGATGTTGAAGGCTGGTGCGAAACAACAGGAAACACTCTATTAAATGTTTCAAGAGAAAATAAAATGATTAGAGCCGCAATACAAAAAGGAGAGGGCAAAGTAATGATTCAAGAAGATAAAGATGGGCAAACAATTGTTGTTTTTTCAAATGATTTGGATAAAATTTTGGCCTCTTTTATAATAGCAAACGGTGCTGTGGCAAGCGGTAAAAAAGTGAGCATGTTCTTTACTTTTTGGGGGCTTAACGTTTTGAGAAAATCTCAAAATGTAAAAGTTAAAAAGAATTTTATAGAAAAAATGTTTTCCTTTATGATGCCAAAGGGTGCGCAAAAACTTATCCTTTCCAAAATGCATATGGGTGGGCTTGGGACTGTTATGATGAAGTGGGTTATGAAAAGTAAAAACGTATTTTCTCTGCCTGAATTAATAAAAACAGCACAGCAAAACGGAGTAAAATTCATTGCTTGTACTATGTCTATGGATGTTATGGGTATAAAAGAAGAAGAGTTGATTGAAGGGGTTGAGCTCGGCGGCGTTGCAAAATACATATCGGAAACAAATTCGGCTAATTCAAATTTGTTTATCTAAAGCCTGCAAAAGCTTTTGGTTTTTCAGATTTTTGCAATAAATTTGTCGATTGTTGATTTTTTTCAGCCTGATTTTTTTCTTTTTTCATTTTATATATGAATATATTCAAAAGCGGAAGCGCAAAGCCCAGAGCAAGTGTTGAATAAATTAGTCCTGAGGCTTGCATAAAATTAACTCTCCAAATATTTTTTCTTGCAAAATCTTTACCTTTTGAGGCAATTTCCATGTGAGATTTTGGCGTAATGTCATTTAGCCAATGTAAAACGCCCTTACCTTCTTTGTGAGTATTAAAAAGCTTATTTAATTTTCTGTCAAAGAGCATTTGCCCGACACCTTTTGCTACAAATCCGCCCAAAACAAGCCAGTTCAAAAATCCCAGATAATCCCTTGTTACAGATTCTTGAAGTTCGGTTTTGTCTTTTGCCGCTAAGAATCTTCCGATTAAGGTCGCCGTATAAACTGTTTTTATAGCATTTCCGCTTGTAACAGGGCCGTTAAATTCAAGTTTTTTTATAAATTGAGCAGGGTTTTTAATTTTCATCACCCCCATCGCAAGGGCGAAAATTCCTGCACTTGCAAGTATTTTTAAAGGAGCAAGTCCTTTATTATCTTTTTTGCTTTGTTTTTGAACATTTGAGCCAAAATTGTCATGACCTACAAATTCATCACTTCCCGTGCGTTTTTTTGTAATTTGTCTGTTCACATATTGATTTATTAACCCCAAAGATGAAGCAATGGCAAGCGCACCAAGAGTTTTGGTCGTATTCATTGATTTGAGTTTTTTGCCGGCTTTTTCTAAATCTAAAGCTTCATTTGTAAATATGTTTTTGCCCGCATCGTAAATATCTCTTGTTAAGTTGCTTAGTGAAGTGTTTAAAATTTTGTCTTCAAAATTGACAGTCAGTGAATTGCTTACTCCAAGTGCGTTTGAAATTCTGTAATTCAGAATTTTAAGCACATTTTTAACATCGTGTTTACTTGCCGTTTTGTTGTTTATAAGATCAGATAGTATTTTTACAATTTGTTCTTCACTTTTGGGTTCTTGTTTTATGGATGCAAATGCCTTATTGTGCCAGTTAATATTATCCCAGGAAGGATGTTTATACCAATCAACTTTACTCCAGTCAATATTTTTCCATAAGACAGTTTTTTTACCGTCTTTTCCTGATACATTTTGAACAATATTTTTTACATAATCTAAGGTATTGTTGGAATTATCCCAAGAATGTTTTAAAATATCAAAAGTCTTATTTGTAATCCAAAGATTCGGTTTGATATTTGTTTTTTTATCAAAAAATTTGTTATAAAGGTATGCAATACCACTTGCAATTACTCCTGAAGATAAACAAACGGTAATCGTTCCGGTTGCTTCTCTGAAAAAAGTTTCAGCACCGGCATATTTGTTTCTTTTTTTGCCATCAACATAAGTCCTTGGAATTACCATTGCGACAGTGTCAACAAGTGCCGCATTTAACATCGGATTTGTGTCAATGCTCATCAACGCCTGTGTAATTTGGCTGTCAAAAGGCCCTTTGAATTGGATATTATTTTTTGTATTTAAGTTATTATTGATTTTCATTTTTTACTTTTCTTTTTTGTGTGCAAGTTTAACGCCCGAGATTTCTTAAGAAATCTCGGGCGTTTTTTATATTTTTTATGCTATGCACAACAAAAACTACCGCAAGATTTCCTAAAATCTTTACAGAAGCAACAAGAACCTGTTTTTGAAAATTGTTTTGTAAGCATGTGTTCGGCTTTCAATTTACTACACTTATAGTTTAAAACAAACAAAATCGACCTGTCAAGTGTATATGTCGGTAATATTAAAAAATCTTAGCAAGCTGTATTATAAAACCGGAAGTCCCGTTTTGAGGAGTATTAGGAATTTGATAACCTGCATAAATAGTTGTATTTTTAGGAAGTGCATAACTGAAACCCGGAATTAAAAATCCAACAAAATGCTCGTTACCCGAAAACCATTCGGTTAAAAGGGTTAATTTTTTGGTAACAGGCTGTTCAATTGTCCCTATAAAGCAAACATTATTTACCCCAAAAACTTGTCTTGTGCCGTAACTGGCACCGGCAGAGATTCTTGTATTTAGTTTTGGAACTCTGCCGCTTAAATGTGCATAAGTCCAATTTCCTACCCCGTTTCCTTCAAGTCCTATTAAAACTTCACTTCCTACGGTAAATTTAAATTCCCGTTCGGGGAATTTTTCTTTTAGGCCGGCAATAGGCATTGCCGACTTAAATCCCACGCCCATAGATATATTATGAGAGGCCGGTGCGGAAACGTTAAAAAGATCAATGCTTAATTCCGTATTATGCCCTATACCTATAGCTCCATAGGTTGTACCGGTGAAAAAAGCATCTTCGCCCCATGCTCTAAATTGAGCTTCCTGCTGTAAAGAAACATGCCCTTTTTCTGTTACGTCTGCACTGGGGACGTTAATTACGGTTTGCATGGCAAAACAAGAAGTATTTGTCAGCACAAACAATATTAAAAATACTACAAGATTAAAATACTTGTTCAAAATATAGATCCAGTTTGAATTATGATACTAGTAAATAATAAGATAAAAAAAATAAATTTAAAACTATTACCGCTTTTGCTTAATCAAAAAGGGTATTGAATAATGTTATTTTTCTACAAATAATAAAAAAATACAAAAAGGAGGTTTCATGTTTAATTTTTTAAAATATTTATCCTATATTTTAGTTCTTATAGGCGCCATTAACTGGGGCTTGGTAGGGCTTTTCAGATTTGATTTGGTTGCGACTCTTTTTGGAGAAATGAGTTATGTCTCAAGGGCAGTTTATTCGCTTGTGGGTTTGAGCGCAATAATTTCAGCCTTTACGGTATATTACTCTTGTAAAGAAAATTAATCATCTAAGTCGGAAATAAATTTGCGCCAGTTCTTATCAAATTCTTTGATGAATTTGTGTGCATTAAGAACTTCATCTTCGCTGATGGGTTCAGGTTCGTTTTTCATTTTTAAAACCTTATCTCCTTCGCAATAATTTTTCAATTCAAAATCACCTATTCCAAGAAAAGCTACCCCAAAGCTTTTTCCGCATTCACGGCAAACAAGCCTAAAGACTAGCATTTCATCTTCTTCTCTCATTATCTCGACAGAATCTTCATCAAAATCCGCTTTACATCTTGAACAGCAAAGTTCTTTAAAAAGGGTTGCTATTTTCATCTTCATTTTCCTCTTCTCCCATATTAACATAAATTCTTTTGTTACGTTTTGTTAAGCCGGACGAAAAACAAGTTAATATTTTTTACAAATGTGGAATAGTAAAAGGGTAAGCTTATTTTAGGAGTCTGACCATGGAAGCTTTTAACCTGATACTGTTCGGGTTCATCGTCTATGCTGCATTGATTGTCGTCCCTAGCATATGGGATGAATTTGTAACACATCACTGAGTCTCAATTCCAACTTAAAACCTAATTAGTAAGACGAGGTCTTTTTTGATATGTTCCGCTGGAACATGCAAAAGTGCCCTTTGTTGTCGTGCGTGGTATAATCTAGCTGATAGCAGAGGAATTTTTTGTGTCTGAATTCAAGCACTATACAGTAATGAAAAATGAATCCGTTGAAGCATTAAATTGCAAAAGCGGGCTTATTTATGTTGATGCGACTTTGGGAGGCGGAGGACATAGTGAACTTATTTTGCAAAAAATTCAGTCCGGTGGAAAGCTTATTTCATTTGATATTGATAAAGATGCGATAGATGCAGCAAAAGAAAGGCTCAAAGGTTACGATAACTTAACAATAGTGCAAGATTCTTATGCAAATATTACGAAAGTTTTACAAGATTTTAAAATTGATAAGATAACAGGCGGAATCATCTTTGATTTGGGGGCTTCATACCATCAGCTTACACAAGCGCAAAGAGGGTTTTCTTTTTCCAAAGACGCCCCGCTTGACATGAGATTTAATAAAGAAGCTAATTTTAGCGCTTATGATGTGGTAAACAGCTTTAGTGAAAAGGATTTGGTCAGGATTTTTAGTGAATACGGACAAGAGCGTTTTTCGAAAAGAATTGCAAAAAAAATTGTCGAACAAAGAAGGGTTAAACCAATTGCAACAACTGGCGAATTGGCAAGTTTGATAATCGAATGCACGCCCAAAATAAAATCGTCTATACATCCTGCCACAAGGGTTTTTCAGGCAATAAGAATTGAAGTTAACCAAGAGTTAACAAATGTAAAAAATACTTTTGAAAAAGTGTTTCATTTATTAGGGGATGGTGCTATAATTAGTGTGATAAGTTTTCATTCGCTTGAGGACAGGATAGTTAAAAGTCTCTTTAGAGAGTATTCTCAAAAGTGCAGATGCCCTAGAAATCAGATGATTTGTACTTGTGAGCCACCTATTTTGGAAGTGATTACGAAAAAACCCATCGTTGCGAGTGAAAAAGAAGTAAAAGAAAATCCGCCATCCAGAAGTGCGAAATTAAGAATCGCAAGGAGGATTTCTAGCTAGGGAGTAGGATAATTGATTCAAAGACAATCTCAAATTATTGATAATTACGGTTCTTCACAAGGATACTACCAGGGTTATCAGAGTAATCCTCAACACTATAATCCAATAATAGAGGGTTATTTTCCGAAGGAGAACACAAGAAAAGATATGGCAATCAGAAAAATTAATTTGACTTTAACTACGCTTTTGGGAGTTTTTATAGTTTTGACTTCCATAAGTTACTATTTTTCATCAGCAAATGAGATGGTTTTGAACGATTTAAACAGGCAAACCGTTGTTCTTAATGACGAAAACTCGGATTTGCAAAATAAATTAGACAGGCTAAAGTCATTTAATAATGTTGATATGACTATGCAAAAGAACAATATGCTTCAAAAGGCCCAACAGGTGATTGAAGTTAAAGCGGTTTCAACTGCTAATTTATCAAATAAAAAAATTGATGCCCAAAAGCCTTTTACTTGGGCTATAGGATATTAATTTGACAGAATAATTAAAGGGCGAAGTTTCTTTTTGAAACTTCGCCCTTTTTTTAAAAAAAAGAAAAGGAGGCTGCCGCCTCCCCAGAACTACAACTATCCTTTAACATCTCAAATTAAAGGTCACTTTACCGCGGTAATTACTGCGGTTGGTTCCACAAGGAATCTCTGAATTTGTTCATATTTGCTGCAGCTTCTACGGACAAAGTCACATTGTTTGGAGTGAAAATGAAAACCATTTCACTTATTTTTTGCGGTTTTCCGTTAAGAGCGTGTGCTGCTCCGCAAACAAAATCGATAGTTCTTTGTGACTGTTCTTTGTCCAAAAGATGCAAATTTAGAACAATAGTCTTTTTCTCTTTTAAATTTTGAACTATTTGTCCGGCCTCACCGAAAGAACGTGGCTCAATAACCATTACTTCGTAGCTTTTGTAATTAGGATGGGCAACTACTTTTAAGTCGCTTTGCTTTTCGGTGCGATAATTGCTTGAATACATCGGTTCTAAAGCCAAATTATCTTCGATGGGATATTCCATACCAAGTTCGTCGGCCATATCTTCAAAAACATCATCTCTCTGCTCAAAACCTTGTGTTAAAAAACCAACAATAGATTTAATTTTGTCTGTAACTGTCACTAATCTTTCCTCCAAATATGTTATGTACTAAATAATTTTCTTCCTACTCTTATCATGGTTGCTCCCGCAAAGGAAGCTTCTTTATAATCGCCGCTCATTCCCATTGAGATTTCTTTTAATTCACAGCAATATTTTTTTTCTAATTCATCCCTTGTTTTTACTACATCTTTAAATAATTCTTGTAATTCTTGGCTTGTTGCTTCAAGCGGAGCCATATTCATTAAGCCTTTAACTTTAATCCCCTCAAGTTCTTTTATCTGTTCAAATACTTCAAAAAGCTCATCTTTTGAAAAACCGAATTTTTGTTCTTCTCGGGCATTATTTAATTGCAAGAGAATTTTTTGAATTTTCCCCTCTTTAACAGCTTCTTGAGAAATCGTCTTTGCCAGTTCTAAAGAATCTACCGAATGTATCAGGTCAAAAATTTTTATCGCTTTTCGAACTTTATTGCTTTGTAAGTGACCTATGAGGTGAAAATTCGAATTTTGCCTGATTTCTTGCGGAAGTTTTTGGATTTTTTCCGCAGCTTGGATAACTCTTGATTCGCCAAAGTCTCTTAACCCTGCATTATAAGCTTCTTCAATCTTGCTTTCGTCAAAATACTTTGTAACGGCGATGATATTTGGTTTATAAGGTGCGATTTCTTCTTGTATTTTTAAGACATTTTCTTTTATTGAACCCATAAGTCCCTAATCCTACAAGACCTTGTCCCAAAAGCAGAACATATTTCGATTATATTCCAACTTTCATGTTAGGACAACATTTTGTTTATTTGACTGTTTTGACTGTTTTGATTTTCCCTCAAAACCATGAAAGTACATGTTTTCGGGGGGATTTAATATTTCTTCATGTTTGTTAACATCCCTTAATAATTCAATAATAAAGCACTATCAGGGCATGCCGCAGGCATGGTTGAAATATTAAAATTATCTGCCTAACATAACAAGTGTTTGCATTATATCACTTGTTACGCCAAACACTCTTGAATTTGCCTGAATGGCACGTTGAGCCATAATCATGTTTGAGAATTGTTTTGACATATCAACGTTAGAAGCTTCCAAGCCTCCTGATTTGATTGCGCCTACGCCCATAGCGCCGCCGACGGTATATATCGGAGTACCTGAGTTTGCGCCCATAGACCAGAGGTTTCCGCCTTCTGAAACAAGACCTTCAGGGTTGATTACGTTGGCAAGCTGGATTTGGAAGTTAGGCGGTTGCGCTACGTTAGGGTTAACATGAACATCATCTTTTCTTATTGTAATTCCCGTTGAAGTTGTGTATTTGAATCTGAAAGTATTGTCTGCGGTGTTTAATTCAATGGTTACTTTGTCCCCGTTTGAGTAAGTCGCTTCGATTGAACCGTCTCCTGCTATACTGTAGTTTTTAATTGCAATTGCAGCGGTTGTACTTGTTACCGGAGAAACATCAACTTGATAATCTAAAATTTTACTCGTGTATTCATGAGTGTCCGGATTAAGTGATGAAAGTTCGATTTGTTCAAAGAAGTTTGACGGGTTTGTTGTTCCCGGTCCAAAATCAAGGTTGTTTACTCTGTTTGGAGGGGCTATGGCTTGGTTTAATTCAAATTTTATTTTACCGCCGGTAGAAGCATCACATTTTATTGTTACCCCTCTGGTTGCAGCAGTCCAGCCCATTTTGGCATCGATAGCATTTTGAATTTTATCACATATTTTTTGTATGGTATTGTCAGTAGCATCCAAAGCTACAGGAACTGTTTCAGATACTGCGGAGGTATTTACGTTGATAAATATGTTCCCTGTAGTAATTTGACAATCGTTTAAGTCTGATAAAGATTTTGATGCCATGGCGTTGTTAGCCGTTACTGCTGAAACAATTTGTTGAGGAACTTTTACGGTGGAGCTCGAACTGCTTGCCGTATAAAGTTGGTTAGCGCCTACAACTTTGTAGCCTTGAGCGTTTACCATGTCTCCGTTTGCATCAAAGGTGAAGTTACCGGCTTTTGTCAGGAAGATTTGTCCGCTTGAAGATCTTACGGTGAAAAATCCGTTTCCTTGTATCATCATATCGGTGGCTTTGCCTGTTGCTGTCCAAGTTCCCGAATCCATATTTTTGGAAATGGTTCCTACTTGAACACCTAAGCCTATTTGAACAGGGTTTTTACCCCCTGTTGTTACAGTTGGAGAGTTACCGCCGGTCAGCGTGGTAGAGAAAATATCCTGAAAAGTAACGTTGGATTCTTTAAATCCAATTGTGTTGATATTGGCAATGTTGTTTGAAACAACGTTAATTTGTGCCTGAGCTGCTGAGATGCCGCCCATTGTTGTGTATAGTGCTTGTGACATTTTCTCCTCCTGTTATACTTTCTTAATTTAATCTTTCCATTAATCCCTTATTTACGATGATTCGTTGTTATTGTTATTATTATTGCTTGTATTATTGTTTGTTCCTGTTCCAGGTTCTCTGACACTTTGAACAAGTGCAAGCGGATATTCTTTTCCATTTATTTGGATGGATGATCCGCCGTTTTCAAAACCTGCTTCGGTGACTATACCTGTTATTGTTTGAAGCGGATTTTCAGGATCTGTTATTGTGACTTCTTTTCCTACAAGAGCAAGAGTTTGCATTATGTAGTTATTCGTTGAAATATTTTTGTTAAGCTCTTGAGTTGCAGAAACTTGAGTAAATTGCGCTTGTTGAGCCAAAAATTCTTTATTGTCCATAGGTGAAAGAGGGTCTTGATATTGAAGTTGTTTAAGCATTAGCATAAGAAATGTATCAGCATCAAATTCGCTTGTGCCGGTTGTCTTTGGCAAAGAAGCCTGATATTGTGCTGTTGTATTTTGCATATCTGTTATTTGATTTTGTACTGATGCTGCCATTTTATTTCCTCCCCCATTTTTAATTTTTAAACCTTGTAATCGACATTTCCTGCGTGTTTTTCTGAAACAGAAGTTTCTTCAATATCTTCTTCGGAATTATCTAAAGAGTCCAAAGTGTTATTTTGATTACTTTGATTTTTATCTTCAGCTTTTTGAGAATCTTTTTGTTCTTGTTCGTTTTTCATGTTTTCTTGCTGGTATTCAAAATTGAGCATTTCATTGGATTGTTTTTCTATGTTTTCGACTTTCACGTTGACATCGTTAACTTGAATCCCTTGTGCTCCGAGTGAATTTTTAAGCCCGTCCAAATTTTTCTCTAAAAGTTCTTTAACTTGGACGTTTTCTGCTGTCATTCTTGCTATAAGGCCATCTTTACCGTTAATCAGTTCCAAATTAACTTTGCCTAAATTTTCCGGTTTAAGAACGATGGTAACCCTTGTTGAGCCTTCGTCTTTTGCTTCAGAAAGTTTTGTGTGAATTTGTGCCATAATGTCACTTTTGGGAAGTTCTTTTGGTGTTTGAATATTTTCTATTGTTTTATTAAAGTTTATTTTTGCTTCCGCGGCGTTTAAGTTTTGGCTGTTTTGTTGATTTGAATCCACTAAAGATTTAATAGCATTTTCCTGAGGGCTTTGTTTGTTGAGTAAATTGTTAGATGAAGTATTTTGTTCAACACTTGTTACTTTTGCATTTGTTACATCAAGCATTTCTTGGGTTAAAATGGTCTTTTGTAAAAAATCTTTTATGGACTGCTTTTGTTCAATTGTTTCAGTTCCTTTTGCTTTTATATCAATTCCGGCTTGTATTAGCGGCATTTTTGTCTTTATATCCGTACTAAGTTGTTGAACGTCAGCCGTGATTTTTTGTGGTGTTTTATTTACAGTTTCGATTGAATTTTTTTGTTGAGAATGTTCGAGCTTTAAATTAAGTAAAACCTGCTGTGTCTGTGGCTGTGTTTGTGTCTGTGCTTGTGTCTGTATTTGCGGTTTTAATTTATTGGGTGCAGCTTGTACTTGATTTTGGGTTGTGCCGATTTGTAAATTTTTTATAAGAACATCTACTGCCTCAGATTTAATGTTTGCAGCTATTGTTGTTGAAAGTTGATTAATAATCGGTTCTTGTTTTTTTTGATTTGTATTCTGTTCAACTTTATTTTCGCTTGGCTCGGTTTTAACATCTTCCGAGGCTTCTTTTATTTGTGTTTTATCTTCCTGAATCTCTTTTTCGTCAGGTTTTTTTTGAGTTTCATCATTTTTTAAAGGTTTTTCATTGTTTTCAATTTTAGTGTTATTTTCGATGTTATTGTTTTTATCATCATTTTTGGAAGAATCTTTTTTTATTAGAGTGTTTTCTGATTTATTTTCGTCTTCTTTTTGTTCAAATTTATCGTTTCTTTTTTGATAATCAATTTTTTTATCTTCAGCGTTAAAATCGTTTTCATCTCTGGTATAGTTTTTGTTCACTTTATTAAAAATATCTTCAAAAGCATCTGACTTATCAGCGTAAGTTTTTTTTGAACTTTCGCTTTCCGATTTTATTTGAGTTAATAAATCTGTTATTGATGTTGCCATATTTCCTCTTGTTATGCTGTCATTTTTTGGTAACGCGTTGATGATATATCGTCAATTTCTTTACCTTGTAAATATTCATAATTTTGATAAAATTTTCTTTCTTGTTTTTCTTTGAGTTTTTCTAATACTTTTACTTCTTTAAGTGCTTCTGTTACTTCTTGTTGTTTTGCTTTGAGTACTATTTCGGTGTTTTTAATTACGTCTTGTTGAATTTTGATATTATTTAGCATTTGTGAGAAGAAATTTTTGTGATTGGTGATTTCTAAAATATCAAGTTCAGAATTATTTTCATAAATTTTTTCCAGATTTTTTTGGGTTAATTCTTTTTTGTCCAAAAGGTTTTCAAGAACTTGCAGTTGCATATTCAGGATGCTTACTACTTTTGCCATTTCGAGCTGCTTTTCCTCGAGGGTTTTTTGACGCATGTCAAGAACTGTCTGTAACCTGAATTTATATTTCTTCAAAAATACCTCTTCCCGCATAGATTATATAAGATTTTTATCTTATATATAATATATGCCTAAACACAGGGTACAACATGATTAGAGAGTTAATCATCATCTGTTTTGTGTAATTTTTTCTCAAAAATCATTTATTTGATTTAGAAATTCTTTTTTAATATGATGGTTATAAGAATTGAAATGGAGGAAGGATGGCTTTATTTTTTGTATCATTTTTATTGATTTTTATCTCATCTTACCTTTTGACATCGTTAATCGCCCCTAAAAAAAGTATTGTGGGCTTAATATATTTGTTTTTAACAGCTTTTTCACAAATTGTTTTGATTTTTGAAATTTTGTCTTTATTTAGCGCAATAAATCCAATTTCTGTATTGAGTCTGAATATTTTGATTTTTGTTCTAAGCGTGTTTGTTTGGTTTAAAAATTCAAAACCTCTTTGGCGGTTAGATTTAAGTGACTTTAAAAATAAAGTTTTAAACTCTTTTAAATTAGACAAGTCTTTAATCTGGCTTTTTGCTGGGTTTTGTATTTTTATTTTTGTAAGCTTGATTTTGTGCCTTGTTTCGCCTGTTTCAAGCGCTGATGCCTTGCATTATCATCTTGCCAGAAGTTTGTTTTGGGTTTTACAAGGGAATTTAAATCATTTTGAAACTGTAGATATAAGAAATTTGTGTTTTCCTATAAATTCAGAGATATTATATGCTTGGGTTTTACTTTTTGCCAAAAAAGATGTGTTTTTAGGCTTTTTCTCTTTTGTGGGATATATTCTTTCGATTGTTTCTCTGTATTCGATTTTGGGATTAATGGGATTTTGTACAAGAAAAAAATTGTGGGCTGTTTTTATCCTTTCTTCTTTTGCCTCAGTTATAGTACAGATTTCGGGCACAGAAACGGATGTAATTGTGGCTGGACTTGTTACTTCAAGCATTTTTCTTTATTGGCATGCACTAAAAAATGGTACAAAAATGCCTATTTTCATCTCTTCGCTTGCTTATGCACTTGCAATTGGGACAAAAACACCGGCTTTGATGGCTATTCCGGGTGTAGGGCTTTTGTTTTTGATATTGTCGATAAAATATAAAAATAGAGAATTTTATAAACCCTTGCTTTTGTTTTTAGGCTTTGGGCTTTTAAATTTTTTGATTTTTGCTTCGTACAATTATATACTTAATTTTATTTATTTTTCTGATTTTATGGGTTCGAAAAGCCTTATGCAGGCACATAAAAATTATTACGGAATTAAAGCCATTCCTGCTAATTTTATAAAATATTTGTTCTTGTTTTTTGATTTTACAGGCTTCAGGTGGTCTGATTATGTAGGCGAGTATTTTGTTAAACTGCAAGATTTATTTCTTAATTTTTTGCGCTTGGGGGATGTCAAAAGCGGGATTTATACTACCGACGTCGGGCCAAACAGGACTTTGCTTGAGCCTTTGATGGGTATGGGCATTTTGGGGTTTTTTGTATATTTACCTTGTTTATTTGTTGCTTTGTTTCGTCCTCTGTTTAGACCGAAATTTAAAAAACATCTTTTGCTTAATGTTTTTGCTTTGATGTTTATACTAAGCCTTTTTGTGATGTCTTATGTAATTGCATTTATGTCATACAGCATAAGGTTTTTAACAGCTTTTGTTATAATTTCTGCTCCAATCCTTGTTTTTTCCTATTTTAAAAGAAAAAATCTTTTGAAATTTATAATAATTGCTTTTGCATTATTTTATCTTGTCTTGGTATCGACCCATCTTTGGGCAAGGCCGTTTTTAAAAATGGTAAAGGTTTTTTATAAAAATCCTTCAATATCTTACTTTAGAGAAGCTTTTCGCTGCAGGGCGGCAGATGATTTTAATGCTTATTCAAATACTGCCTGTGCTTTAAAAGATTCTATAGAAAAGAAAATTTCAAATAAAAATAAAATTCTTGCTTTATTCGGCTCATCACAAGACATTTTTACGATAAAAAGACTTGAATTTTCGGGATATGATATAGATTTTGAAAGGGCTGAAAATATTAAAAACATTGACATAAATAAGTACAACATAGTAATATACCCGCTTAATGATATTTTGGCAACTAATATTACTGAGTATGAATCCAGAAAAGATGAATCGACGGTTAAAAATGGAATGATTGTAACAAAAAAGGGGAATGTTGTTCCATGCGTATACTCTTTTAATTGGACTTTACCAAAAAAAAATTATCAAAATAAGGAAAAAATGTATCCTTATACTATGATGTGTGCTATTTCAAAAGAATTTATAAAACAAAATAATTTATCTTTGTTTTTTAGACTTGTGAGACCTAAGCCAGGGAATATTTTTGAGGGTTATTTTATCCTGCAGAATAATAATAATCCACCGGTGCTTTTCAAATAAAAATAAAATTATTTAAACTCTGCCGTATATATCTTCATAGCGGATAATGTCTTCTTCAATCAAAGGCTCACCGAGTTGAACCTCAACAATCTCCAAATCTTTTTCAAATGGATTTTGAAGTGAGTGGACAGCTTTTAAAGGTATATCAATGCTGTGTCCGGGTGTTAAAATGTGTTCTTTGCCGTCAAGAATAACTTTGGCTTTTCCCGAAAGAACAACCCAGTGCTCGCTTCTGTAATTGTGCGATTGAACCGATAATTTTTGATCGACATTTACGTGAATTTTTTTTGTCAAAAATCCGTTGCCTTGAGCTAAAACTGTGTAAAATCCCCAGGGCCTATATACGGTTTTGTGCACAAGGTGTGTTGTATCATTAATCTTTTTAAGCTTGTCAAAAATTTTCTTAACATCTTGTGTTTTATCTTTTTTACAAGCCAGTATCGCATCTTCGGTTTCCACTATGACCGTATCTTCCAAGCCTATTGTTGCGACAAGTTTTGATGAAGAATATACAAAGGAATTTTTTGAATCTTCATCAAGAACATTTCCTATTATAACGTTGTTATTTTTATCTTTTTTGCTGACATCATAAATAGATTGCCACGAGCCCAAATCGTTCCAATCGCTTTCAAGCTTGACAAGGGCAATTTTATCAGATTTTTCCATAATGGCATAATCTATTGAGATATTGGGCATTTTGTCAAACAGATTGTATTCGATTTTATCTGAAGATGAAAAATCAAAGTTTTTCATTACAGAAAAAATTTCCGGCGCAAGTTTTTCTATTTCATTGAGCATAGTTGATGCCTTGAACATGAAAATTCCGCTGTTCCAAAAGTAAGTTTTTGCATCCATATATTTTTGAGCTGTTTTTGCATCGGGCTTTTCTACAAATTCCTTTACTTTAAACCCGTCAAAAAGCGGATGTTTTAAAATATTTATGTATCCATATCCTGTTTCGGGGTAATTTGGTTCTATGCCGAAGGTTACAATGCAGCCTTCTTTTGCCAGTTTTTCACCCTTTTTAACTGTTTGGGTGAATTTTTTAAAATTTTTAATTAGGTGATCCGAGGGCACAACAATTATTACAGGGTCTTTTTCTTTTTGTTGAACAAATTTTGTTGCAAGGGCAATTGCCGGTGCCGTATTTTTAGAAAGAGGTTCTGATAAGACGATTGGGTTTTTTGCAAGACTTTCAAGTTGATACTTGACACTTGAAACATGTTTTGTGTTAGTAATGCTTATGATATTTTCTGCGGGCATGAAATGTTGAAGTCTTTCAAAAGTTTCTTGCAAAAGGCTTTCGTTTGAAGTCAAGTTTAAAAGCTGTTTCGGATAAAGCTCTCTTGATAAAGGCCAAAGCCTGCTCCCTGATCCGCCTGCTAAAATTATTCCGTACATCTTAAGCCCTCTTTTTTATAAACTGACAACATCATACAATAAAAATATTTCTTTGTAATTGAGCCTGCAAAAAATTGTCATTTTTTGTATCTAAGAATTAAGCTTTTCAATTAAATTTTGTGCAGCATTAAGCAGCGGGTCAATGCTCGGAGAATAAGGCGGAGCATAAGTTATGTCGCTGTTGAAAAAATCATCAGCCGTTATTCCCGACAGAAGGCCTGTGCCTACTGTGTTTACTCTCTTGTCTGCATCTCCGCAGCCTATGGCTTGCGCGCCTAAAAGTTTTCTGCTTTTTTTATCGGCAATGAGTTTTATGGTAATATTTTTGGCCTCAGGCATGTAGCCCACCTTGTCTTTTTTTGTAACTTTGACACTGACTGGTTCATAGCCGAGCTTTACCGCTTGTTTCTCGGTTAATCCGGTCATTGACATTGTAAATCCGAAATATCTTGTAACAGCCGAGCCTAAAATGCCTTCAAAATCATCCTTTTCGCCGCAAATATTTAGTGCCGCACATCGCCCTTCTTTGTTTGCAGTTGACCCTAACGGGACCCATACTGGGGTTTTAGATACTATGTGGGTTTTTTCCACACAGTCGCCTGCCGCATAAATGTCTTTGATGTTTGTTTGCATTTGCTTATTAACTTTTATTGCACCTGTGGGTCCAAGTTCAATTTCTGCATCAACTGCAATTTGAACATTGGGTCTTACGCCTGTGGCTATCAAAACCAAATCCGTTTCAAATTCAAGTCCGTTCTTGGTTTTGACTCCTGTTACTTTATCTTTTCCTACAAGTTCTGTGACAGCATCGGAGTTAATTATTTTTACTTTTTTTGAATCTCTTTTTAAAATATGTTCTTTTATTAAATCTGACATGTCATCATCAAAAATCGACATTATATGAGGCGCAAATTCGACAAGCGTAACTTGAAGTCCTTGTTTTACAAAAGCTTCCAAAACCTCTATGCCTATGTAACCTCCGCCGACTATGGTTGCATGTTTTGATTTCAGTGCTTTTTCTTTTATGTTAATTCCGTCTTCCATTGTCCTCAAGGTGAAAACATTTTCAAGATTTACGTTTTGAATCGGCGGGATTATTGGTTTTGCACCGATGGTGATGACTAATTTATCGTAGTCAACCGTGAACTCTTGATTTGTATCAAGTTTCAAAATACTGACCTGTTTTTTATCGGGAATAATTTTGATTGCCCTGTGGAGCAGGTGTATATGAACATTTTGTTGTTCAAATTCTTCGGGACTTCTTGCAAGAAGCATTTTATGGTCGTCAAAGTTTCCTTCAATATAAAAAGGAAGCCCGCATGCAGAATATGAGATGTTTGTATCTTCGGTATAAACATCAATTTGGGCTTGCGGGTTAAGCCTGCGAATTTTTGCCGCAGCTTTTGGGCCCGCGGCAACCCCGCCTAAAATAACTATTTTTTCCATAACCATAAAGTGATTTTAATTTAAATTTTTTATAAGGTCAATTGTTTTAAAGGATTATTTTATTTTTATGTATCGTAGTCTTTCAAATCTGTTATTATAACCCCATTCATAAAGTAAAATTTGCGGATTTTCATTAATCCATTTTTCAACAGTTGGAGAAGTTCCGTATGGCATATAAAACCAATAATAAACATTTTTCTTCAGGGATTTTATAAGTTCATGGGGGTTTCCTTGCTGAGGCTCTTGTATAACTTGATTTTTGATTTCATGAAAAGAGGCATAGTAAGCAAATTCTGTGTTTGAATTTTGGTTTATTAAGATTATATCCCCGGGTTTTATTTTAGACAGCATCTCTTTCATCATTTGCCTTGAATAATATCCTCTTGTCGGGTGCGATATTTTTGTTATGAATTCAAAGCAAATCTTAATGTTTGCTGAAAAAGAAAAAATAAACAAAATAAGAATTATCATAGATAAAAATCTTCTTTTTATGTTAATAAGTTCAAGGGGCGCACAGGTAAAAATTATAAATACAGGCAGTAAAAATAAAATCACTCTTTTTTGGAATGGATAATAGCCAAGCCATGATACAAAACAAGTCAGCGCAACGGTTAAAAATAAGGTTAATCCGTTATAAAAATTCTTTTTAAACAGTACAATAATTCCTGAAAAGAAAAGGAAAAAAGCTAAATAAACAAATTTTAATGGAAAAAGAAAATATTTTAAATTTAATTCCAAAAGAGGCAAAAAGTTCAGAAGATTTTTTGAGATAAATCCTTGATCCCAATATTCATTCATTCCTTGTTGATTTCCCAAATAAGTATTTAAAAGGTAAAATTTCAGGTAAACAACAGTGCTTATAACGATGGGTAAAATTGTAAGAAAAGATTTTTTTAGATCGAATTTTTTTCCTATGATTTTTTGAAAAAATATTACAAAAAATCCAGCCCCTATTGCTATTGAAGATACAAACGAAAACCAGATTGATGTTGCAAAAATTACACAATAAAATAAACTCTTTTTAAAGCTTGCACCTCTGATAATTTCATTTATCAAAAACAAGCAAAGAAGCGTAAAAAATACATCACTGGAATAGTGTTTGAATTCAGAAGAATAATTTATCAATGTTTGGTTAATTGCAAAGATAAAAAAGCTTATTATAATTGTCAATTTATTTTTAAAAATTCTGTCTGCAAATATAGGAAAAATCAAAAGCGAAAGTATTCCGAAAATAAAAGGTGTAATTCTCAAAACAAAATCCGAGACTCCGAATATTTGTGTAAAAAACTTTGACATAACCATAAAAAATGGAGGTGCTATTTGGGTAAAATTTAAAACTTCAAACAACTCGCCGTAATTTTTATGAATGACATTCCAGCCTAAAGCACATTCGTCATGCCAAAAAGACGGATTTGCAATCAGCCCTTTTAGCCTCATGAAAAATCCTAAAATAAAAATTGCAATCAGTATTAAATAATACCCGTATTTTTTAAAGTTTTTTGTCATAGTAATTCTTTTAAAAAGTTTGGCAGTGCAAAGCGTGCTTGGTGATATTCTTTGTTATAAATTTTACAATTTTTTGTAATATCAGCGCATCTTTTTTCATCAATGTGTGAAAGCGGCTGAACCTCATCCGAGCAAAAAGCCCAAGCCCAATATCCCCCGGGATAGGTTGGTATCGGAGATGTGTAAGTTGAGGTTATAGGAAAAACTTTTTTCAATAAATCGTACATTTTTTTGATTTCCCCTTTGTTTACAACGGGCGATTCCGATTGAGCCACAACAATTCCGCCTTTTTTAAGCGATTTGCGTACGTTGTTGTAAAATTCTTCGGTAAATAAACCTTCTCCCGGCCCCATAGGGTCTGTTGAATCTATCATAACAATGTCAAATTCGTCTTTTTTTGTTTTTATGTATTCGATAGCGTCTTGCACTAAAATTTCAACCTTAGGATTGTCCAATTCGCCGGCTATTGTGGGCAAAAACTTTTTGCAAGCATCGATTACCATAGCGTCTATTTCGCAAAGCACGACTTTTTCAACGGTGTCATGTTTTAAAACTTCTCTGACGGTTCCGCCGTCGCCGCCGCCAATTACGAGAACTTTTTTCGGGTTTTTATGTGTACACATCGGGATGTGTGCTATCATTTCGTGATAAAAATATTCATCACCCTCGGTTGTCATCATTAACCCGTCAAGGGTTAAAATTTTGCCCAGAGTTGAATCTGTATCTATTATTTCCACTTTTTGAAACGGTGATTGCTGCGAAAATAAAACTGCTTTTTCTTTAATTGCTATTCCAAATCCTGCGGGTGTAATTTCTTTGTAAAAATTTTCGTTCATTATTTTTTCTCCTTGAATTGGCAAATAGTGAAAAGAAAAATCTATTTACTATTTACTTTATTGTGTTTGACAAAATATGTATATGAAGGTGGAAAACAATTTGCCCTTCTTCTTTGCCTGTATTGACATGAAGTCTGTAAGATTTTAAATTTTTAATTTTGCAAACTTCTTTAATCCCTTTCATAATCTCTGTCATAAGTTTTTCATCTTCAAGTTCGTTAAAAGAATTAATGTGAACTTTAGGAATCACAAGTGAATGAACTTTTGCTTTGGGGTTAATATCTTCTATGGCAATCAGGTAATCATTTTCATAAATTTTTGTACAGGGAATTTCTCCCTTAATAATTTTGCAAAAAATACAATCAGACATGATTTCTCCCTTCTTACATCAGGAAAAATTATATCATGAAAATGTTTTTAATTATTATCCTGAGGTAGCTGCATTTGGCGGGCGTAATCAACTTGTTGTTGAGTTTGGTCTATAACCTGATTTATTTCATTTTTTGTATTTTTATTTATCGTGGTTTTTGGGGTATTGAAATTAAAATGCAATAAAGGATTAAGCATCCACACAACTGCCGCTATAATTATTACTATTAAAATGTTCCACATATGGAAAACCTCCTTTTACGTCATGCTGAACTTGTTTGACTTCTTTTTCCAAAATCTTTGATTTCGTGAAAAATGTCCTTATGGTACATGTGGATTATTCACTCTTTAGATTTAATTTTCAATAGTATCAGCATCTCACCAATACTATATGATGTATAGATCCTGAAATAAATTCAGTATGACGTTAAATGTTAATTTTTCAATTCATTTTTAATATATTCTACAAGCAGATTTTGTTTTTTTAAAGTAATTTCTCCGGTTTTTCGATTTTTAACTTCTACCAACCCGTTTATAATATCTCTTCCCACAGTTATTCTGTAAGGTATGCCAATCAGGTCGGCATCTTTGAATTTAACACCGGTTCTTTCATCTCTGTCATCTAAAATAACTTCAATATTTTCGTTAATTAATTCTTCATAAATTTTATTTGCAGTATCCATTTGATGACTATCTTGAGTATTTGCCGGTATAACAACAACCTGATACGGCGCAATAGAAGTTGGCCAGATGATTCCGTTTTCATCGTGATGCTTTTCAACAGCAGCGGCGGCTGTTCTTGAAATACCGATTCCGTAACAGCCCATAACATAAGGTTTTTCTTTCCCGTCAATATCGGTAAATACCGCATTCATTGGTTTTGAATATTTTGTTCCGAGTTTAAATATATTTCCGACTTCAATTCCTCTTGTAACTTCAAGTTTTGCTCCGCACTGGGTGCAAATTTCGCCTTTTTCAACAAGTCTTATGTCGTGGAATTTGTCAAAGGCTTTTACTTCTGCACCAAAATTTGCACCTACAAGATGCTTGTCGGTTTGGTTACAGCCCACAACAAAATTTTTAAGTTTTTTGATGCTTTCATCTGCTATTGTCCAAATGCCTTGAATCCCCACTGGTCCAATAAATCCGGTTTCTGCTTCAAATCCTTTTTCTTGCATTAATTCTTGGATTTCTGCAGCAGAAGCTATTCTAAGCTCAGTTACACCCAAAGCGTTTTTCAGTTTTGTTTCTTCGGCTTCTTTGTCGCCTCTGATAAGCACCATTACGGGTTTTTTATCTGCTATATAGACAAGGGTTTTTAAAATAATCGAGGCAGGAATTTTTAAAAATTGGCATAGTTCCCCAATTGATTTTGTCTTTGGCGTGTCAACAATTTCTGCTTTATTAAATTCCCCCTCTGTTATAGTATCAGGCAAAATTGAAACCGCATGATCCGAATTTGCCGCATAATCGCATTTGTTACAGTAAAAAACATCGCTTTCGCCCGAATCCGTTTCGACTATAACCATAAATTCGTGGCTCATGCTTCCGCCTATGGCACCCGTGTCAGATTGAACCATTTTTGTATCTAATCCGCAACGTCCAAAAATTTTCTTGTAAGCACGTGCCATATTTTCATATTCTTTGTCAAGCCCAGCCTCATCAACATCAAAGCTGTAGGCATCTTTCATGATGAATTCTCTACCTCTTAAAAGCCCGAAGCGCGGCCTTATTTCGTCTCTGAACTTTGACTGGATTTGATATAAATTAACAGGTAGCTGTTTATAAGATTTTAGTCCGTCTCTTGCAATTGAAGTTATTACTTCTTCATGCGTAGGCCCTAAACACATTCCTCTGTCGTGGCGGTCTTTAAGCCGCATCAATTCTTTTCCGTAAACTTCCCATCTGCCGGATTCTTCCCATAATTCCTGAGGTTGAACAAAGGGCATCAAAAGCTCTTGTGCGCCGGCTGTGTTCATTTCTTCTCTTACTATATTTTCAATTTTTGTCAAAACTCTCCACATCAAAGGCAGATAATTATAAACCCCGCTTGTGAGTTTTCTTATATACCCTGCTCTTACAAGCAGTTTGTGTGACATAACCTCCGCATCTGAGGGAAATTCCCTTAAGGTTTGTACAAAAAGTTTTGACATTTTCATAGTAATTCTTCCTTTTTTAATTTAAGTTTATTTTAGCATAAAAGGAAAATAGGAAAAAAGTAAATGGTAAATAGAATGCAAGAGGGCAGGAATGCGGGAAGGCAAGCCGGTTAATTTTCTTAGTTACTCAGTTACTTTTATAAACTTTTCACCCATTCAGCCCAAAAAACTTATCAACTTATAATCTCATCAACTTATAAACAAAGAAAAAGCCCCCGAAGCGGGAGCTAAAATTTTTGTTAGGGAAGGTAGGAAGGTAGGGGTTTGTGGGGGTTGAAAGGTAGTCTCTTTTATTTAAACGGGGTGTTTGTGTTTATTTAATGTTTGTTCGTTTCGTCTTACATATATATAAAGTATATACGAAATGAATAATTGCGTATATACTCATTTTTGTTACAAATCTTTACAGTACCAAATTGATTATAGTCAAATACCATTATATTATAGGGGTTTTAATGGTATAATAAAGCGGCGCAAGATTTTAAATCTTGCGCCGCTTTATTATGAAAATTAAAGTTCAGCCGTGTGAACAATAACTCTATTCACTATTTCCTATTTACTATTCACTAATCTAAGCTGCTTGAAAATCGTCTGTCAAAGAAAGTTTGACTTTGCCGGCTTCGGGGTTCATCAATTCGATAATAATTTGGTTAATCCCGTCTTTTAAGCATTTTGCGCCTTTTAAAATCAAAGTTCCTTCTTGACCTAAGCGAAATCCGATAGGGTTTTCTTCTGAAATGTTTTCGGCTTTGATTTCAACACCTTGGGTCAAAAATTTGACTTTTTCGGGATTAAAAGTTTCGTCATTGATTTTTATAAAGCTAAAACCACTGATAAAACCCGGCCCTAAGACATTTTTTAAATCAAAACAAACGCCGTCTTCGGTTTGTTTCAGAGAGCCTTTTTTGTAGACCCGCTTAATCAAAAACTCAGGAATAATGCTCATAAATCGCTCCTTGGGACTTGACTGTTTTGTACACACATCGCCATCAGGCAGATTAATTATCGGCACATTTGTGTCAATACTTTAATCTTGGGGCAGAAATTTGTTTGCGGTTAATTTGTTAATTCGGACTAGTACAGTTGGTGAAGTGTTTGGTCACCCACTTGTATTATAACATTTTTTAATTCAAATTTAAAGTCCCATGTGGTTTTTATGTTGGATGCTTTTTCCCAAATTATTATATCAATTGAGTTTTCAGGCTTTAGGAAGACATTTGGCAGATAAAATTTATCTTGTAGTGCAACGTGGTTAGTATTTTTTAAAAATCTTCCTATCTTAACCCCGTTTAAAAATATGGTTGCCCTATCGTATGGAAAATTTTCCATTGAAAGGTATTTTGCAAAAACTACATTTTCTTTAAATTCTTGATTAAATTTGGCTGAAAGTTTTGTTAAATAAGGATTTTCGCTTTCTCTTAAATCATTTCTTTCAAAAGAGAGTTTGTCGTTTACATAAAAATCCAATTTTATATCGGGCTTGATTTTGAAGTCCACAAGTCCTCTCGGGTGGTTTGTATCTCCGGAAAATCCTTTATCAAAGCCCAAATTTTGCACAAGCAGGGTTAATTCGTTTTGGTCTTTGTTTAAAATTGTTTTGTCAAATGGAATTGATATTGTTTCTTCAATTTGTTTAAGTTTTTCGTATTTGTAACTGTTTCTATTCAGGACTTCTTTTCCGTTCACATAAAGTGCGAAAAGATGTCTGGCACTCAGGGTAATTTCTTCTACAGTGTTTGGAATTTTTGTTTTGTACCAGATAAATTCATCGTATTTGCCGATCGAAAGCGCATCAAGCTCTTCGGTGTTTTTATGAATTTCCCAGTCGGTATAATCGTATTCGAAGTCAATTTCGGGTGCACAGAAATTTACTTCAAAATCTTTAAAATCAATTATTTTAGCTTGTTCCTGAAATTTAAAATATTTTTTGGAAAATCCGCTGACCAAATCGAAATAGGCAACCTCTGTGGTTTTTGAAAGGCCGATTCTGCCGTTGGAATATACAAAATCGGCATTGAAAATCACTTTATCATCTAAAACCCATGTCCTGTTTGCTAATTCTCTTGAAATAAACAAAAATTGTGTTGATTTGTCGTTTTTTTCAAATTTTATGTTTTCGTAATCGTTTTTATCAGCTGAAATTGTTATTTTTTCATCTTTTTTATCAATATAAATATTTGAATTTTTATCTGCAATGATAAATAAAACTTCATGGTTTTCATCTTTTAATTTCGCAAAAATTTCCGCATCTGAAAATTTGATTTTGCAGGCGTAAAGTTCAAGATTTTCAGGGCAGATTTTCATATCGTATGGGTGAAGGGTTATTTTAGCTATTTCTTCGCTCCTTGCGGGAGAGGGTGGAATTTTAGAGTGAGAGCTTTGCTCGAATTCTAAAAATTCAGGTGAGGGGTTTTCTTGGATTGCTTCGGGGGTCTTTCCCCCCTCGCAATGACCTAAAGAATTTAAACTTAAATCCACTTTTTCTTCGTTCATATTTCTTACAAACAGCCAGTTGCAATTATTTTCGTAGTCTTTACGTCTTACCGCATAAATATTTTCACCTAAATCTAAGTTTTCGCGCTCGCCGGTGTTTGTAAGCCCGAAAGATTTAAGAAAATAATTTATTTCTTTTGCTTTGTAAAGGTTGGGTTGAATATCGCCGTATTCGTCAATCGGTGCGGTGAATTCGTAGCTTGTATAGACTTCATCGCAGGCCAAATCATCCCAAGAGGTTCCGCCAACTGCCATATAATGGTTAAACATTGTAACCCCCTGCGATATGGCGGTTTTTGTCATAATGTTTATGTGCTGGTCGCTCAGAGCTTCCCTCATAGCCTTGTAGCCGATGCCGTCCCACTTGTCAAACCACCCGCCTTGCATTTCTGCTATGAATATCGGGGCATCTTCTTTGAACATTCTTGCCGAATCTTCAAGATTATCAACGGTGTCAAAGCAAAAATGGTCTTGTTTCCAATTTTGGTTAGGGTTTATGTAAGGATAAATGTCGCAGGCATAAATATCGAGCATATCAGCCCAAAGCCCTGCGCAGTAGGCATCATTGTGAAAAATAGGACATTTAATTCCTTTGTCGCGTGCCATTTGATAAAGCTCTTTCATATACTGCTCGTCCATTTCATCTGTGGCATATTCGTTTTCAATTTGGAAAGCAATTATGTTGTCAAATTGGTTTATAACAGGAATTACAGCATCATACCATTGAGTAATAAATTTCATATACTCCGGCGAATACCGGTATGTCGCACCTATTCTGTTTCTGGGGATAACATCTTTTTTTCTTAAAACCCAAAACGGAATTCCCCCTGCGTTAACCTCGGCGTTAATAAAAGGTCCGGGGCGGATAATTACGTATAAACCCACTTCTTTTGCAACTTCGAGAATTTTTTTGACATTTTTAATGTCCGAAAATTCTTGTTGTTGGACTGGAAAGCCCAATCTACTTTGAGACCCAAAATCATATTCGCCTTCTTTTTTGGAATGATAATTTGCGTTTAAATATATATCAACGGTGTTGTAGCCTGCGGCTTTTAATTTCATAAATCTGTCACAGGCAAGCTCAACCCCGGGGGTTCTGAAATAATGAAACGCCCCGCTTTTTATAAACTCCCTTTTGCCGTTAATTATCAGCGAATTTTTGTCAAAAGTAACCTGCATTTAAATATTTTGCAATATTTTTTATCTTTTGGCAACTTTTTTTAAATCTGTTTACAAATAATAAAACAAAGCGGGGGCTGAAATTTCAGCCCCCGCTTTGTTTTAAAGATTAATCTTCAAGTGTTTTGTGGGCCAATTCTTCTATATAATCAGATGCTTTTTGATATAATGTATACTTGTGATTATAATTAGGGTCACTTGCTGCATTTTTTGGGATTGCATGGCTTCTACACCCTGAATCCATACCTCTGTTTATTTTTAGCTGTTTCAAACTTTCATAACTATCAGGATCTAAATAGGGGTTTTTAGCGGGTTTGTCAATAGTGTGTGTTATTGACATATAAACGTCTTTATTTTCTTTTTGTGTTGTAATAATAATTTTTGTCGGCGTTTTTGTTATGGTTTTTTTGCTGTCTTTTAAAAATAAGATAAATGTTCCGTTAGCAGAAGCTTGAGAGACTTCTTCGGGTTCAATATTTAATATATCTATCAACTTTTTTTTGTCATGATATTCATCTGTTTCCACAGATCGTATATCGATAAATTTTTCTTTATTTTTAGGTTTGGTGCAAGTTTCTTGAAAGCCTCTAAAAGCAAAGCTTTGCGGTTGGAATGTTATTCTCATTTTTTCTCCTTTGTGATATTTTTATACGGTATTTTAAACCCTGTAATAAATTTTTTTGTTAAACAGTTAATTATTTTTACAAAAGTTAATACATTGGTGTAATATAAATTATGATGTTTAAAAAATTTATATATGTTTTTCCTTTTGGCAACTTTTTTAAAAGAGTTTACATTAAACATCGTTTTGAGGTAAAATTTAGGAATGAAATTAACTTTAAAAGAAATAATTGAAGCCACAGGAGCGAAAATATTAAAAAATGAGGGGGTAAGTGGTAAATTTGCCTTGTCTACAGATACTCGCACTATTAAAAAGGGCGAAATTTATTTGCCTCTAAAAGGCGAAAATTTTGACGGGGAAAATTTTATTGATAAAGCATTAGACGCAGAGGCAATCGGGTATTTTTGCACAAAAGTGAAAAAGATTGCTTCGGTGGAAAATTTAAACCCCAAGCGACAACAAAAGTCTCGCAATGACGTATTTCAGAAAGCAAAAATTGTACTGGAAGTTAAAGACACTTTAATTGCTTATTTAGAATTGGCGGGATTTTTCAAGTGGAAAAACGCGCCAAAATTTTTTGCAATAAAATGAAACAGCGGTAAAAACACCACAAAATAAAATGCATATT
>CAZXID010000019.1:0-35560 GCA_964640325.1 uncultured Muribaculaceae bacterium | reverse complement strand
GGATGATAAGAGTTCACCAATTCAATAAAGTGGAGCTGGTAAAGCTTACAACGCCGGCTCAAAGCCACGATGAACACCTTAAACTTACAAAAAATGCCGAAAAAGTTTTGGAATTACTTGAATTACCTTACAGAAGAGTTGAACTTTGCACTGCAGACATCGGATTTTCTGCTAATAAATGCTTCGATTTGGAAGTTTATATGCCCTCTTACAACGGATATAAAGAAATTTCAAGCTGTTCTAATTTTGGGGATTATCAGGCAAGGCGTGCCAATATCAGATACAGAGAAAAATCGACCGGCAAGGTTCAGTTTGTACACACCATAAACGGCTCGGGACTTGCAGTAGGAAGGACTTTTGCCGCGATTATAGAAAACTTCCAACAAGAAGACGGCACAATATTAATACCAAAAGTGCTTCACCCTTATACAGGGTTTGAAATCATATGATGAATAAATTTCCGTTTGAATTAGATGATTTTCAAAAACAAGC
Organism: uncultured Muribaculaceae bacterium; assembly: GCA_964640325.1. Taxonomy (GTDB): domain Bacteria; phylum Cyanobacteriota; class Vampirovibrionia; order Gastranaerophilales; family Gastranaerophilaceae; genus DAOQAU01. The sequence goes on along the minus strand of CAZXID010000019.1, from coordinate 35,068 downwards.
CTGCGAATATATAAGCGACGGCAAAAGTGTTGTGGTTTGTGCTCCGACAGGTGCGGGCAAAACCGTAATTGCAGAACACGCAATTCATCTGGCCATTGAACAAAATTGCAGGGTTTTTTATACAACTCCGCTAAAGGCACTTTCTAACCAAAAATATGGTGATTTTTCAAATCAATATGGTATAAATAACGTCGGACTTTTGACAGGAGATACTTCCATAAACCGCGATGCGCAAATTGTGGTTATGACAACAGAAGTTTTCAGAAACATGCTCTACGGAACAAATTTCGGCTCTGTTACAGAAAATATGAAAAACGTAAAATACGTTGTATTAGATGAAGTCCACTACATGAACGACGAACAGCGCGGAACAGTATGGGAAGAGAGTATAATTTACTGCCCTACAAATATTCAACTGATTGCTCTTTCTGCGACTGTGGCAAACGCAGACCAGCTTACAGACTGGATTAACACCGTTCATTCGCGCACAGAGCTTATAAACACAGATTTCAGACCTGTTCCTCTGCGGTTTTATTATTTTGACAGCTCTCAGCCAAATACGATTTTGCCGCTTCTGACTCCAAGCGGACAGCTTAACAGCAAAATACGTCCGGAAAAACGGCAATTTCATCACAGAGGCAAACCGCCTGAGCGAAATATAGTTCGTGATGTGGTAAGAAATTTGCACGAAAAAGACATGCTTCCTGCGATTTATTTTACTTTTTCGCGAAAAAAATGTGACGACCAAATGGAAAAATGCTCCAGAATGGTCCTTGTAACCCCACAGGAACAAAAACAGATTAAAGAAATAATAGACCAATATCTGGTAGAAAATCCTTATTTGTGCAAAAACAAACATATCGAATACGTTTTAAACGGTGTAGCCTCACATCATGCAGGGCTTTTACCGGGGTGGAAAGTTTTAATCGAAAACTTATTTAAAAAAGGGCTTATAAAAGTGGTTTTTGCAACAGAAACGTTGGCTGCTGGAATTAATATGCCGGCGCGTTCTACTGTTATAAGCTCAATAAGCAAAAGAACCGATACAGGGCACAGAACACTCACAGGAAGTGAATTTTTACAAATGTCAGGGCGCGCGGGAAGGCGTGGAATGGACGAAATCGGATATGTTACAGTCGTGGGTTCTCAGTTTGATTCGCCCCAAGATGTAGCAGAGTTGGTTTTATCTGATGCAAACCCTCTTGAAAGCAGATTTTCACCAAGTTATTCAATGGTTTTAAATTTGTTACAAAGATTTAGCCTCGATGAAGCAAAAGAACTTATCCTAAAGAGTTTTGGGTATTTTTCTTCCACTTCAAGGATGACGCCGCTTCTGCACCAAAAAGAACTTAACCAAAAAGCCATAGACGAGCTTTCAAATTTTGTTTGTCATTACAAATTAACTAATCAAGATTTGCTTGATTACAACAAAACTAGAGAAATTTATGTCGAAAACAGAAGAATTTTTAAGACAATTCAAAAACAGGAACGCCACAAAAATAGGCCGCTAAGTGCCGAAGCACAGGAATTTGGTAGAAAAAACAAAGAAATGCTCTATAAAATGCAGTCTTACAAATGCGATACCTGCAAACTTTTCAAAAAACATTCAAAAGAAATTGAGGTACTGGAGCGATACAAAATCAAACAGATAAAATTGGAAAAAGAAATTGAACATTCAAAAGATATTTTCTGGAACAAATTTTTATCGCACAGACAAGTATTAAAGGATTTCGGATATTTAAAAGACGATTACCCGACAGAAAAGGGTGTTATGACTTCGCAAATCCGATCTGAAAACGAACTTTTTATAGCAGAAATAATTCTTTCGCATGTGCTTGAAGCCCTTACACCTGCAGAGCTTGCAAGTGTTATTTGTGCAGTTACGACAGAAGATTTGAGAGCAGAAATTTACCCGCAGATTCCGATTTCACAGGCAGTGAGAAAAACGCTTAATCAGATTAAAAACATCAAAAGAAACCTTGAAAAAACCCAAAAAGACAATAATATAGAAACTCCGATGTACATAAATTCCTACTATTCGTCAATGATAGAAATGTGGGTTAACGGAGCCGAATGGGAAAGTATTCTTGACCAGGTTGAAATGGGCGAAGGCGATGTTGTAAGAATTTTTAAACGCACAGTTGATGTTTTAAGACAACTCTGCGTAATCTCAAACATTCCCGAAGCCCTTGTTTTCACAGCAAGAGAAGCAATTAACGGGATTTTAAGAGAACCGATTGATGTGGATTAGGGGTAAATAAAGTTGTGATTTTATGTCATCCCGAAACATGGATTTTTGCGATTAAAGTTGTTCGTCGCTTTTCGGGATCTATTATGCGAATGATTATTTAGCAGATCCCGCAACTCGCTTTGCTCATGCGGGATGACAAATAAATATGCCAATTTACATATATCATGCCGGTTCAATATCGGCAGTCGCTGCAGGTAATTCTTCCACTGTTGTTTCTTCAACAATGCTATCGCGCTTAAGTTCTCTTTGTTTTCTGTAGCCGTAAACCGCATAAATTAAAAACCCGACCAAAAGCCACAGGGGGAAAATTGTAGCAGAAGTCTTAAGATTTTTCATAGAATAAATCATCAATCCTCCGCAAGTTAATATTCCAAGCCAAGGAAAAAGCGGAGAAAAAGGCACCCTAAAAGGTCTGTGTCTGTCAGGGTCTGTTTTTCTTAATATCAAGACCGCAGCACAGACAATTATAAAAGATGTGAAAGTCCCAAAATTACAGAGTTCTGCTGATATGTTTAAGTCCATAAACAAAGCGCCTACAATAACAATTACACCTGACACCCAAGTTAAAACGTGCGGAGTATGAAATTTTTTGTGAATTTTGTTCATACCCTTGGGTAAAAACCCGTCTCTGGTCATTGCGTATAAAATTCTTGTTGTTCCAAGCTGATAAACCAAAAGAACAGAAGTAAGCCCCGCTAAAGCACCCACCGAAATAAATCCGGCAAGTCTGTCTTGTCCGACAAGCCTCATTGCATGTGCAATAGGAGCTTGGAAATCGATTTGATTATAATGCACCATCCCTGTCAAAACAAGCGAAACAAGGATATATAAAACAGTGCAGATAAGCAAAGTTCCTAAAATCCCGATAGGAATATCTCTTTGAGGGTTTTTGGTTTCTTCTGCCGTTGTCGAAATAGCATCAAATCCGATATAGGCAAAAAATATCAAAAAAGCGCCCATAAAGACCCCTTCAAATCCGTTTGGAGCAAAAGGCACCCAGTTTTCAGGCTTAACATAAAAGCTTCCGAATATTATAAATGCAGTAATAATCGTTAAATTAAGCCCGACCATTACCGTTGCAAGCTTTGTAGATTCTTTAATCCCTTTAATTAAAAGCAAAGTCAAAAGCAAAACAATAAAAATCGCAGGAATATTTATAGCAATAGGGATTCCCAAGAAATGAGGAATAACAACATCAGGGTCCAAGCCTTGTTTGTTGCAAATTATCGTTGCCGTACGATAGTCGTTAATAAGCCAAATCGGCGGGCTTACAAGCCAAGCCGGCAAAACATTTGAAAAGCCTTTCAACAGTTGAAATAAATATCCTGTCCAAGCGCTTGCAACAGTAATGTTTCCGATAGCATATTCAAGCATCAAAATCCAACCGACCATCCAAGCCATAAATTCACCCATTGTTGCATAAGTATAAGTATAAGCACTTCCCGCAACAGGAATCATTGAAGCAAATTCAGAATAACAAAGCGCCGCAAAAACGCACGCAACAGCTGCTACAATCATTGAAACAACCAATGCTGGACCTGCGCCCACGCCCTCAGGACCGCCTTGTGCGGCAATTCCCACAATCGTAAAAATTCCGGTTCCGACAACAGCGCCGATACCGATTACGATTAAATCGAATATATTAAGAGTTTTGCTCAACTCTGATTTTGCCCCTTCTTCAATTAATTCATCGGGGCTTTTTGTTTTAAATGCATTGGTAAATATATTTTTTAATTTAGAGATTAGCGGGTTCTTCATTTATTTTAATTTCACTTTCATTTTCTGTAATATTTTTAAGTTCCTGTTTTCTGTTCATTTTATAGCCGTAATGAAAATAAATCAAAGCGCCAAATCCTACCCAAACAGGGAAAAGCAAAGACGATGTTGTTAAAAATTGCATAGAATAAATCATCAAGCCGCCGCAACAAATTATTCCCAAAATAGGCAAAACAGGAGAAAACGGAACTTTAAAAGGTCTATGCCTGTCAGGATCAGTTTTTCTCAATATCAAAATTGCAACACAAACAATTATAAATGAAGTGAATGTCCCGAAGTTACAAAGTTCAGCTGCAACATTTAAATCAAGAATAAGTGTTCCTAAAATACAAATTATACCTACAATCCAGGTCAAAACGTGCGGAGTATGAAATTTCGGGTGCAATTTTTGTAGTCTTTTGGGCAAAAAGTGATCTCTGCTCATAGCGTACAAAATTCTTGTTGAAGCCATCTGCAGCACTACCAAAACCGAAGTGAGCCCTGCAAGTGAACCTATTGAAATAAGCCCTGCTGCCCAATCCTGTCCTGCAAGCGACATCGCATAAGCCATAGGCGCTTTCAAAAATCCTGCGGGAATTATCCCACCGCTTGTCGGTTGCATACCGGTAAGCACAACCGCAACCAAAACATAAACTATGGTTGTAATGACCAATGAGCCTATAATTCCAATCGGCAAATCTTTTTGAGGGTTTTTACATTCTTCTGCAGTCGTTGAAAGGGCATCAAAGCCTATATAAGCAAAGAAAATTATAAAAGCACCCATAAATACTCCTTCAGCGCCGTTTGGTGCAAAAGGAGCCCAGTTTTCAGGTTTTACGAAAAAAGCACCGACTAATACAAAAAGTGCTATCACCGCAAGTTTTATAAACACCATAATTCCTGCCATTTTGGTAGAATCTTTTGTGCCTTTGACAAGGATTAAAGTAATAGCAATAACAATTAAAATAGCCGGAATGTTAATGCTTAAAGGGATTCCTGCAATCGAAGGCATAACAGTGTCAGGATTAACCCCGGCATCTGTTAAGATTTTGACTGCAGAACGCGGGTCGTTCACAAGCCAAACGGGAGGATTTACCAGCCAAGGCGGAAGATAATCAGAAAAGCCTTTTAAAAGCTGCATAAAGTGATTTGACCACGCACAGGCAACGGCTATATAACCTATTGCATATTCAAGCATCAAAATCCAACCTACCATCCAAGCCGCAAATTCACCGAGTGTTGCAAATGTATAAGTATAAGCACCGCCTGCAACAGGAATCATTGCGGCAAATTCCGAATAACAAAGTGCTGAAAAAACACAGGCAACAGCTGCAACCACCATTGAAACCACAAGCGCAGGTCCTGCGCCGACACTTTCAGGTCCGCCCGCTGCGGCAATACCAACAACAGCAAAAATTCCCGAGCCGATAATCGCGCCAATGCCTAAAATTATTAAATCCCAAACCCCTAAGGTTTTCTCAAGGCCTTCCTTTTTTGCATCATTAAGCATATCATCGGGGTTTTTTGTTCTGATTATATTTCGCAAAAATTCTTTAGAAAATCTTGCTCTGTGAAGGTGTTTTGTCATTTATTTATTTCCAACTTTTTCATATTTGCACAAAGGAAATCCTAATTTTTCTCTCTGTTCTACGTATAATTTGGCAACAGCGGCCGACATTGTTCTTACTCTGTTTATGAAATTTATTCTTTCGTCTTTGCTTATAACCCCTCTTGCATCAAGCAGGTTAAATGTATGCGAACATTTGAGAACATAATCATAAGCCGGCAAAACCAATTCTTTGCTAACACAATTATCAACTTCTTTTTGATATAAATCAAACATTTTAAAAAGCGAGTCGGCACAAGAAACTTCAAAGTTATATTTAGACTGCTCAATCTCGTTTTGAAGATAAATCTCTCCGTACTTAAGTTCATTGTTCCACTTAACATCAAAAACAGAATCGACATTTTGAAGGTACATGGCAATTCTTTCAAGCCCGTAAGTCAATTCCAACGCTACGGGGCGAATTTCAAGTCCGCCGACTTGTTGAAAGTAAGTAAATTGGGTAATTTCCATCCCATCAAGCCAAACTTCCCAGCCGACACCCGCAGCTCCCAACGTCGGAGATTCCCAATTATCTTCGACAAAGCGCACATCATGTCTGCTTAAATCAATTCCCATAGCCTCTAAACTTTTCAGATAGAGTTCTTGAGCATCATTCGGAGACGGTTTTAAGATAACCTGGTATTGGAAATAATGTCCCAATCTATTTGGATTTTCACCATATCTGGCATCAGTCGGACGTCTGCACGGCTCTACCATAGCAGTATTCCAAGGTTCAGGCCCTAAGGAGCGTAAAAATGTCGCAGGATTCATTGTCGAAGCACCTTTTTCAATATCGTAGGGCTGTTGAATTATGCAGCCGTAATCTGACCAAAATTTTGAAAGATTTAAGATTAATTCCTGAAAATTCAACACTTTTTCTGCCATAATATTCCCAACTAGCGTAATAAATACACTCTTTTTCTGCCGCTTAAATATTATAGCGACAACAAATCAAAATTGCAATAAAACAGGCATAAATATTAACTTATTTGACATTATTGTATTGTTTGAATTATTACTTTATTATAATGTATACTCACAAATCCTGTCATGCTGAATTTATTTAAGCATCTTTCCAACTAACTACGCTGGTTAGATCCTGAAACAAGTTCAGGATGACGTATTAGATATTTAAAGGAGTATTATGGCAGAAAAGATTATTATATTTTCAGGCAAACAATATTCGGGCAAGGACACCGTCGCAAAAATTATGATTGAAAAAATGCCTGATTTTAAGCGTTTTGCCATGGGCGATGTTATAAAACTCGAATACGGGCAAAAAAAAGGGCTTTCTTACGAAGAAATTGAAAAAAACAAACCGCTTTACAGGCAGGACTTGATTGATTTGGGAAATTGGGGACGCTCTCAGCACCCCGATTACTGGCTTAAGAAAATAATTTCCCAACAGGGTAAAATTATGGTAACAGATGTTCGGGTTCAACACGAATACGACGTCTTTAAACAAGCAGGCGCGATTGCAATCCGTGTGGAGGCAAGCCGTGATGTAAGAGCTTCGCGTGGCGATTTAATAGGCGAAAATGATGTAACCGAAGTCGGTTTAGACCACATCAAAGACTGGGATTTTGTAGTTGATAATAATTCTACTTACGAAAACCTAAAAGAACAAACTTTTGAGATAATAAAAAAATTATCTTCTTGCTAAAATCCCAAATATTTTTCTAAAATCAATTTTAAAATAAGACAAAAGAATTTGTAAAATAAGTCCGTTTGTTCCGCGGGTGCCGATTGATTGGTCAAAGGCTTTTTTGTTCTTAAATATGAAATTTAAAGTATCACGCCTTATTTTTCTGTTGTTATCCAGATTTAATTTTGTTGCCTCATCGCAATGATAACGCTTTTCGCCGCAAACCTGACTTGAAGCGCCGGCATTATTCTTATGTCTGCGATAGCCCACCAAAGGCGCATAAACCACAGCTGAGCCGCCAAGCAAATGCGCAAAATTGAGCAAAAATTTATCAGGACAAATTTTCCAATTTTGGGGCGTATCGTAATTTAAAAACAAATCCAGAGCCGATTTTCTGAACATATTGGCACTCATTGCAGACCAGTGCCAACCTCCGAAAGGTTTTTCCTTAAGCGTAAAAACTTCAAAATCCACATTGTCTACATTTGTTTTTAGCAAATCTTTCAGCGATTTTAATTCAAAACTTTTTTCCTTCTGAAAAGAAGAAACCGAATATGTCGTGTGGATTTCATCGTGTTCGCCGATTTCTACAATTTGTGCCGAAACAAAAGCAACACTTGTCGCTAAATGCACTCTCAAGAGTGTCTTTGCATAATCTTTTATCAAAATATCGTCAGAATCAACAAAACAGACAAACTGTCCATACGCATTTTTAAGCCCTGTTTGAATTGCAGCCATCTGCCCTTTATTACAATCGTGTTCGATAATTTTTATAGAAAGTTTTTTATTTTTTTGCGCAAATTCTTTTATTTTCTCGACTGATTTATCTTTGGAATAATCGTCCACCACAATTATTTCAATATTTTCGTAGGTCTGATTTTTAATGCTTTCAAGCGTCTTTATAACGTAATCTTCATAGTTAAAAGAAGTTACGACAAAAGAAACAAGCGGTAATTTTAGCAAATCAGTCAAATTTTCTCCTCATTTTTTTTATTATGAATCAAAGATGAAATAAACGCAGTAACAATAAAGACTAACCCGATTAACCCTGTTAAAAGTTCATTAACATGGCGGAAGGTGGAAATAAGCATAATTATTGCCAAGGCGCCGATTGCCCAATGTGCGCCATGTTCCAGATAAAGATATTTATTAAGGGTTTTCTTTTCAACCAGCATAATTGTAAGTGAACGCACGAACATTGCTCCGATAGCTAACCCTACTGAAATCACTAAAATATCTTTGCTTAATGCAAATGCACCCAGCACTCCGTCTAGCGAAAAAGACGCATCAATTAATTCCAAATACAAAAACCCCATCAACCCGCTTCCTTTGACAGTCTGAGCAATAATTTTTGTGCTTTCTTCTTCCTTTTTTTCAAGCCATTGAGTAATTCCGTCTATCAAAAGATAAATTATAACTCCGGAAATCCCTGCAAGAACGACATACAAACGTTCATTTTGAACAACATAATGCTGAACCGAAAACAAGCAAATCAAAGCAATAATAGTTTCAGAACCCTTAATATTACCCATTTCTTTAAGTTTTTTTTCAATCCATTTTAGCCACAAAACTTCTTTTTTGGAATTAAAAAAGTAATCCAAAAACAGCATCATTAAAAAAGTTCCGCCGAAAGAAACAATCGGCGCGTGAGTCAAATGCAAATAGTGTTCATACATTTTTGAATCAGTCAGAGCTATTTTAATAACTTCAAACAATCCTAAATGGGCAAAAACAGCTACTACAAGTACAGGGAACAGGAATCTCATACCAAAAACCGCAATAGCAATACCCCAGGTCAAAAACCTTCTACGCCACTTTTCATTCATTTTTTCAAGCTTCATAGCATTAACAACAGCATTGTCAAAAGACAAACTTATTTCCAGAATACTGAGTACAAAAGCTATAAAAACAGTCGCTAAGCCGCTTCCGGAATGAACGTGTTCTCCCCAAAAGTAGGCAAGAATTAATCCTACAATGGTTACCAGATACGAACTGAAAAAATAATTCATCAAAACCCCCTTCAAACTATCCTAAACTATTATATAACAGTTTGATTTTAAAGCAATTAATTACAAATCGCTCCGTCGGGCAGTGGTAATTTTGAAATTTTCAGATTAAACTCATTTTAGCTAATTTATTATCCAAGATGTCCCCAAACATAATGGAGCGCGAAAATGAATAGTAGAGCAAAGGTTTGTGACTTCATGTCACATGGAAATTCCGTCAAGCAATTTTTTAAAAAAAAGTTCAATAAAGTTTTTACATACCCTCAAAACGATGTGAGAGAAGTTGCCCAGATTATGGCAGACATTAACACAGACTCACTTCCTGTACTATTAAGCCCATGGAATAAAAAGCTTGTAGGCTACATTGAACTGAAAAAAATTAAAAGATTTTTAAACGACTAAAGTTTTTGATTAAAAAATAAAATGCGGCAACAATTCCTGTCGAAATCAAAAGTCCTTTAAAACTGCCGACATCTTTTAAGTGATTTAGGTGTCTTTCGCCTTCGAAAACATCCTTGTGTAATTGTCTGAAGTTCTTAGTGGCTTGCTTATCACTATATATTTGAGCCATTGGAATATCATCGGGAGGAGTTATAATCCCGACATTTGGCTTTACAATTTTTATAGCATCACTTTTTTCTACCGTAGTCATAATTAAATAAAAACAAAAATCAAAAAGAAATTGCTTAAATATGGACCAAAAATCTAAAATAAATATATATTGAACTTAAAACAAGTGAAACGAAAGTAATTAACACACCATATTTAAAAAATTGCATAAAAGAAATCGGATGCCCTGCTTTTGCCGAGGTTTCCACCACAATAACATTTGCGGCAGCACCGATTACCGTCATATTCCCACCCAAACAAGCACCGAGTGATAGACACCACCACAACGGATGAGTATAAGCTTCGCCCATAGTTTTTTGTACTTCCAAAAGCATAGGTGACATCGTTACTGTATAAGGAATATTATCAATGATGCCGGATAAAATACCTGAAGCCCATAATATAACCATAGCCGTAAGCTTTTGCGAACCGTGTGTAATATCCAAAAGCCACTGTGCCAGAAGGCTTATTCCGCCTGAGGCTTCAACACCGCCGATTATTATAAAAAGGCCTATGAAAAAGAAGATCGTATTCCATTCTACATCGTGTAAAATTTGATGAGGTTTTTCAAACATCAAAAGAAAAGAAGCCCCAGCCATTGCAACAATGCAAGATTGAACATTTATAATATCGTGCAAAACAAAACCCAAAATCACAAGAAAAAGTACTATTGAAGATCGAATCATAAGATTATAATCTTTTATGGTCCCCGAATTATCAAGTTTTGCAATATGTTCCATTTTTTCAGGGGATGATTTTAAAACTTTTCTGAACATAAAGACCAATATTGCCAAGCTTATAAGCAAAATAATCAAAACAATATCGGTTAATTCAAGCAAAAAATCCAAAAAAGAAAATCCTGCTGCGCTTCCGATGATAATATTGGGCGGGTCACCTATTAAAGTAGCCGTCCCGCCTATATTTGAAGTCAAAATTTCTGTTATCAAAAAAGGCACGGGTGTAATATCCAATTCCCTCGCAACAACAAAAGTTACCGGCATAACAAGAATTACAGTAGTAACATTGTCCAAAAATGCCGAAGCTATTGCGGTAAAAATGCCTAAAACGAATAAAACAGACTTCGGTTTTCCCTTTGTTAATTTCAAAAGTTCTGTCGCAAACCAGTTAAACATACCGCTTCTTGCGGCGATATTTACTATAAGCATCATTGAAACAAGCAAAAATATTACATTAAAATCAATGTAATTTATAAAATAATTAGGATTTAATTCTCCGTGAGAACCTTTTTCCTGAGATAAAAGCCCCAAAAGAATCGCTATAGTAGCACCTGCAAGGGCAATGGTGACTTTTGGCACTTTTTCTGTTGCAATAAAAAAATAAGCTAAAACCAAAATGGCAACTGAAACAAAAATACTGTTTGCATGAACAAAATTATGAATAAATTCCATTTAAAGCCTCTTTTTTTATCACGCCATAACTATTTTACCACAAAAAATTATTTCTTAACGGCAGCACGCTCCCGAAGCTTCTTGTGATAAGTAATAGCAAATCTGTGAGCCTCATCGCGAATCCTCTGAAATAAAAACAAAGCCGAAGAATTACGGGGCAAAATAACAGGCTTTGATTGATTTGGCAGAAAAATTTCTTCCTCACGTTTTGCAAGCGAAACAAAATCAATTCCTTCAATTTTTAATTCTGAAACAGCTTGCATAACAGCAGACAACTGTCCTTTTCCTCCGTCAATTATTATTAAATCCGGTTTTTCCCAGCCCTCCTCGCCCAAGCGTTTCAAGCGCCTTGTCAAAACCTCTTTCATTGAAAGAAAATCATCGGGTTTGCCTTCTGTAAGTTTAATCTTAAATTTTTTGTAAGCCGATTTTTTGCTTACTCCGTTTATAAAAGTCACCATTGAAGCAACAGTATTTGTGCCCTGAATGTGCGAAACATCATAACATTCAATTCTGTGCGGAAAGTTTTTAAGCTTAAATTTCTCGGCTAAAAATGAACCTATTTCATTAAAATCATCTCTTATTTTAGACATTTTTTCTATTTTCGCATTGCCTAACAAAACTTTTGCATTTTTATCGGCAAGTTTTTGAAGCTCCTGTCCCCGTGTGCTTTTTGCGTAACTGATCCTAACTTTTTTCTTTGCCAAAAGTTCAAGCCAATTCTGATAAAGCGTTTTTTCGCCTAAAAGTTCAAGCTGATTTGAAACAATCATGTCGGGAAATTCCAATGAAAGATTTCCGTAATATTCCCTAAAAAAAGTTTTCATAAAATCTTTTAATTCGACAGCCATATTTTGTTCATTCCCCTCGCCCCTTGCGGGAGAGGGAATAAAGGTGAGGGGTAATTCAATAAAATAAACAAACTCTTTTTTATCAATCAAACGCCCTTCTCTAATCATCAAAATAACAATGGCAAAAATTCCGTCCTCATACATTAACGAAATAATATCCTGATTTAATTTAGTATTTTCAAAGACAACCCGCTGTCGCTCGAGTGTTTTTTGCAAATCGATATAACTGTCGCGAAGCCTTGCTGCTTTTTCGTACTGCTGAGAATCCGAATACTCCTGAATTTGGTCTTTCAAATATTTTATAAGTTCGCTTTGCTTTCCCTGTAAAAACAACTCCGCCTGTTCTATTAATTTTTTATATTCATCAGAGGTTACAAGTCCCTGACAGGGTGCAAGACAGCGGCCTATTTGATAATAAAGACAAGGGCGGCTTTTAAATTTAGGCTGTTTGCACTGCTTTAACGGGAAAATCTTTTTTAAAAAATCCAAAGTCGCATACATAGCACGCGCATCAGTGTAAGGGCCGTAATATCTGCCTTTTAAAAGGTTCATGTTGCGCTTTCTTGTCACTATAATTCGCGGAAAATCTTCATCTGTAATCAAAAAATAAGGATATTTTTTATCGTCTTTAAGCAAAATATTGTACTTTGGTTTATGCTTTTTTATTAAATGCGATTCTAAAATTAAAGCCTCTGCCTCAGAATTTGTAATTATGTATTCCAAATTTTTAATCTGCGGGACAAGCACGTTGAGCTTTGCGCCTTCAAGAGTCTTGTTAAAATAGCTTTTAACTCTGTTTTTTAAATTTTTAGCTTTTCCGACGTAAAGCACCTCTGCGCCGGCATTATAATAAACGTAGCACCCGGGCAGGCTCGGAAGCAGCTTTAATTTTTCGGACAAACTTTTGTTCATAAATAGATTATATAACAATTTTTCAATAATAGTAGGGTGGGATTGCTATCCCCCCGATAATAATTCTTTCTTTTTATAAACCTACTTTCTTGTGTCGACAAGAAATGAACCGTTTTATTATGTTACTTCTTTCTTTTATATATCGACGGCAAAAGAAAGAAGTAACCAAGAAAGAAAAACCACTCTTTTGGCTGCGCCGCCTGCTCAGGCAAAGCCTTCGCTTAAAGAACGTTTCGATTGATGAGCAAACTCATCAATCGAATTAAGGGTTTCAGAGTGAAACCCTGCACGGGCTCTTATCCGACCCTATCGGAGTGAGCAATTGACACTTAACGAAACAACGACAAAGCGAGTGTGTTTGAGCGAAGTGTAAACGGAGCGAATTCGCGAGCTTGGGTTGAGTTTAGTGTAAATTAGCGAACGAAGATCCGGTCGGGAGCTTCTTTGCCTACTTTCTTGTCGACACAAGAAAGTAGGTTTACAAAAAATAATTAAAATTAATGCTTTCTAGATTGCTTCGTCAGAAATAAATTTCTTCCTCGCAACGACATATAAAGTTCAGGATGACGTGTTTATTCTATAGTTATCAAATCCCCTTTAGAAATGTTTTTAGAAGAAATTGCGCCTGAATCAAGCTCAATTACATAATAAGAATTAAAATGTATCGGCAAAATTTTCCAGGGTTTTACATTTTCATATAATGCAACGACTTCATTTTTCTTATTTACAAACAAAACATCTATTGCAAACTTCATAAAAAATGTATGAATCGAAGAACACGGTTTTATAATAAGTCCTTCACCCTCATTGAAAGTTTTTTTTGGAATAAGCCCAACAGTGCGCGAAAAAAAGTTTTGAGCCACTTTAACATTGTCCGCAATAATCTCGTTATTTAAAGTTTTGTAAACTTTCATGCCTTAATACTCTTTTTTTTAGTCAAATCATCCGTTATAATATATAAGGTATATACTGTATATATCAACAAAGGGTTTTTTTCAAACCGCTAACCCAAACTTTAACACACACACCATCGAAAAGACAAGGAGATGTCTATGATTCTTGAGTACAAGGTTGATGAAACAAATGTTCAGGCCGCCTGGCTTAAAACTCTCTATGATTTAGTTGAGGAGCTTAATTGCAAATGTAAAACCTACATAGATGAGTCTTACAGCTATACTTACAGGCATTTTTCAAGGACAAGAATTATAGAAGTCTACGGCTCAGACACGATGTTAGGCTGGTTAAAACTCAGGATGGAAAGATACCTGCATTTTATATCAGCGTATAACGAGAGTGGGAATATCCGCGCAGAAATGCATGACAGCATTACTCAGGAATAAATTCCCTAATCAGTGGGGCGCGCAAGATTTTCGGATTTTGCGCGTTTTTTAATATTTTTATTAATTAAATAGCCAATTCAAAGGGTGAATGAGCGACTTTCATAGTTTCTTCGTCAATAATTCCTCTTTTAAGCTCTTTATAAGAAGCGTTTTTAGAATTAAACTTATTTTTCAAAAATTCATAAGAAACTTTCGGATCGCATTTGTCGCCACAAGTGAACAAATCTACCGCAGCATAACCCAATTCAGGCCATGTATGAATTGCCAAATGGCTTTCTGCTATTATAACGACTCCGCTTACGCCGTAGGGGTTAAACATATGAAAACATTTTTGAACTATTGTAGCGCCGCATTCCAAAGCCGCATCTACCATTAATTTCTCTACCAAAGCTACATTATTTAAAATATTAGGGTCACACTCAAAAAATTCAGCCAATACGTGTTGTCCCAAGTGGATTTGTGTTTTTCCGTTTTGATTAATACTTGAAAATGGTGAAGTTACTGCCAATTCATGTGCCTCCTTGTGGTATCTATGTACGCGATTCTTAAATATATCAATTTACATATTACAATAAAAAATTGTAATTTTGTATTTGTGCCAATTGTTTTTGAAAAAATTAATAAATTTTTACATTTTTTATACTAAAAATTCAGCAATAATGGCTCATTTAAACAATGTATTTTATTAATTTTTGTTACATTTATCATAATGCTTTTTTGTTATAGAATATTTACATGAACAAAATCTTAGTAATAGATGATGATAAAAATATAAATGAACTGGTAAAAATCAACCTTGAGCTTGCCGGATACAAAGTTATTCAAGCATTAGATGGAATTAAGGGATTTGCGCTTGCAAAACAGGAACTTCCAAATGCAATCTTGCTTGATGTAATGATGCCGGAAGTCGACGGATACACTGTCGCTCAAAGAATAAGGCAAAACTCCGACACAAAGAATATCCCGATATTAATGCTCACAGCACTATCTCAACTCAATGACAAAGTAAAAGGATTTGATATAGGAGTTGATGACTATTTGGTAAAACCATTTGAAATGGAAGAATTAAAAGTCAGAATAAGAGCGCTTTTAAAAAGAACTAATCAAATACCTGAATCTGCAGCTACAAAAGAAATTTTAACCTTGAATGAAATTACACTTTTGCCCGAAATTTATTCTGTTAAAATCGGCGAAAAACAGGCAAAATTAACCCCGATTGAGTTTGAAATTTTTCATCTATTGATGCAAAATCACGGAACAATGGTATCTTCTGCAAAATTATTAAGCGATATTTGGGGTTATGCTCCTGATGATGATGTTGAAACAATCCGCGTTCACATAAGGCATTTAAGGACAAAAATAGACAAAATTGCAAGCGGTAAAAAATATATAGAAACAATTTACGGCGGCGGATACAAACTTAATATTTAAAACTTTAAGTTTTGTTTAGCTAAACCCTATTTTTAGGCAATTTATTTTTTCAGGCTTCTTAATAAATATGTAAAAGATTGAAAAAGAAGTCTAAAATGATAGTTTTCAGCCCTATTTCAAACTATTTAAAACAAAATACCGCTTTTAGGTCCAAACCCTCAAGTAATTTATCTTTTAAAAGCTCCCGTTTTGAGACTGAGGAAGATGTCTTTATTTCTAATTCAAATAAAGCCGTAGAAAAAGAAAAAAGACACGATGCCATAAGTATGTATATGAATGAGCTAAGAAAATCAAGACGGTATCCCAAAGAGGAGATACAAGCCCTTCTGAAGCAGGTTGAGCAAGGCGGGGAGCTGGCTCAGGAAGCTAAAACCAAAATCATGGAATCTTATTTACCATATATAACTTTTTTTGCAAAAAGATTTGCAAAAAAGGACGAAGAAAAATTTTTAGAATTTATTCAAACAGGAGTTTTAGAATTAAATAAATTAGTAACAAATTATGCATCCGAGCCGGAAAAATTCAATATGAATCTTGCGCAAGCACTTCAAGTAAAATTTATTCGCGAACAACACAAAATGGACTCTTTGCTTAATATTAAACAAAGCGATGATGATGCAAGAATAAAAGTAAGAAATTTTATAACCAAATTCTACTTTGAAAACATGAGATATCCTACAGAAGAAGAGATTGCAGAAACTCTTAAAATGTCAACAAATAAAGTTTTATCACTTATAAAACTGGATTCTCGACCTATCTATCTCGATGAAAAATTAAACGAAAATTCAAAAACAACTTTTTCTGAAATAATTGCAGATAAAAAAGATCCCAAAACATTTAGAATTTTAGAACTTAATCTTACAAGCGAAGATTTAGAAAAAGCATTAAATAATCTCAGGCCTTATCATAGAAATTACATTAAGGCTCGATATGGACTAGAAGACGGAATCCCAAAAACACTTTCAGAAACCGCAAAAGAATTAGATTTAGACAATAATTCCATTAAAATGAAATCATTAACAAAAAATTCTATAAACCTTCTTAGAAAAGAAGTTCTAAAACAGGTTGACAGGAACAATAATAACCCCGAATACACAGAATTAGCTTTTAATGAAAATCGAATGAACATCAAAAATGAATTAATAGAAAATATTCGTAAAAAAGGAATAAAATTAACCGAATTTGAATTCAAAATTCTTAGTTTGCTTTTACAAAAGCCCGGCCAATGGGTTGAATTTGAAACTTTTTCTCAACAAGGAGTGGATTCTAATCGAATTAGAGAGCACATGAGAAATTTAAGAAAAAAAATCAAACTTGCATCCGATGAAACTCTTGATCTGCAAGCATTAATATATTATGGATACAAAATAGAATTAACCCAAAACTCTCCAAACAAAAAAGAAATGTCTATTGATAAAGAAACTGATAGAAATATATTCCTGGATGAAGAAAATTTAACTGCAAAGATAGGTGATAAAACAATATCTTTTTTCCCGATTGATTTTGCAATATTCAAATCTCTTTGTGAAAATATGGGCAATCTCGTAAAAAATGAAGATATTGCCGAAACTTTACAACAAATTCAACCGAATATTAATAAAAAACAAATAACATCCCATGCCCAAAAAATTAAAACCAAAATAGAAAATATTTACGGAAACACTCTAACTTTAAAAAACATATATGGACAAGGCTATATCCTGCAATTTGATGAAGAAAAGCCCGCCCCTGAAGCAACTCCTGTAGTATTTAATAATGGTATAATTGCGACACCATTACCTGAAACCAATAATCTATTAATCAATGATAAAATAATTCACTTTTCAAAAAATGAATTCAATATTTTTATTATGCTTGCTCAAAATCCTGACACAATTTTTTCCTCTGAAGATTTATTGCAACAAATGTATTTAAAAGAACAGAAATATCCTCAAATTGCAGTTAAAGGTAAAATAGAGAATATAAACAAAAAATTAAAAGAAAATTCAATAAATTTGTCAATCAGGGGGGATTATAAAAAAGGCTATAAGCTTACGACTTCAAAGAAAGCATAAAAAAAAGAGACCTTGTGGTGGGGGTCTCCGGAATAAATTCCTAATCAGTGTGAAGTGTGTGTAGTGTGTGCTATGTAGTTAAACTTCTCTAATTTTCTCTTTTTCCTCGTACAGTTTTTAGCTGTTTATACTCTATAATTTAATAAAAACTTTTTAATATATAAAATTGCTATATTATATATGATGCTATTATATATTTGTTACATCTCTTAATAATTAAATAAATATTGAAGCAGATTAATACTTAAAAAGTTGCAAGTTTTAGCTTTAGCAAGGTATAATGTCAAGCATGAGGTATAGAGAAAACGTACGGAATTTTTGTATAATAGCACATATAGACCACGGAAAATCAACACTTGCCGATCGTTTGCTTGAATTCACCGGTACCATTGCCGAGCGTGATATGCAGAATCAGCTTTTAGACACCATGGATATTGAGCGGGAGCGCGGCATTACGATTAAGCTCAACGCTGCAAGGATGAATTACAAAGCAAAAAACGGCAAGGACTATGTTCTCAATTTGATTGACACACCGGGACACGTTGATTTTTCTTATGAAGTTTCGCGCTCACTTGCGGCATGTGAAGGAGCTTTGCTTATTGTTGATGCTACTCAGGGGGTTGAAGCGCAAACTCTTGCGAATGTTTATTTGGCGATTGAGCAAAATTTGGAAATCATTCCGATAATAAACAAAATTGATTTGCCATCTGCAGATGTGGAAAAAGTAAGGCAAGAAATTGAAGAAATTTTAGGAATTGACGCCAGTCTTGCCATTCCGGTAAGTGCCAAAGCGGGAATCGGTATTGAAGAAGTACTTGAAGCAGTTGTTGATCTTGTTCCGCCACCGGTTGATACTTCCGACAAACCTCTTAGGGCGCTTGTTTTCGACAGTGCTTATGACCAATATCTCGGCACACTTTGTTTCTTTAAAATTATGGACGGAAAACTCAAATTGGGTGATGATGTTAAGTTCATGGCAACAGGCAAAGAATATGAAGTTGTAGAACTGGGCTATCTTACTCCGGACAGAGTACAAGTAAACAGTTTAAAATGCGGTGATGTAGGATATTTTGCAGGCTCAATAAAAGAACTTACAAGGTTTGTCGGTGATACCATCACTCACAAAGATCACCCCGCAAAAGAATCGCTTGCAGGATACAAAGAAGCTTTACCGATGGTTTTTTCCGGTCTTTATCCTGTTGACAATGACGATTATCACGATTTGAAAGATGCTTTGGAAAAGCTTAAACTCAATGACAGCAGCATTACTTTTGAGCCTGAAACTTCAAGTGCGCTGGGGTTTGGCTTCAGATGCGGTTTTTTAGGAATGCTCCATATGGAAATCGCTCAAGAACGATTGGAAAGAGAATATAACTTATCACTTATAACAACCGCGCCTTCTGTTGTTTATCACGTTTACAAAACAAACGGCACAATGGTCGCAATAGACAACCCTGCAAACCTTCCTGCACCTCAATACAGAGATTATATTGAAGAGCCTTACGTAAAAGTTCAGATAATTACACCAAACGAATACGTAGGAACATTAATGGATTTGGCGCAATCAAAACGCGGAATTTTTATTAATATGACTTATCTGGATAAAGTCAGAGCTGATTTAGAATACCAGCTTCCTTTAAGTGAAGTTATTGTGGATTTTTATGATCAGCTTAAATCAAGAACAAAAGGTTATGCAAGTATGGACTACGAATTCCACGATTACAAACGCTCAGATTTGGTAAAACTTGAAATAATGCTGGCAGGCGAAGTAGTTGATGCGCTTTCTGTAATCTGCCACAAAGACAATGCTTTTTATATCGGACAAAAATTGACCTCAAAATTAAAAGATATAATCCCAAGGCAGCTTTTTGAAGTACCCATCCAAGCAGCTTTCGGCGGGAGAATCATTGCAAGAACAAACATTAAAGCAATGCGAAAAAACGTACTTGATAAATGTTACGGCGGAGACATTTCAAGAAAACGAAAACTCCTTGAAAAACAGAAAAAAGGTAAAAAACGTATGAAATCAGTAGGTCGGGTAGAAGTTCCGCAAGAAGCATTTATGGCGGTTTTAAGCCTTGATGAAGACTAGATTGTTTGACATTTTAAAACAATTTGTTAAAATTAATCTAATCCCTGAAAAATTAAGAAAGAGTAAAGATGAAAGAGAAAAATAATTTTAAATCAGCATTTACACTTGCGGAAGTGCTTGTAACACTTGGAATTATAGGAATAGTTGCGGCTATGACTATACCTACATTACAGGCAAAGTACCAAAAGCAGGAATATGTAACAAGATTAAAAAAAGCTTATGCGACAATTAATCAAGCATTGATAGAATTATTCTCAGATATGGGGTGTCCGGAAAGTTTAGAATGCACGGGATTATTCAATGAATATTCTATTGCAACTTTTGGAGATGAATTTGTTAAAAAATTCAAAACATTAAAAAATTGTGGTTCAGAACATTATTTATCCACAAACTGCTTTTCTACTCAAATTGCTTATGAGTATGATGGTGGTGGGACAAAGATGTATCCTATATTTATTGGGGGGGGCTTAAATGATAGTAATGTATATAATTTTATAACTGTTGATGGCACATCAATTGGCTTAAAAGTTTATGCAAATCAAAGTTTTCCTAATACTTTAAACGCAAATATTTCGGTTATGATAGATGTTAATGGCTTAAAACCTCCAAATAACATGGGTCGAGATGTATTCGGATTTTTTATAAGAAGTAGACCTTTTTTGTATCCCGTTGGTGCAAAAATAAGTATTACTGACAATGATAATTATTGGTGGAACGGTCCTAGTAAAAGCTGCGTTAGTAACAATAAAGCAGGAAGTCTTTGTGCTGGTCGCATAATGGAAGAAGGTTGGCAGATGAATTATTGATTTTAATTCCTTTTTTGCTTATTCTATAAAAACAATGCATTTATTTAACAAGGAGTTTAAATATGAAAATCAATCCTATTCACCAAAGAGTTTTTTCTCAAAAAATACAAAAACAAAATGTTTATTTTGGAGATAAAAAACCCCAAGATACAGTTACGCTTACAATTCCCCGAAAAGACCTGAATTTAATCAGAAATTTTATTAATTCTCAAATGTCACAGACTAACCTGAATTTAAACAGCATTGAATTTGAAGTTGTTGCTAAAAGAAATATTTTAAAACGATTGACAGACCAATACGAAATCAGAAACATTAATTCTCAAATAACCAAACTGAACAAACAACACCAAAGGTTAGAAAATACTTTTAATAAATTAAATACAATGTTAAATGCCTTAAATCCTCAGAAATAGTTATTTACTTATTTTTTTATAATGTTTCTCCATAAAAACATCAAATTCATCTTTTAAGATGGACTGTCGCGCTTTTTTTACAAAGTCAAGCAAGAATTGCGTGTTGTGGATGGACAATAAAATCGCAGCAGTTGCCTCACCGCAACGGTAAAGATGTCTTATATAAGCCCTTGAATGGTTTTGACAAGCATAGCAATTACAATTTTCATCTAATGGCTTTGAATCTTTTTCAAATTCTTTATTTTTAATAATTTTTCTGCCTTCATAAGTAAAAAATGAGCCGTGACGGGCGTTTCTTGTAGGCAAAACGCAGTCAAACATATCAATCCCGCGCAAAATCCCGTCAAGCAAATCTTCAGGCGTTCCCACACCCATTAAATATCGTGGTTTGTCTTTTGGCAAAAGCGGTGCGGTAATTTCAACCACATGATTTTTCATCTCGGTCGGTTCACCCACTGAAACTCCGCCTATGGCGTATCCTACCGCATCATAAGAGGCAATTACTTTGGCACTTTCTTGTCTTAAATCATCATAAAAGGCCCCTTGAACAATAGGGAAAAGTGCTTGTTTTGGATTTTTATGTGCTTTAAAACATCTATCTAACCACCTGTGAGTGCGCTCCATTGCAATTTTTGCCTCTGAATGACTGCAAGGATAAGGCGCACATTCATCAAACGCCATTATAATATCAGCACCGATGTTTTCTTGAATTTGCATTGAAATTTCAGGGCTGATGTAATGCTCTTTGCCGTCTTTGGGGTCTCTGAATTTAACACCGTCTTCTGTTATTTTCCTCAAATGAGCAAGCGAAAAAACCTGAAACCCGCCCGAATCAGTCAGAACAGGCTTGTTCCAATTCATCCAGTTATGAATCCCGCCAAAAGACTTTATTAATTCTGTTCCCGCTCTTAAATAAAGATGATAAGAATTGCTGAGAATAATTTGTGCTCCTGTTTGTTCCAAATGTTGGTTTGTGAGCATTTTAACGGTTGAGTTTGTCCCCACAGGCATAAAAATAGGGGTTTCGATATTGCCATGGGGTGTGTGCAAAAGACCCGCGCGCGCGCCAGTCTTTTTACATTCGTGTATTAATTCATATTTAAAAAATTTATGCTTTGTCATCTGCCATCAGTTCAAACATTGTTTTCCAGTTATTGCAAATTTCATTAGGCTCAAAATAAAGATTAATTTCACGCTCGGCACTTTCTTTCGAATCGGAACCATGAATTGTATTTACGCCCATAACTTGCGAGAAATCACCCCTGATAGAGCCGCATTCGGCTTCATTGGGGTTGGTTTTCCCCATAAATTTTCTTGCGCTTTCAATTACATTTTCGCCTTGCAAAACCATTGCAATAATCGGTCCGCTTGTGATAAATTTTATAAGTCCGTTATAAAAAGGTTTTCCGACGTGTTCAGCATAATGCTTTGCCGCCAATTCAGGCGTTACATGAAGCATTTTTAAGCCGACAATTTTATAACCTTTGTCTTCGATTCTTGAAATAATTTTCCCGATTAATCCCCTTTTAACACCATCGGGTTTAATCGCTATAAATGTTCTTTCCATAAGGTCTCCTCTCTTATTTTCTGAGTAAATTAAAACATAAAAATCGGCTTGTGTCTATAAACATATTATAAGTAAACTTTTACACGCAATTTTTTAAAACAAAAATACTTTGTATAAATAACAGAGGATTTTAATTGAGGATATAAGAATGGTTGTAAGATTTGCAAATACATTGCCAAAAGTAAATAATATTACTTATTCTAACAATGGAATGAGAAATATTAATTTAAATCAGCGTAATCAAAGTATCATAAATATGCAAAGATCTTCTAAACATAAAAACGCAAAAACCATACAAAAAAAAGATACCGAAAATGACGGCCAAATAACTCCTAATGAAAAACTAAAATCAATGGGCAATGGAATATTAAATTCATTCAAAGGTATGTTTTGTAATAAAAACGGGAAATTCAGTATAAAAAGAACTTTAACCACTGTAGCTATAACGGCAGGTGCTATAGCTCTTACAGCAGCGACCGGAGGAGCAGCTGCTCCGGCGTTAGTTGCGCTAGGAGCAACATTAGGTGCCGTGCAGTTAGGCACCGGGATTGTAAAAGCATGTAAAGCAAAAACTGATATACAGGCAAAACAAGCTTGGGAAGATATAGGATCAGGCACCTTAACTGTAGCCGCTTCAGTTTTAGGCGCAAAAGGAAGTTTAAAAATAGCCGGAATAAAAGGAACTTACGGCATGACGTCGCTTGAAGCAACAGCTTATTGCTTTAAAGCTACTCCCAGGTCGATTGAAACCACTTTAAAAACACTATCTAGTCGTGAAGCTTTAACAAATATTCAAAATTTTTCAATTATTCGACCAAAAAGCAATCTTGACAATAGGGTTGTTTCTCGAGACGACAATTTTAAATTTGTCAGAATAAATACCGATAAAGTGGATGCTTTGTGGAAATTAAATACTAAAGATTATATTTCTAAAGGTGGAAAAGGTGCAGGCGCTATTAAAGGAAAATATAGTCGCTTTAAAACATTTGCAAATGAAACGAATCAAGATATTCATGCATCTATTCTTTTGGTAAATGAGAGAGAACCGGGTATTCTAGATGTATCATTCTGGGATGGAAGAAATCGTTTCGCATTCATGCGCGATCAAAAGATAAAATCAATCCCTGTTAATCTTAGCCAGGAATCTCTTGAACTGGCTAAAAAATACGGTTTACTCACTGAATAAAAAATTAAAAATTAAAATAAATTAAATATTTGTAAAAATAAAGACTATAATATAATTCATGCTAAAATCAATTTAAATATACATTTTAGGGAGAAAAACGGCATGGGTAAAATCAAAGTCGCCGACTATTTAATACAAGAATTGACCAAGCTCGGAATAAAAGAAATCTTCGGGCTTCCGGGAGATTATAATTTTAATATTTTATACGCTATAGAAAATAATCCGAAAACAAAATGGATTGGCTGCACAAATGAATTGAACGCAGGGTACGCCGCAGACGGTTATGCCAGAATTAACGGCTACGGGGCTTTAGTAACAACTTACGGAGTTGGAGAACTGAGCGCAATGAACGCAACAGCAGGAAGTTTTGCCGAAAATATTGCCGTTATCCATATTGTAGGTGCTCCTGCCACCAAGTTTATAAAATCCAATGCGCTTATTCACCATAATTTTCAACATCCTGACTATTATGCTTGCCAGAGAGCATTTTCAAACGTTACTGAAGCAAACGCTTTTCTTGATGAAAACAATGCAAAAGAAGAAATTGATAGAATTTTATCTATTTTTACCGAATACAACAGACCGGTTTATATTTCGATTCCGGTTGATATTTGCAAGCTGGAAATAGAAAACAAACCAAATATAAAACACAAAAAAAGCGATGGAAAATCTCTTAAATCCGCAGTGGAAAGCGCTATAAAACTTATCAACCGCTCAGATTTTCCTGTAATTTTGGGCGATGTTTTGATAAAAAGATACAAAGTCAGAAAAGAATTTGCAAAGCTTGTGGAAAAATCCCAAATGCCCGTATCCAACCTGCTTATGGGTAAAGGGCTCTTAGAAGCAGATAACAAAAACTTTCTGGGGACTTTTCTTTCGACTTACGATAACCCTAATGCCTACAACGGACTTAAAGATTCTGATTGCGTAATTTCTGTGGGGCTTATAAACAGTGATTTAAATACTTACAGACTCGGGCTTCCCTTTAAGCCATCGGACTTTATAGATATTCAGGGTCATTACACTATCGTTTCTGGTAAAAAATACGAAAACATTTTGATGAAAGACATGATACAAGAACTTACAAAAAAGATTAAACCTCGTCCCGCACAACTACCCTTAAAAGAACCCAGCTTTAAGAAAGTTGAAAAAGCAAAGGATACTCCTTTGAGTATAAATTATGTTTTCCCCAGACTCCAGGAATTTTTCAAGCCAAACGACATGATTGTTGCAGAAACAGGAATTATTCCACACGGCTTTGCCCCCACCAAAATACCTAAAAACACCGAAGTAAATACCCAAACGCTTTGGGGGTCGATAGGTTGGGCAACAGCTGCAACTTTCGGCGTGCAAATGGCGGCAAAAGACAGAAGAACAATTCTAATAACAGGAGAAGGCTCACACCAACTTACCGCAGGTGAAGTCAGCAACATGATGCACCATAAACTAAAACCGATAATAATAGTTATAAACAACAGCGGATACACAATAGAAAGAGTCCTTTCAGACGACCCTTGGGATTCTTTTAATGAAACGATTAAATGGAATTATTCAAAACTTCCCACAGTTTTTGAAGGCGATGCTTGGATTGCTCAGGCAAAAACGGATAAAGAATTTGACGAAGTCCTAATGCAAGCAGAAATAGAGCAAAAAACAAGGCTATGTTACATTGAAATTTTTACGGGGAAAATGGATTTGCCCGAGCTTACGCAAAAAGTCGTCGAAAGCATTAGGGGCAAGAAAATTAAAAGTAAATAGTGAGAAGTAAAAGGCTTATTTTGGTTTATAAGTGCATGAGATTATGAGTTTATAAGTTTTAAAAAATTACGTCATGCTGAACTCGATTCAGCATCTATCCAACGGCGACTGCCGGAAAGATCCAGAAAAGTGGCGAAGAACATTGAATGCCCAAACCCATGTTTCGGGATGACATGAGGATTGAACCTTTCAGCCATCCACCTATTCAGCCTTTCAGCTAATAATTCGATCTTGTCATAATGACTTTTGCGTTTTTATTGTACATTTTTTCTTTATACCAACGCCCTTTGAAATTTTTATTTGGATCAAATACGTACTGATCATAGTCAGAAACATAATAATATTTGGCGACCAGTTTTCCATTTTTATAATACTGAGAAGATTCATAAGGAAATTTCGGATAATTTGAAGAAAAATTATCCACAAAAATCAGTTGACCCATCGCATTATAATAATAAATATGATTCATATCTTTTTTAGGCTGAATCCCGTAAGCAATAAGTAATCCGTTTTTAAGGTGAAAACCGCAGTAATAGTTATCCACATCTTCTTTTTTGCCCCTGAGCACTTCTTCATAAGTCTTAAGATGGTTTTTATCTTTCCAGACCGCGGCATATTCTGTTTTAAATTCTTTTTTCGGATATTTATATACCGTTTTATCGGTAAACAAAACATTTTGAACTTGTTTAATATTTTCATCACGCTGAAGCTGAGATTTTGAAATCCAATCAAAAGTAACTCCGCCTTCAATTGTCTGAGAAAACGCCGGCAACATCAAAAACATAAACAAAACAGAAAATAAAACTTTTTTCATACCAAAAACCTCCTGATTAGCCTAACTCTACTTCGTTGGGCTGGAAAGCCCAACCTACACAGCTCACAGCTCAGAGCTCACAGCTCACTTTTTTATACTATAATTATATTATGGAATATTTAAAAAACAAGTTTGATACAATTGTTGTCGGTGCAGGCCACGCAGGCTGCGAAGCTGCATTAGCTGCGGCGAATTTAGGTGCAAAAGTTCTTTTATGTTCTCTTAACCTTGACAACATTGCACTTATGCCGTGCAACCCTGCAATCGGAGGGCCTGCAAAATCTACTCTGGTAAGAGAAATTGACGCACTTGGCGGAGCTATGGCACAAGTTGCAGATGCAACTTATATTCAAATGAAAATGCTTAACTCTTCTAAAGGCCCTGCTGTTAGGGCATTAAGAGCCCAATCAGACAAAAAAGAATATATGTCATATATGCGAAAATTGCTTGAAAAAAATGAAAATATTTTCTTAAAACAGTGTTGTATTTCAAGCTTATTGGTGGAAAAAGGCAAAATTAAAGGTGCTGTTGACCAATACGGAATAGAATATTTAGCACCGACGGTAATTTTAACCACAGGAACATCACTTGAGGGTAAAATTTTTGTAGGGCTTCAATCATATAAAGCAGGAAGGCTTGGCGAAATGCCAGCTACAGGACTTTCGGATTGTCTTAAAGAGCTTGGATTTACGGTTAAAAAATTAAAAACCGGAACTCCCGCAAGAGTCGATTCAAGAACAATTGATTATTCCAAAATGACAATCCAGCCCGGTGACAAGGAATTAAATTTTTATTCTTTTAAGCCTAATCGACCGATAAAAGAACAAACCCCATGTTATCTAACCAGAACAAATGAAAAAACTCATGAAATAATAAAGGCAAATTTGGATAAATCTCCGATGTATCAAGGGCTTATAGAAGGCGTCGGCCCTCGCTATTGCCCATCAATTGAAGATAAAATCGTAAGATTCTCCTCAAACCCTTCGCATCATATTTTTATTGAACCCGAAGGACTTAAT
Source organism: uncultured Muribaculaceae bacterium (assembly GCA_964640325.1). Classification (GTDB taxonomy): domain Bacteria; phylum Cyanobacteriota; class Vampirovibrionia; order Gastranaerophilales; family Gastranaerophilaceae; genus DAOQAU01. The sequence continues at coordinate 7,544 of CAZXID010000019.1, read as the reverse complement.
ACTTATGAGGTTTACGTTCAGGGCTTTTCAAGCAGTCTTCCTGCCGATGTTCAAGTTCAAATGCTTCGAACGCTTCCGGGTTTAGAAAATGTCCATGTGATTAAACCGGCCTATGCGGTTGAATATGACTATGTACCTGCAATTCAGCTCAACCATACGCTTATGACAAGGCTGACGCAGGGACTTTTCAACGCAGGACAAATAAACGGCACAAGCGGTTATGAAGAAGCTGCGGCACAGGGACTTATCGCAGGAATTAACGCGGTCAAATTCATAAACAACGAGGAAATGATTGAGCTTTCGAGAGAATCCTCCTATATCGGAACTCTGATAGATGATTTAGTGACAAAAGACATTCAAGAACCTTACAGAATGCTAACTTCTCGTTCCGAATACAGACTTTTGCTCAGACAGGACAATGCCGACACCAGATTAATGCCGCTGGGACATAAAATCGGATTAATTGACGATAACCAGTTTGAATTTTTTAAACAAAAGCAAGAGAACATAGAAAAAGAAATTAAAAGACTTGCAAAAGAAAAAATTTCAGCTGATAAAAAAACAAATTCAATTCTTAAAAAATACGGACAAAGCATTGAACGGGGTATTAAACTTATTGACCTTTTAAAGCGACCGGGGATTGACTATAAAATTTTAAAAGAACTTGATGAAAAAACCGCACAAATTGATTTACCAAAAGATGTTTATGAACAAGTGGAAATTTTAATTAAATACGAAGGATATTTAAAACGTCAGGAATTTCATGTCGAACAAGCAACAAAGCTCGAAAAATTCAGAATACCGGAAAACATAGATTACATGTCTATTCAGCAAATTTCTACAGAGACCAAAGAACAACTTAACAAAATTCGCCCCAAAACTCTGGCTCAAGCCTCAAGAATAGGCGGTGTAAAACCTGCCGATATTTCGATACTCATGATTATACTGGAAAAGGGATTAATCCTTAATAACTAGATAAATCAACCATTAGTAGGATTTTTGGTATATTGCTTTTTGGGTTTCTTTGTTATAGTATAAATCTCATAGTTACATTTACTTTTTATTTTACACAAAGGAGATAGAAATATGCAAGAAACTTTAGAACAAATCGGATTTTCAGCAGGACAAATTTATAACTACCTGTCAGAAAATAAAGGTCAATCAACTTTTACAAAAATGAAAAAAGATTTGGACCTTAAAGGAAATTTCGCTGAGCTCGGCCTTGGATGGTTAGCAAGAGAAGACAAAATTGATATCACTAAAAAAGGTACTTCAATTAACGTTAAACTCAGATAAATTTTAAACAAAAAAGGGCGGCGCTTTCAGCGCCGCCCTTTTTTATAATTTTAATCATACAAATGACAATTTGCACAATGAGTTTGTGAAAAGGCCTTTACTTCAGGGGGTTGGGCTTTACAAATGTCCATAACGAAAGGGCAGCGTGTATTGAACTTACAACCCTTCGGTAAATCCGTAGGCGAAGGTAAATCCCCGCTAAGAATTATTTTTTCATCTTTAGAAAAACCGGGAGCGGCGCTTAATAGAGCTTTTGTGTAAGGGTGTTTAGGTGTATTAAAAATTTCTTGGGATGTTCCGATTTCGACGATTTCGCCAAGGTACATAATCGCAACTCTGTCTGCAAGGTATCTTATTACGCTTAAATCATGAGAAATGAACAGAAACGTCAAATTGAATTTTTCTTTAAGCTCTTGCAAAAGATTTATTATTTGAGCCTGAATACTTACATCTAAAGCACTTACCGGCTCATCTGCGACAATAAATTCGGGCTGTAAAATCAAGGCACGTGCAATAGCGATTCGTTGCCTTTGCCCGCCTGAAAACTCATGAGGGTATAAGTATAAAGCCCTTTCATCAAGCCCCACTTGTTTTATTGTATCTTTTATCCTTTTATCTAATTCTGCATCTCCAAGGTTTTTTAAGGCGGGAGACTTTCTGTTTACAATTAAAGGCTCTTTTAAAATGTCATAAATTTTCATTTTAGGATTTAAACTGGAAAACGGATTTTGGAAAATCATCTGCGCATTTTGGCGGAATTTTTTTAAGTCTTTTTTGTTTAATTTTAAAATGTTTTCCCCTGTGTCTAAAAAAATTCCGCCCGATTTTGTGTCTATCAATTTTAAAATTGCTTTTGCAAGAGTTGATTTACCGCATCCTGATTCACCTGCTACTGCAAGAATTTCCCCTTTTTTAATTTCTAAAGACAAATCATTAACCGCAAAAACGGCTTTTTGTCCTTTAAAAAAGTCTTTTTCGGTTTTATATTCAATAAAAAGATTTTTAATTTCTAACATATTTTCCAAAAGCACCTCGCAACAGTGAACAAAAAGCATTTTACTATTAATGAAAAATAAAAACAATCGATAGTTTGGTGATTTTTATTACAAAAATAGCAATTTTTTTTATTACGCGGTTTAAATACGATAAGAAAAGAAAAATAAAATGTCGAACATCAGCATCAAACCAAATTTAAACAATAATTATCAAAGACGGAATACAAATCCGATTAATTTTAAAGGCAGGAATATTAAGCCAAAACAAGTTAATTCGGTTGTAGATTCTTTGACAATATATTTGAGTGAAATTAAAAAATACAAAAGGCTATCGCCTGAAGAGGTTAAACAATTATTCGAGGTTGTCTCAAAAGGTGGCAATGAAGCAGAAAATGCAAGACAAAAAATCATTAACGGACATTTAGGATATGTGGTTTACTTCGCAAAAAAATACAAAATAAAAAGAGAAAATTTTATGGATTTAATTGAAGCCGGTAATTTTGCATTGATAAAAGCAGTTGATTCTTATATAAAAAGCGAGAATGTAAATAGTTTTTCCACGTATGTCGCAGGAAGAATAAAAAGAAATATGCACGTTGAGGCTTATAAACAAAATCATATAATCGATATTCCTGTTAAATATTTAGAAAAATTAAATCGAATTAAAAAAGCTATTGAAGAATTTGAGCAAGATAATTTTAGAAGCCCCACTTTAGATGAATTAAGTAAGCAATTGCAAATTTCGGTTGAAAAATTACAAAAGATTTTAATGCTCACACAATATCCGCTATCATTAGATGCTCCTACTAAAATAAACCCCCAAAAAACTTTATTAAATTTTATTGCTCAAAAATCCAACGAAAAACCTGAAATATTTCCTAGCCCGTATATTAATAAAATTAAGAAACAAGACATATTTAAGGCAATTAATCGCCTTAAGCCTCAATATAAAGAAACAATTGTTTCATACTTTGGTTTTATTGCCCAAAAAGCAATAAAACAAACACAAATTGCAAAAAGAACAAATATGACGCGCTCAAACGTGGGAGAGATTATCCAACAAGCCTGTGCCCAATTAAAATTAATTTTTGAAGGAAAAGCCGACAGACCCTTAAATAATTTTGAAAAACTACTTTCAAAACTTGGTATTAATTTGCAAAAATCCGGTGATAAATTTTTAAAACCAAAAATACTTACTGCGCTCGAAAAGTTACCCGAAGAAGACAGAATGCTAATTATTTTAAGATTTGCCCCGAATGACACAAAACCCGTTTCACAGGAAAAAATTGCTCAAGAGTTTGGTATAACTCGCGCCAAGCTGCAGGTAAAGGAACAAAAAGCCGTTTTAAAATTAAAACAAGTTTTGGAAAAAGGTTATTTTGAAGACGAAACTCCATTGGCAAAACTTTTTGCAGCTTTAAATTTCGAAAACAAGACAAATCCTCCTGAATTTTCTGAAGAAACAATCTTATCAGCAATAGAAAAATTAAACGAAAAAGAAAAGATTTTTCTTGAATTTAGATTCGGACTCGACGGTAAAAAAGAACATTCAATGAGAGAACTCCAAGAAAAATTCAATCTAACCGAAGGCAACGCAAAAGGATTACAAAAAAGAATCCTTGATAAATTATCAGCTAATTTATGCGGAAATAAAATTCCCGAAACTCCTTTAGAAAAGCTTTTTGCAAAAATGGACTTTTCATCCGACAGAAACAAGCCTGAATTTATTGAAGCCGGATTAATCGAGGCACTGGGAAAACTTCCCCAAAATGAAAAAGAGTTTTTAATAAGACATTTTGGAATTAATTGTGAAAAATTATCTATAAAACAAGTCGCCAAAATGTTTAATTTAAGCAACGGCAGCGCATGCCGATTTGAAGACAAAGCCATAAAAGATTTAAAAGAAATTATTTTGCAAAATTAAAATTTAATTAATATGTTCAATCTTTTTTAATTTAAGAATAAGAATATCTCCGGGCTCAATATTTAATTCTCTGCCGGGTTCAATATAAGAAAGCGGCGAATCGTTATAAATATTTACAAATCCCGACTGAAGTCTTTCGCCATCTTCGGCTTTTGCAACTCCTTCAATAAAAGAAAGTCCAACGGAGGCTCCTTTGACCACAAAGTTTGCAGCTGTTTTAAAAACTCTTCCAACAAGTTTTTTTGTGTCAATAGGGCTATAACCTATTACTTTTGCCACCGCCAAAGGCTTATCGGCCGTGATTATTTCTTCACCATGGATTACAATATAAGGGAGAAAAACAAAATAAGCATTTTGTTTTCCTCTCTTAGGATTTTCAACCCTTGTAACTTGTCCTTCGACTATTGTCCCTTGCTCAAGCAATTCTCCGCTAAATTCTTTGTCTTCAATAATTTCTGCTCTAAAAAATTTCGAAGGATTTTCAGTAGAAAAACTTTCAAGCGCCATGATTTTAATGTTCTGCGTTTCGGCACTTGCCGATGCGGCAAAAATAAACAAAAATAAAATTGTTAAACAAATCTTTTTCATAAATTCATAATAAAAAACTAATTTATTTCTCTTCTGCCTTCAAGCGCTTTTGCAAGGGTTATTTCATCGGCATATTCCAAATCTGTTCCTACAGGAAGTCCAAAAGCTATCCGACTGATTTTTATTCCGAAAGGTTTTATTAATTTATTAAGATATAAACTGGTTGCCTCACCCTCGACAGAAGGACTCAGGGCAAGTATAACCTCTTGTACCTCATCATTTGCAACTCTGTGTAAAAGCTCTTTTATCCTTATATCTTCTGCACCAACCCCGTCAATAGGTGAAATTAAGCCTTGCAAAACATGGTAAAGACCTTTAAATTCATTTGTTTTTTCAATCGCAATCAAGTCTTTTGTCTCTGAAACAACACAAATCATACTTTTATCACGCCCCGTTGAAGAACATATCTCGCAAGGATTTGTTGAAGACATATTGAAACATATATCGCATGCAAAAGTATTTTCTTTTGCATCAATGAGTGTTTGGGCTATTTTTTGTACCTCAGACATGGGCATTTTTAAAAGATGAAATGCCATCCTCTGCGCAGATTTAGGACCTATCGCAGGAAATTTCTGAAACTGTTCGATTAATGCTGCTATTGATTTTGGATAAATCATTGGTACTCCATTAAACTATAAAACGTCACCCTGAACTCGTTTCAGGGTCGCAATGTTATTCGCCTGAGAGATGCTGAAACAAGTTCAGCATGACGTAAAACTTAAAACAGTCCCGGAATATTAATTCCGCCGGTTAATGCCTTCATTTTGCTTTCCATCTCGGCTGTTGCCTTGTTACTAGCTTGAAGAATCGCTGTTGTGATAACATCTTCAAGCATCTCAACCGCATCTGAATCAACAGAAGAAGGGTCTTCAGGATTTATTGCCTCAGGAGTCAGCTTAATTGACTTAAATTTGCCTTGCCCGTCGCAAACTACTTTTACCGCGCCGCCGGCTGATTCCCCTGTTACTTCGGAATTGGCAAGTTCTTCTTGAGCCGCTTTAAGTTTTTTTTGTAAATTTTGAGCCTGTTGCATCATTTGCATCATATTCATAAAGTTTTCTCCCCTTAATTTCTTGATTTGTTTAGAAAATAATTATAAAATAAATTTATGCAAAAGAAAACTTATTTACAAGAAAGTTTACGAAATGGAAGAATTATGCGCTGGGCAGACAATTTAATGCCCTTAAAATTTTATATTGCGCCGTTTAGATTTTATTCAAAAAAACTTGAAGACTACAAATACCGCCAACTTGTAATGCGGGCCCTTGAGACATGGCAAAAAGCAAGCTTAGGAAAAGTCTCTTTTCTTATTGTTGACACGCTTATGCAATCTCAAATCAATCTTGATTGGAAAAGGGTTGACAGGCAAGCACTGGGGCATTGTTATTTTCACTTTAACGGACAAAACAGACTGTATTCGGCAGAGATTCAAATAGGAATTTCTGACGGACTTATTCATCAGGATTACATGTCTGAAAATGAAGTATACCATACTATTTTGCATGAAATTGGGCATGCGCTGGGGTTGGGGCACAGCTCTGATGAAAAAGATATTATGTACACTCCCCACAAATATGGGGTAATAAGCTTATCAAAAGGTGACAAGTTGACGCTTCAGTGGCTTTACAGGTTCAAATTAGGAGCAAATGTATCTGAAATAGCTTCAAAATACGGCGTTCCATCTTCTAACATTGATAAAATAGTTTCGACAATTTTAGAAAATAAAACTCCAAGCGAATTTGAAAAGGTTAAAAATTCAATATCGCAAGAAAAAAGAGACTTGCTGGAGGAGCAAGAAAAAATAGCAGATTTAAAAAAGTATAATATTGCTTTACAAAACATAAAAATCTCGGAAGATATCAGAAAAATATTCATTCCGCCTATTCAAAAAAATTAAACAAATGTCCAATTTTCTTGACCGTTATTTTTTTGATGTATAATGTTTTGAATAAATGAGGAGTAATAAATAATGACTATACAATCTTGGTTTGAAAAACGTAAGCAAGCCCAAGAAGCCAGAAAAGCACTTGAAGCAAAAATAGAAGACGACGGTTTGCCGGGTTTATGGATAAAATGCGTTCACTGTACTGCACAATTACCCAAAAAAGACCTTGAAGACAATGACATGGTTTGTCCTTTGTGCGATTACCACTTCAGAATAAATGCTAAAACAAGAATTACACAGCTTTTTGACAAAAAAAGTTTCAAAGAAATGTTTGCAGAAGTTAAACCGACAGATCCGCTTAAATTTATTGACACAGAGTCTTACAAAGACCGTATTCAAAAAGCAAAGGATAAAACCGGGCTTGATGATGCCGTAATAACAGGAATCGGAAGTCTTGAGGGTCACAGAGTTGCTGCTGCTGTTATGGATTTTGACTATATGGGCGGTTCTATGGGCAGCGTTGTGGGAGAAAAAGTCACAAGGATTATGGAAGAAGCGATTAAGCAAAGAATTCCTATGCTTGCTATTTGTTCATCGGGCGGTGCCAGAATGCAAGAAAGTGCCCTGAGCTTAATGCAAATGGCAAAGACATCATGTGCTTGCGCAAAAATGGATGAAGAGAAAATTTTGTACATCACTCTCCTTACAGAGCCGACATTCGGTGGTGTCACTGCAAGTTTTGGAACTTTAGGCGACATAATTGTAGCAGAACAAGGCGCAAGAATAGGCTTTGCAGGACGCAGAGTTATCGAGCAGACTATCAGACAAAAGCTGCCTTCAGATTTCCAAACGGCAG
>CAZXID010000018.1:0-42396 GCA_964640325.1 uncultured Muribaculaceae bacterium | reverse complement strand
GGTACAGTAGGCCACGTTGACCACGGTAAAACAACATTAACAGCAGCAATTACAGGAACAATGGCTGCAGCAGGTAAAGCGCAAGCAAAAAAATTCGATGAAATCGACGCTGCTCCTGAAGAAAAAGCAAGAGGTATTACCATCTCTACTGCGCACGTTGAGTACGAAACAGATTCAAGACACTATGCACACGTTGACTGTCCGGGTCACGCAGACTATGTAAAAAATATGATTACAGGTGCTGCTCAGATGGACGGAGCTATTCTTGTAGTAGCTGCAACAGACGGTGCTATGCCTCAAACTCGTGAACACATCTTGTTGGCAAGACAGGTTGGCGTTCCTAAATTGGTCGTATTTATGAATAAATGTGATATGGTTGATGATCCTGAGTTGTTGGAATTGGTTGAAATGGAAGTTAGAGAATTGTTGACTTCTTATGAACTTGACGGCGACAACACTCCATTCATCCACGGTTCAGCTCTTAAAGCTCTTGAAGCCGTAGCTGCCAATCCGAAAATTCAAAGGGGCGAAGATAAATGGGTTGATAAAATTTGGGAATTGATGGATGCAATCGACAGTTACATCCCAACTCCTGAAAGAGAATTAGACAAACCGTTATTGATGCCTGTTGAAGATGTTTTCTCAATTACCGGCCGTGGTACAGTTGCAACCGGAAGGATTGAAAGAGGGCGCGTTAAGGTTCAAGGCGAGGTTGAAATTGTTGGATTTGGTGAAACCAAGAAAACAACAGTTACCGGTGTTGAAATGTTCAGAAAGCTTCTTGACGAAGGTTTAGCAGGTGACAACGTTGGTTTATTGCTTCGTGGTGTTGATAAAACTGAAATCCAAAGAGGTCAGGTTATCGCTGCTATCGGTTCAATCAAACCTCACACAAAATTCACAGCTAACGTTTACGTTTTGACAAAAGAAGAAGGTGGACGTCACACTCCATTTTTCCCCGGGTACAGGCCTCAGTTCTACATCAGAACAACTGACGTAACCGGATCAATTAAATTTGAAGGCGAAATGGTTATGCCTGGCGACAACGTAATTATGGAAGTCGAATTGATTGCTCCTGTTGCGATTGAAGCCGGTATGAGATTCGCTATCAGAGAAGGCGGAAGAACCGTTGGTTCAGGCGTAGTTGATAAAATTATCGCTTAAGTTAAATAATATAACAAAAAGGCGGGCTTTTTTAAAAAAGCCCGCCTTTTTGTTGTTTAGTTAAATTATGTTAAATTATCGCAAATTTATTTTAATAAGAAACAATTTTTTTTAAATAAAAATCTTTATATAAATATAGGGGATAAGGATTTTTATGGGACGTTTTAGATTACCTTTAGAGGGTAAAATTATAATTATTAATCCCGGACATGGGGCGCGTAAAGGACCTTCTTTAATTGATGAAGGAGCTAAGGCGCGGTTGGGCAAAAAAGTCATTAAAGAGGCAGACCTGAATGATAAGGTTGCTGTAAATGTCAGAAGAAAACTGATGAAGTTAGGTGCTGAAGTTATTTATTTGGATAATATGTCTTTGCCTATGATTAGAGATATTCAGCAATCAGTAAGGGCTGATTTGTTTGTTTCTATTCATCATGATTCAAAACCGGCTGGATTTAGGCATAATTCGGGCGAAACCATTTTTGCTTTTGGAGAAAAAAGCATGCCCCTTGCCGAAACTATGAATAAATGGTTTAAAAATGATACGACTATCCCAAATAACGGTGTAAACTCCATTTGGGCCGAAAGGCTTTATGTTTTGCAGGCTTCAAATATTGTCCCTTCAGTTTTAGTTGAAATTGGGCACATGTCAAACAGTAAAGAGTTGAAAATCTTGAACCAACAGGGTTATCAAGATATTTCAGCACAATGTATTGTTGAGGGTATAAGGGATTATTTACGGCTTCCTGTCAAAAAGAAAATCCAACGCAAGCCTACAGCCGGTTTTGAATTGCTTAGAAAGCGTCCGCTATTTAGGCCAGAGCCTTTTAATCCTTTTTTTGGCAGAAAAGATTTGATTAAATAATAAACATGTTGCTTTTTGAATAAAAATCAGCATAATGTTAATATGGCTGATTTTAATTTGGGTAATTTTTTGAATAAGCTTGCAAACGCTTCAATGACGGGCTTAAAGGGCTCTTCAACAGAAATGACACAGAAGTCGAAAGTTGCCAATGAAACATTTACACAGAGTTTAAACTCTGTGCAGCAAAAAGTTATTCTAAAGCCAATTATTTTGACCCCTGTGACTCGTCAGCCTATAGTTTATAAGCCTTTGCAGATGAATCATATAGATAGTTTGGATAAGGCTCTTTATGTAAAAGAATCAATGCAGTTACCAAAAGATTTAAAAGAGTTCTTGGGGATTGTTCAAAATGCTACTACTGCAACTGGGCAAACTTCCACGCTTATTGCCAAAAACATTGATATAAATCAGATAGTTCTTTTTCTTCAGGGGCGCGGCAAAGAAGCTGTCAACAGGCTTATCGGGGATATGGCGAATGCTTCAAAACAAGGTATTTCAGATCTTTCACAAATAAAAGATACTATGAAGCTTATCAATGCTTGTGTTTCTACGTTAGGGGAAAAGAATTCAAGCACCATTAAAAATTTGATGCTTCTTTATTTGCCTTGGATTCCGCTGCCTCAGGATAAGGATTTTGAGCTTGAAGTGGAAACCTATGAAAATGAAAAGGGCGAATCAGAATCATCCATAACGATTTTGATTTCAACCAAGAACTATGGTAATGTCAAAGCAACATTGATTCTTGGGGTGGGCAATTCGATGACAATTTTGATTAATTGCTCTGAAGAATTTCCAAAAGACGAACTTTTACAAAAACTAAAAGCAGAAGTAAGCACACATGCTATAACTTCTAACATAATTTTTGATCAAAAACAGGCAAAAAATTCTCAAAATCAAACCCGTCAGGCAAAAGTTAATATGTCAAATACAACAGAAATTAATCCGTTTTTGCTTTTGATGGTTAATTACGTTATAAGATACACTATTGAAATTGATAATCAAGCGGATATGGCTTGATTTTAATCTAAAAGTTCATCAAGAATTTTGGCGTTTTCTATTGCTTTTTGGGGATTTGCAACTCTTGCGCGCTTAATGTAGTTTCTCAGGGCTTCTCTTACGAGTTCGCTTCTGGTTCTTTGTTCGTCGTTTGCAAGCACATCAACTTTATCTAAAAATTCATCGGGCATTGAAACCAATATTCTAGCCATTTAAAACCTCCTGTAAAATACGTTTAATTTTTTTATTTAATATTATTGTACATCAATTTCATATATTTTCTATATCTCATTGTGAAAAATTTAAAAATTTGATATATTTTGTTACAAATTTTTAATTCTCTTATTTCACATAAATTAATGTTTTCTGTTAAAAAAAAATTTTTTTATTATAATGAATTAATATAAAGAATGTAAATAGGGGAAAAATATGGCTAACAGCAAATTATCAGAGGGCGTGGGCAAAAAAATTGTCGAAGCACTTAAAAAACAATCAGAAATAGAGGTCAATCCTGTTTCGTCTGTTTCTGCACAAAAAGAAGAAGCAACTTTTTTGGATGAAATCCCCGGATTTTTTGAACAAACTCAGAGTGTTGCCATACCTGCCCAGAAAGAAGAAGAGCCTGAGGATGATTTTCTTGCTTCGCTTGATTCAGATGATGATTTAGATTTAGGCGGGGAGCAAGATTTTTCTTCTAAGACAGATTTTATTAGTGAAGAAAGGGTTTTTGAGAACTCAGCGACTACAACGGTTCCGTCTCAAAATTATTCTATACCCATGAACTCTCAACCGCTTGTTTCCGAAAATTTTTCAAAAGAACTTGAAAATTTTGAAATACCAAGCAATATTGCAGTTTTGAAAAAACTTATAGGACAATTGCCTTCAGGAGTTACAAGAACCACAGGCGCGCAAATTATAAAACAAACAATGGAAGCCCTTGGTATTTCTATGCGAAACGTTCTTCAAGAAGCTCAGCAAACGCAAGAAGGACTAAAAAACTCTGCAAGAGAGTGCCAAAATACAATTCAGGAATACAAAAAACAGATAATTGCACTTGAAAAACAATCTCAAAGTTATCACAGACAGTATTCCGCTTTAAACGAAATTATCAGTCTGTTTGTTCAAACAAATTAAAGAATCCTTGTCAAAGCAAGTTTTGCTCCAACAAGGACTAATCAGTAAAAGAGACATCACTTATATCTTGGCACATGTTTTTTTTGATTTCAAATAATGTGTAAAAATGCTTGATTTTTTGAGAAAAGTCATCTCAAAACAAGTTTTTTCTGCACGCTTTATCAGAGATACCACTCAGGATATGCCGGATTATCTCTGTTAATGGTGTCTTCAAAGTTTTATGTTTCGGCATGGCGTATTCTTATTTTGATTTCTCGACATGAAAAATTATTTAAATTATAATTATGTATATGAAGAAGATTTTTTTACTTTTATTATTTTTGATTTTTTCGAATTCTTGCTCTTTTGCACAAGTGGCAAACGGATTAATTATGAATGATATTAAAGAGTTTTTGCATATCCCCGCAAAAAAACTTGCAAAACCGCAACAGGCATCAGGTGAAGAAATGACGCCTTCTATGCAGGCGGTTTTGCTTTATAACGAAAATAATTTAAAAGGTGCTTATGATATTCTTTTAACCATTCCCGATTCCAAAAGAAGTGCTCAGGATTATGTTTTATTGGGGAATATTTTGCAGGATCAGGACAAAATTTCTGATGCGGTTTTTATGTATCAGCGCTCAATTTTGGTCGATGAAACTTTTTATAAACCATATTACAACTTAGGGGTTTTGTATTTGAATGAGGAAAAACCATTTTTAGCTGTTGAAAACTTGAAAAAAACTTGTCGTCTTAAGAGGGATTTTGCTTACGGATTTTATAATTTAGGTTGTGCTTATTTAAAGGCAGGTGAGTTGGGCAAGGCAAAAATTGCTTTTTTAAAAGCGATTGAGATTAAAAATAATGAGCCTGATTTTTATTTTAATCTTGCATACACTTACAAGAAACTTGGGAAAGAAAAGCTTTCAAGGCAGTATTTGGAACTTTATAACAAGGCAATGGAATTAAAGGGCGAAAGTATTTAATTTGTTTTTGTCAAATTTAGGCACATATTTTCAAATGCCAGTTGGGGATTTACTTTTGCACTTATTTGTTTTTTAGCTGTTTCAACTATTTTTATATCTTTTAAAATTTTTGCCTTTAATGTGGGATTTTTTAAATTTGTTTTCATAAATGCCAGCATATAATTTTGAATTTTTTCTAAAATGCTTAAGCTTTCCATATCTTTTGAAAGCATAAAAAGCGTTTGAGCCAAGTCCAAAGATTCTTTTCTTTCAATGTCGGGGTAATTTTGAAAATGTTCTGATATTAGGGAAAATTCGCGGTCTTGTTTTTTAAAAGAGGGGACAAAAAAACTTTGAGAACGCGAAATTATTGTTTCTATAATATCGTTTTTATCTCTTGTCAAAAAGAAAAATGTTGTGTTAGGCGGGGGCTCTTCAATAATTTTAAGCAAAGAATTTGCGGTTTCTTCTTGAAAATTTTGTTCGTTAAGTCCAAGCGGGATTCTTTTTTCGCCTTCCATTTTTGCATCACAGAAAATAAAAACCCTGTGGAATTCAGAAGTGTTTAAAAGAGAATTTTTAATCATTTGCGCCTGTTTTACCGAAATTACAGTCTTGGAGTCATCATCTGACGGTTTATTGTCGAATTTTGAGATGGTAAGGACTTCAGGGTGTTTTTCGTCTCTTATCCAGTTGCAGTTTATACATTTGCAGCTTTCATTTTTTAGTTCTTTACAGTTCAAAATTCTTGCAATTTCTGTTGCAATAGCGTATTGTGCCTCAATGTCATTTCCGTAAAAAAGAATACTGTGAGCGAGGTCTCTTTTTGAGCTTTTGATTCCCTTTTCAAAGTATTTTGTTAAAAAAGGATATTTTTCTTTTAAATCTTGTGAAAACATGTTTTTTCCATTTTCGTTTATAAAATTATTATATTATAAATAGGTTTTATTATGTTACTTCTTTCTTTTATATATCGACGGCAAAAGAAAGAAGTAACCAAGAAAGAAAAACCACTCTTTTCTCTGCGAGGCATAGCGGCAGCAAAGCCGCCGCATAAAGGTTCAATTGATGAGTCTGCTCATCAATTGAATTAAGGAAACCTTGCCTGTAAATTATTTCAACATTGTCGAAATAAAGAATTAATTGGGGGTTCGGGGGCTTGCCCCTGATGCTTTGGCATTTTATTCGCGTTCTTTTTTCTTTTCTTGCGTTCTTTTGCCTGAAACTTGTTTCAGGGCAAAATGGCGTCACGAATAGTGACTAGGTTCTGTTTCTTTTTTTTTAAAATCTTCTCACTATTGATAAATAAAACAGAGAGTGAACAATTTATGCAAACCGTGAGGCCATTTCTCACGTTTCGTTCACTCAACGGAGAAAGAAGGCAAACAAGAAACGAACTGAATTCAAGGATTATATTAATTCTTGTAACATAAAAATTAATAAAAAAGGCAATTCTTCGGCGCTGATTGTTTTTATTAATATATAGATTTTTTACGAGAGGCGAATGATGAAAGAACAAGAACTAAACACAATAATGTCAGTGGTTTCAGATCCTATTTGTAATGTTTATAAAATTGAATCTAGAAAAGACATTGAAGAAATTCAACGCATGGTTAGAATTTTTAATATTGCCGGCGGACAAGGAAATAAGCATAAAATGTTTTCAATTAAAAACATGGCAACTATGAAGCTTGTTTTGAGCAATAACTGATAAGATTTTAAAGGGGCGGTGTTTTGCTTTGCAAAACACCGCCCCTTTTTTTGGTATAATCTTTTTATGATTATAACCGGCGGAAAATACAAGGGGCAAAAAATCAGCTTGTTTGATGAAAATATTGTCAGGCCTACTTTGTCGCAGGTTAGAGAAAGCGTTTTCAGCAGTCTTTTTTCAATAACGGGTAAATTTGAAAATAAAAAATTTTTAGATGTTTTTGCGGGCTCCGGTATTATGGGGCTTGAGGCTTTTTCAAGAGGATTTGAAATAGTTGTTGCTATTGAAAAAAATCCGAAAGTTGCAAAAGTTTTGAAAGAAAATTATTTAAAATTAAAAATAGAGCCTAATATTATTGTCGGAGATGCTTTAAAAAAAATTGGGAAAATAAACGAAATTTTTGATGTAATTTATCTTGACCCGCCTTATATGAGCGGAATTTACGAACAAATGTTGCAAAAAATTCAGGAAAATAATTTATTGAAAAAAGGCGGGATTGTTGTTTTGGAACATTCTCAGGATATTAACTGGCAGGGTTTTGGCCTTGAATTAATAAAACAAAAAAAATATTCAGGCAAATTTGTAACATATTTGGTAAATAGTAAATGAGGACACGGAATAATTCAAGAATATACAATTTTTAATTTTTCCTCATCTTCAATAGTAAAAGCGGCAAAGGTATTAATACTTTTGCCGCCGATAATTTTTCAGTTATTAACCTTTTCAGCTTTTATTGGCATCCGCAGCCGCAGCAGGATTTATTTTGTCCTTTTTGTCCTTTGAACGCTTTAAGTCCAAGATACTTAGCCGCAGAACCGAGTTCCTGTTCGATTCTTATTAACTGGTTATATTTTGCGATTCTGTCAGAACGTGAAGCTGAACCTGTTTTTATTTGACCGCTGTTTGTGGCAACAGCAAGGTCAGCTATGAATGTATCTTCGGTTTCGCCTGAACGATGTGAAATAACTGAAGTGTAACCTGCTTCGTGCGCCATTGAAATTGCCGCTAAAGTTTCTGTTAAAGTTCCTATTTGGTTGACTTTAATCAGAATTGAATTAGCGATATTTCTTTGAATGCCTTCAGAAAGTCTTGCTGTATTTGTAACAAAAAGGTCATCACCAACTAATTGGCATTTGTCCCCGATTTTTTCGGTAAGCAGTTTCCAGCCTTCCCAATCTTCTTCTGCCATTCCGTCTTCGATTGAGATAATAGGATATTTTTCAGCCCATTTTGTAAGAAATTCGACCATTTCTTCTCTTGAAAGGGTTTTGTTTCCTTCGCCTTCAAGAACGTATTTGCCGTCTTTGTAAAATTCTGATGAAGCAACATCTAAACAGATTTTAATTTGATCTGTATTGTATCCTGCTTTTTCAATTGCCGTAAGGATAACTTCAATTCCCTCTTCGTTAGAGCCCAGGTTTGGTGCAAATCCGCCTTCGTCGCCAACAGAAGTTGCAAGCCCTTTGTCATGAAGTACTTTTTTAAGGTTATGGAAAACTTCAGCGCCCATTCTTATTGCTTCTTGGAAGCTGTTTGCACCAACAGGTGCAATCATAAACTCCTGAAAATCAATGTTGTTGTCAGCGTGAGCTCCTCCGTTTATAATGTTCATCATAGGAACAGGAAGTGTGCATGCGGTAATTCCGCCCAAATATCTGTATAGTGGTATTTCATAAGCCAATGATGAAGCTTTTGCAGCGGCGAGCGAAACTCCCAAAATAGCGTTTGCTCCAAGTTTTGATTTGTTGTCTGTTCCGTCAAGCTCAAGCATAATTCTATCGATTTCTTGCTGATTAGAAGCATCTTCACCGATAAGTTCGGGTGCTATTTTTGTATTTACATTGTCAACTGCTTGTAGAACGCTTTTTCCCAAATACATTGAGCTGTCGCCGTCTCTTAGTTCAAGCGCCTCAAAAATTCCTGTGGAAGCTCCTGATGGTACAGCAGCTCTTCCGATAACCCCGCAAGATAATTTAACATCGACTTCTACGGTTGGGTTTCCGCGTGAGTCCAAAATTTGTCTTGCTGTAATGTCTTCAATAAATGTCGGCATATTTTTCTCCTTCTTAAAAGTTACATTTTACGCACATTATTATCCCATGAACTATTTTTATATTCAACCTTGAACATGAGAAAAATGACAAATTTTATTGTATAATTATCGGGTAAGGAGCTAAAGTATGAAAAATATTAAAATTAAATCCGTAATTCTTGCAGCAGGCAAAGGTACCAGAATGAAGTCTGATTTGGCAAAAGTTTTGCATAAAATTTTTGATAAATCGCTTTTGGGATATGTTCTTGATGCGGTCGAAAATACAAATTGGATTGATGAATCTTTTGTTATAGTAGGTCATCAGGCAAAAGAAGTTGAGAAATTTGTTAAAGAAAATTATAAAAAATCTTCCTGCGTGCTTCAAAAACAGCAGCTTGGAACGGGTCATGCCGTAAGCATGGTTTGTTCAAAATTAGAAAAATTTGACGGCGAAGTTTTGATTTTATGTGGCGACACTCCTTTGATTACAGCTGATACTTTGAAAAAATTTATAGAATTTCATAAAAATAAAAAATCTGATTTGACGGTTATGAGCGCAGTTTTTGAAAACCCGACCAATTACGGAAGAATAGTGCGAAACGGTGAAAAATTAAATTCCATTGTAGAAGAAAAAGATGCAAGTCCCGCTCAAAAGAAAATTAAGGAAATAAATGCCGGAATTTATTGTCTTAACTGGCAAAAAATAAAAAAAGCTTTCTCTGAGCTAAAAAGTAACAATGCTCAGGGTGAATATTATCTTACCGATATTATTTCATGGGGCGGTAAATGCAATTTAAACGTAAATGCTTTTGTTTTGGATGATAATGAAGAAATTTTCGGCATAAATTCAAAGGCGCATCTTGCCCAAGCCTACAAAATGCTCAACAGAAAAATTATAAACAAGCACATGGAAAATGGAGTTACGGTGGTTGATCCTGAGACAACATGGATTTCATCTGATACTCAAATCGGCGCTGACACAGTGATTTATCCAAATGTTTTTATGACAGGAAAAAATAAAATCGGGGCTAATTGTTCAATAGGACCTTTTGCACATATTCGTGGCGATGTTGAACTTGCTGATAACGTTAAAATAGGTAATTTTGTGGAAGTGAAAAAATCTAAAATAGCTTCAAACACTAATGCATGTCACCTTTCATATATCGGGGACAGTGAAATAGGCTCTGATGTTAATGTAGGCGCAGGCACGATTACCGCAAATTATAATCATTTCACAAAAGCAAAAAATAAAACAAAAATTAAAGAAGGGGCAAGCATTGGTTCAAATTCCGTTTTAGTTGCGCCTGTCGAAATAGGCAAAAATGCAACTGTAGGAGCAGGAACGGTCGTTACAAAAGATGTCGAAGCGCAGGCGCTTGCTATTGCTCGTGCTCCTATGCGAATAATCGAAAACTGGTCTAAAAAATAAAAATTATTTATATGCGGGAAGTTTTACGCAAAAACTTGTGCTGATGTTTTCTTGACTTGTTACGGTAATTTCTCCGCCATGAGATTTTGCAATCTGTTGGGATAGATAAAGTCCCAGACCCGTTCCGATTTTTCTGAATTTTTTTGCCGTCGAATAGTATTTGTTAAAAATTTTATCAATATTTTCTTGAGAAATTCCTTGCCCGTAGTCGGTTATAGTTATTGTTATAAAGTCAGGGATATAACCTATGCTTACGTTAATATCGCTGTTTGAGTTGCTGTGCGAAATAGCGTTTTGAATAAGGTTTTTGATAACTCTTCTCAAGTGCATACTGTCGGCGCTTACATTAAAATCCCCGTCAACATAATAATTAATTTTGATTTCAGATTTTTCGGCAATAGGCTGCATTTCTTCTATTACCTGCCATACAAAGGAATTTAGATAAACATTTTCTCTGTTCAGGTCAACGCCTGTTTCTTTTATTTTATAAGTTTCAAGCAGAATTTGAACCAAATCGACAAGTTCTTGGTTGCAGGTTTTCATATTTGAAATTGCTTCGTGCTGTTTTTCGTTAATTTCACCGAATTTCCCATTTATAAGAAAATCTAAAATGTTGGCTTCTGCAACTATTGGAACTTTTAGATCGTGGGTAAGCGTTGCAACAAAGTCTTCTCTTAATTGTTCGAGTTCTTTCTGGTTTGTGGTGTCCTTAATTATCAGAACAAAGCGTTTTTTCTTGTCATCAAGGTTTAGCTTCATTATGCTTGCTTCAAAACTTTCGGAATTATTGTTTTTTATGAATATTTCGTCATTATTTAATTTTTCGAATTTTGTATTTTCGGCAATTTGAATATAATCAAAAATATTTTTGCCCGGAAGTTTGTTTCCATCTTCATTAAACCAATTTGCAATCTGCGGAGTTGCTCGCAGAATATTGTAAGTTTCATCAACAATCAAAATTCCGTCAGAAAGGGAGTTTATGACGGCTTCTAAAAATTTGTTTTGACGGGTAAGTTCATTTTGGTATTCAATAATCATATTTTCTCTGTCTTTGAGCGTTTCGACCATACGGTTAATACTTTCGGACAAATTTTGATAATTGGGGTGGTCAATTTGGGCTATTTTTGCACTTAAATTACCATATCGGACAGAGTTGACAGTGTTTGTGACCATTCCGATATAATCGTTAATTTTCGACCATTTTTTGTTTGACTTTTTTATAATAAAAAGCAGCGCGATAAAAATTAAAATTATAAAGATGTTTATAGTGTACCAGAGCATGTACAACTCCCGTGTATTTTGTGATACAATAATTTTATAGCAAATATTTTATTTAAGGAGTTTTAATGAAGAAGTTTTTACTTTTGTCTACATTTTTTTTATCTTCAATTCAAGTTGTACTCGCCGAAGTTGAGGCAGTAAGCCCTGAGCTAAAAGAGGTGCTTAAAGTTACATCAAATGAGCCCAGTTTATTAAAAATCGTAGGGGCTTTATTATTTGTGGTCGTATTAATTTATGTAACAGGAATAATTTATTCAAAATTGAACATAGTAGGGGCAAAAACTGTTCAAGAACAGCTTAAAAAACATGACATGAGCAATGTTGTTATACTTTCAACCACACAACTGGGGCAGGGAAAAAATCTTCATGTCATTGAACTTGATAAGAAAAGGATGTTGATAGGAGCTACTCAACATTCGATAAATTTAATCAGAATGTTGGAGGAAGATGAAATACTTCCGGTTAAAGAAGAAATTTTAGAAAAAAAAGAAAAAACACTCAATGATATTCAAAAACAAAAGTCTGAATCTGAAGAGTTTGATTTACACAAAAAATATTTGTCATAAGAGGAGCTTAGAGTGAGAAAAACCGTAAAAATAGCAAATAAAACAATAGGGGACGGATATCCGTGTTTTATTATAGCCGAAATAGGGATTAACCATAATGGCGATGTTAACTTAGCTAAAAAACTTATAGATATAGCGGTAATGTCCGGGTGTGATGCGGTGAAATTTCAAAAAAGGACGATTGATGTAGTATACACAAAAGAGGAGCTTTCAAAAGAGCGTCAAAGCCCTTTTGGAGAAACAAACGGGGATTTGAAAAGAGGTTTGGAGTTCGGGCTTGAACAGTATTTTGAAATTGACAGGTATTGCAAAGAAAAAGGGATGATTTGGTTTGCCTCTTGTTGGGACGAATCTTCAGTTGATTTTATAGAAAAATTTAATCCGCCTTGCTATAAAATTTCATCTGCCAGTCTGACTGATGATAATTTACTCAAATATACTAAGGCAACCAAAAAACCTATTTTGTTGTCGACCGGCATGAGTACCATGGAACAGATAGAACATGCAGTAAGTATCTTGGGAACTAAAAATTTGGTTATTTACCACTGTACTTCAACTTATCCAAGCGATCATGAAGAAATTAATCTTGAGGTAATAAAAGCATTAAAGAAAAAATTTGATTGTCCTATAGGTTTTAGCGGGCATGAAAGAGGTTTAACGCCTTCTATTGTGGCGGTGGCCATGGGTGCAAATTCTGTCGAAAGGCATATAACTATGGATAGGACACTTTGGGGCTCCGATCATGCTGCGAGTCTTGAACCTGCCGGCCTTTTCAGAATGGTCAGAGACATAAGACAAGTCCCAATTATGACCGGGGACGGAATTAAAAAAGTTTATGACAGTGAATTACCTATAATTAAGAAATTGAGAAGAAAGTAATGAGTTTAAAAATCCCAAAAACATTAAAAATGATTATTTCTGACTTCGATGGGATTATGACCGATGGAGGTATTTACATCGACCAAAACGCAAACATTTCCAGAAAACTAAACTTTAAGGATATTATGGCAATATCTTTGCTGAAAAAAGCCGGTTTTGAGATTGCATTTATATCAGGAGAAAAGAATTCGGCAATAGATTTGATTGCTAAAAAATTTAATCTTAATGAAGTTCATCAAGATATAAGAGTAAAAATAGATGTGATAAAATCTATTGTTGACAGGAATAAATTGAATCAGGGCGAATTTTTATACATCGGTGATGATGTAAATGATATTGAAAGCCTTAATTATTCTTCAATAAAACTAACCGTGCCTAATGCTGTTGCGGCGGTTAAAGAGGTTAAAGATATACAGGTTACAACCAATTTTGGTGGCAATGGCGCTTTTAGAGAGGTTGCAGATTGTCTTTTACGGGATTAAAAAAAATAAAAAACAATATAAAAGAGCTTGTCAGTGAGATTTTGGAGTTGGATTCTGGTATTGACGAGTATAAAAAATTGGCTCAAAATCCTTATATCCCTTCTGTCGCTTATGTTAATTGGGCAGTTCATTTGGCAGAAGAGGGTGATTTTACTCAAGCGGAAGAAAAGCTTGTGTCTTCGACATTGATGGCTCATCAAACGCCTGAAGCCTACATTAATTTGGGACTTTTGAAAGCAAAGGACAGAGATTTTAACTGTGCAATGAAGTTTTTTTCAAAAGCAATAAGGCTTGATAAAAACAGCGCAAAAGCTTATTGTTTTTTGGGGAATGTGCTTACCGAGCTTAATGATTTTAAAGAAGCTGAAAAACAGTTTAAAATTGCACAAAAGTTAGAACCGAATAATTCTGATGTTGTTTTAAACTGGGGGCTTTCTTTGGTAAGACAAAAAAAACCGATTCTGGCAAGAGAAAAATTCCAACAGGCCTGCAAGCTTAATATATCTAATTTTAATGCACTTTTCTTTTGGGGGCTCGTAGAACTTGAGCTCGAAGAGTTTGATAAAGCAAGAGAAAAATTTGGATTGATAATTTCGGTTATTCCGACTCATGGCGAGGCTTTTTATTATCTTTCATATATTGATTTTAAAGAAAAAAAATATGAAGAAAGCCTTAAATCAGCTCTTAAATCGCTGGAGCTAAACCCTGCGAAAATGGAAACATATATGATTATTGCAGAAAATTATATGAATCTCAAAGACGAGCAAAAGTCTTTTGAGTACTACGAAAAAGGTGAAGCTCAAGTTCAAGTTAATTACCATTTTTATAATTCTTGGGGGCTTTCACTTCAAGGTTTTGGCAAATTTGAAGAGTCAAAAGAAAAATTTTTAAGGGCAATTGAACTTAACGACAAGAATGAATTTGCTCATGCCTATTTGGGCGTTTCCTATTACCGAACATATAATGGGGAAAAAGCGGTAGAATATTTTGAAAAGACGCTGAGCCTCAATCCTGAAAATGTCCTTTCTTTACAAGAGTTGGGCAATATAAATTTTGAGAGAAAAAACTATAAACAGGCGATATATTATTTTGAAAAAGTTTTGAAATTATCTGCAAAGGCGGTTGCAAATTACAATAAAATAGCAAACGCATTTTTTCTTGAAGGAAATTTTTTAAAAGCCAATGAGTATTATAAAAAGGCAATTGAATACCAATCCTCAGAAATCGACCCTTACATAGACTATTCAAAAGCTTTGATTGAGCAGGGCGATTATAAAGAAGCTTTGCGTAAAATTTCTGCCGCTTATAAGTTAAATGAAAAAAATACAGACTGTCTTAATATTTTATTTTATGTAAATTACAGGCTTGCCAAAGAAAACCTTTGTGAATATAATATAAAAGAGGCAATTAAATTTGCGAAAATAATAGAAGAAAATTACCCCGATTTGTTTGGCTTTGCCAAAGAAAAAGAGGACTTGGAAGCAATATTAAATAGCAAAAAATCAGAAAGGCAATGCAGTTAATCTCGTAAAAGAACGCTTATGAAAAGGATAGTTGTACAAAAATTCGGCGGCACTTCAGTTGCTGACACAAACAAGATAAAAGAAGTCGCAAAAGCCGTTATAAAAGAAAAAAACTTGGGCAATGATGTTGTCGTAGTTGTTTCTGCAATGGGCCATACAACTGATTATCTTGTTAAAATGGCAAAAGAAATTTCAAAAGAACCTTGCGCAAGAGAAATGGATATGCTTCTTTCAACCGGTGAGGGTGTTTCCATAGCACTTTTGACCATGGCAATTCAGGCACAAGGCTTTGAGGCCATAAGTTTTAATGCTTCACAGGTTGGTATAATAACAGAAAGTATTCACCAAAAGGCAAGAATAATTGATATAAAAACAGATAAAATAAAAGACAAGTTAAATGAAGGTAAAATAGTAGTAGTAGCAGGATTTCAAGGGATAACTACGGAAGGCGAAATAACAACTTTAGGCAGAGGCGGCTCTGATACATCGGCTGTTGCCTTGGGTGCCGCATTAAATGCTTCAAGATGTGACCTTTATACTGATGTGGAAGGGGTTTACACTGCAGATCCCAGAACAGTTCCTTGTGCGACAAAGTTAAAAACAATTTCTTACGATGAAATGCTTGAACTTTCAAGAGTTGGTGCAAATGTTCTACATCCGCGCTCTGTTGAGACTGCAAAACAGTTTAAGGTGCCGCTTAGGGTTCGCAGTACTTTTAAATTGGACAATTTAGGAACTTTAATTACAGGAGCAAAAGCTATGGAAATGTATCAGCCCGTAACAGGCGTGGCGGCAGATTTATCTCAAGTCAGAATAGTCGTTTGTGATGTTCCCGATGTTCCGGGTAACGCTGCAAAGCTTTTTACAAGACTTGCCGCTGAAAATATTTCGGTTGACATGATTATTCAGTCTTATGCAAGAATTGATTTGAACACCAATGATATAGCCTTTACAATAGATAAGCCCGATCTTGAAAAAACGCTTATAATCCTTGAAAAAGTCAAGCAGGAGCTTGGCGCCAAGGCAATTCATATAGACGAAAACATTGCCAAGGTTTCAATCGTCGGTGCGGGAATGGTTGACAGGCCGGGTATTGCAGCCACTATGTTTGAAACTTTAGGTAAACTGGATGTTAATATTAAGATGATTTCTACCAGCGAAATTAAAATAAGTTGCCTTGTAGAGGCGCAAGATGCTCAAAAATCCGTAAAAGCACTTCACGAAGTTTTCGAGCTTGATTGCAATGAAGTGGCAGAAGTTAAAGGCGATTTGCCCGAGGTTTAGATTATAATAAAAAAGCTCCTTTTGAGGAGCTTTTTTATTTAAAAAATTACAATTAGCTGAATATGCTTTTTTTAATTAAATTGGCATTGGGGTGAGGACCGTCAGGATTGTTAAATTTAAAGTTATTCTCTCCGAACAATACTATAGTTTGATTATATTCAGAGCCACTTTGGACTTTACCGTTTTTGTCCAATTCGTGGTATCTAAAAGCATTTTCTGACACTTTTGTTAGTTTAAATCCGCTCATAATTATCTCCTTTTTATACAATCCACATATCTGATTTATCGGATTCTCGGAATTTAATCTTAAGGATTTTTTATTTTAGTGTTACATAATTTAACAATTTGAACCAAATATGGTCTGTGCAAGAGGACGCGGAAAAAATTAATTTTTTGGACGCGGTTGAGGTGTTGAGAATATATGGTTGTTTTTATAAATATTTGTTTTTTGGGTTTGTAAAGAAAAAGTTACACAAAAGCTTGAAAGTATTAATTTGGTAGTGTTAAAAACAGTCTTATTTTGACTGATTATGTTGCATTTATAAAAAAACAATCGCCGTTAGCATTTTTATTTACTATTTACTATTTACTATTTACTGCTATTTCCCCCTTGCTTTCAGATTTTTACCATGTATGATTGAATATGCACTAGTATTTTTGAAATATATGCAAGTTTAAAACGCAAAGAGGAATTTATGTCAAAAGACGTAATAGAATTAGAAGGCACGATTTTAGAATCAATGCCAAATGCCATGTTCAAGGTCAAACTTGAAAACGATCATGAAATACTTGCTCATATCTCAGGAAAAATAAGAAAAAATTTCATAAGAATTTTACCCGGAGATAAGGTAAAAGTGGAAATGACACCTTATGATTTATCAAAAGGTAGGATAACCTTCAGGCTTAAGTAAAATAAAAGGAATAAAACAATGAAAGTAAGATCATCAGTTAAAAAAATTTGCGATAAATGCAAATGTATTAAAAGAAAAGGCCGCATTGCGGTAATTTGTGAAAACCCTAAGCATAAGCAAAGACAAGGGTAAAAAGTAAATGGTAAATAGTAAATAGAAAAATCCATTCATAATTCACTATTTCCTACTTACTAAAGCATAATATCAACAAATATAAACAAGGAGCATAAAAACATGGCAAGACTAGCAGGGGTAGATTTACCTCGTAACAAAAGAATAATAGTAGCATTGACTTATATTTACGGAATAGGCCCTAAAAGAAGTCAAAAAATTCTTGAAGCTACAAAAATTTCGCCTGATTTAAGAACTGATAATTTAACAGACGAAGACATTAAGCAGTTAAGAAACGAGCTGGCGAAGTACAATATTGAAGGTGACTTAAGACGTGAAGTAAGTATGAATATAAAACGTCTTCAGGAAATCAACTCTTACAGAGGAGTTCGTCATAAGCGTAAACTTCCTTGCCGCGGACAGAGAACAAAGACAAATGCCCGCACAAGAAGAGGTAAAAAAGGCTTGGCTATAACCAAGAAGAAAACAGTTTAAGCGAACGTAATTCGCAGTTTATGAGCTTATAAGTTTGTAACTGACCAATAAACGTATAGTTTTATCAACTTATAATCCAAAACATAAGATAACCAAAAATTAACAAGGAGCGTAAATATAATGGCTAGACCGACAAAAACAAAGAAAAAGGAAAAGAAAAATGTATTGCAAGGGATTGTTCACATACAATCGACTTTCAACAATACAATAGTAACTTCCACAGATACTCAGGGCAATGCTATTGCTTGGGCAACAGCAGGTGCTACCGGATTTAAAGGCGCAAGAAAAGGAACTCCTTTTGCGGCTCAATCGGCGGCGGAACTTGTTGCTAAAAAATCAATAGATCAGGGTATGAAAAAAGTTGAAGTTCATATCAAAGGGCCGGGCTCAGGTAGAGAAACTGCTATTAGGGCAATTCAGGCTGCGGGACTTGAAATTACGTTGATAAAAGACGTAACTCCGATTCCTCACAACGGATGCCGTCCGCCTAAAAAACGCAGAGTATAGGCGAACGGAGTTCGCCGTTGAAAGGCTTAACAGCTGAAAAGCTGAAAGGTTAAAATAAACCATTCACCCATTCATCTGTTCACCCATTCAGCCAAAGACATCAAGTTAACAAAAGCAAAACAAGGAGCAAACAAACAAATGGCAAGATATACAGGACCAACAAACAAATTATTCCGTAACCATGGGGTTAAGGATTTATCAAACAGAAAATTGGTTTCTTCAATGAAGCAGGCACCTTCAGGACAGCATGGTGCAGCCAGAAAGAAGCTTTCTGATTATGCTACGCACTTAAACGAAAAGCAAAAAATCAGACTTACTTATATGTTGACAGAAAAACAATTTGCAAAATGCTATTATGCAGCGGCCGGAAAAAAAGGCGTTACCGGTACTATTTTATTGCAAATGCTTGAGTCAAGGCTTGATAATGTTCTTTACAGAGCCGGTTTTGGAATTACACGCAAGCAGACAAGGCAAATAGTAAATCACGGACATGTTCTTGTAAACGGTAAAAAGGTTGATATTCCTTCTTATCTGGTAAAAGCCGGTGATGTGATTATGGTCAGGTCAAAAAGTTCTGACTTTGTTAAAGCGGTTACCGAATTGATTGATATGGCTTGTGCTCCCGCTTGGATGACAATTGATAAAAAAGCACTTAAAATAACTTTCGACAGAATTCCGGAAAGAGAAGAACTTGATCCTGACTTCAAAGAGCAGTTAGTAATAGAATTTTACTCTAAATAGTTGGAGCGAACAAGCCAACCGAGAGAAACAAGAACTAAATAACAGGAGAAATAAATATGGAATTAAAAATTAAAAACGTTAATACTATGACAAGTTCAGACGGTTCACAGTACGGTAAATTTGTTATCGAGCCTTTGGAAAAAGGTTTTGGTACAACAATCGGAAATTCATTGAGAAGAGTTTTGCTTTCAAGTCTTGAAGGCACTGCGGTAACTTCTGTAAGAATCGAAGGAATTACACACGAATACACAGCTATTCCGGGTGTTTTGGAAGATGTAATTGACGTTATGCTTAACTTAAAAGGTTTGGTTGTAAAAACCGAATCAAAAGAGCCTCAGCATTTGAGAATAGATGTTGACAAGCCCGGAGCAGTTTTGGCAAGTGATATTCAGCTTCCTGCGGGAGTTAAAGTTGTTAACCCTGATTGGCTAATTTGTACAATCGCAGACGGCGGAAGCTTCCATGCAGACGTTATGGTTGAAACCGGAAAAGGTTATATAGCAAATGATGTTCCAAGAGATTCAAAAGCCGGAATGTCAATTGATATGCTTCCTATTGATGCAACGTTTATGCCTATCAAAAGAGTAAGCTATAATGTAGAGGCTGCTCGTGTAGGTAATTCACTTGATTTTGACAAATTAACACTTGAAATCTGGTCAAACGGTTCGATTGATGTAAACAATGCCTTGAGTCAATCCGCCACGTTCCTTATTGAACATTTCATGCAGATTGCTTCAATCACAGGTCAACCAAATATAACAGCTGCACCTGTTGTAGCCGAAGAAACAGTTGAAGACGAAAGTGTTCCAAGCATTTCGATTGAAGAATTGGAATTGTCCGTCAGGGCTTATAACTGCTTAAAAAGAGCAAGTATAAATTCTATGGCTGAATTACTTAAAAAATCAGAAAATGATTTATTGAACATTAAAAATTTCGGTAAAAAATCTTCTGATGAAGTAGTGGAAAGACTTCGCCACTTTGGGTTGGATCTTATGCCAAGTCCCGAATTGGTAGAAGAAGAAGTCTAGGCGAGGTTCCCTCGCCGTTGAAAGGCTTAAAGGCTGAAAAGCTGAAAGGTTAAAATAAATAAACCATTCACCCGTTCACCCATTCAGCCAAAGCATAAGATAAACAAACATAAACAAAAGGAAACCAAACAATGAGACACCAATGTAAAAAACATACGCTGGGAAAAGCCCAAGACCAAAGAAAAGCGCTTTTGCGCTCTCTTGCAACCGAGCTTTTTACCCACGGTGAAATAAAAACAACAATGGCAAGAGCAAAAGCGCTCAGACCTTATGCCGAAAGTGTTATATCACTTGCTAAAAAAGGTGATGTTCATTCTCGTCGTCAAGCCGGCAGATACATTTTTGATAAAGAAATCGGAAAGTTCATTGATCCTAAAACAAACGAAATTTTCGATGTGCCGCCAAGTGATAAAAAAGTGGTGCCGCAAACAGTTTTGAGAAAACTTTTTGCTCAAATCGGAGTAAAATATTCTTCAAGACAAGGCGGTTACGTTAGAATATACAGACTTCCGCCAAGACGCGGAGATGCTTCGGAAATGGCTTTAATCCAATTGGTATAAAGTTAGGCGAGGCAAAATTAAAATCAAAAAAAAACAAGGAGCATATAAAAAATGAAAACTTACTCAGCAAAGCCTCTTGAGGTAGAAAGAAAATGGTATTTATTCGATGCCGAAGGCGAAATCCTTGGCAGAATGGCTGCCAAAATAGCAAATATCCTCAGAGGAAAAAACAAACCCGAATACACTGCGCATGTTGACACAGGCGATTTTGTGGTTGTTATCAATGCAGAAAAAATTCAGGTTACAGGTAAAAAAGAAACAGACAAAAAATATTACAGGCATTCAGGTTATCCGGGTGGACTTAAAGTTGCGTCATTCAAAGAATTAATGGAAAAAAATCCTATTGCGGCAATAGAAAAAGCGGTTAAAGGGATGCTTCCTCATAATACTTTAGGCGATGAGCAATTTCAAAAACTTAAAGTCTATGCAGGAAACGAACATCCGCATGAAGCCCAAAAACCAATCAAGATAGAAAAGGAGGTTAAATAATGGCAACTCAAGCAAAAGAAATTATCGCAACAGGCCGTAGAAAAACCTCTATCGCAGTTGTAAAACTGGTTAAAGGCAAAGGCAGAATCTATGTAAACGGAAAAACTCTTAAAAATTATATAGGTAACATGCCTGCTATCGAATTAATGATTTTTAAGCCTTTGGTGTTGACTGATAATCAGGAAAAATTTGATGTTAGAGTTAAAGCCGTAGGCGGCGGAATTTGTTCTCAAGCCGGAGCTATCAAACATGGTATTTCAAGAGCATTGGTTAAACTTAACGAAGAATATAAAAATGTGCTTCGCTCAGAAGGGTTACTTACAAGAGACCCCAGAGTCAAGGAACGTAAAAAATACGGCAGAAAGAAAGCACGTAAAAGATTCCAATTCTCAAAAAGATAAGAATTATCAAGATATTAAAAGGGGCGGGTTTGAAAAACCCGCCCCTTTTAATTGTTTTTTATCGTAAAGATTTATTAATAAGAAAATATTTAAGGACAAAATATTTTATTTTTAAATTTTATTATGTTACAAAGGACTATTATGAAAATAACATTTTTTCAAAATTTAAGTTTGAATTCTGCACCTAAACAAAAACAAGCAGTGCTTTATTCTGCGCCTTCGGATTTTTCCAAGTTGCAATGTGATAAAGTAAGCTTTAAATCTTCAGAGATTCCTACATTATATCGGGGATGTTGTGAGGATGAAATTAATGATGTTTTTACAGGTGGTAAAGGAGGGACTTTTGGAACAACTGACTACAGGGGTTGGAGGGGTAAGTGGTTTGGTGATTATTTTATTACTTTCAAGAGCCCTGAAATTTTTAATAAAGCATGGTTTAATGATAGAGAAAACAAATGGATTATTAATAAAGGATATGATTTAAGTTATGTAGATGACATATGCCCCGGTAGCAGTCTTCGTGTAAGTAAGGTTTACAGTTCAAATTGGTCGGATGATATGAAAAATCAATTTGTGCAAAACGTTATTAAAAAATATATTCGCAATGTAAAAGAGGGGGAAAAAGTTAATGAATCTCTTCGTTCATTATCTTATTACCTTAAAGATTGTGAATTTTTAGATAAAGATAAGAATACAAAAAGACCTGGCGTTGATGAAATTGTTGAATATTGCACCGATAAAGACGGTAAATTTGATATAAAACCCATAGAAGATTATCTCAAAGATTTCAAAATTTTTGGGTAATAAAAAAGAGGGGTACAACCCCTCTTTTTATATTTTCATAAATGAGTTATTTTGGTTCCAGGACCTTTTTAACTTCTTTTTTGTAGATTTCTACGTTAGGCTGAAGGACTTCTGCCATAGCAAAGCCTTCGGGTGTTTTTTCACCCGCTTTTTGTCTTAGTAGATTTCCTGTGTAAAGCGTTTCAAAGTGCTTAAGTTCAATGAATCTTGCGATTGTCTCAGGGGACAAGTCTTTAAACTCAATTTTTGAAACAGGATGTTGCGCAGAATAAGCAGTCATAGCGCCGTTTAAAAGCGCTTCTGTTCTTTTGTCTTGAGGTTTTAAGTAGATAAAAGTGTAGAAAGAATCTTTGTTGTTGGGGTCTAGGTCAGATTCTGCGTTATAGTGCAAGTATCCGGGCCCTATGTTTGTATCGGTTGAAATTTTTGATTTCAAAGATTCGTTTTTCATTTGTTTTTCCCAAAGTGTAGCACCCGCAAAAGCGTCGCCGAAGTATTCTACAAAGTGCTTATTTCTTCCGTTTGATTTTGCATCAGCGTTGAAGGCGGCAAGTTTAAGTGCTTCGTTTTTGTTTATATCGGGATTTAAAAATTCTTTTTGAGCAGCAATAGAAGCTTCAAGCATTTTTTTGGAATCTTCTTTGCTCACGCCTGCATAAGCCATAGTAAAAATTGTGGCATCATCAAATATTGAAAATCTTCCGCCTACATCGTCGTGAACAAGACCGGATGCAGAGAATTCTCCGCGGTCAACGGCTTGCCTTAGTTTGCTTTTTTCGGCTGAAGCGTCTGTCATTGCGATAAATCTATCGGAAACATCTTCTTTTTTAAGATGTTCTTGCATTAATTTTCTTGCACTTTCATATCCTACAGTTGTTTCGAGAGTTCCGCCTGATTTTGAAACAATAAGAAATTTTGTTTTATCTAAATCCAAAGAATTGGCAAATCTTTTGAAACTGTCAGGGTCAATGCCTGAGTAAAAATGAACGTGAGGATCTTTTCCCAGCATTTTCATCATGGCTTCGTTGGTGTGACGGGAGCCGCCGATACCTATGACTGCTAAGTCTGTAAATCCGCCTTCTTTAGCTTTGTTTGCAGTGTCATATATAGAATCAAGGCTCTGTAGTTCTGTTTTGGGAAGGACTTCAATCCAGTTTAAGAATTGCCCCGGTTTTCCCGCTCTTGAAGAAATGTCTTCAACGGCAAGCTTGCCTGATTCTTTGTATTGTTCCAAGTTCAGGTTTGCAACCTGAACGTTTAAATTTTTGTTTTCCATAAAAGCTGCTCCTCTGTATGCCCATGCAGGCACATCGTTTTTGTATTGTGTTAAAAGATTTGTCGTGTCAGGTGTTTTAACTTCAACTTGCTGCTGAATTGCAGGCGGAGTTTGTACATTTGGCGGAATTTGTGTTGTACTTTGAAAATCAATCATTTTACTCTCCTTTAAAAATGTATTGGCAGAAACTTTTAGTAATCACACCATATAAATATTTAAACAAAAAAAAAGTTGACAGTAAACAGTGTTTTTTGGTTAAATTTATACAAAACTTAATAAAGCTCTTTAATTGGTGCGAGAGGGGAGAACCGGATATTCAAGTCCGTATAAAAAAACTCTCGATGTGGGAGTTTAATTTTTATGTAAATGCCGAAGGCCGGACTCGCACGACAAACAAGGCGAAACATTGTTGAGCCGTAGTTTGACGGGTCGGGAATGTAGATTTTGCGGGCGAGTAATTATTTTAAATGCGAGAGAGGCACTATTGGGGATTATTAAAAAGGAGAGGTTATTAATTGTAAAGTCGTCCCGCCATTTTCTACGGTTCGCCATTAGGGTGAAACCTTGAAAAGAAGGCAAAATCACATGCGCGGGACTGGCATAATTGCAAAGCAATTATACGGCGAGAGGATGTGCCTTTGTAGGACGCAAAAAGACATCCCCGTTGGGATGTCTTTTTGCGTAAATGCCGAAGGCCGGACTCGAACCGGCACGAGGGTTGAGCTCGGTGGATTTTGAGTCCACTGCGTCTACCATTTCGCCACTTCGGCACATTATGTAAAAGCTGAGTGGCTGAATAGGTGAAAAGTTTTAAATTTAGTTGCGAAGCAACAATTTGCACTTATTTACTTATTCACTTATTCAACCATAATAACAAAAAAAGTTCAAATTACAAATATTATTTTTACTTTTTTTAAAATATCCTTAAATATATTTTTAAAGCGGTTTAATTATTTTTTTAGAAAGCTTAAATTTGTTAAAAATGAGATGAGGTATTTATGTTTGAGAATTTAATTTTGTTGACGATATTTTTTATGTTATTTGCTTCGCTTCCTGCTTTTTCGGAAAGCATGCAGGGTAAAACTATTGTTAAAGGTCCTGATGGGATTAATAGAATTATAGATTCAAAAACCAATATGCCAATTGGCAAAGCAAAAATTGTTGTGCCTCAAAGTAATTATCAAACATATACTGATGAGCAAGGGCGTTTCCAGCTGGGGGCAAAAGTTGACGGTCAAACGGTTATGTCTGTAGAAAAAGAAGGCTACAAACCGTTTTCAGTAACCCTTGATAAAAATAATAATGCTCAAGCCATTGTTTTGGGGATAGAAAAATCTACTCCGCGTGATGTTGTAATTGATACTGAAATGTTTCACCTGGGCGACAATAATTTTTCCGATGCTTCTGCAAATGCAAGAGAATTTAGGGTAAATTCCGTCGGGCCTTTTTATTCCAAAAAATTTAAGCTGTCATCTGTTCCTCAGGGTTCTTCCACTTTTCTTGTAATCGGCTCTATCATAGGAATTGACACTAAACTTGCAAAATCTATGGGGCAGAATAAAATTACTAACTCTTATGCAAGTCCGCCTGAAATTTATTTTAACGGAAACAAGATTGCAGAAATCCAGCTCAACGGCGACGGGCAAAAAATTAAGCTTCCAAGCAATTTAATAAGACAAAATATGATGAACGAAATTACCATAAAAACAGGCAGAAATTTGATGCAAACAGCTTATGTGGATTACGATGATATTGAATTTATGAACTTGACAATCGAAAACAAGTAAAATTAATCCTCATCAATTGATTTTACACAAACGGCGACTTTTTTTGGAAATTGTTTTTTAATCGCACTTGTCAAATCGTTTGATGAATTAACCCAAAAAAGTGAAGAGGCAAGGATTCTTGCATTATCGCTTTCGTTTGGAACTTTTATTACAACAGGGTCAGATCCGTTATTTGCAACAAGAATATCTTTGAGGGCTACAAGTTCTTCATAGGAAATTTCTTCTAAAAGTTCAAGTGTGAAAATGTTTGAATTTTCAACAGGTTTAACCGTTTCGACAATTATGTTGGGGGTATCTTCTTCTCTTCGTTGGACTTTGCCTGAGATTATGACTTTTTGTTCGGATTGCAAAAATTCATCGTATTCCTGTAGAATTTTATTAAAGCAGACAATTTCTATTTTTCCGGTTAAATCTTCTATGGTGGCAAATTTAATAAATTTTGTCGGATCTTTTTTTGTCGGAATTTGTTTAACAGAAGTTATGAGCCCGCAAATTGTAACCATCTTGTTATTAGGTGTTTCCTGAATTTCGGAAATTTTGTGAGTCATCAAAAAAGGAAGTCTGTCTCTTATACTTGAAAGCGGGTGGCTGGTTACGTAAAATCCTAAGAATTCTTTTTCGAAAACTTGAATTTGTTTGTCGTCAAATTCCTCATCACTTCCTGCAAGTTGAAATTGCGGGGCGGCAAAGCTTTCATCATTTTGCAAGCCGTCAAATAAACTTCCTTGCCCCAATTGTCTTGCTTGAGTTTCTTTGTTTGCCGTTGAAACAATGTATTCGAGGTTTTCTAATAATTGTTTGCGGCTTTTTTCGATGTTTGAAAAGGCGCCGGCTTTGATTAAACCTTCCATAACTCTTTTGTTAGAGCATTTTGAATCTACTCTTTTGCAAAATTCGTAAATGGATTTAAATTCTCCATTTTCTTCACGCTCTTTTAAGATGGCTTCAACTACTATTTCGCCGACTTGTTTTATAGAGGCAAGTCCGAATCTGATATTTTTTTCATCGGGAGTGAATTCTGACATGGATTTGT
The DNA here is from genome assembly GCA_964640325.1 of uncultured Muribaculaceae bacterium. GTDB lineage: Bacteria > Cyanobacteriota > Vampirovibrionia > Gastranaerophilales > Gastranaerophilaceae > DAOQAU01. Next base: position 15,966 of record CAZXID010000018.1, on the reverse strand, counting down.
TAATATCGGGCGGAAGAACTTTTATACCGTATTTGAGAGCTTCTTCAATGTATGCTTGAGTTTTGTCTTGGTCGTTTGCTACGCTTGATAAAAGTGCGGATAAGTATTCGACTGTGTAGTGCGTTTTTAAATAAGCCGTCTGGTAAGCCACAAAAGCATAAGCCGCAGAGTGCGAACGGTTAAAACAGTATTCGGCAAATTTTTCTATTTGTTCAAAAAGTTCGGTCGCTTCTTTTGGCATCATACCGTTTTTGCCTGCGCCTTCAATGAACTTTTCTTTTTGTTTTGCCATTTCTTCGATTTTTTTCTTACCCATCATGCGTCGAACCATGTCCGCTTGCCCCAGAGAATATCCGGCTAGCGTTTGGAAAATCTGCATAATTTGTTCTTGATAAACAATTGTTCCGTAAGTGTCTTTCAAAACAGGCTCAAGCAAAGGGTGATCGTAGGTGATTGCCTGCCTGCCGTGTTTTCTCTGGACAAAGTCTTCTACCATGCCTGATTCCAAAGGCCCCGGTCTGAAAAGTGCAACAAGTGCGCCTAAATCTTCAAAAACGCTTGGCTTTAAGTCTTTTACAAGACGCTTCATCCCCGTTGATTCAAGTTGAAAAACGCCATCTGTTTCGCCTCGGGTAAGCATTTCGTAAGTTTTTTTATCATCAAGCGGAATGTTGTTTATATCGATATCAAGACTGTGTCTTTTTTTAATCATTTTGAGTGTTTTGCTTATTATGGTAAGGTTGCGCAGCCCCAGAAAATCCATCTTTAAAAGTCCGAGCTTTTCAAGGTCGGTCATAGGGTATTGAGTTATGATGCTTCCGTCTTTTGAGGGCTGAACAGGTACAATTTCGTTAAGCGGCTTGTGAGAAATTATCACACCCGCAGCGTGCATGCCGATGTTGTTTTTAACCCCTTCTAAGCCTTTTGCCATATCTACAAGTTTTTTGATTTCAGGGTCAGTATCATATAAAATTTTTAGTTCCATGCCCTCTTTTAGGGCATCGTCAATTTTTGCACCCGGAGTTGAAGGAATAAGTGCAGAAAGTTTGTTGCTTTCGGCAAACGGTATATTAAAAACTCTGGCAACTCCTTTGAGCGCAGCTTTTGCTGCAAGCGTTCCGAAAGTTACAATTTGGCAGACATGGTCTTCACCGTATTTTTTTGAAACGTAATCGATTACTTCAGAACGTCTTTCAATGCAAAAGTCGATATCCACATCGGGCATGCTTATTCTTTCGGGGTTCAAAAATCTTTCAAACAAAAGATTGTGTCGGATAGGGTCTAAGTCTGTTATTTCAAGTGCGTAAGCAACAATACTTCCGGCGGCAGAACCTCTGCCTGGGCCGACGGGAATTCCGCTTTGTTTTGCAAAATTTATGAAATCCCATGTTATTAAAAAGTATGCCGAAAACCCCATTTGTTCAATGATTTCAAGCTCGTATTTGACTCTTTTTTCTATCTCAGGTGTAATTTCTTCATAGCGTTTTTCAAGTCCTTCTCTAACTTTAAAATTAAGATAGCTTTCTGCGGTATGAGTTTTGGGAACTTCGTATTTTGGTAAAAGGCTGCTTCCCATTTCTATTATTAAATGGCATTTTTCAGCAATTTCAACCGTATTTTTTATTGCTTTTTCGAAAGTTTCACTATCAAGCCATTTGAAGGCATCTCGAAGCTCAGAAACAGTTTTGACATAAAATTCGTTGTTAGGGAAGTGAAAACGGTTTTCATCGGTTTTTAAGGCATTTGTCTGTAGGCATAAAAGCGTGTCATGCCAGTCGGCATCTTCTTTTTTTAAATAGTGTGAATCATTTGTTATTACAAGTTCAATTCCCAGTTCTTTTGCAAGGTTTATCAAATCAGGGTTTGAGCGTTTTTGATTATCAAGCCCGTGGTCTTGGAGTTCAATATAGTAATCTTCTTTGAAAAGTTGTTTATATTTTAAAGCTCTTTCTTTCGCGGCTTTTATGTCTTTTTGCAGGATTAAATCCGCAAGCTCTCCCTGAACGCATGATGACAGACAAATTAAGCCCTGATGATATTGTTTTACAAGTTCAAAATTTACTCTGGGTTTGTAGTAAAAGCCTTGACAGTGTGAGATTGAAACAAGTTTTACCAAATTTGCATAACCCTGTTTGTCTTTTGCAATTAACACAAGGTGGTTCAAGTGGGTTTTAGATTGATTTTTTTCTGAAATTTCACCTTGATAAACGTAAAATTCGCAACCGATTAAAGGTTTAACACCACAGTCTTTTGCGGTTTTGTATAAGTCAATAGCTCCGTACATTGCACCGTGGTCGGTTACGGCAACGGCGGGCATGTCATTTTGCTTTGCAAATTCGCAAAGATCTTTTATTTTGATTGCTCCGTCAAGAAGCGAATATTCACTGTGTAAGTGTAATGGAACGTAAGGTGTAGTCATGTTTTTGTTCTTTAACCCTCTACGTCATCCTGAACTTGTTTCAGGATCTCATAAGCGAACGACCATGCGATGCTGAAATAAATTCAGCATGACGTTTAATTTACTTTAATTCTATTCTTTTCATCAACCAGTACTATTGTAGGGTTGAAATCTTCTACTTCATCTGAATGAAAATATCCGTAAGCAACAATTATGACTTTATCACCTTTGCATGCTTTTCTTGCGGCAGCACCATTTATACAAATTTCACCCGAATCAGCTTTACCTTTTATGACATAAGTCTGGAATCTTTCACCGTTGTTTATGTTTAAAACTTCGACCTTTTGCCATTCTTTAAGCTTTGAAGCTTTGATTAAAGTTTCATCAATGGTTATCGAGCCGACGTAATCAAGATTAGCGTCTGTAACCGTTGCCCTGTGTATTTTTGAAAATAAAATTTCTGTAAACATATTTTGTCCTCTTTTGTCAGGCTTTCATCCTTGCCGCCGGCTGTCTTGAAAGCTCGCGTTAAACGGGTCTGCAACACCGCCGCCTTCGCGTCGCCGTTTCGCCCTTTGCTCGCTTTCGCTATCCCGCAGCCGGCAAGGATTTAGCACTGCTTGGCTGCTCGCATTTAACGGCATTTCGGGCAAAAGCGTCGTTTTGCCTTTCAGCCTCAGCTCGCAATCCGCTTCTAAGGTCGGATTTGAAAAATTGCAAAAATTGTCATTTTTCAAATTTTTCAAATCCTCCTTCTTATATTTTAACAAAAAAATAAAGGATTAATTATTACAAATTTGTAACAAAAAAGTGGATAAATTAAAGTTTTTAATTAAAAAGTACGATAAATACATAGTTAGAGATAAATAAAAAAACCGAAATTAAAAAATGGAGGCACGAAAACTATGGGTATGGCAGCATCACAGGCAAGGTTTTTAGCATTAACCGCCAGAAAAAGTAATGTAGAGTTTCAAGGACAACAGATTAACCAACAGAGAACAACGCTGGGAAATCAATCTGCAATGTATAATAACCAATTATTGTCATTGAGCGTTCCTGTCCCTCCAAGCACTTTGGATTATGCTAAAACCAACTACAGTTTTACAATGAATGGTGAAAGTTGTAGTATTACTAATTTGATTAAACAACCGGGCGGGCTTTATAGCGTAGCTTATACGTATGAAGCTACAAATACTTCAATCGTGGCTGGTGACAAATATACAGTTACCGAATCCAGCGGTGTATACAGTATTGGAGGCGTTAATTTAGTGGCGATTCCTTCCGGTGGCCTAATAGAGCAGGAATTAAATGATGCCGCTAATATCGGTAATCCTCCTTATTATTCTTATACGGCAACAAATGGCATTGTAACATATTTTTCACAAGCTGATATTATTGCAGCCGGAACAGGACAAACTCAAGGGTATATTCCGCAAGAATTTACATATGAACAAGAGGCTTCTTTTCAAGATGCTACTGTTACATTTAGCGGAGATCAGCCTAATTCTATCACGCTGAGCAATGGCACTCAAATTAAGATGAATGTTATCCAAAGCGTAGATGAATTAGCTTATAATAATGCAATGAACCAATATGAATATGAAAAAAATCAATATGAAAAACAAATGAATGATATAAATTCCAAATTGGGAATTATTCAACAACAAGATAAAAACCTTGAATTGCAGCTTAAACAGTTAGATACAGAGCATAACGCAGTACAAACCGAAATTGATGCAGTTAAGAAAGTCATTGATAAAAACGTTGAAGGTACTTTCAAAACATTCGGCGGATAAAATATCTTATAACAAGAGGCGCGAGCAAAGTGCTCGCGCCTTCTTATTTGTCTTTAAGGACAAAGGCTTTCCCAGTCAATTTCTTCATTAATGTTGTCATCGGGTTCAATTATTTTTTCTTCGGCTTCAAGCATGATTTGCAGGGTCCATTTTAATTGAGTTTTGTAATTTTCTCTTGCTTTTTGTATTGTTTTTGCACAGAAAGTAAAGCTGGGGATTTCTTTTATTTCAATATAATGATACGGCTGACCGTTGAAGTCCAAGTCTTCACCTTCAATAAGAGTCCAATTTAAGTTAAGATAATAATTAAGGTCTTTTGACATGACGATTAATCCAATGAACGCTCGTTTAGGGGTTGATTAAGCATAAGTCCTTCGCCGCCTATTACATCAACCTGTTTTCCGTCAATTTTAAGATAAACCGGAGAATCCGAGTTTTTATTAACAGTTTTTATAAGTTGATAGAGTCTTTTATAAATGCTGTCTGTGCCGCCGCCTGTTTCAAAATTAGAGTTTAAATTTATGACAATTTTATTTGGAAGCTCTTCTATGGATAAAAGCTTTGTACCTGAAGGGATTTCCGTATAAACTCCTTTTGCTTTTTCTTTTGCGGAAGGTCCTTTAAGCAAATTGGTAAGCGCAAATTTAAGTTTTGAATCGGCTGTTTCTTGGGGGTATTCACGTTTTATAGCTTTATAGACTTCTTCTTTATCGGCATTTTGCCCTACAAAGAAAATGTAGGTATAAATTTTGGGCATTTTTTGGACTTCTTCTTGTTCCTGCGTGGGTTCTTCAACTGGAGGAGCAACCTCTGCGCCTGTAAAAAATGCAAGTTTGATATAAACTATTGTCGCGAAGACAAGAAGTATTAAGCTTATTTTTTGCCATGTTTTCATATTTTCTCCTTACTTTGTGTTTTTTGGAATAAACACAAGTCCGTTAATTATTATTTTATCACCCACTATGTTAACATTTTGCACAGAAAGTTTAGATTTTTTGTTTTCAAGAATGTCTGTAGAGAATGTAAGCGGGTTTAGAATATTTAAAAGATAGGCCGCTTTGCTCAAGTCCATTCTTGTATAAGCGTTTACAAAATCAACTTTTGTAAGGACAATTTGCCCGTCTTCAACTTTTAAATCTGCCTTTAATATCATATCAACAGGCATTGGAAGAAGTTTTGAAGAAACCTTTAGCGTGAAGAAAAGTTTGTTGTTTTTGATTTTAACGTCGGCATTTTCAAGTTTTAAAAGGGTAAGCCCGAGTGCTGAAATGTTTGTGTTATTGAGCATATCAAGATAACCGCTTGATTTCATTGTCCTTCTCAGGTCAAAATCGGAGATTTCCATAGTAAAATCCATTACCATGTTTTCTTTGAATCTTAAATAATCTTTTCCGAATTCAACATAGTTAAAATTGCAAAGAGTTTTAAGTTCAAACAAAGTAATATAAGCATTTTCTATTTCAAGATTTTTTCCTGAAATTTGAAGTGACTTGAATCTGCCTTGGGCCAAATCTTTTGCGCTGTAACTTTTTATATGAACCCTAAAATTTTCTTTTGTGGCTTTTTTAAGTTCCTTTTTTATTATTGAATTTGCAACTTGTTCAGTAAAAAAAGTTGCGCCTGAATACTTTGAAACTTTTTGCCAATTTGACGAAACATTTCCGTAAGCTGCAGGTGAACATTTGCTTACATAATCACAACCTGCCCAAGCGCTATTGCTAAAAAATAATACTGCAGCCATTAATAAAACTAATTTTTTCATGCCAACACCTTCTTCACTTTTATTAAGCCCCCATCAACATTTGCAATGGCTTTTATTTCATTATTATAAATCAAAATAATTAAATCGTCTTTTTGTAAATTATTTTTATTGTTAATGAACTGTCCTGTTAATATTTTTTTGTATTCGTCTTCATTCAAAATAATTTGTGCTAAATTAATCATTTTTAAAGGATTTATCAGGGTTTTTTCAATATCTTCTTTCGTTTTAATTTTATTAAGAAAAATAGCGTCATCAACGGTAAAATCGCCTGCTTTTGTTCTGATTAATTCCGAAAGGTGTGCGCCTACTTTTAATTCTTGACCCAAATCATGCGCAATCGAGCGGATGTAAGTACCTTTTGAACATTTGATTAAAACCTGCGCTTTTTGATTTTCTTCGTCAAAGTTTTTAAGCTCAAGCTTTTCAATGAAAACTTTTCTGGGTTCGATTTGAATATCCTGCCCTTTTCTGGCGTACTCGTAAAGCTTTTTGCCTTTGACTTTTATCGCAGAATAAATCGGCGGAGTTTGTAAAATTTCGCCATGAAAATTTTTAAGCGCAATTTCAAGGTCTTTGAGGGCGACCTTTGAGTTACACTCAAAGGTCGCCCTCCCGTCACAATCATAAGTGTCAGTCGCTTTTCCCAACGAAATTTCGGCAAGGTATTCTTTGTAATCGTTCAAATATTCTATTAAGCGGGTTGCCTTGCCGATTGCAATAGGCAGAACTCCTTGTGCAAAAGGGTCGAGCGTTCCGCTGTGTCCTATTTGTTTAATTCCTGAGATTTTTCGCAAAACAAAAATAACATCATGAGATGTCATGCCTGTCGGCTTATACACATTTAAAAACCCAAATGATGTGTTTCTATTTAACATTTACTATTTACCATTTACTATTTTATTTCTCCGCGAGAAATTTTATTTATAAGGTCGGTAACTTTTGTTCCGCGCTCGATTGAGTCATCGTAAATAAATCGCAGTTCGGGAGTTAATCTTAATCTTATTCTTTTGCCGATTTCGTATCTGATTTTGGAAGTGTTTTTTTCTATTGTTTCGATTGTTTTTTGTTTTTGTTCTTCGCTGCCGAATACGCTGTAATAAACTTTTGCAAAAGAGTTGTCGTGCGAAACCTCGACATCCATTATAGATGTCATTCCCGCCGTTCTGATTTCTTTTTGGAGAATATCGGCGATTTCTCTCATTAATTCTTTTCTTACCCGTTCATTTCTAAGCGTCATTTTTTATCCTATTAATCCAAACTTACTCGTTCGATTTCTTCTGTTGTTGAAACTTCTATGATGTCGCCTTCTTGAATGTCATTGAATTTGGCAAAAGAAATACCGCATTCAAAGCCTTCTTTAACTTCTTTAACGTCATCCTTAAAGCGTTTAAGCTGGTCAATTACGCCGCGAAAAACTTCTTGTCCGTCACGAAGTAAAACTGCGGTTTTTCCTCTTTGTATTTTTCCTTCTGTAACGTAACAGCCGGCTATCTTTGCAGTTTTGCCTACTGTAAATATTTGTCTGACTTCGGCTTTACCGATTTCAACGTGTTTGATTTCAGGCTGCAAGAGCGAAAGCATTGTTTTTTCCAAATCTTCTAAAACCTGATAAATAATATCGTATTTTTTTATTACAACGCCTTCTTTTTCTGCTGCTGCAAGGGCGTTGGAATCTTCTTTTACGGTGAACCCCAGAATTATCGCGCCGCTGGCAGAAGCAAGCATTACGTCTGCCTCTGATATATCCCCGACTCCGACGTGAATAATTTTTGTGGCAATTTCTTTTGATTCAAGCTGTGCAACAGCCTGTGCTACAGCCTCGGCTGAGCCGTGAGTGTTTGCTTTTATTATCAAATTAAGTTGGGTAATACCCTCATCGCCTGCTGAGGATTCTTTTCTGATATGAGCAGGAAGCATTGAGTCAAGTCTTCTTGAGCGTTCATTTTCTTTGCGCTTGTCAACGATTGATTTCATAGCTTTTTCGTTATCAAGCACTTCAAAATAATCACCTGCCTGAGGAACTTCTGTAAGCCCTAAAATTTCGACAGGAGTTGAAGGCTCCGCCTTGGTTACTCTTTCACCCGCATCTGTAAGAAGTGCTCTTACTCTACCGCCGACGCTGCCTACTACAAGACAATTTCCTATTCTTAAAGTTCCGTTTTGAACCAAAAGCGTTGCAACAGGACCTTTTCCTTTGTCAAGATTTGCTTCGATAACAACACCTGAAGCGTGCGCTTTGGGATTTGCCTTAAGGTCAGCCATTTCAGCTAAAAGCAGGATATATTCAATTAATTCGTCTATGCCTGTTCCGTTTAATGCGGATACTTTCACAACAACGGTTTCTCCGCCCCATTCTTCAGGAACAAGCCCGTGTTCTGTTAATTGTTGCAAAACTCTGTCGGGGTTTGCACCTTCTTTGTCAATTTTGTTTACTGCGACAATAATAGGTGTTTCAGCGGCTCTTGCGTGGTTTATGGCTTCAATCGTCTGAGGCATAATTCCGTCATCTGCTGCGACAACAAGAATGGCTATATCTGTTGATTTTGCGCCGCGGGCACGCATTTCGGTGAACGCTTCGTGACCCGGCGTGTCAATAAATACAACTTTTTTCTTGTCGACATAAACTGTGTATGCACCTATCGATTGTGTAATGCCTCCGACTTCTGTTGCGACAATTTTGTGTTTTGAAGCTCTTATGCTGTCAAGTAAAGTGGTTTTACCATGGTCAACGTGCCCCATAATGCTTACAACCGGTGCTCTGGGTTTTAATAATTTTTTATCAACAGCTTGGAGCGCTTTTGCTTTTTCTTCTTTTTCCAATTCTTGTTCTACAAAAGCTTCCAAGTCTTCGTCTAAGACTTCCAATTCAAATTCTGTGCATACTTTTTTTATTGTTTCAACATCAATAAGCTGGTTTACTGTTGCCATAATCCCTTGTAACATAAGGAATTTAACAATTTCTGCCGGTGTTTTCTGAATTTTTACTGCAAGTTCGCTTATTGTCATCGGTTGGTTAACAACAAGCTTTGTTACTTGTTCGATTTCTTCTTCTCTTTGTGATCTTTTTTTATGTTTTTGAGCCGCAGCTTTTTCAAGCGAAATTCTTTCTTGCTCTTCTTCTTTTGTCGTGAAAACTTTTTCTTTTGTTTTTTCTACTTTTCTTTTTGGTCCGCCTTTATTTTCATAAATATCCTGAGAAATTATGTGGCGTTGAATCGGCTGTTTTCTTTCCGGTTTTTCAATAACCGCTCCTGTAGGTTTTTTTTCAGTCGAAGTTGTTTCTTCAGGTTTTTCCTGTGTTTGGGCAGGTGTTTCAAGCCTTTCTTGAGGCTTTTTATGTACCGGCGCAGCCGATCTGCTCGGAAATTCTCTTTGTGCAGGGGCTTTTCTTACTATCTCAAGCCTGCTTGGAACAGTTTTTACAACTTCTATCTTGGGTTTTTCAATTTCTGTTTTTACAACAGGTTTTTCCTCCTCTTTAGGAGGCTCTGCAGGAGTTTCTGTTCTGACTTTTTTTACAATGAAGGCTTTTGGTTTTTTGACTTCAACTTTTGAACCCGCTTCTATAAAATCTTTTAATTTTTTGATTTGATCACCTGTTACGGTGCTGGAATGTGACTTAATAACAATCGATAGTTGTGCAAACTTGTCTATAATCTCTTTGTTTGTGAGATTAAGTTCTTTCGCCAGTTCATTTACTCTCATGGTGTCTAAGGTCATTTGCATATTTTCCTATCTGTCATTAACTAATCATAGTTCTTAACCTTTCTTTGAATTCCTCGTTAAAATTCACTTTCAAGAATTTTGCCAATTTGTTTTTTTTCAAAGAGTTTTCTATACAAGAATTATTATAGCAAAGATATACGGATCTGCCAAATATTTTTGAGTTCGGATTAATAAATATTTCGTTTGAGCCGTGCTGGCGGGTAATTTTAATCATTGCCTCGCGGTTTTTGCTCTCGAAACATCCTATACATTTGCGTAATACTTCTTTTTGCATAGAAGTATTATAGCATAAGAGATTTTTAATTTTGTCGTTGCGAACCCTTTAGGGTAAAGCAATCCAAAAAAAGTGTAGAGGCATAGCGGATAATCCACGCATCTACACATCTACACATCTTATTTTCTTATAATCTAAAACAAACCTTTCAGCTATTAAGTTTTTCACTTTTTCATCCCCTACCCTTTAGCTAATTTTTCCAATTTCAACTTCTGGTCATATTCGATTAAAAGTTTTATTAATTCATCCAATTCGCCTTCGATTACCGTCCAAACGTTCAGATTTTCACCTATTCTGTGGTCGGTTAATCTGCCTTGAGGGAAGTTATAAGTTCTTATGCGCTCACTCCTGTCGCCTGTTCCCACCTGAGAGCGGCGTAAATCCGTAACTTCCTGCATCTGTTTCTGGACTTCCATGTCATAAAGTCTGGTCTTGATAATCTGCAGGGCTCTTTCTTTGTTTTGTAATTGAGAACGTTCTTCCGTACAGAAAACCATTAATCCTGTCGGTTTGTGAACAACACGAACCGCCGTTTCAACTTTATTTACATTTTGTCCGCCGGCACCTCCTGAGCGTGCCGTTGAAATTTCCAAATCTTCCTGTCTTAATTCGACTTCAACATCGTCAATTTCGGGCATAACTGCAACGGTGGCAGTTGATGTGTGGACACGCCCTTGAGATTCTGTTGCCGGAACTCTTTGTACTCTGTGAACTCCCGATTCATATTTTAATTTTGAATAAACATTTTCGCCCTTAACGGAAACTATAACTTCCGAAAATCCGCCCGCTTCACAGTCAGTCTTGCTCAAAAGCTGTGCCTGCCAGCCCTGTTTGTCAAAATATTTTATATACATTCTAAAAAGGTCGCCCGCAAAAATATTCGCCTCATCGCCGCCTGCTCCGCCTCGAATTTCAAGCATAATATCCTTGTCATCCATAGGGTCTTTGGGCAGCAGCAAAACTTTCATCTGCTCTTCGTATTGAGGAATTTTTGCTTCATTTTCTTCCATTTCGGCTTTCAAAAAGGCTTTCATTTCTTCGTCTTTTTCTGCCCAAATCAATTCTTGCGCTTCTTTTACCGCATCTGTCGCTTTTTTCCAGGCATGGTACAGTTCAACGGTTTCTTCCATCGCTTTTCTTTGCTTTGAAAGCTCTTTGAACTTGTTGTAATCCTGTATGACTTCGGGCTTGGAAAGCGTTTCTCCCAATTCCATATACTTTTGTTCTATCTGTAAAATTTTGTCTAACATGTCTTTCATTGTTTGTTTATTCTCCCAAAAGTGTTTATTTAATTATATCAAGAAAATAATTTTTATATAGTTTTTTAGCCCGTTTTTAATGTAACAAAGTATTAATTTCATTAGAATTTAGGACATTTTTTTATTTGTTTTTACTTTACAAAAGAAAGGATTAGTGTAGTTGTCTATGAACAATATTGCAATCAGAGCAAATACCTTCAAATTTAGTGATAAAAAATCAAAACAAGATAGTCTTAAGCCCTCTGTTTTAGGGCAAAAATCGGATTCTTGTTGCTCTGCGATGCAATTAAATAATAATAAATATTTGGTCAATTTTACCGGATTAAATAGAGTTTTGAGCAAAAATACATATGAATATACAATAAATATTGAAGAATTAAGTGAAATTTATCCTAAATCAAATGGAATTGTGGGTAATCTTCCGCCGGCGTGGATTGCAAAAATACCAAAAGAAAACAGAGAAAAAGTTATTAAAGAATTGTTTAATAACTTAAAACCAATAATCAATGATTTTAGAGAAAGTGAAAATGAACAATTTATGCAAGAGCGAATTAAAACAGCTTTAATTCAAGCGGGGATTGTTAAAAATCAGGAAAACTTTAAAATGGAATTTCTTGGAGAAGGTGCTTATGGTAAGGCATATAAATTGAATAATATTTTAGGGGCAGATTATATAATAAAAATATTTAAAAAATTGAATAAAAATCTTGACAAGGGTTTAGATGATATGCACGGGAATTATATTGAACAAAGCCGCGCATTATATTGGCAAAAGCAAGCAGGTTTTAACACGCAGATGATAAGATTTTATTTTGGAGATATAGATGCAGGATATATGGTGAATAAATTTATTGATGAAGATACTTCAAAAAGTAATAAATTCGTTTATCCTGAAATTGTTGGGTTGCATTCTAGTGATATTGGCAAAGAATATAATGAAATAAACGGCACACAGTATGATTGGGGTGGATTTAGAATAATTATTTCAAGTCAAAGGATTAAAGATAAAAAGATTAAGAAATTGATAAAAGATATTTTAGAAAAGCCGGTAAATCAAAGGAAAGAAATATTTGAGCAATACTTTACAAGCACTGATAAAGGAATTAAATTAGTACTTTCTTCTATGATAGAATATTTACCTGAGCATCAAAGGGCACGTTATTTTCATAATCTTTTAGAAAATGCGGATAGTGAAGTTAAAAACGCTCTTGCTGCTAGAATATATAATCTTCCTGAAGAAGAAAGGACATCTTGCTTTAGGAAATTATTAGAAAATCCTAGTAATGGTATCGTGGAAAATCTTGTTTACGGGATATATTGTTTGCCGTTAACAGAAACAGCAGATTGTTTTAAGCTATTAGCAAAAAATCCAAGCAATAGAGCTAAAGAAGCTCTTATTAAGAGAATATATTGCTTGCCTGAAGAAGAAAGGGGCTTTTATTTTGATAAATTTTTAAAAGAGTCCGATATTAAAGTTAAGAAGACCATTGTTGAAAATATAACGTGTTTGCCTCAAAAAGAAAGGTTATTTTATTTTTATCAACTTCTTAAAAATGCAGATGCTAATCTTAAAAAAGTTCTTGCCTTTAATATTGATTGCTTGCAGGATGAAGAAAGGACGGCTTGTTTTAGAAAACTTGCAAAAAATGCAAATAGTGAAATTAAACAGATTTTGGCCGATAGAATTTGTTATTTGCCAAAGGAAGACAGACAAGAGGGCCAAAACTTAGTTTCTTAGTATTAAATTAGTTGTTTTTTAATTTGTACTCTGCCGCAGGACTTGTCTTCGTCGCAAAATCCCAGTCTTTCGCATTTGGGCACAAGATAAGATTTAAGATATAGCTTTTACCTGAAAAGTTCGCTATATATTTTGTAAAGTTCTGTAAATTTTTTTTGGATTTGATTATTAAGAAGTTAATTTTTATCTTCAGAATCACTTTTATTATTTAGGGGATATTTACACGGGAAGGATGAACAATGGATTATAAAATAAAAAAAGGTGACACCTTGTCTCAAGTTGTTCAAAAACATTATTCGTTAAAAGGTTGGAACAATATATACAAAAAAACTTGTCAAGTTGCAAAAGAAAATAATATAAAAAATCCTAATCTTATTTTTGCAGGTAAAACTATTAAACTAAATTCAAACAATCAGGCTGCAAATAATAAAGCTTTAGCTGCCGCTAAAGCAAAAATGGATAAAAAATATAAAACTCTTAATAAGGGCACAAATACAGTTGCTGTAGCTGATGCTACAAAAGTCGCAAAAAATAAAGTAAAATCTGGAACAAAAAAAATAAAAGACACAAAAAATGATGGTAAAATAAGTTTTGGCGAAAAATTAAAATCTATGGGTAAAGGGGTTTTAAATACTTTAAAAGGTATGGTTTGTGATAAAAACGGTAAATTTAGCATTAAAAAAACCCTTGTTACAGTAGCTGTTGCAGCGGCAGCTACTGCTATAACTGTTGCAACAGGTGGTGCTGCTGCTCCTGCATTAGTTGCAATCGGTGCTACTTTAGGTGCTGTTCAATTAGGCAAAGGTGTAATAAATGCCACTAAAGCAAAAACTGATAATCAGGCTAAACAAGCTTGGGCAGACATAGGCTCGGGTACTTTTGTTGTTGCTGCTTCTGTAATAGGTGCAAAAGGGGCTCTTAAAACCGCCGGAGTTTCTAATGCAGCTAAAATGAGTCCACTTAGAGCAACGGCAGAATGTTTTAAAGTCACACCAAAAATGGCTAATAATAGTTACAATCTGCTTAGAAGCGGTGAAGCTCTTGCTAACCTTAAATCTTCAACAGGAGCTTTGATTCCCGAAAAATTAAATCAAAGAATAAACCAAGTTGAAGGACTGAAGACAGTTTCAAATAGAAGGGCAAATCTTGGTGTCGTTAGACCTGAGTTGCAAAAATATAAGGTTGTAAGGAAAAATACTGCAGATTATGCTAAGGAATTGATAGTTGATTTTAGTAATCAAAGAAAATCTCAATCTTATTTACCTGAATATAATGGTCAATTTTGGTGTTACCCTATTAATCGACCTAAATATCAACACTGTGCTTGGAAAATGCATATAAATTCTCAAAATGTTGATGATTGGCAACAAGTTTCCTCTGTTGTTTTACCTTACCTGAGAGATAAGCAAATTCTTCATAAAACAATAAATCCTAAAATGTTTGCTGAATTAAACGCAAATGTAGTACAAAAAGGAAAAGCATTTACTGCATATTTTCGCTCAGAAGAAGAGTTTAGAACTGCTGCGACAGATTTGGCTTATATATTCAAAAGAAATAATTTAGAAACGAATTACGGGAATATCCTAGGTGATAGGTTATTGCCTAACAGCGGCGGCAGAATTTTTTACAGGTATGAATTTAATAGCGGAAAATATAGAAGCAGTCTTTCTAATGAAGCTTCTTATGATGCAGCATGTACTAGAACAGAACTTCCGCAACACTTACAATATCTTGCAAAAGATATGACAGAAGCTGACGATCCTTTTTTGAATTTTATTCCTTAATTTTATTTATCGGCATTCTGCCGCAGGACTTGTCTTCGTCGCAAAATCCCAGTCTTTCGCATTTGGGCACAAGATAAGATTTAAGCCAAGGTTCTTGTTTTATAAGTTCTTCACACATCATTTTTACCAGAATTCTTATTTCATATTGCGCTCTTGTGCAAAGTCTTAAATTTGCAAGGTGAATCATTTCCCTTAAATTCAAGCTTGCAACCATAGAAGAAGCTGCCGCATTTGGAAGCACAAACCTCGCATCTTCTGCGGGGATTCCAGCCTCAGTTAATTCTGTGTAAAGGGTTGAAATTTCACCCATAAATTTCTCGAATTTTTCTTTTAATTCGGGATTTTTTTCTATTGTAGGCGGAATTATATAATCAAATTGCCCTTTTTCTTTCACATACCTTTGAGATTTTTGAGAAAAAGACATGTGGCGATGTCTTACAAGCTGGTGAGTGCATGCCCTTGAAACATTTGCAATGGTAAAACTTATCTGAATGTGTTCAATCGTTGAATAATGTCCCGAAGAAATTACCCGTTCTATCAGTTTTAACATTTTTTCTTCGTCATCTGTGCTGTTATAAATATTAATCGGATAATCCGCACTGTAACATGTTCTGCATGCCGTATAAACGGTCTTAAGCATGTTCTCGGGTTTTGATATTAAATTAACTACAGGTTTACTTTTTGACATTTTTCTCTCCGTTTCTTAATCCGTTTTTTTACAAATATAGCCCATTTTTGGTAAATGGGCTATATCTTCAATTAATTTAATAAAAAAACTACTTTTTGCCGTAGCGTTTGTTGAATCTTTCAACTCTGCCCTCAGAGTCAAGAATTTTTTGTTGTCCTGTGTAAAGCGGGTGGCAGTTGTTGCAAATTTCAACTGTGATGCCTTCTTCAATAGAGCCTGTTTCTATTTCATTACCGCAAACGCACTTGACTGTGGTTTTTTTATAATCAGGATGAATTCCTTTTTTCATTTTTGTTGTCCTTTCCACTATTATCGGCTGACAATATTATACTTTCCTGAAAATTTTTGTGCAAGGGGTAAGGGGCGAAGTGTTTAACTTCGTTAACACTTCGCCCCTTACCCTCTGCATAGTGTAGTTAATCGGTGTTTTTCCACCAAACAGTCGATGGTCTAGACCTATAATATTCATCATTGGGTTGATGTTTTAATCGTTGAAATTTGAAACAATATTTGAAGTCATTTTAAAAAGGAATTGTATGAA